>NZ_LT607488.1:127854-275715 GCF_900095235.1 Janthinobacterium sp. UMAB-60
CAAAAGTCGGGCGGCCTGCCCTTGTGGGGCAGCGTGCGCTGCGGTGCCATGGGCTACAGCCTCGATGACGGCGTGGCCAGCTTCGACTATTCGAACGGCTTGCTGGCGCGCGAGACGGAATGGCGCTGGGCCTCGGCGCACAGCCTGGACCTGGGTTTCAATCTGCAGGCCGGCTATTTCGGCGCGCATGAAAACGCGCTGTGGCTCGATGGCCAGCTGTATGCGCTGGGCCGCGCGCATTTCGACTTCAATCCCGACAACCCGCTGGCGCCATGGCACGTGTGGACGGACGACGATCTGCTGGACCTGCATTTCAAGCCGGAAGGGGCGCGGCGCGAAGATAAAAACCTGTGGCTCGCCGCCAGCCGCTACATCCAGCCCATCGGCACTTTCAGCGGCTGGGTGCGCACCAGCGCGCAATCTCCCAAGCGCATCGTGGCGCAGCTGGCGGGCGTGACGGAAAGCCACCGCTCGCGCTGGTAGGCGCGCGCGGTTTTTTTGCGAAACGCGCCACAAGGTCAAGTTTTTTTGGCAGCGCATCCTATACACTGGCGCAGCCATTCCGGCAATCCATGAGGCCAGAACATGAGTATCCGTAATCTCGACAAGTTGTTCAAGCCGGCCTCGGTGGCCCTGATCGGCGCCACGGCGCGCGACCACAAGCTGGGCGCCATCGCCCTGGCCAACCTGCTGGGGGGAGGCTATCAAGGAGACATTTGGCCCGTCAATCCCAAGTACGACGAGCTGATGGGCCTGAAATGCTACCGCAAGCTGTCCCAGTTGCCCAAGGCGCCGGACCTGGCCATCATCTGCACGCCGCCCGCCACCATCACGGCGCTGATCCGCGACCTGGGCGCGCTGGGCACGCGTGCGGCCATCGTCATGACGTCGGGCCTCGATCCCGTGCGCGAGCAGTCGCTGCGCCTGGCCATGTTGAAGGCGGCCAAGCCGCATCTGCTGCGCATCCTCGGCCCCAACAGCATGGGGCTGCTGGTGCCGAAACTGGGCTTGAACGCCAGCTTCGCCCACCTGGGCGCGACCAGCGGCAAGATCGCCTTCGTGTCGCAATCGGGCGCGCTGGTGTCGGGCGTGCTCGATTGGGCCAACGCGCATGGCGTGGGCTTTTCCAAGTTCATTTCGCTCGGAGGCAGCTACGACATCGATTTCGGCGACCTGCTCGATTATCTGGCCGGCGACATCGACACGGCCGCCATCCTGCTGTACATGGAAGACATCCAGGCGGCGCGCAAATTCATGTCGGCGGCCCGCGCGGCCGCGCGCAGCAAGCCCGTCATCGTCCTGAAGGCGGGACGCGAGGCGGAAGGCGCCGCCGTGGCGGCCTGGCACACGGGCGCGCTGGCCGGTTCCGACGCCGTGTACGACGCGGCCATCCGCCGCGCCGGCATGCTGCGCGTGTATTCGGCCGAAGAACTGTTCGACGCGGTGGAAACGCTCACGCATATCCGTTCGCAGCGCGGCGAGCGCCTGGCGATTTTGTGCAACGGCGGCGGCCTGGGCGTGATGGCCACCGATGCGCTGGTGGGCAGCGGCGGCAAGCTGGCCGAGCTGTCGCCCGATACCGTGATCGCGCTGGAAAAGGCGCTGCCACGGGGCTGGTCGCACGACAACCCCGTCGGCTTGCCCGGCGACGCGCCCGTGCAGCGCTATGTCGACGCCATCAAGCCGCTGCTCGACGAGCCGCAGGCGGACGCCTTGCTGCTGCTGCACGCGCCCACGGCCATGGTCTCGTCGATCGACATCGCCGAAGCCGTCACGCCGCTGATCAAGGCCACCTCGCGCACGGTGCTGTCGTGCCTGCTTGGCGGCACCACCGTGGCGCCCGCGCGCCAGGTCTTCAACCGCGCCGGGATTCCCACCTACGATACGCCGGAAAAGGCCGTGCATGGCTTCATGCAGATCGTGCAGTACCGGCGGAACCAGGAAACCCTGATGCAGGTGCCGGCGCAGCTGCCCATGTCGGCCACGCCGCGCCGCGCGCGCGTGCGCGAAATCGTCGCCGCCGCGCTGGCGGCCGGCCAGACGGTGCTGGGCGAGTGCCGCTCGAAGGAAATCCTGGCCGCCTACGGCATCCCGGTGGCGATGACGCGCATGGCGGCCGACGTGGAAGAGGCGCTGGCCGTGGCGGCGGACATCGGCTACCCGGTGGCGCTGAAAATCCATTCGCCCGACATCGCCCACAAATCCGACGTGGGCGGCGTGGCGCTCGACCTCGACACGCCCGACATCCTGCGCGCGGCCGCTGCCGCCATGCTCAAGCGCGTGCGCCGCATGCGCCCCGACGCGCTGATCGACGGCTTTACGGTGCAGCAGATGGCGCGCCGGCCGCAATCGCATGAATTGATCGTCGGCGTCACCACGGACGCCGCCTTCGGCCCCGTCATCCTGGTGGGGCAGGGCGGCATCGCCGTCGAAGTGACGGCCGACCACTCGATCGGCCTGCCGCCGCTGAACATGGTGCTGGCGCGCGACATGCTGGCGCGCACGCGCGTGTCGAAACTGCTGGCCGGCTACCGCAACCAGCCGCCGGCCGACATCGACGCCATCTGCTACACGCTGATCCAGGTGGCCGAACTGGTGGCCGATATCGGCGAGCTGGCCGAGCTCGACATCAACCCGCTGGTGGCCGACGCCGACGGCGTGATCGCCCTCGACGCGCGCATCCGTTTGCAACCGGGCCAGAAGAGCGACCGCCTGGCCATCCGCCCGTATCCGCAAGAGCTGGAAGAGCGCGTGACGTGGATGGGGCAATCCATTTTGCTGCGCCCCATCCGCCCCGAGGACGCGCCGCAGCATATGGACCTGTTCCACGCGCTGGACCCGGACGACGTGCGCCTGCGCTTCTTTACCTCGATGCGCGAGCTGCCCGTGTCGCAGCTGGCGCGCCTGACGCAGATCGATTACGACCGCGCCATGGCCTTCATCGCCACGCACACAGGCCCGGACGGCAAGCCGGAAACCCTGGGCGTGGTGCGCGCCGTGGCCGACCCGGACAATATTCACGCCGATTTCGCCATCGCCGTGCGCTCGGCCCTGAAAGCCAAGGGCCTGGGCCATATCCTGTTTGAAAAGCTGGTCGACTACTTCCGCAGCCGCGGCACGGAAGCGCTGGTGGGCGAGGCGATGGCGCGCAACAAGGGCATGCAGCGGCTGGTGAAAAGTTTTGGCGGCGCAGTCACGCCATCGGAAGAGCCGGGCGTGGTCAACCTGTATATCGGCTTGCGCGCGCCGTAAAAGAAAGCGCGGGGGGCTTGCCGCGGGTTTGTGCAGGATCAAACCGCCCCCTGTCGGTAGTCTTTACACTTTCACTTCCAGGATCAGACATCCAGCGCATTTTCGGGAGTGAGTGCATGCTTACGGCAACATATATATTGGTTTCCCTGTCGGTAGAACAGGCAAGTATCCGCATGAGTTTGTTGGCGTTTCAAAAATACATGCAGGTGCAACTGCGCCAGCAGAGCAGGCTGAGCCTGGCGCAACTGCAGTACACGGGCGACTGGCTGAGCCGGCTGTACCAGGGCGGCTACTGGCGCAAGGTGGAGATGTATCTGGTGCCCGCCATCCGCCAGGCCGCGCCCCATGCGGACGGCTTGCTGGATGAAATCAATGGCTTGAACCACGTGGCGCTGGAAAGCATCAATGTGGTGCAGCAGCGCGCGGGCGCCGCCTTCGACCATTCCGAATTGCAGGCCGGGCAGCTGTGCGCGGCCATCGACGCCTTTTGCGCGGCCTTGCTGCAGCGCCTGGAAAAAGAAGAGCGCGAACTGTTCGCGCTGGCCCGCAAGGTCATCGTGGGCGAAGCGTGGTTTGCCATCGCCTACCAGTTCCTCGCCCACGATGCGCGCGCGCAGGAAGCGCGCCGTGGCAAGGCGCAAGTGCTGCCCTTTGTTTTGCCCGTGCCTTTGCCGGCGCCGCTGCCGGCAACCGGCGGCGCTGAAACGGCAGCCGATGGCGCCGCGTCCGCGTTGCCGGTGGCGGCACAGCCGCTGCGTGCGCAGGCTTGAACGGGTAGCGAGCGCACACCCCGACAAGCGGAGTCTGCTGTAGGCACTTTGGGTATGGTCGCTGGCGAGCTATCATAGGAAAAAATAGAGGAAAAAGATTCGCTTTATTCATTTGATAACTTGTTCAGTCCTGTCCGATGCAATACCCCGGGCTTTGTTATGATGGTGGTTTTGATCCACGCGAAACCCGTCATGTTCGAATTTCTCTTCAAGCGTTCTGCCAGCAAGACTGCCGTCCCCGATCCTGTCGTGGCAGAACAGGCCGCCGCCTCGGCGCAGAGCGCATCGCGCCGCGCCGAACAGGTTGCGCGTGCCCATGCCGTGGCGGGCGACGAAGCCGCCGCCTGTGAATTCATTGTGTCCAGCGAATTTGCCGATGCCCGCTTGATCGCGGCCGAACACGTCCATGCCTTGCCCCTGCTGGAAAAAGTCCACCACGCCATGCGCAATACGGACCGCCGCGTTGCCAAGCTGATGCAGGGGCGCATCGACCTGATCCGCCATCAGGCGGCCGAGACGCAACGCGCCCAGGCCAGCATCGACACGGCCCAGCGCCTGTTGAACGATGACAAGCTGAGCCCGAACCAGGTAGCCGAGCTGGACCGCCAATGGCAAGTCATCAAGGCCACGCCCGAACTGGAGACCGCCTTTGCCGCCGCGCGCGCCGCGCTGGCAGCCCGCCTGGAAGCGCAGGTGGTGTTGCAGCGCGCCGTGATCGACGCCGTGGGTGCCATGCGCGCGCTGGCCAGCAATGGCCAGTCCGCCGCGGAACTGGCGCAGGCGCTGGCCCGCCTGGATGTGGAACACGCGCAGCATGCGCGCTCGCCGGAGCGCGGTTCGCTGCCGAAACACCTGGAAAGCGATTTCATCCAGGCGCGCGAACAGGCGCAGTCCGCCTTGCAAGCGCTGCAGCAGCACCAGGCCTTGTTCGACGCGCGCCAGGCCGCGCTGGCCGAATGGCAGGCGCAGGACGCCGCCACCCTCGACGTGGATAGCCTGAAACGCGCGTGGCAAGCCCTGCCGCGCCTGCCTGAATCGAGTTTGTCCGACAGCCTGCAGCAGCAATTTGCGGCCGTGCTGGCCAGCGCGCCGGCGCCCGTGCAGTCGGCGGCGCCAGAGGCCGCAGCGGCCCATGCCGAGCCGATACCGGTACTGCGCAAGCCGCGCCAGGAGCACGCGCCCGTCTCGAAAGAAGCGACGGAGCAGTTCTTCAAGGTGCTCGACGCCATGGAGGCGGCCTTGCAGGATGGGCTGTTGCACGTCGCTTCCGAGCACGACAAGACCTTGCGCGATAGCAAGCACGGCCGTTTGACGCCGGCGCAAGCGGACCGCCTGGCCCACGTGCGCGGGCAATTCAAGCAACTGGCCGACTGGGCGCGCTGGGGCGGCAACGTGTCGCGCGAGGAGCTGGTCAAGGCGGGCGAGGAATTGCCGGCGCAAGAACTTCCAATGGCCGAGCTGGCCAAGAAAGTGGGCAGCCTGCGCGAGCGCTGGAAGTCGCTCGATACCTTGTCCGGCCCCGCACCGAAGTCCCTGTGGGAACGTTTCGACGCCGCTTGCAGCCTGGCGTACGCGCCGGCGGCCCAGCATTTCAAGCAACTGGCCGAAGAGCGCCACGGCAATGCGGCCAAGGCCCAGGAACTGATCGCGGAAACGGTAGCTCTGGCGGCCGAAGAGAGTACCGACTGGAAACACGTCGCCTCCGCCTCGCAGCGTTTGCGCCAGGCGTGGACGCGCCTGGGCACCATCGACCGCAAGGAAAAGAAACGCCTCGATGCGGAGTTCGGCGCCGCGCTGGACGCCCTGTCGAAGCCGCTCGATACGCAGCGCCAGATCGAGACGGCGCGCCGCGAACAATTGATCGTCGAAGTGGGCTTGCTCAAACCATCGGAGCGCAACACGGTCGACATGCTGAAAGCCTTGCAGGACAAATGGCAGGAACTGGCGAAAGCCCTGCCGCTGGAGCGCCGCGCGGAACAGGCGCTGTGGCAGCGCTTCCGCGCCGCCTGCGATGATATCTTCTCCAGGCGCAAGGAAACGGCCCACGCGGCCGACCACGAGCGCCGCGAACACCTGCATGCGCGCGAAGCGCTGTGCGCCAGCCTGGAAACGGCCGTCGTGCCCGAGGGCGACGACAAGGCCCGCACGGCCTTCATCCACCACTTGCTGCGCGACACGCGCGCCGCCTGGAACGCCACCGGTCCCGTGCCGCGCGCCAGCGAAGCGAAGATCGAGCAGCGCTACCAGGCGGCTGTGGCTGGCGTGCAAGCGCAAGCGGACGCCATCGCCGAGCGCGCCGGTGCGGCCCAGGCCAACGCCCTGCGCGACAAGCTGCGCCTGGTGCAATCGCTGGAAGCCGCACTGGCGGACGGCGACGCCAGCGCCGATGCGGCCAGCTGGTCCGAACGCTGGAGCGCCTTGCCAGCGCTGGACACGCAATATGAACGCAGCCTGCAGCAGCGCTTTGCCGCCGCCCAGGCGGCACTGGGCGAGGGCAACGCCGCCTACGTGCAGCAATTGCAGGCCAACCAGGAGCGCTTGCGCGCTGAAGTGTTGCGCCTGGAAATCGTCGCCGGCGTCGACAGCGGCGCCGAATTTGCCCGCGACCGCCTGAAAATGCAGGTGGAAGTGCTGCAATCGTCGCTGAAATCGGGCCAGAAGCCGCTCACGCAAGTGTCGCAGCTGATGCAACTGTGCGCGATCGCCGCCGCCACCGATGCGCGGACGGCCAGCCGTATCGAAACCCTGCTGCGCCGTATCGGAGGCCATGCCAAATGAGCACTTCCGTCCGCGTCCAGCAAGCCGATTTTGACTTGAGTCAAGAAATTGCACAATTGCGTGCAGGCAACCCTAAAGTGGGCGCCGTCGTCGGCTTTGTCGGTACGGTGCGCGACATGAACGAAGGGCTGGACGTGGCCGCCATGGAACTCGAGCACTATCCGGGCATGACGGAAAAGTCCATCGAAGCCATCGTCGAGCAGGCGCGGGGCCGCTGGCCCCTGTCCGGCGCGCTGGTGATCCACCGCGTGGGGCCATTGCTGCCGCAGGAGCAGATCGTGCTGGTGGCCGTCTCGTCGGCCCACCGGGGCGAGGCCTTCGCCGCCTGCGAATTCATCATCGACTACCTGAAGACGGAAGCGCCGTTCTGGAAGAAGGAAGACACGCCGGAAGGCGCGCGCTGGGTCGATGCGCGCGACAGCGACGAGACGGCGCTGGACAAATGGACGGCAAAAGCACCCGCCATTTGAGGCGTATCAGCCGCGCACGCTTGCATTTGCAAGAATGCATCAGTTTTCTGCTTTGTGTATGCTTGAAAAGTACTGCCTCACCCCAATTTGGTTAACAACTAATTAACCGGGAGCGCTTTTCATGCGACAAGACAAACTCACTACCAAATTACAGGAAGCCCTGGCCGATGCGCAAAGCTTGGCCGTGGGTAACGATAACCCTTATATCGAACCAGTCCACCTGCTGACGGCCCTGTTGAACCAGGACGACGGCGGCGCCCGTTCGCTGTTGCAGCGGGCCGGCGTCAACGTGGGCGGCCTGTCCAAGGCCCTGGGCGCCTCGATCGAACGCTTGCCGAAGGTATCGGGCACGGGCGGCGACGTGCAGGTCAGCCGCGAATTCGTGGCCTTGCTGAACCTGGCCGACAAGGAATCGCAAAAGGCGGGCGACCAGTTCGTGTCCAGCGAAATGGTCTTGCTGGCGATGACGGACGACAAGTCCGACTGCGGCAAGCTGGCGCGCGAAAACGGCCTGACCCGCAAGGCCCTGGAAGCGGCCATCGACGCCGTGCGCGGCGGTAACAAGGTCGACTCGCAAGAGGCCGAAGGCCAGCGCGAAGCCTTGAAAAAATACACCTTGGACCTGACGGAGCGGGCACGCAAGGGCAAGCTCGACCCTGTCATCGGCCGCGACGATGAAATCCGCCGCACCATCCAGATCCTGCAACGCCGCAGCAAGAACAATCCCGTGCTGATCGGTGAACCGGGCGTGGGCAAGACGGCCATCGTCGAAGGCCTGGCGCAGCGCATCGTCAATGGCGAAGTGCCCGAGTCGCTGAAAGGCAAGCGCGTGCTGGCGCTGGACATGGCCGCCCTGGTTGCCGGTGCCAAGTTCCGCGGCGAGTTCGAAGAGCGCCTGAAGTCCGTGCTCAAGGAACTGGCCATGGATGAAGGGCAAACCATCGTCTTCATCGACGAGATGCACACCATGGTGGGCGCGGGCAAGGCCGACGGCGCGATGGATGCCGGCAATATGCTGAAACCGGCGCTGGCGCGCGGCGAGCTGCACTGCGTGGGCGCCACCACCCTCGACGAGTACCGCAAGTACATCGAGAAGGATGCCGCGCTGGAACGCCGTTTCCAGAAAGTGCTCGTCGACGAGCCGACCGTGGAGGCGACCATCGCCATCCTGCGCGGCTTGCAGGATAAGTACGCGCTGCACCACAAGGTGGAAATCACGGACGCGGCCATCATCGCCGCCGCCGAGCTGTCGCACCGCTACATCACGGACCGCTTCCTGCCCGACAAGGCGATCGACCTGATCGATGAAGCGGCGGCGAAGATCAAGATCGAAATCGATTCCAAGCCGGAAGTGATGGACAAGCTGGAACGCCGCTTGATCCAGCTGAAGATCGAACGCGAAGCCGTCAAGAAGGAAAAGGACGAGGCATCGTTACGCCGTCTGGGCCTGATCGAGGAAGAAATCGTCAAGCTGCAGCGCGAGTACAACGACTTCGAGGAAATCCTGAAGGCGGAAAAAGCCGTGGTGCAAGGCAGCACGCACATCAAGGAAGAGATCGAGCAAGTCAAGCTGCAGATGGAGCAGGCGACGCGCGAAAGCAACTGGCAGAAAGTGTCGGAATTGCAATACGGCAAGCTGCCGCAGCTGGAAGCCCAGCTCAAGCAGGCTGACAGCGGCATCCCGAAACGCGATCCCGACCAGCCGAAACTGCTGCGCACGGAAGTGGGCGCCGAGGAAATCGCCGAAGTGGTGTCGCGCGCGACGGGCATCCCCGTGTCGCGCATGATGCAGGGCGAGCGCGACAAGCTGTTGCATATCGAAGAGAAGCTGCATGAGCGTGTCGTGGGCCAGGATGAAGCGATCACGGCCGTGGCGGACGCCATCCGCCGCTCGCGCGCCGGCTTGAGCGACCCGAACCGTCCATATGGTTCCTTCATGTTCCTGGGACCGACGGGCGTCGGTAAAACCGAGCTGAGCAAGGCGCTGGCGACCTTCCTGTTCGATACGGAAGAATCGATGATCCGCATCGACATGAGCGAGTTCATGGAGAAGCATTCCGTGGCCCGTCTGATCGGCGCGCCGCCCGGCTATGTCGGTTACGACGAGGGCGGTTACCTGACGGAAGCCGTGCGCCGCAAGCCGTACAGCGTGATTTTGCTCGACGAAGTCGAGAAGGCCCACCCTGACGTCTTCAACGTGCTGCTGCAAGTGCTCGACGACGGACGCATGACGGACGGCCAGGGCCGCACGGTGGACTTCAAGAATACCGTCATCATCATGACCTCGAACCTGGGTTCGCATAAAATCCAGGCGATGGAAAGCGATGATCCCGGTGTCGTGAAGCTGGCCGTGATGGCCGAGGTACGCTCGCACTTCCGTCCCGAATTCGTCAACCGCATCGACGAAATCGTCGTGTTCCACGGCCTCGATGAGAAAAACATCGGCGCGATCGCGAAGATCCAGCTGAAGATTCTCGAAGAACGCCTGGCGCGCATGGACATGCAGCTGAGCTTGACGGACGCGGCACTGCAGCAAATCGCCGAAGCGGGCTACGACCCGGTGTATGGCGCCCGTCCTTTGAAACGGGCGATCCAGCAGCAGATCGAAAATCCGCTGTCGAAGCTGATCCTGGAAGGCAAGTTCGGCCCGAAAGACGAGATCCGCATCGATGCCCAGAACGGCAACCTGGTGTTTACTGGGGCGCAAGTGGGGCTGGACAAGGTGTAATTTTTACCCCAGCGGCGAAAGGCTGGGGTCGGACCCTCAGGGGGCATGCGCCACAATGCGGCGCATGCCGATTCCGGAGGAACCGACCCCGGTGTTTGCGGTGGGGGTTGATTTAGCAGTAATAAGCAAGGGCGTGATCGGGCTAGACCTGATCGCGCCCTTCTTGCTATCATCGTCACTATTTTCTGACTAATTTTCGGAGGCGGTACGATGGCAAACACATGGCAAGCAGGGCGGCGCATTGGAGTGGGATTGACCTTGGCGGCGGCCATGTTGGCATTGCCTGCCCACGCTCAGGAAGAGAAGGTCCTGAACATCTATAACTGGTCGGACTATATCGGCGACGATACGATCAAGAATTTTGAGAAGGAAACGGGCATCAAGGTACGCTACGACGTTTTCGACAATAACGAAATCCTCAATGCGAAACTGGTGGCGGGCAAGTCCGGCTACGATATCGTGGTGCCGACGGCCCAGTGGGCGCGCCTGCAGATCGATGCGGGCTTGCTGCGCAAACTCGACAAGAGCAAGCTGACGAACCTGGGCAACCTGGACCCGAACTTGCAAGCCAAGCTGTCGAAGATCGACCCGAACAACGATTACCTGGTCGACTGGCTATGGGGCTACACGACGGTGGGCATCAACGTCAACAAGGTCAAGGCCGCGTTGGGCGGCATGCCCATGCCCGACAATGCCTGGGACCTGGTGTTCGACCCGAAATACGCGTCCAAGCTGAAAGCGTGCGGCGTATCCTTCCTCGACTCGCCGTCGGAAGTGCTGCCGGCCGCCCTGCAATACCTGGGCAAGCCCGCGTACTCGAAAACGGCCGCCGACTACCAGGACGCGGGCAAGGTGCTGCAGGCGATCCGCCCCTACGTGACCCTGTTCAGTTCATCAGGCTACATCAATGACATGGCCAACGGTTCCGTTTGCGTCGCATTGGGCTGGTCGGGCGACATCAATATCGCGCGCCAGCGCGCCATCGAGGCGAAGAATGGCAATGTGATCCAGGTGCTGGTGCCGAAGACGGCCGCGCTGATGTTCGATACCATGGCCATCCCCGCCGACGCGCCGCACCCGAACAATGCGCACCTGTTCATCAACTATATTTTGCGTCCACAAGTGCATGCCAGCCTGAGCAACAAGGTGTTCTACGCGAATCCGAATCCGGCCAGCATCAAGTATGTACGCAAGGATATCGGCGAGAACAAGGCCATCTTCCTGTCGGATGCCGACAAGCAGCGCATGGCGGCGCCAGAGGCGACCACGGCCGATATCCGCCGCTTGATGACGCGCATTTATACGAAGTTCAAGACGGGAGTGTAAAAACAAGGATGGCGCGAGGGACGGGCCTGTAGGCCGTCACTGGCGCCATGCGATAGTGCCGAGGTGAACACTACTCGTGGTAGCGGTCCATCAGCTTGTGGTGACTGCCGCGCATTTCTTCGATCAGTTCAAAGGCGACGAAGCCGATGATGGCGGCGAAGATGGCGATGAAGAGAAAAACGAGGAAGGTGATTAACATGGTCTTTCGGCCGCCGTTGGACGGCCGTCCGCTGGGTTGCTCAATGTGCCGGAGCAAGGCTCTTGCACGTAGTTGATGCAATTAAACTCTAGCAGATCGGCAGCGCTTTACAAGGCTGCTGAGTTGTAATTCCTGCCAGTATTTGTCCCAGCGCACTTTTTGCGCATTTTCTGCTTCAGTCCCCTTATTTCACCACCAGATCATGCGCCATCACGGCCTTCAAATAGACGCTGATCGGGTCGCCCAGTTCTCGCTGCGAGAACCTGTCCATCCTTGCGCTGGCCTTGCGCATTTCCCCTTATTTCACCACCAGATCATGCGCCATCACGGCCTTCAAATAGACGCTGATCGGGTCGCCTAATTCTCGCTGCGAGAACCACCACGCGCTGGCCTTGCGCATTTCCCATTCCTGCTCCTCGCCCGTCAGCAGCAGGGCGGCCGCCTGGCCCAGGGTGGGCTGGTGACCGACGATGAGCACGCTTTCCTTGCCGCCGGGCCAGTTGGCCGCCTTGAGGATGTCTTCCGCCTCGGCGCCCGGCGCCAGTTCCGGCATCAGCTTGAACTTGCGCCCCAGCGCTTCCGCCGTTTGCAGGGTGCGCAGGGCGGGGCTGACGAGGATGCGGCAATTTTCCGGTAGTTGCGAGGCCAGCCATTCGCCCATGCGGCGCGCCTGCTTCTGACCTTTGATGGTCAGGGCGCGTTCGAGGTCGGGCAGGCCCGGCTCGGCTTCTGCGTGTCGCCACAAGATGAGATCCATGCTGTGCTCCTGTGTGTAGAGTTGCCTATTCGCCGACCTCCGCGCCCGGCGTGCCCAGTGTGTGCATCAAATACTGCTGGGCGCTGAATGGCGTTTGCTTGCCGCGCGGCTTGCGGCGCGCGTAGTGGCCCGTCGGCTCCAGTTCCCATGCATTCGTATTATCCTTCAAATACGGATTCAAGCCCTCGGCGATCACGCGCCGTTTCAGCGCCCGGTCCAGCACGGGAAAGGCCACTTCCACCCTGCGGAACAGGTTGCGGCTCATCCAGTCGGCACTGGCCAGGTAGACATCGTGCGCCAGGTCGTTGCGGAAATAGTAAATGCGGCTGTGTTCAAGGAAACGGCCGATCACGGAACGCACCTTGATGTTTTCCGACAGGCCAGGCACGCCCGGCTTCAGGGTGCAGGCGCCGCGCACGATCAGGTCGATCTTCACGCCATCGGTCGAGGCCGCATACAGGGCGCGGATCACGGATTCATCGACCAGCGCATTGACTTTCACGATGATGCGCCCGCGCCGGCCGGCGCGGGCGATCTTCGCCTCGTTGCGGATGGCCTTGATGATCTCGCTTTGCAGGCCGAACGGCGCCAGCCACAAATGGTTCAGGTTGTGCGGCTTGGTCAGGCTGGTCAGGTGGATGAAGACTTCGTTCACTTCCACGGCCAGGTCCTGGTTCGCCGTCAGTAAACCAAAATCCGTGTACAGCTTGGTGGTGGTAGGGTGGTAGTTGCCGGTGCCCAGGTGGGCGTAGAAGCGCAGCGCGCCGTCCTCGCGGCGGATGACGAGCGCCACCTTGGCATGGGTTTTCAGTCCCACCACGCCGTAGACGACTTGCGCGCCCGCCTGTTCCAGCTTGTCGGCCCAGTTGATATTGGCTTCTTCGTCGAAACGCGCCATCAATTCCACGATGACGGTCACTTCCTTGCCCATCTTCGCGGCCGTGATCAAGGATTCCATCAGGTCCGAGTTCATGCCCGTGCGGTAGATCGTCTGCTTGATGGCGACGACGGACGGGTCGTAGGCGGCGCTGCGGATGAAGTCGATTACCGTCTGGAACGACTGATAGGGGTGGTGCAGCAGGATGTCGTGCTTGTTCAGCGCGGCGAAGATGTCGTTGCCGATGGCTTTATGCGCGAGGCCCGGGAAGAAGGGCGGGAAGCGCAGCTCGGGCTGCTTGACGTGGTCGATCATTTCCGACAGCCGCACGAGGTTCACGGGGCCGTTGACGCGGTAGAGGCGGCTTTGATCCAGGTTGAACTGGTCGAGCAGGAACTGCGACAGTTCTGGCGGACAATTGCGCGCCACTTCCAGCCGCACGGAGGTGCCGAACTGGCGCCCCACGAGTTCGCCTTTTAACGCCTGGCGCAGGTTCTTGACTTCGTCCTCATCGACCCACAGGTCGCTGTCGCGCGTGACGCGGAATTGTGAATAGGCGATCACTTCGCGCCCGGCGAACAGGTCCGAAATGTGCGCATGGATGACGGAGGACAATAAACAGAAGGACACGCCGTCGCCGGAAATGTCGTCCGGCAGCTTGATGACGCGTGGCAAGACACGGGGCGCCTTGACGATGGCGATCGCCGTGCCGCGTCCGAACGCATCCTTGCCGCTCAGCGAAACGATGAAGTTGAGACTTTTATTCACCACTTGCGGGAACGGGTGCGCCGGGTCCAGGCCGATCGGTGTCAGCAGGGGGCGCACTTCGCGGTCGAAATACTGCTTGACCCATGCGCGCTGCGCCTCGTTGCGGTCGCTGTCGCGCAGCAGATGCACGCCCGCTTCGCGCAGGGCCGGCAAGACTTCGCTATTTAATATCTCGTACTGGCGTTCCACCAGCGCATGGCATTCCTTGCCGATGCGCTCCAGGTTGGCCGCCAGGGCAGGGTGGCCCGCCAGTGTGCCGCCGATGCTGCCGGCCGCCAGCAGGCTGGCCACGCGCACCTCGAAGAACTCATCCATGTTACTGCTGACGATGCACAGGTAGCGCAGGCGCTCGAGCAGCGGAATGTTCGGGTCTTCCGCCTGGGCCATCACGCGCCGGTTGAAAGTCAGTTGCGACAGTTCGCGGTCAAGCAGGATGCCCGATTTGGTCACTTCCATGTGCAGTTCAGGTTTCATATTCTTTTGTCTTTGCAGATAGTTAATTCTAGCCGTATTTCATCATGTATGACGCGCTGTGAGTGTAATCATGAAATATGACGTAAGCGTGACATAAGCTGTCATAAAGCGTCGCCCGTCCTGTCATTTTTCACGTCGAAAAGGGCAATTCTCGGGGCGTAGCCAATTATTTCAGGATTTTTTACCCATGTCATAAAGCTGTCATATTCGCTTGCTAGACTGCGCAGCATTCAACCGGGACTTTGAGCCCTAACAACCCTGAGGACTTGATATGCAAATGAAGCAAATGTTCAAATTTATCGTCGTGGGTGCTTCGGCAGCGATGGCATTTTCTTCCGCTTCCGTCATGGCGGCAGATATGACAGGTGCTGGTGCTACCTTCCCGTACCCGATCTACGCCAAATGGGCCGAGACTTACAAAGCCAACACCGGCAACGGCCTGAACTACCAGTCCGTCGGTTCCGGCGCCGGCATCAAGCAAATCAAGGCCAAGACTGTTGAATTCGGCGCCTCGGACATGCCTTTGAAGGCGGAAGAGCTGGAAGAAGCGGGCCTGATGCAGTTCCCGGCCATCATGGGCGGCGTGGTCACCATCGTCAACCTGGACGGCGTAACCCCAGGCCAGCTGAAAATGACGGGTAAAGTCGTTGGCGACATCTACCTGGGCAAGATCACCAAGTGGAGCGCGCCTGAGATCGCCGCACTGAACAGTGGCGTCAAGCTGCCGGATACGGAAATCACCGTGGTGCACCGCGCCGACGGTTCGGGCACGTCCTTCCTGTTCACCGACTTCCTGTCGAAAACCAACCCGGAATTCAAATCGAAAATCGGCGCCGGCTCGGCTGTGAAGTGGGCCGTGGGCGTGGGCGGCAAAGGTAACGAAGGCGTCGCCGCCAACGTGCAGCGTATCAAGGGTTCGATCGGCTACGTCGAGTGGGCTTACGCCAAGAAAAACAAGATGTCGCACACCCAGCTGCAAAACAAGGACGGCCACTTCCTGCAGCCTGACGACGAAAACTTCAAGGCAGCAGCCGCTTCGGCACCTTGGACGCAGACCCCGGGCTTCGGCGTGGTCCTGACCGACCAGGCTGGCAAGAACAGCTGGCCTATCACGGGCGTGTCGTTCATCCTGATGCATAAAGTCCAGGCTGACGCAGCCAAGGCTAAAGAAGTCCTGAAATTCTTCGACTGGGCCTACAAGAACGGCGGCCCTGCTGCCGTCGAACTGGACTACGTGCCGATGCCGGCATCGGTCGTGAAACTGGTGCAGGAATCGTGGAAAGCCAACCTGAAAGATGCATCGGGCAAAGCAATTTACTAATCCGATAGTCTGCATACTGAAGTACCTATCCTTGTCCCTCCGCCAGCAGCACGGCGGGGCAGGGAGTTAGCCAGGACCGCCCGCAAGCCCTTGCAGGCGTTCCCGGCTAAAAGAGCAAAATAAAAATAGCAGTACCTGCAGTACCACCCACATGGCACATTATGAGCGCACAATCTACCTCCTCCACGATCCCCATGCCAGGCGGCACCATGACCGATTCCATCAGTCACGCGCAAATGCTTTCCACCATGCGCAAGCAGCGCATCCAGGATTTTTTGTTCCACAAGGTGACGATGCTGTTCGCCCTGTCAGTGCTGATCGTCCTGGTGGGCATCATCATTTCGCTGATCATGGAATCGATACCGGCCTTCAAGACCTTCGGCCTGCACTTCATCGTGTCCGCGGAATGGGACCCCGTCAATGACCAGTACGGCGCCCTGATCCCCATCATCGGTACCCTGGTGACGTCGGTGATTGCCCTGCTGATCGCCTTTCCCGTCAGCTTCGGCATCGCCCTGTTCCTCACGGAAATCTGCCCGGCCTGGCTGCGCCGCCCGCTGGGCACGGCTGTCGAGCTGCTGGCTGGCGTGCCATCGATCATCTACGGCATCTGGGGCCTGTTCGTGTTTGCGCCCCTGTTTGCCGACCACGTCCAGCCTATCCTGAAAGCCACGCTGGGCAACGTGCCTGTCATCGGCCAGCTGTTCAGCGGCCCCATGATGGGCATCGGCTTGCTGACGGCCGGCCTGGTGCTGGCCATCATGATCATCCCCTTCATCGCTTCCGTGATGCGCGACGTATTCGAGATCGTCCCTGCCGTGCTGAAAGAATCCGCATACGGCCTGGGCTGCACGCGCTGGGAAGTGGTGCGCAAGATCGTCTTGCCATACACCAAGACCGGCGTCGTCGGCGGCGTCATGCTGGGCCTGGGCCGCGCGCTGGGCGAAACCATGGCCGTGACCTTCGTCATCGGTAATGCCAACAAGCTGTCGTGGTCGCTGTTTGCCGCCGGTAACAGCATCACCTCGCTGCTGGCGAACGAATTCGGCGAAGCGCAATCCGAGCTGCACGTCGCGTCGCTGTTCTCGCTGGCGCTGATCCTGTTTGTCATCACCTTTATCGTCTTATCCGCCGCCAAGCTGATGCTGGCAGGCATGTCCCGCAAGGAAGGCACGAAATGAGCCAACTCAGCCAAGTTAGCACCCACGACGTTCCGGCCAAGCCGGCCATGAATCCCGTCTACCGCAAGCGCCTGCTGATGCACCGCATCGGCATCGCCCTGTCGGTGGCGGCCATGGCCCTGGGCCTGGCCGTGCTGGTGTGGATTTTGTTCACGCTGGTGATCAAGGGTTTCGGCGCGCTGTCGATCGACCTGTTCACGCAAACCACGCCGGCCCCCGGCAGCGAAGGCGGCGGCCTGATCAATGCCATCGTCGGCAGCGCCCTGATGGTGGGCCTGGCGACTGTCGTCAGCACCCCGATCGGCATCCTGGCCGGCATCTACCTGGCCGAATACGGCGAAGAAAACAAGTTTGCGCAAGTGACGCGCTTTGTGACGGACATCATGCTGTCGGCGCCATCGATCGTCATCGGCCTGTTTGTGTATGCGCTGTACGTGGCGCACGTGAAACACTTCTCCGGTTACGCGGGCGCCATCGCGCTGTCGCTGATCGCCGTGCCGGTGGTGGTGCGCACGACGGACAATATGCTGCGTTTGGTGCCGAACAGCCTGCTCGAAGCCGCGTTTGCCCTCGGCGCGCCGCGCTGGAAGGTCGCCACCCTGGTGCGTCTGCGCGCTGTGAAAGCCGGCGTCATCACCGGTGTGCTGCTGGCATTGGCCCGCATCGCCGGCGAAACGGCGCCGCTGCTGTTCACGGCCCTGAATAACCAGTTCCAAAGCTTCAACATGAATGCGCCGATGGCCAACTTGCCGTCCGTCATCGCATCGTTCGCGATGAGCCCGTACGACAACTGGCGCTCGCTGGCCTGGGGCGGCGCATTGCTGATCACCTTCAGCGTGCTGGCCTTGAATATCCTGTCGCGCACCGTGTTCAGCCAAAAAGTCCCTAATTAAACAGATACCGAGCGAAGCGAACCCATATGAATACGCAAATGAATCCAGCCCAAGACCTGGCACCAAAGAAAAAAACCATCGAGATTTCGGGCCTGAACTTTTTTTACGGCAAAACGCAAAGCTTGCATAACGTCAACCTGGACATCCACGAAAAGAAGGTCACGGCTTTCATCGGCCCGTCCGGTTGCGGCAAGTCGACCCTGCTGCGCACCCTGAACCGCATGTACGACCTGTATCCGGGCCAGCGCGCGGAAGGTTCGATCCTGTACCGCGGCCGCAACGTGCTCGACGCGGACCAGGACGTCAACATGCTGCGCGCCAAGGTCGGCATGGTGTTCCAGAAGCCGACGCCGTTCCCCATGTCCGTGTATGACAACATCGCCTTCGGCGTGCGCCTGTATGAAGACTTGTCGAAAGGCGAGATGGACGAGCGCGTCGAGTGGGCCCTGAAAAAGGCGGCGCTGTGGGGCGAAGTCAAGGATAAGCTGAACAAGAGCGGCCTGTCGCTGTCGGGCGGCCAGCAGCAGCGTTTGTGCATCGCGCGCGGCGTGGCCGTGAAGCCGGACGTCTTGCTGCTCGATGAGCCGACCTCGGCGCTGGACCCGATCTCGACCTCGAAGGTAGAAGAGCTGATCAGCGAACTGAAACAGGATTACACGATCGCCATCGTGACGCACAATATGCAGCAGGCGGCGCGCTGCTCCGACTACACTGCCTATATGTACTTGGGCGAACTGGTGGAATTCGGCGAAACGGACCAGATCTTCATGAATCCGGCCCGCAAGGAAACGCAGGATTACATCACGGGTCGCTTCGGCTGATCCACCCAGAATAACGACATACAAGACAACTGAATACGGAGAGACAGCATGTTAGGCGAACATTCATCCAAGCAATACGACAACGAACTCGAAGCGATCCGCTCGAAAGTTCTGCTGATGGGCGGCATCGTTGAAACCCAGTTCCTCGACGCGATGACGTGCTTTCGCATCGGCAACCCGGAACGCGCCGACCGCGTGATGCGCGAAGACGACGTCGTCAACCAGCTGGAAGTGTCGCTCGACGACGCGTGCAGCCATCTGATCGTGCGCCGCCAGCCGGCCGCCAACGATTTGCGCACCATCATGGCCACCATCAAGGTGATTACCGACCTCGAGCGCGTAGGCGACGAGGCGACCAAAATCGCCCGCGTGGCGAAGAATCTGCACAAGCGGGGCAACGGCGTCGTCAACCATTACGAGATGGTGCGCGGCATTGCCAACACGGCCACCGACATGCTGCACGATGCGCTCGATGCGTTCGCGCGCAACGATGGCAAGCAGGCCTTACAATTAATTGCACAAGACGCCATCATCGACCATGAGTTTCGGTCTATCATGCGCAACTTGATCACCTTTATGATGGAAGACCCGCGCACGATTTCGGCGGCGCTCGATACCCTGTGGGTGGCCAAGGCCATCGAACGGATCGGCGACCATGCGAAAAACATCGCCGAATACGTGATTTACGTGGTTGAAGGCAAGGACATCCGCCACACCAAGGTGGCGGCTCCCGCCATTTCCGAGGAGCTCCCTGAGTAAGCTTTATGGCATCTGATAAAACCACGGTATTGATTGTTGAAGATGAGCCAGCCATCGTCGAGCTGGTGACGTATTCGCTGCGCGAATCGGGCTGGAATTGCTGTTCCGTACAAAACGTTGCCGATGCCTGGGAATTCATCCAGCACCGCACGCCGCACCTGATCCTGCTGGACTGGATGCTGCCGGACCAGACGGGCTTGCGCCTGCTGTCGCGCATCCGCGCCGACCGCAATTTCGCCGCCATCCCCGTCATCATGCTCACCGCCAAGAGCATGGAAGAAGACAAACTGGCCGGCCTGAACAGCGGGGCCGACGATTACGTCACCAAGCCGTTCTCGCCGCGCGAGCTGCTGGCGCGCGCCAAAGCGCTGTTGCGACGCAAGAGTCCGGAACACGCGCAGGCGCCCATGCGCGCCGGCAACGTGGCCCTGGACCCCGTCAGCTGCACCGTGATGATGGATGAACAGAAGATCGATATCGGCCACGCCGAATACAAGCTGCTGAAATTCCTGCTGGCCCATCCGGAGCGCGTGTTTTCGCGCAGCCAGTTGCTCGACAAGGTGTGGGGCGACCATGTGGTGATCGAGGAACGCACGGTCGATGTCCACGTATTGCGCTTGCGCAAAGCCTTGAAAGAGGCGGAAAGCCTGATCAAGACCGTGCGCAGCGTCGGCTACATGTTGTCTGAAAAATAAAGCCTGTCTCTTATGAATCCGAAATTGCTGTTCTGGGTGCCGGCCGCCTTGCGCATGGTGCTGGCGCTGCTGGGCGTGTCCATCGTCTGGTATCTGTTTGGCGCCACGTATGCGCTGGGCATCGCCTTCGTGCTGATGGCCATGATGGTGTTCGTGCAGCTGTCGTATCTGTTCCAGCTGAGTAACTGGCTGGACAATCCGCAAAGCGCCAAGCTGCCCGACGGCTGGGGCGCCTGGACCAGCATCTTCGCGCGCCTGTACCGTATGCGCCGCGACGACGAGAAAAACCAGGCCGAGCTGACGGAATGGCTGGCGCGTTTCCGCCAGGCCATGCACCTGCTGCCCGACGGCGTCGTCATCATGGACGATGTGCTGTTCCTCGAATGGTGCAACCCGGCCGCCGAGAAACACCTGGGCCTGACGCACGAGCGCGACAAGGGCATGCGTGTGACCAACCTGATCCGCAGCCCCGAGTTCATGGATTACATCATCCTGGGCCGCTACGACCAGCCGCTGACGATCACTTTCCGCAACCGCAAGCTGATCGTGCAGATCATTCCATTTGAAAACCGCCGCCAGATCCTCGTCACGCACGATGTGACGGAAACGGAACGTATCGAAATGATGCGCCGCGACTTCATCGCCAACGCTTCGCACGAACTGCGCACGCCGCTGACGGTCATCGTGGGCTTCCTGGAAATCGCTTCCGCCGAGCTGGACCTGGACGCCGCCACGCGCGCCGCCCACCTCAAGCTGATGACGGAGCAGGGCCACCGCATGCAGCATCTGATCGAGGACATGCTGACCCTGTCGCGCCTGGAATCGGTCGACTATCCGCTGCGCCCCGAGCCGGTGGATATCAAGAAGCTCATGCAGCAGGTCTTGCGCGACGCCAAGGGCTTGTCGGCTGGTAAGCACGAGATCAAGATGGAATGCAACGGTCCCGACGTGCTGGGCAGCTACGACGAGCTGTACAGCGCGTTTGGCAACCTGGCGTCGAACGCCGTGCGCTATACGCCGGCCGGCGGCAGCATCGCCCTGCGCTGGCAGGACGGCCCGGCCGGACCGCAATTCATCGCGCAAGATACGGGCATCGGCATCAGCCAGGAACATATTTCGCGCCTGACGGAACGTTTCTACCGCGTCGACAAGAGCCGTTCGCGCGAAACCCAGGGCACGGGCCTGGGCCTGGCCATCGTCAAGCACGTGCTGCTGCGCCACGGCGGCACGTTGGCCATCCAGTCCGTGGCCGACAAGGGCAGCAGCTTCATCGTCAGCATGCCGAAGTCCGTCGTCACGCCGCTGCAGGGCGAGTTGCTGGTCAAGTAGTCCGCAGGGGGGGCGATAGTTCCCCCTGGCGGCTGGTGCAATGTTGGCATAAGTCGTTACAATCAGGCCATGACTTTAATCAACGCCTCTTTTCGCCACGCCGGCGCGCAGCAACTGGCCCAATCGCTGCAGGCCGCGCGCCAGGACACGCTTTCCCTGTTCGACTGTTATGTCAGTGCCGGGCTGGACGTGGTGGCGGGCCTGCCCCGCCATCCGCGCCTCAATCCACCGTTATGGCAGCTCGCGCATATCGCCTGGTTCGCCGAGTGGTTCATCCTGCGCGAAGCCGCTTCCAGCCATCCGGCCGACGCCATCTACAATTCCCTGCTGACGCGCGGCGACGATATGTTCGACGCCAATATGGTGGAGCACCGTGCGCGCTGGAAGCTGGAACTGCCCAGTCCGGGCGCCGTGAAAACGTATTGCCGCGAAGTGCTGGACCGGGTGCTCGATAAACTCTCGCGCGAACCGAACGTCGACAGCGCCCTGGCGCCGTACCGGCTGGCGCTGGCGCATGAAGACTTGTGTGGCGAGGAAATGCTGGCCGGTTTGCAATGGCTGGGCCTGGAAGCACCGGAATCCCTCGCTGCCAGCCCGGCCTTGCCGCCCGGCGCAGGGCAGATCGCTTTTCCTGGCGGCACCATCGCACTCGGTTCGCCGCGCGGGGCCGGGTTTGCCTTCGACAATGAATCGCCGCCCCATAGCTGCTACGTGGCGCCGTTTTCCATCGATGCTTGCGCCGTATCCAACGCCCAGTTTGCCGATTTCGTCGCCGATGGCGGCTACCAGAACCGCCAGTTCTGGAGCGCGGCCGGCAGCGCCTGGCTGATGCGGCAGGAGCGCTCGTCGCCCCTGTACTGGCTGCGCGAAGCGACGCAGTGGCGCACCATGCGTTTCGGCCAGCGCACGACCTTGCCGTCGAATGAGGCCGTGCGCCACATCAATCTGTATGAAGCGCAAGCGTACTGCGCCTGGGCGGGGCGCCGCCTGGCGACCGAGGCGGAATGGGAGTATGCTGCGCTGTCCGGTCATCCGCGCTTTCACTGGGGCCAGGTGTGGGAGTGGACGGCGACGCCGTTCGAACCGTATCCGGGCTTTGCGGTGGATGCCTGGCGCGAATATTCGGCGCCGTATTTCATGCGGCACCAGGTGCTGCGCGGCGCCGCCTTCGCCACGTCGCCGCGCCTGCGTTCAGCCCGCATGCGCGCCTTCCACGCGCCCGAACGGGGCGACATCTTTGCCGGCCTGCGCACCTGCGCCTGGTAGCGCGCCGAGAACAGACATCATTTCAGGATACCCTTGAGTACAGATAACGCCCCGCAGTTCATTCCCAAACGCATCACGCCCACGCCGGAGCAGGTGGCCATCCAGACGGCGCAAAAGAAAGTGGTCTTGATCGACGCCAATGCCGGCGCCGCCAAGACGACGACCCTGGCCCTGCGCCTGGCCGAAGCCTTGCACCGGGGCCGCGCGCCCGAGCGCATGCTGGCCCTGGTCTTCACGGAAGCGGCGCGCGTGGCGCTGCGCCAGCGCCTGCTGGAAGTGGGCGTCCCGCTCGGCGTCGTCAAGCGCCTGACCGTCGATACCTTCGACGCGTTTGCCGCCAAGGTGCTGCTGCAGCTGGAAAACATGCAGGTAGCCTCCATGCGCAGTGATGAAGAGCTGCGCCCCGTGGCCTGGGAAGCGCTGGAAGTGGTCTCCGAGAAATACGCTCACCGCTATCCGCTGGAAATCAATACGACCAACGGCGCCATCGCCGAGTTCCTGAAGTTGCAGTTGCGCACCAAGGCGCGCCTGGATTTCCAGAATCCTGACTTCGAGAGCAACTCGCTCGATGACAACCTGGAGCTGCTGGGCATGTCGCGCACGCATTATCTGTGGCTGCGCGAATATGAAGGCTTGCGCGGCGCCGACACGGGCGATATCCAGTTTCGCGCCCCGTTCGACGCCACCTACGACCTGGTGCGCATGCTCGACGGCGACGAACCGCTGCGCCAGCAATTGCCGGCCTTCCAGATCATCGTGGCCGATGAATTGCACGACTTGAACGAGGCGTCGTTCCGCCTGCTGACCATGCTGATACGCCGCGGCAACGCGTTTTTCTGCGGCGCCGGCGACAAGGATCAAGTGATTTATACGTGGTCGGGCGCCGACCACCGCTTTTTGCGCCAGCGTTTCGAGCAGGAATTCCCCGCCTTGCAGCGCCTGCCGCTGACGGCATCCTACCGCTACGGCCCGCAGCTGGCGCAGGCTGTCGGCGTGCTGAAGAACAAGGCCAGCGTGTCGGCCCTGTCGCGCGCCACCCATATCGACGTGCTGGAGTACGACCATGCGCAGCCCCAGGCGTGCAGCGCGCAGCTGATCGCCGCGCTCGAACATGCGCATGCGGGCACGACGGCCATCTTGCTGCGCGACCGCGACCAGGCCATCCGCGTGGAAACGGCCCTTTTTCAGAGCGGCATCGCGTATGGCCTGGTGGACATGAACAGCTATTTGCTGAGCCTGGAAGTACTGATGCTGCGCGGCATGGTCGCCATCGCCCGCAAGGATTTACATGCGATCAAGAGCGGCCCGCGCCGTGGCGAAATCCTCGAAGCCCTGGTGGCGTTCGCGGAAATCCCGTTTACACGCGCGGAATTGCAGCAAGCCAAGGCCGACGTGGCCAATTACCCGGATTTGCTGGAAGGCTTTTTGACGAACCAGCTGGCCAAGTCGCAGAACCAGGACAA
This sequence comes from Janthinobacterium sp. UMAB-60, assembly GCF_900095235.1. NCBI lineage: Bacteria > Pseudomonadati > Pseudomonadota > Betaproteobacteria > Burkholderiales > Oxalobacteraceae > Janthinobacterium > Janthinobacterium sp. UMAB-60. Next base: position 151,982 of record NZ_LT607488.1, read on the forward strand.
GGCGGCGCTGACCCTGGCCGCCGTCGATTACCTGCGCGCCTTGCCCCCGGACGCTCTGGCGGGCGACGCCCTGCAGCACATCTTCGGCTTGATGCAGCTGGAACAGACGGCGCGCCGCATCTATGTCGATCCGGCCCAGGCGCGGGTCGTGGCCCGGTCCCTGCACGGCTTCATTGCCGTGTGCCGCGAGGCGGGCGTGGCGCTGGGCGGCTTTGCCGGCTGGCTGGGCGAGATGGAAGACGCTGTGACGGTCTCGACCGGCAAGGCCAAACTGGTGATCGCCTGCATCGACCAGATCAAGGGCCTCGAATACAACCATGTCATCCTGCCCTACCTGGCCGTCGATGAATTCCCACGCAGCAAGACCGACCCGCTGGAAGAGGAAAACCGTTTTTATGTGGCCGCCACGCGCGCGCGCGACAGGCTCACCTTGCTGACGCCGCAAGACCCCGCTTATCAGAGCCGCTACATCGCTGCCCTGCAGCTGAAAAACAAGATTGTTGCGCCGAAAGCATAAATCTTTTGCCGTGCGGCCGCTTTTTGTGAAAGACGAAAGCGGGCATACTGGGCTGGTGTGATTGACAGCAATCTAACCAGACAGGAGCAACTATGAAAGTGTTTTTAACGGGTGCGGCAGGTTTCATCGGCAGTTCCATCGCGGCGGGTCTCGTGCGCGCCGGCCATCAGGTCACGGGCCTCGTGCGCAAGCCGGAGCAGGTGGCCGAGCTGGCCAAGGTGGGTGTGGTGGGCGTGCAAGGCGATTTGAACGACCGCGAGCTGCTCATCGAGCAGGCGAGGGCGGCGGACGCCGTCATCAATGCGGCCAGCAGCGACCACCGGGCCGCCGTCGAAGCGATCATTGAAGCGCTGGCTGGCAGCAACAAGCCGTTCCTCCACACCAGCGGCTCGTCCATCGTGGGCGATGCCTCGGGCGGCGAGGGCACGGAACAGATCTATTACGAGGACAAGCTGCCGGCGCCCACGGCCGACAAGGCGGCAAGGGTCGCCATCGACGAGCTGGTGCTGGCCAGCGCCGCGCAAGGCGTGCGCGCCAGCGTGCTGTGCAACACCCTGATCTATGGCCACGGCGCCTTGCCGCGCGACAGCGTGCAATTGCCGCGCCTGCTGAAACAGGCGCGCAAGAGCGGCATCGTGCGCCACGTGGGTCCGGGCCGCAATAGTTGGTCGAACGTGCATATCGACGACGTCGTCAGCCTGTATTTGCTGGCGCTGGAAAAGTCGCCTGCCGGCACGTTTTACTTTGTCGAATCGGGCGAGGCGGCCTTCCGCGACATGACGGCCGCCATCGCCCAGGCTCTGGACTTGGGGCCTGCGCAGGACTGGCCGCTGCCGGAAGCGATTGCCGAATGGGGTTATGAGATGGCGTCGTACGGCCTCGGCTCCAACAGCCGCGTGCGCGGCGAGCGGGCGCGCACCCTGCTGGGCTGGCAGCCGCAGGGGCCAGCCGTGCTGGAGTGGATCAAGCGCGACATGCTCAAGCCGCCGCACGCTATCGCCGCTTGATGCAGCTCAGCAAAACCGCCTCTGTGTGCGCTAGCGAACGGTGCTGTTTGGCGATCGGGAGTATGATGGCCTTGCTTGGTTGAGACGCACTGCCGTGAAGTTGGCGGCATGTTCGATCTTCCAGCAGGTCAGCCGGTCGCCTCAAGGATCGGCACCAGATTTCTGTTCGCGTTTGCGCCCTGCGCCACGCGGCTGTGCACTGCAACTCCAGGTCGTGGTGTGTACTGCGAACCCCTTCAAGGCCGGCTTAGCCGGTCTTTTTTTTGCCTGTCGTTCCCTGCGCCGTGCCATTCACCGCCACCTGTCCGCCATTCGCCGAAACGAGGTTTTCCCATCGCCGAAATGCGCGTATCTTGACGATCAACCAAGACCAAGGGGGTATCGTGAAACCTGAACCAGCGTACTACCGCCGTACCCAGCTGCTGTGGGGCGTGCTGCTGATCGCCATCGGCGCCATCATCCTGCTGGACCGGCTCGATGTGATCTATCTCCATGACTACTATGCTCTATGGCATTATTGGCCGCTGATACTGGTCGTCTTCGGCCTCAACAAGCTGCTCACGCCCGTGTCCGCCAAGCAGGTGCTCAGTGGCCTGTGGCTGATCTTTTTTGCCGCCTGGTGGTATGTGTCGTATGAAGAACTGTGGAACTTGAATTTCTACAATAGCTGGCCAGCCTTGCTGATCGCCTGGGGCGTGGGCCTCGTGCTGGAACCGCTGTTGAACAAACACTTTATTGCCTACCGGGAGTCCGAGCATGAAAAATAGACCGCCGCTGCACTCGCCATCGCAGATCGTGCTGGGCGTCATCGTCATCGGCCTGGGGCTGTTGTTCCTGCTCGATAACCTCGGCTTCATCAATGTGCGCTATACCTTCCGCTTCTGGCCCACCATCCTCATCATTTTCGGCTTGCTGAAAATATCGCAAAGCCATACCCGCTCCGGCTACATCCTCGGCGGCGTGATGGTCTTGCTGGGCCTGAGCTGGACCCTGAAAGCCATGGGCTTGTTCTATATCAATTGGAGCATGCTGTGGCCGCTGCTCATCATTGCCGCCGGCGTGGCCGTCGTGTCGAAATCGCTGCCGGGCGGGCAGCAGCGGCAACGACGCCAGCGCCAGGCTGCTCCCCCTGACGATGCCGACCATTTTGGCCAGGCCCGCAATGGCGCCGTTTCCCTCGACAAGGATGCGGCCGATGCCACTGCAGCGCCCGGCGCCAGTGACCAGGCGGACGACGACAGCATCATCGAAGTGACGGCCATCCTCGGCGGCTATGTGCGGCGCGTGTCGTCGCAGCGCTTCAAGGGCGGCGATATCAATGTCATCATGGCCGGCTGTGAAATCGACTTGCGCCAGGCGTCGATCGAAGGCGAAGCCGTGCTCAACGTGTTCGCCCTGTGCGGCGGCGTCACCATCAAGATTCCGCCCGACTGGAGCGTCGTGCTCCAGGGCACGCCCATCCTTGGCGGTTTCGAAGAAAAGACCATCGTGCCGCCGAACCAGAACAAGCGTCTGTACGTGACGGGTTACGCCATCATGGGCGGCCTGGAAATCCGCAACTAGGCGCGCATGTCCGGACCCTTGTCGAAGCGGCGCGGCGCCGTGGTGGTGTTCCTGGTGTGCATCGCGCTGGGCCTGGCCCTGGCTTTTATTTTGGCCAGGGTGGCGCATGCGCCGTGGCTCAACGCCGTCGTGCTGGTGGTGCCCGCCACGCTCGTGTATGCGATCGGTTCGGGTTTTTCCGCGTTTTACCTGTGCCGCGCCTACCCCTTGCACGCCCGCCATCCGCTCGCCATCGCCAGCGTGATGAGCGTGGCGGCCCTGTTCGCGGGCTTGCTGTGGGCCACCCTGCTGCAATTTTTGAACAGCGTCAGCCTGTTGCTGGAGCAGCACTGGCTGGGCGTGGACCTGACACAGTCGATGCTGGCCCTGTTCTTCGGTCTGGGCGCGCTGCTGTATTGCCTGGCCGCCGCCGTGCATTACCTGTTGCTGGAATTCGTGCGCGCCAGGATGGCCGAACAGCGGGGACTGGAAGCGCAATTGATGGCGCAGGAAGCGCAATTGCGCATGCTGCGCACGCAGATCGATCCGCATTTCCTGTTCAACAGCCTGAACTCCATCAGCGCCCTGACGTCTATCGATGCGGCGGGGGCGCGCCAGATGACGCTGCAACTGGCCAGCTTCTTTCGCCAGAGCCTGAGCCTGGAAGCGCACAAGCACATCACCGTGCAAGAGGAACTGGTGCTGATCCGCCACTTTCTCGCCATCGAGCAAGTGCGTTTCGGCGCACGCCTGCAAGTGGCGGAAGCCATCGACGCCGCCGCGCTGGCGTGTCTGTTGCCGCCCATGCTGATACAGCCGCTGGTGGAAAATGCCGTCAAGCACGGCATCTGCGGCTTGACGGAGGGTGGCCTGATCGCCATCGAGGTGCGGCGCGCGGGCAGCCTGCTGCAGATTGCCGTGCGCAACCCGGTGGATGCGGATCAATGGCCAGAGCGCGGCAATGGTGTGGGCCTGGAGAATGTGCGCCAGCGCCTGGCCGGCGCGTATGGCCACGAAGCGGGCGTGCACTGGGGCTGGCGCGACGGCCAGTTCGAAGTGATGATTTCCATGCCGGCGCAGACCGGCGACACGGAGGAAGCATGATGCAGGCAAGAATGCGGGTCGCCATCGTCGACGATGAAGCGCTGGCGCGCAGCGTGCTGCGCGAATACCTGGCCCGCCATGACGATATCGACATCGTGGCCGATTGTGCCAACGGTTTTGATGCCGTCAAGGCCATCGCGGAACTGGAGCCGGAGCTGGTCTTCCTCGATATCCAGATGCCGCGCCTGGACGGCTTTGAAGTGGCCGAATTGATCGGCGCGAAGACAAAGCTGATCTTTGTCACCGCCTACGACCAGTACGCCCTGAAGGCGTTCGAATGCCATGCCCTCGATTACCTGTTGAAACCATTCAGCGAACAGCGCTTCGACCAGGCGCTGGCCCATGCGCGCGCCAGCCGCGGCACGCCCGAGGCTGTGCAAACGCTGGCGCGCGAGGCGGCCACGCGCGCGGCACCTTTGGCCCGCGTGCTGATCCGCGACGGCGCGAAAGTTCACGTGATCGCCAGCGCGCGCATCGACTACATCGAAGCGCAGGACGATTACATCAGCATCCGCTCCGAGGGCAAGTCCTACCTGAAAAGCCAGAGACTGTCGGAGTTGGAAACCCAGCTCGACCCCGCCAAGTTCCTGCGCGTGCACAGGTCGTATCTGCTCAATATCGACGGCATCCGCCGCATCGAGGCGGCGACGAAAGACAGCCACGTGGCCATCTTGCGCGATGACACGCGGATCCCCGTGAGCAAGGCGGGCTACCAGAAGCTCAAATTGCTGGTTGGCTAGCTGGCCAGCTGCACATCCCACCAGGTGGGCAAGAGCTGGCGGATTTCCGGCCGTGAAAAACGGTCGTCGATCAGGTACACGACGCCCTTGTCCGACTGCGTGCGGATGACCCTGCCGGCCGCCTGCACCACTTTTTGCATGCCCGGATACAGATACGTGTAGTCGTAGCCGGAACCGAAGAGCTCGCCCATGCGCTGGCGGATCTGCTCGTTGACAGGATTGATCTGCGGCAAACCCAGGGTGGCGATGAAGGCGCCGATCAGGCGCGCGCCGGGCAAGTCGATGCCTTCGCCAAACGCGCCACCGAGCACGGCAAAGCCGATGCCGCGCGTGTTCAGGCCGAAACGGCCCAGGAATTGCGCGCGGGCAGCATCGTCCATGCGGCGCGGCTGCTGCCAGAGGGGCACGTCCGGGTAATGCTGGGCAAACAGCGTGGCCGTCTTTTCCATGTAATCAAAACTGCTGAAGAAGGCCAGGTAATTGCCCGGCGTTTCCGCGTATTGCTTCGCCATCAGCTGGGCAATGGGCAGCAGCGAGGCGGCGCGGTGCTGGTAGCGCGTGGAAATGGTGTCGGCCACGCGCACGGACAGTTGTTCCGCCTGGAACGGCGATTCCACGTCGACCCAGGCCGTGCCCTCCGGCATGCCCAGGGTGTCGCTGTAGTAATTCCACGGACTCAATGTGGCGGAAAACAGGGCCGTGCTGTGGCTGGCCGCGAAGCGTTCTTTCAAGAACGGCGCCGGGACGATGTTGCGGATGCAGACGGTGGAGCCCGTGTCCGTTTTACTGACGTCGAACAGCGAATGCGCGCCGAAGCTTTCCGCCAGGCGGTTGATCAGCAGCACGTCGAAATAGAAGCGCTGCAAGTCTTCATCGAGCGCCGCCGCGTGCTCGGCCGCGTAATCGCCGATGGCCGTCGCCACGCCTTGCAGCGCGCCAAAGAATTTGTCGGGCAAGGCGGCATGCACGTGGTAGTCGCCATCCTGCTCTTTCAGTAAAGCCGTCCACTGGCGCGAGAGGCGGTCCAGCGGCTTTTTCAAGCCCTCGGGCGCGAACTTGCGCAGCATTTTGAGGTCGATCTGCGCCAGTTCGGCCGAATACATGCTGCGCGCGCGCGACACCATATTGTGCGCTTCGTCGACCAGCACATTGACTTTCCAGTCGTGGGCCAGGGTCATGCCGTACAGCATGGCACTGAGGTCGAAATAATAATTGTAGTCGCCGATGACGACGTCGCTCCAGCGCGCCAGCTCCATGCCCAGGTAGTAGGGACAGATACCCTGCTGCAAGGCGATGGCGCGCACGGCTTCCTTATCCAAAATCAAACCGCTGGCCAGCGCCACCTCACGCGCCAGCGGCAAGCGGTCGTAAAAACCCTTGGCCAGCGGGCACGATTCGCCATGGCAGGCTTTGTCGGGATGTTCGCAGGCGCTGCTCTTGGCGCTCAGTTCCAGCACGCGCAGCGGTAGCAGCGGGGCGCTATCCTTGAGGATGGCGCAGGCGTCGAGCGCCATTTGCCGGCCCGGCACCTTGGCGGCCAGGAAAAACAGTTTATCGAGGCCATGCGCGGCCGTCGCTTTGAGCATAGGGAACAGGCTGCCCACCGTCTTGCCGATACCGGTCGGCGCCTGCGCCAGCAAGCCGCAGCCGCGGCTGCTGGCCTTGTACATGGCTTCTGCCAGCTGGCGCTGGCCCGGGCGAAAGTCGGCATGCGGAAAGGCCATGGTCGCCAGTTGCGCGTCGCGGCTGGCGCGGTGCGCCATTTCCTGTTCGGCCCAGTCGAGGAACAGCGCGCAATGCTGCTCGAAGAAAGTACGCAGCGCCTCGGCCGTGCATTCCTCGTGCATGATCGTTTCCTTCTGGCTCACGATGTCGAAATACACGAGCGCCACGCGCAGCATGGGCAAGTTCAGCTGCCGGCACAGCAAATGGCCGTAGATGCGCGCCTGCGCCCAGTGCAACTGGCGGTGGTTGGCGGGCATGGCGTCCAGCTCGCCCCGGTAGGTCTTGATTTCTTCCAGCTGGCGTCGCGCCGGATCGTAGCCATCGGCGCGGCCGCGCACGTGCAGGGGACCGAAGTCGCCGCACAGGCTGATTTCGCGCTGGTAATCGTCATCGCGCCGGCTCGTCACGGCGGCGTGGCCGGCCATGCCTTCCTGCGCCGTGGGGGACGGTGTGAAACGCAAGTCCAGGTCGCCCACCTTGGCCGTGAATTCGCACAGGGCGCGCACGGCGATCGTGTAGCTGTTGCGGCTCATGCTGCCGCCTGCCATTGCAGGTAGCACACGCTGACGGGCATGGCGTGCTCGGCGCAATACGCGATCCAGCGCAGCTGGTTGTCTTGCAGGCGGTCGCCCGGACCCTTGACTTCGATCATGCGGTAGCGCCTTTCCGCCGGCCAGAACTGGATCAGGTCGGGAAAGCCGCTGCGGTTGCTTTTGATGTCGAGCAAGATGCGCTCGAACGCCTTCTTCAGGTGCGCGGCCGGGATGCAGGCCAGCGCCAGGTCCAGCAAGCCATCCTTGAGCACGTCCCAGCTGACGAAGGGCGAGACGATGCCGTGCTTGGCGGCAAAGGTGGCGCGGATGGCGGCCTGATAGCTGCCGTCGTCCAGTTGCGCCAGGCAGGACGTAAAGTCCAGGCTGCGACGCTGGTAAAAATCGGCGCTGTGCAAGTCGGCCGGGCCACGGTGAAACGGGTGGAAGAAGGCGCCCGGCATGGCTTTGAAGATGGCGGGCCAGCACAGCAGGCCGAACAGCGAGTTGATCAGGGTGTTTTCCACGTAATACACGGGAGAGTCGTCCTGCATCAGGTGCTGCTGCACCACGCCTTCCACGTAGCAGGCTTCGCCTGGATACGGCAGCAGCAGGTCGATGCGCTCCACGGCGGCCGCCACGTTGGCCGCTTGTTTCGCATGACCCAGCTTGCGCCGCAAACGCGGTGCCATGCGCAGCAGCAATTGCTGTTCCGCCTCGCTTTCCGGCGCGGCCAGCGCGAGCGTCAAGCGCTCGTAGGCCGCTTGCGGCTCCTCATCTTTTTCCAGCACGCGGATGGCGCGGCCGCGCGCGCCCGGATAGCGGCAAGCGGCGTAGGCGCGATAGGCGGCGGGCCAGTCCTGGCATTTCTCCAGGTGCTGGGCGATCTGGAAGCGCAGCTTGTCGCGCCGGCTGGCCAGCCAGGTATTGTCCTCGGGCAAGGGGAGCGCGGCCAGTTCCTGCAGCACCTCGTCCGCCGACGCGCTGTCGTTGTAGCGTTCGCGGCACTGGTGCAGCACTTCATAGTGCTCGATATCCTGGCGCGTGCGAAAGCCGCGCGATTGCGGCGAAAATTCCACCTTTTCGTATTGATACACGCCGAGGTCGGACAGCACGAATTCCGACCAGTCCTGGTGATAGTTGCCAAAGTAAATCAGGCGCAGGCGGTCGCACAGGGCTTGCAGGCCGATGCGGTACAGCACGTCGCCGGAGGCCGGATGCCAGGCGGAAAACGGTTTATTGTCCGCATGCTGCTCGCGCAAGGCTTCCAGTTGCTCGGCCTTGCGCGCCGCCTTCAGGGGCGCGGCGAGGCCGAAGGCCTGGGCGATTTCCCCTTTCAGCAGTTGCTCGAACAGTTCATCGAGCGAGATGGCAGGATCGGCCTCGACCCAGCCCGTGTCCAGCAAGGGCAGGGCGGCGGCGCGCGTGTCGCCGATTTCCGGGTAATTGAGCTTGCTGGCGCGAAACAGGCAGCCTTTGCGCATGACCAGGCGCACGAACAGCGCGCGCGACGGCTGCGGCAATGCGCCGAATGCGGCGATGAACTGCGTTTCTTCAGCGCTCAGCAGATCGGCGTAACGGGTGTTTATCCAGCTCAGCACATCCTGGAAATTGTCCAGATAGTACAGGGGATTTTCCAGGACTCTCAGCATGGGGATGGCATTAGGGCAAGTGGCAAGGCGATGGCTTTTACTGTGTTTATATACAGTTTAAACCTTCCGCCGCCCCTTGCCCAGCGAATTATGTTCAGCCAGCCGTGCTGTAGGCGAAGCAGCTGTCGAATTTTTCGTAAGGAATGCATTCCTCGCGCAGGCTGGCCAGTTCCATATCGGTGAGCAAGCCACGGTGCGCCTCTTTTCTTCCTTTGGGCAGCATGACCTCGTAATCGAGGATGTCCCTGGCCAGCAGTGCCTGCAGCACTTCGGCTTGCCGCGCCGTCAGGTAGCGCGCATGCGTGTCCAGGGTTTTTGCCAGTTGCTCCCTGAATGCCTCGTCGCTGACCTCGTTGTAGGTATCCTGGTCGGCCATGCTGTTCAACAACATGTGAAACAGGAAGTCGTGCAGGTTTTTCGCCAGGTACTGGGCTTCATTCTGGTCATGCCACAGCAGCACGATGGGCATCTCGCCGTCCTGCTGGCTGGAAGCGAAAAAGCAGTAATGGTCGCCCGCGCCCGTTTGCGCGAACGGGATGAAGCGGAAGGCGGGGTCGATCTGCCGGTAGTCGTCCGCGTCGCGCAAGGTGTCCGCTGCTTCGGCAACGGCCTTGATATTGAGCAATTCGAAATCATCGGCATGCAGCAGCAGGGTGGGTTTATCCTTTAATGTGGGATAGACCAGCTTGTACCAGTCGGGACCATATTCGCCCACGGCCAGCATGCCGTCGCGCTCCAGCTGGCGGTACAGCGAAGGGTAAGTAAAGCCGTGTTGCTGTTCAATTTCTGACAGTGTCATGTTTGCCCTGTTAAACGTGATTCATGGGGCAATGATAGCCGAGGCGATGCGTGGCACGCTTCACGGCAGCAACGATGGGTATCATTCATAAACATTTAAGTTTGTTTGGGTGGCATGGTCACGTATGCTTGCCAGACTAAAATCTGCTGAGTACGCATGAAAAACATCATCCTGATTTCCTCCGCCTGTTTGCTGGCGCTGCTGTCGACCATCGGCGCCTCGCTGCCCTATCCGATCCTGCCGCCTTTGTTCGCGGCCGAGGCGCCGAATGCCTTCAACAATTTCCTCGGCTTGCCGTCGAAATTGCTGTTCGGCCTGGCGCTGACCATCAATCCGCTGGGCTTGCTGATCGGCTCGGCCGTGCTGGGGCCGCTGTCGGATCGTTATGGCCGCCGGCCCTTGCTGATGCGCACGGCCGTGGGCGCCGCCATCGGCCATGCGATCACGGCCTGGGCGCTGGTGATCCAGTCTTACCCGCTGTTCATCGTCGCCCGTTTCATCACCGGTTTGCTGGAAGGGAACGGCGCCGTGGCGCGCGCCATGCTGGCCGACCAGCTGACGGGCCCCTTGCGCCTGCGCGCCATGTCGTGGCTGAATGGTGCGTTTTACCTGGGCTGGCTGGTGGGCCCGATCCTGGCGGGCGCGACCCTGCATTGGGGTGTGACGGTGCCGTTCTGGATCGCCGCCGCCGCCCTGATGCTCGTCGCCGTGCTGGTGGCCGTGGGCTTGCCGGGCGAAACACCGTCCCTGCTGACGACGTCGTGGTGGCAAGTGGCGCGCGACCGCCATTCGCTCAATTTGCTGCGCCACGACGAGCTGCGCACGCTGTTCATCGTGCAACTGGCGTTCACCTGCGGCGTGGCCAGTTTTTACGAGTTCTATCCGCTGTGGCTGGTCGAGACGGCCAATTACCATGCACAGGAGATTGCCTGGGTGAATGTAGGTCTGTGCGGCACGATGACGGTCACGTCCCTGCTGGCGGGCGGTCCCAGCCGCCATGCGCCGCTGCTGCGCGCCTGCTGGTATGCCTGCGGCGTGGCGCTGGCCGTCGGGATCCTGGCGCTGGGCAATATTTGGGTGGGCATCGCCGCCATCGTGCTGTTTGGCATTCCGAATGCGCTGTACAACACGGTGATACAGGGCTGGTGCGCCGAGCGCTTCAGCGCGCACGGGCAGGGCGCCGTGATGGGTTTACTGGCTACCACCTTTTGCATCGCCAACATCGTCGTCGCCCTCAGCGGTTCCGTGCTGACCCTGATCGACACGCGGCTCATCCTCGTCGCGGGCGCCGTGTCCGCCGCCTGGGCCGCGTGGCGCATGGCGGCCTGGCGCCGCCAGCTGGACGGCGCCGTGGGCGCCAAGGCATGCGAGGATTTCTGCAGCTAGGAGTTGGCTATCTTTCGGCGGGTGTTGGCGGGGGAATATCTGCTGGAGGGCGGGGCGGTGCGTGTACCGGATCAAGCCGGTGAGGTGAACCCTGCAAAAAGCTGGGGTCGTACCCTGCAGGGTACGACCCCGGTATCTGCTCTTGGGTTTTGTTACTTTTTAGCAGTCTTCGGTTTGGCCGCTGGCGCCGCCTTTTCAGCCGCAGCTTGTGCGCCCGCCGTGGCCTGCGCCACTTGCGCGCTGGCCTTGGCAATTTGATCTTCCACGGTTTTCACGGCTTGCCTGGTTGCCTTGGTCACTTGTTCGTAGCCGAGGAAGGCGTTGTCGATGGCGGCCTTGACGATGGCCACGGCGTTTTCCGAGCCTGGCGGCACGTTTTTCGTGACGTCGTAGATCAGGGCGCTCAAATTGCTTTTCGCTTCGGCCACGTGGGCTTCGGCGGCCGTGGTGAATTCCGTGTGGATTTCCTTGATGATGTCGTCGAGTTGCTGTTTATACGCTTTCGCGCCAGCCACGCCCGGTTGCAGCTGGGCGGCGGCGGCGGCCATGGCGGCCTTCGGATCCTTGGCCTGGCTGATTTCCTTGCCGGCGGCAAGGCCATCCTCAATGCCGGACTTGGCGGTGGCCATGTTCAGCGCCAGCACCTGTTCCACGCCTTGCACGGCCTTGGAGGTGAGGGTGTTGAAGGTCATCAGCTGGAATTCAAACAGGGCCTTGGTGGCCGATGCGAATTGTTCGGGATTCGTAAACATGTGGTCTCCTCGGTTTGAATAGATACGTTCTTATCGTTCCATACTCTTTCGACGCCGCAATGCCATCGCTTGCTCTCAAGCCGGTGCCCCGTGTGGTCATGGCCCCATTATTTAACAAGCGCCGGTTTTTCGCAACGGCTATCTTTGTACGGTCCCGAGGCCAGTTCCCAGCCAAATCCCAGCGTCGATTGGGCGCACGACAGGGTGCCGTCGATCTTGCTGCGCCACTGGTACCAGGGTGCCGGTCCGGCCATTGCGCAGGCGCAAGCGGCCAGCAGGGCCGTGGCGATCAGGTATTTCATCGGTGCTCCGAAATTAAAGTCTGCGGGCATTGTAGCGCGCCTGCCATTCAGGGGGCGGGCGATTGCGGCGCGGCGGCGGGCAGCTGCAGGGTGAAGGTGGTGCCGCTGCCAGTGCCGGTGCGGCTGATGGCATCGATATGGCCGCCCAGCACGCCCGTGACGATGTTGTGCGCCACATGCAGGCCCAAACCCGAACCGCCGGAACCGAGCTTGGTCGTGAAGAAGGGGTCGTAGACATGCACGAGGTCGTCGGCGGCGATGCCCACGCCCGTGTCGCTGATGGACAGGGTGATCGTCTGCCCGTCGTCGCTGCCGCGCGCGGCGATGGCGATATTGCCGCCGCTGCGGCCCTCGAAGGCATGGCGCAGGCAGTTCTCCAGCAGGTTGCTCAGCACCTGCCCCAGCGGACCAGGATAGCTGTCCATGGCCAGGCCGTCCGGCACGTCCTGCGTCAGGCTCAGGCCGGCGGCCTTGAGCGGCGTGGACATGGGCAGCATCAGTTCGGCGACGAACTGGCGCAGCAGGAAGTGGCGGCGCTGCGAGCTGGCGCGGTCGACGGCGATCTGCTTGAAGCTGGAGACGAGGTCGGCGGCGCGCTGCAGGTTGCGCAGCATGATGGCGTCCGCTTCGCTGGCCTGGGTCAGGTAGGCGCCCAGTTCGGAGCGGCGCAAGCCATCGAGGAAGCTGGCCTGGATTTCGCGCGTGCGCTCGGCCATGGTGGTGGCCACCACCAGGCCGTTGCCGATCGGCGTATTGAGTTCATGCGCGATGCCGGCCACCAGCGCACCGAGCGCGGCGAGCTTGTCGCGGCGCACCAGTTCTTCTTGCGTGATGGACAGGTTTTCCAGTGCCGCGGCCAGTTCCAGGTTGGTTTGCTCCGAATGTTCCTTGGCCTGCGTCAGGGCCGCCGTGCGTTCGGCCACCAGCTCTTCCAGGTGGGTGCGGTGGCGCTGCAGCTCGCGTTCGTGGCGCATGCGGCCAATCGCAATGCCTGCCAGGTCGGTCGCCGTGTCGATCAGTTCCAGGTCGCGCGCATCGGGCTGGCGCACTTCGCGGTAGTACATGGCGAAAGAGCCGAGCACGCTGCCATCCTGGCCAAAGATGGGGCGCGACCAGCAGGCGCGCAAGCCGAACGGGGCGGCCAGCTCGCGGTAGGGCGCCCACAGCGGATCGCGCATGATGTCGCTGACCACCACCGGCTCGCGCAGGAACATGGCCGTGCCGCAAGAACCCACGCCGGGGCCGATGGCCACACCTTCGAGCAGGGCCATGTACTCGGGCGGCAGGCTGGGGCCGGCCGCGCTGTGCATGTGGATGCCGTCGTCGTCGAGCAGCATGATGGAGCACAGCACGCCGCGCGACTGGCCTTCGATCAGCAGCAGCAACTGGTTCAGGGTGGGGATCAGGGGCGCGCCCTTGGCGACCATTTCCAGCAAGGCGCTCTGGCCCGCGCGCATCGCTTCGGCGAGGTTGCGTTCGGTCAAATCGATGATGCGCGCATGCACCAGCTGGCGGCCCGGCACGGACAGGCGCATCAGCCGGATTTCGCAGGCGATCGGGTGGCTGTCGCGGTGGCAGCAACTGGCGCGGAAGACGACGATCTTGCCTTGCAAGGTATCGCGGATCTTTTCTTCCAGCAGTTGCGGCGAGGCGCGGCCATCGCCCTGATGCTGGGGAAACAGCGGCTCCATGCCGCCTTGCAGCAGTTCGGCCAGCGGCATGCCGAACAGTTGTTCGGCCAGGTGGTTGGCGTCGATCAGCAGGTTGTTGTCGATGTCGAACAGCAGCACGGCATCGGGCGAACCGGCCAGGATCGAGTGGTAATTGACTTCCAGCGTTTGCGGATGCACGGGGCGCGGCGGCGCGGCGGGCGTGGCGCGGGGACGGGCGGCGGACGCCTCGGCCTTGTGCAGCGCCAGTTCCATGAGGATTTTTTCCGCTACGTCGCGCGCATTGAAAGGCATCTTGATGTAGTCGGAAGCGCCGGCGCCCACGCTGCGGCCCTGTTCTTCGGCGCTGGGGGTGGCCGACATCAGTAGCAGGGGCACGCCGTGGCGTCCGCCCGCATTGCGCAGGCGCATGCAGGTGGCGCCGATATTCGTGCCCGCCAAGGCCGCGTCAAGCAGGATCAGGTCGGTGCCGCCGGCCGCCAGTTCCACGCCTTCGTCGATATCGCCCGCCAGTCCCGTACCCAGGTTATGCCGGTCCAGCACATACAGCAGTTCGCGCACATCGTTCGGCGAATTGCTGACCAGTAGCACGTTGGCCCGGTCGGCGATGGAAGAAATCAACTGATTCATGGTGTCGCGTCCTTACGCGTAGTGTGAGGCTAGTATTACATCAAGGCAAGGAGGAGTAAACGATAATTCTTGATGGTCAAAAGCAATGTGTTTGCGCGCCGTGTTACGCCGCGTTTTGTGCGTACGGCAGCGCGAGTTCGGCGCGCGCCTGTTCGATGCGCGGGTAATTATCCTCGATCCAGTCGACCAGCACGGCCAGGCGCTCGGCCGCTTCGCGTCCCAGCGGCGTGAGGCTGTATTCCACCTTGGGCGGTATCACCAGATAGGCCTGGCGCAGCACGAAGCCGTCGCCCGCCAGCGCTTCCAGGGTTTGCGCCAGCATTTTTTCGCTGACGCCGCCCACTTCGCGGCGCAGTTCGCTGAAGCGCCGCGTGCCGCTCAGCAGCAATACCAGCACCAGCACGGCCCAGCGGCTGGTCAGGTGGCTGAGCACGGCGCGCGACGGGCAGGCGGCCGCCAGCAGTTGCGCTCCCTGGTTTTGCCGGGCGAGGGCGGCGCGCAGACTGGCGCCGGGAGTGTCTGTGGACATGATAGGTGGCCTTGTTAATTTGATTGCATTCATACTTACCAAAAGGTATGTACTTACAATAAGTAAGTAATAGTCCTATTATAGGGTTTTACCAGCCACCCTCCAAGGAGAAATCATGATCGTCATTACCGGCGCCACAGGCAATCTGGGCCAGCACGTCATCGCCAGCCTGCTCACATCCGTCCCCGCAGCCAACATCATCGCCGCCGTGCGCAATCCGGCCAAGGCCGCCAACCTGGCTGCACTGGGCGTGCAAGTGCGCCAGGCCGATTACAACGACGGCGCCAGCCTCGATGCGGCATTCAAAGGTGCAACGAAGATTTTGCTGATTTCGTCGAGCGAAGTGGGCCAGCGCGCGCAGCAGCACCAGAACGTCATCGATGCGGCCAGGCGGGCCGGCGTGGCCCTGCTGGCCTACACCAGCGTCTTGCGCGCCGACACGTCGCCGCTGGGCCTGGCCGCCGAGCACATCGTCACGGAAGCGGCCATCCGCGCGTCCGGCCTGCCGTACAGTTTCCTGCGCAACGGCTGGTACCTGGAAAACCATACGGAACACCTGGCGCCCGTGCTCGAGCATGGCGTGGTGCTGGGCGCGGCGCAAAACGGCCGCTTTTCGTCGGCCGCGCGTCTGGACTACGCGGCCGCCGCCGCTGCCGTGCTGACGGCGGACCAGCCGCGAGCCATCTATGAGCTCGCTGGCGACCACGGCTTTACCCTTGCCGAGTACGCTGCCGAAGTGGCGCGCCAGTCGGGCAAGGCGATTGTGTATAAAGATTTGCCGCAGGCGGACTTCAAGGCGGCGCTGGTGAGCGTGGGCGTGCCGGAAGGCTTTGCCGACTTGCTGGCCGACTCCGATGCGGGCGCGGCCAAGGGCGGCCTGGAAGACAATGGCAAGCAATTGAGCGCGCTGATAGGCCGTCCGACGACGACGCTGGCCGAAGCGGTGAAGGCGGCGCTGGCCAAATAAGGGGAGGGTGCCGCGGGTTGGGAATACCGCGCGGCATTCTGGAATGAAAAAAGCCGCAAACTCGTGAAAGTTTGCGGCTTTTTTGCGAATTAGGTAATGGTGCCCACGAAGGGACTCGAACCCCTACACCCGAAGGCACATGGACCTGAACCATGCGCGTCTACCAATTCCGCCACGTGGGCACTGATGCTGCTACTACTTGCTGCTGATTACTGCGTTATCTCACTACTGTACTGCGGACTACAACGAAAACAACTCGTTGCTGGTGGTGCCCACGAAGGGACTCGAACCCCTACACCCGAAGGCACATGGACCTGAACCATGCGCGTCTACCAATTCCGCCACGTGGGCATTGTGCTGCGTTTTGCTGCTTCTTGCTGTCTGCTGCGTGTTCTGCAGCGACGGACAAAATAATAAGGGTTGGCGGCGATTCGGTCAATGAACATTTTGTTCTTTTCTTCAAGAAACCCTCTTTTCTGCTGAAAAAAGGGTTCCCCCTATGAGAAATGGCTCAAAATTGCCTGTTTTTTCAGCGTATTTGGCGTCGTTGCTGCAGTGCCAGCAGTACCAAGGCCAGGCACAGCAGCGAGACGGTGCCCGGCGCCGGGATGGCGTTCGGGGCGATATCCCAGCCGATGGCGTCGAGGGCGATCAAATCGTTCCAGCGCAGGCGCAATAATTCGCCATACGCCACCGTCGGGTCCATGATGCCCAGGTGCAGGTTGTCGCGCCAGTGGCTGGCCTGGTCGCCGTCGCCATGGAAGCTGCCGTTGGCAAACAGCGGACCGCGCGTGGCGCCGCCATCGAGCGAAAAATATTTGTCGCGGTTGTCGGCGGTCCAGTCGATCACGCCGGCCGCGGCGCTTTGGGCCGAGTAGCGGAACAGGTCCAGTCCCGAGACGTAGGTAAATTCCGTGTCGTCATAGGGTCCGCCCAGCGGCGGCGAGTTGAAGTCGAGGATGTCCACGCCGCTGATAAAGCCCAGCGCATGGCCGATTTCATGCATGGCCACGCCGATGAAGTCGATGCTGTTGGCGCCGATGCCATTGCCGGGATCGAAATCGAAATTGAAATCGCTGTTGAACTGGATGACGCCGTCGCAATTGCCGATGCAGCCGTCCAGCGACTGCGGCGGCGGCGTCAGGCCGACGGCCTTGGCTTCGGCATTGCTCAGCGATAAATATTGATTGTTGGCGTCGCCATTGTTGTCGACATAGGGCAGGGCGCTGCCGGGGCCGTTGGGATTGTTGGCCGTGCGGTTGATCAGCATGCCGAAGCTGTCGCTGTCGGGCAGGTGCGCCAGCGCCCGCCGATCGATGGTGGAGGTGGCATCGGCGGCGAGGGCGCCGCGAAAGTCGCGGTAGCGGTAAAACGCTTCCGACGATCCCGTTTGCCCCAGGATATTGCCGCCCAGTGAATTGAAGCCCACCGTCAGGTCGATGGTGACATTGTCTTTCAGCACGCGCGACCAGCGGGCGGCCGCCGTCTGGAATCCCTGCTGCGCCTGCAACGAGGTGCCGGGCACGTATTGCAGATTGAACAGGGGCGAGGCGATGGTGCCGGCGGGCAGGATCAAGGCGAGGATGGTGACGAGGCTTTTCATGGCGGCGCTCCAGGAATGGGGATGCCATCCTGCAGGCAAGAAGCGTGCTCAGCTTTAAAATCAGGGACTTGGCGCTTGCGTGGCCGGCAACTGTCAAGAATACCGACAGGATCGATTGGCGCCGGAAATGAAAAAAGCCGCAAACTCGTGAAAGTTTGCGGCTCTTTTGCGAATTTTGGTAATGGTGCCCACGAAGGGACTCGAACCCCTACACCCGAAGGCACATGGACCTGAACCATGCGCGTCTACCAATTCCGCCACGTGGGCACTGATGCTGCTTTGCTGCTTTCTTTGCGTGTTCTGCAGAGAAGGCAGGATCATAGAGGCTGCCAGCGTGGCGGTCAATGAAAAAATACGCAAAAGGCGAAATAAGTTCGCAGAGCCCGCTGGCAGGGGTGCGGAAATGAAAAAAGCCGCAAACTCGTGAAAGTTTGCGGCTCTTTTGCGAATTTTGGTAATGGTGCCCACGAAGGGACTCGAACCCCTACACCCGAAGGNCGTCTACCAATTCCGCCACGTGGGCACTGATGCTGCTGTATTACTTGTTGCGAAATAACTTAGCAACAATTCTGCTATTATAGCGGCTTGAAGAGTTTTGCGCCAGATGAGCTTTCGCTCCATACTGCACATCAACCCTGTACCGCTTTCCTGCAACTGCATCCCCGTGAGGGTTTGTCGCTGCAAGAGACAGGGATTATAGAGCAATATTTGCCGAAGTCAAATGCATTGCGCAGCTTTTCTCCTTTTTTTCATCGGCGGGCGTCTTGTACTGTTTCCGACACGCTGTCCGTTAGGCAAACCAAGGCGTCCTCCGGTACACTACCGGACATCACCGTGTCAATATTGACGGTGATGTCATCGGTCTTTGTCTTCCGTTTGATCACTGTCAATAACAACTATAGAAATACTTTTGAGCCAAAATACCCACACCATCCCCAGCCGGGAGGACATTCTCGGCATATTCCGCAGTGTCAACGCGCCTCTCGACCCGCAGTCTCTCGGGAAAACGCTGCAAGTGCATGCCGATTCCATGGATGTCCTGGTCCGTCGCCTGAAGGCGATGGAGCGCGACGGCCAGCTGAAGTCTGATGCCAGCGGTGTTTTCAGTCTGGCCGACCAGAGCGCGCTTGTCGCCGGTCGCGTCACCAGCCACCGCGACGGCTTCGGCTTTGTCATTCCCGACGACGCCAGCGCCGACCTGTTCCTGCCTGAGAAAGAGATGCAGAAAGTACTGCATGGCGACAAGGTCATGGCCCGCATCGTCGGCACGGACCGCCGCGGCCGCCCTGAAGGCACGATCGTGGAAGTCACCTACCGCGCCAATAGCCACGTCATCGGCCGTCTGATCCAGGAAAACGGCACCTGGGTCGTGGCGCCGGAAGACCAGCGCATCGGCCAGGACATTCTCGTCACCGGTTCGGTGGGCAAGGCGAAGGCCGGCCAGATCGTCAGCGTCGAGCTGACCGAGCAACCGATGCGCTTCAAGCAGCCGGTCGGCAAGATTGTCGAAGTGCTGGGCGCTCTGGATGACCCCGGCATGGAAATTGAAATTGCCGTGCGTAAATTCAACGTGCCGCACATCTTCTCCGCCGCCGCCCTCAAGCAAGCTGAAAAACTGCCGTTCGAAGTGCGCGACGCCGACCTGAAAGAGCGTGTCGACTTGCGCGACGTGCCATTGGTGACCATCGATGGCGAGGACGCGCGCGATTTCGACGATGCCGTATATTGCGAACCCGTCAAAATCGGCCGCGCCAACTGCTTCCGCCTGATCGTGGCGATTGCCGACGTCAGCCATTACGTGAAGCCGAACGACGCGCTCGATATCGACGCGCTGGAGCGCAGCACGTCCGTCTACTTCCCGCGTCGCGTGATCCCGATGCTGCCGGAAAAACTGTCGAATGGCCTGTGCTCGCTGAACCCGGCCGTCGACCGTCTGACCCTCGTCTGCGACGCCGTCGTCAGCGACAAGGGTGAACTGAAGGCGTACCAGTTCTACCCGGCCGTGATCCATTCGGCCGCGCGCCTCACGTATGACGAAGTCGCAGCCGTGCTGGGCAACACCAAGGGACCCGAAGCGGCACGCCGCGCGGACATCCTGCCGCACCTGCAAAACCTGGAAGCCGTCTACCGCGCCTTGCTGAAAGCGCGCACGGAGCGGGGCGCCATCGATTTCGAGACGACGGAAACGTATATCGTCTGCAATAGCGCGGGCAAGATCGAAAAGATCATCCCCCGCACGCGCAACGAAGCGCACAAGATCATCGAAGAGTGCATGCTGGCGGCCAACGTCTGCGCGGCCGATTTGTTGCTGCGCAACAAGCATCCAGGCACCTACCGCATCCACGCCAGCCCGACCAAGGAAAAGCTCACGCAAGTGCGCACCTTCCTCAAGCAAGTTGGCCTGAACCTGACGGGCGGCGACACGCCATCGGCATCGGATTACCAGACCCTGATGCAGCAGATCAAGCTGCGTCCCGACGCGGCCCTGCTGCAAACGATGCTGCTGCGTTCGATGCAGCAAGCCGTCTACAGCCCGGACAATATCGGCCACTTCGGCCTGGCCTATGAAGCGTATGCCCACTTCACCAGCCCGATCCGCCGCTATCCCGACCTGCTGACGCACCGCGCCATCAAGGCCATCTTGCAAGGCAAGAAATACGAGCCGAAACTGTCCGATAAAGTCGTGCTGAACACGAATGTGTCGAACGCCACGCGCAAGCAGCAGGCCAAGGACAAGGCCGACGGCAAGCCGAAGAAGACGGACCTGACGGTCTGGGACGCGCTGGGCGTGCATTGCTCGGCCAACGAACGCCGCGCCGACGAAGCGTCGCGCGACGTGGAAGCGTGGCTGAAGTGCTACTTCATGCAAGACAAGCTGGGCGAGGAGTTCACCGGCACCATCACCGGCGTAACCACCTTCGGCGTGTTCGTGCAGCTTGACACCCTGTTTGTCGAAGGCCTGGTGCACGTCACCGAGCTGGGCACCGATTACTTCCAGTACGACGATGCGCGCCATGAATTGCGCGGCGAACGCACTGGCAAGCGTTATCAATTGACCGACCGTCTGACGGTGCAAGTGGCAAGAGTCGACCTGGAAACGCGCAAGATCGACCTGCGCCTGGTCACCGATGCGGAACTGGCGGGCGAAGAAGCGCCGGCCAAGTCGAACGGCGGCGGCAAGCGCAAGGGCGAGAAGAAATCCATGGTCAAGCCCGGTCCCGCGACC
This sequence comes from Janthinobacterium sp. UMAB-60, assembly GCF_900095235.1. Classification (NCBI taxonomy): domain Bacteria; kingdom Pseudomonadati; phylum Pseudomonadota; class Betaproteobacteria; order Burkholderiales; family Oxalobacteraceae; genus Janthinobacterium; species Janthinobacterium sp. UMAB-60. Next base: position 172,663 of record NZ_LT607488.1, read on the forward strand.
GAGCAGCGCCATGAGATCAAAGCCAGCGGCAACAACGGTGGCAACCCCGGCAATGGTTCCGGCGGCCGTTCCAACGGCGCCAAGCCTGCCGCCAAGGCGCAAGCCAAGGCAGCGCCGAAGGAAGCCCCCAAGGCGGCCGCTCCCAAGGCAGCCGCACCGAAGCGCAGCAAGAAACCAGCCGCGGCACCTGCCGCGGCGGCACCACGAGCAGCAAAAACTGTATCAAAATCAAGCAAGAACAAGCGATAAGCGATAGATAGATAATGAAGAATAAAATGATTTTCGGCTTCCACGCCGTCACCTCGCGCCTGCGTCACGAAGCGTCGTCCGTGGAAGAAATTTTCGTCGATGCCAGCCGCGTCGACGGCCGCATGAAAGACATGATCGCCGCCGCCAAGGCTGCCAACGTGCGCGTCATGCCCGTCGATTCGTCGCGTCTCGACAAGATCGTCGGCACGCGCCGCCATCAGGGCGTGATCGCGTTTGCGTCGCAGCTGTCGCTGGCGCGCAATCTCGATGAGCTGCTGGACGCCATCGATGGCCCGCCGCTGCTGTTGATTCTCGACGGCATCACCGACCCGCACAACCTGGGCGCCTGTCTGCGCGTGGCCGACGGCGTCGGCGCACATGCCGTCATCGTGCCGAAGGACCGCGCCGTGGGTCTGAATACCACGGCCGCCAAGGTCGCCAGCGGCGCCGCCGAAACCGTCCCGTACATCACCGTGACGAACCTGGCGCGCACCATGCGCGAACTCAAGGACCGCGGCATCTGGCTGATCGGGACCACCGACGATGGCGAAAAAGGCTTGTACGAAGCCGATTTCACGGGCCCGACGGCCCTCGTCATGGGTTCCGAAGGCGAAGGCATGCGCCGTTTGACGCGCGACACCTGCGACATCCTCGTCAGTATCCCGATGTTCGGCTCCGTCGAGAGCCTGAACGTGTCCGTGGCATCGGGCGTGTGTCTCTACGAAGCCCGCCGCCAGCGCATCGCGCTGGAGCCGAAATAAGCGGACAAGTCCTCAGCGTGCCGTTTGCTTGATCTGTTTTTACCCCAAAAGCAAATCCTGGGGTCGTACCCTCAGGGTACGACCCCGGCACTTTCGCCTTTGGGTTGAGCGTACTTGATCAGCCGCCGCCCTTGAGGCGGCGGTTGTTTATCTGCCTCTCCGGCAGCACGCCGCCGAATACGCTACCATTTGCGTTCCACCTTATTCATTTTCATTATGTTCCACCACCTGCGCGAAGATATCAACAGCATCATTGAACGTGACCCCGCCGCCCGCAATGGCTGGGAGGTGCTGACCTGTTATCCGGGCCTGCACGCCATCGTCATGCATGGCTGGGCGCACTGGTGCTGGAAGCGGCACATGAAGTGGGTGGGTCGCTTCATTTCGTATATCGCCCGCATCATCACGGGCATCGAGATCCATCCGGGTGCCGTCATCGGCCGGCGCGTCTTCATCGACCATGGCTTCGGCGTGGTGATCGGCGAGACGGCCGTCGTCGGCGACGACTGCACCATCTACCAGGGTGTCACTTTGGGCGGTACCTCGCTGCACAGCGGAAGCAAACGCCATCCGACCCTGGAGCGCGGCGTCATCGTCGGCGCCGGCGCCCAGGTGCTGGGCAGTTTCACCGTGGGCGAGTACGCCAAGGTGGGCTCGAACGCCGTGCTGTTGAAACCCGTGCCGTCCGGCGCCACGGCCGTGGGCAACCCCGCGCACATCGTGCAGAAGGATGTCAGCGCCCTGCGCGAAGGCAGCACGGCGCACCTGTTCGCCGCGTATGGCGTCACGCCGAACGGCGACGACCCGCTGTCGAAAGCCCTGCAGGGCCTGATCACGCATGCCGTGGCGCAGGAGCAGCGCATTGAAACCATCCTCGCCACCCTGAAGGCGGCGGGCATTTGCTGCCAGGCTGTGCCTGAGTGTGATAAATTTGATTCTGAGCAAATGAACAAGCTGGTTGATTAAGGATACAGGCATGACTACAGACGTAAACATAGCTGAAAACGCAGCAGAAAAGGGCAGTGACAATCCGAATCTGCTCGACCCCTTCGAGATCCGCGTGCTGGCCGTGCTGGCCGAAAAGGAAGCGCTGACGCCGGACAGCTATCCTCTCTCGCTCAACGCGCTGACGAACGGCTGCAACCAGCTGTCCAGCCGCGACCCCGTCATGGCCCTGTCCGAGGAAACCGTGTACGACGTGCTGCAGCGTTTGATGCAGCGCAAGTTCGTCAACGGCATCACGCAGGCGGGCGCACGCGTCGCCAAGTATGAACACCGCATGCGCATCAAGTGGTCGCTGGAGCAAGATAAACTGGCCATCCTGACGATCTTGATGCTGCGCGGCTTGCAGACGGCGGGCGAGATCCGCAGCCGCAGCGGCCGCGTGCATGAATTCAAGTCCGTGGCGGAAGTGGAATCGGGCCTGCAGTTCCTGATCGACAAATACCCGCCGCTGGTGGCCAAGCTGGCCGTCGCACCCGGCGCCAAGGAACCGCGTTACGGCCATCTGCTGGGCGGCGAAGAAGCGCTGGCGCAGATCGAGACGGCGGCCGGTTTTGCCGGCGCCGTCAGCGCGCCGCAGCAGGGCAGCCGCGTGGCCCAGCTGGAGCAGGAAGTGCTGCAATTGCGCAGCGACTTCGATGGCCTGGCGGCGCAATTCGAAGCGTTCCGCAAGCAGTTCGAGTAAAGCGGCATCGGCGCGTGACGTTTTCCTTCCTGTGCCGCTCCTGCGGCGAAACCCACACGGGCATGCCCAGCTTCGGCGCCGATGCGCCGTGGCTGTATGAGCAGATGGCGCCCGCAGAGCGCGAAGCGCGCTGCCAGCTCGACAGCGACGCCTGCATCGTCGATGAAGCGTACTGTTTCGTGCGCGCCACCATCGACATCCCCGTGCATGGCTCGGATGAGCCGTTCAGCTGGGGCGTGTGGGTGTCGCTCAGCGGCGAGAGCTTCGACTCCTGGGATGCCTGCTTCAATGACGCGCAGCGGGCGCACATCGGCCCCTTCTTCGGCTGGCTGAGCACGCAGCTGCCCGTGTACCCGGATACCCTGAACCTGAAAACCCGCGTCCACCTGCGCGACGATGGCGTGCGCCCATCCATCGAGCTGGAGCCGACGGAGCATCCGCTGGCCATCGAACAGCGCGACGGCATCACGGCAGAGCGGGTGGCCGAGCTGTATGCGCGGCTGGTGCATGGCGCGTGACAGGCCCGGCTTTGCAGCCGCTCCCTGTCAGTGCGCTCATGTTTCCGGTATCATTCGGCATGAATACTATTTCCTTCCAACCGTTTGTTATTGGTGTCGCTGGCGGCAGCGGCAGTGGCAAGTCTACCGTATCACAGCAGGTGCTGGCGTCATTCGGCGCCGACATGGTGTCGGTCGTGATGCAGGACGACTACTATTGCGACCAAACCCATCTCTCCCCTGAAGTCCGACGCCAGCAGAATTACGACCATCCGCAGGCGTTCGAGTGGTCATTGCTGGTGCAGCACATCCAGGCCTTGCGCAATGGTGTAGCGATCGAGATGCCCGAGTACGACTTCACGCTGCACAATCGCTCCAGCAGGACCATTCCCGTCAAACCGGCGCCGGTGATCGTCATCGAAGGCTTGTTTGCCTTGTATGACGAAGACTTGCGCGACATGATGTCGCTGAAGATCTTTGTCGATACCGCCTCCGACGTGCGCTTCATCCGCCGCATGCAACGCGATATCACGGAACGCGGCCGCTCGGTGGAAAGCGTCATCGAGCAGTATCTGGAAACCGTGCGCCCCATGCACAAGCAATTCATCGAACCGACCAAGCGCAATGCCGATGTCATTTTGCCGCATGGCGCGAACGGCCCCGCCGTCGACATGATCACCGCCAAGGTGGCCAGCGTGATCGGCCAGTTGACGCGGGCCTGATTCTCGCCGGCCCCCCACGCAGGCGGGGACTCAGCCTTCTTCGCGCCAGCCGCGCAGGCGGATGGCGGCGTAGAGCATGGCGGCGCCGGCCGCCGCTCCCAGCCAGGCGGCTGGCATGGCCAGGCTGGACCAGGAGTTGGCGAAGATGTCGATGCGCGCCATCTGCGAGCCTGGTCCCATGGTGTTGAGGTGCGGCAGCAGTCCCGGCTCGAAGAGGTACCAGCTGCCTGGGATGGTGCCCAGCAGGGCGCGCGCGATCACGTTCATTTGTATCCAGCCGATATCCGTTTCCGTCATGCTCAGCTTGCCGACCCAGACGCTCAGGATCAGCAGCAGCAGTGGCACGCCGAGGGCCCAGAACAGGACCTTCGAGCGTGCCCAGCTCGATACCATCAGCAACCAGCCCACGGTGGGCAAGGCCCACAGGGCATAGACGGGAATCAGGCCGAACAGGCGCAGCGGGCCCAGATACAAGCCCGGCGCGGCCAGCAGTTCCGTAAAGACATAGATGCCGTTGAGTGCCAGCACGCCGCTCAGTATCAGGATCAGTGCCAGCGAGGTAAGGCAGGCCGCGGCGACCACGATCAGCGGCGTGACGACGATGGCGATGGCCAGCTTCGACAGCACCGTTTGGGCGTCGGAGACGGGCAGCGACTTCCAGAACAGCAGGCTGCGGTCGCGGCGGTCGTCATACAGGGCGCTCAGGCAATAGAAAAATACCAGGAAGCCCAGGGCCAGGAACAGCGGCGCGGCCACGTAGGTATAGTTGTTGGCGATGGTGTCGATGATTTCCGTCCGGCGCGGGCTCAAGGTCCGGGTGTTGAAGACGGCGCTCCAGGACATCTCTTCGCCGTTGATGATCAGCGCCGTGCGCATCTTGAGCTTGGCGACGGCGCCTGCCGTCATCAGGGCGGCCAGCAGCGTCATGACGATGCCGATAATGGCGGGCGTCCACAGCAGCATGCCCTTGTGCTCCCACAATTCGCGCCGGATCAGCCATTTCATCTTGTTCACAGGGGTGATGCTCATGGGTACGATCCTTTCATGGTCGCGACAAACAGGTCCGCCAGGCTCGGCGTGTGCAATTCTCCCAAGGTGGCCAGCTGGCTGCGGGCGACGCCATCGAACAGCATCACGGACTTGCCGAATACGCTGCGTTCGCTGATCGGCTGCAGCGCGCGCGCCGGAGTCACGTGCTGTGGCCCCACCATCACTTCAATGTAGCGTTCGCCCACCTCTTCCATCGACGAGGCCAGCACGATCTTGCCGTCGCGAATGAACATCAGGTCGCTGAGGATATGCTCGACTTCCTCGATCTGGTGCGTGGTGATGATGATGGTCTTGTTTTCGTCGAAATAGTCTTCCAGCAAGTTCTGGTAAAACTGTTTGCGGTACAGGATGTCCAGGCCCAGGGTCGGTTCATCGAGGACCAGCAGCCTGGCGTCGATGGCCATCACCAGCGCCAGGTGCAATTGCACGATCATGCCTTTTGACATGCTCTTGACCCGCATCTTCGGCGCCAGCTTGGTGTGGGCCAGGTAGCGCTCGGCCTTGCTGCGGTCGAAGCGCGGATGCACGCCGGCGACAAAATCGATTGCGTCGCGCACGCGCAGCCAGCCCGGCAAGATGGCCACATCGGCGATGAAACACACGTCCTCCATCAGCGCGTCGCGCTGCACGCGCGGGTCGCGTCCCAGCACGGACAGGTCGCCCTCGAAGCCCGTCAGGCCGAGGATGGCTTTCAGGGTGGTGGTCTTGCCGGAGCCGTTAGGTCCGATCAGGCCGACGATGCGCCCTGGCGCGATATCAAAGCTGATGCCGTCGATGGCCACCTGCTTGCCATATTGCTTGCGCAAGCCGCGCGCGCTGATGACGCTATCGTTGTTCAATGCATTCATGTGCTCTCTCCATGTGCGCCACTGTCGCGGCTCGCTTGCAGTAGTTGATCGAGGTCCAGACCCAGTTGCGTGATGCGTTCCAGCATCGCCGGCCATTCTTCGCGCATGAAGCGCTCGCGTTCACTGGCCAGCAATTTATCGCGCGCGCCTTCCAGGACATACATGCCGAGTCCTCTGCGTTTTTCCACCAGGGCATCGTCGACCAGTTCCTGATAGGCGCGCGAAACCGTGATGGGATTCAATTGATAATCGGCCGCCACCTGGCGCACCGACGGCAGGGCGTCGCCGGACTGCAGCACGCCATCGAGCATCATGCCCACCACCCGGGCCTTGAGCTGGCGGTAGATGGGGCTATTGTCGTTCCATGCCGCGCTCATGGGATGCGCTCCAACAAGGGCGGGGCGGCGCGGCGCGTGAAAACTGCGGTAGGCATCGGGGCTCCCTGATAGTTAAATGGTGTTGTAGTTAACTATAACACTAAGACTCAAAGATGCAACAGCTATTTTCAGGCCAGCCGCGCTTGCAGGTCCAGCGCATTGAACAGGGCGGCGCCGGCTGCCGTGTTGTCGAAGATGCACCAGCTGCCGGCCTGCGCCTGTTCTTGCAAGGAGGCGGCCAGGCTGGCCAGATAGTCGGGCGGATAGTCCGAGTAATAGATTCTCGGGCTGCCGTGCAGGCGGAAATACGCCACGCTCGTTGTCGGCACGTGCGGGCCGGGCTGGCCGGCGGGCGGATCGGCGCGTACGCGGGTGATGCACAGCATCGTTAACAGCTCGGTCGCGTCCGCCGCGAACCAGCTGGCATGGCGCGCTTCGCAAGCGAGCATGCCGTCGAAGCGCTGGCGCAGCGCATGGAAAAATGCGGCGGCCATGTCCCCATCAAAGCGCAGGCTGGGCGGCAGCTGCACCAGCACGCAGCCCAGTTTATTCCCCAGTTGCATGACTTCTCCCGCAAAGCGCTCCAGTTCGGCCGCACAGTCGCGCAAGCGCCGTTCGTGCGTGATGCTGCGTGGCAATTTCACGCTGAAGCGGAAATGTGCGGGCACGCTGGCGGCCCAGCGCGCGTAGGTGGCGGGCTGGTGCGGGCGGTAGAAGGAGCTGTTTATTTCCACGCAGGGCAAGACACTGGCATAGCGCTGCAGATGGCTGCCATCGAGGGGGAAGTGGCTGGCGGCGGCGCTGGAAAGACTCCAGCCGGCCGTGCCGATATAAACTGTGTGCATGGCGCCATTACAGCAAGGCCAGGCGGGCGCGGCTATCGGACAAACGCCCGTGCGGCGGTCGGCGCAGGCCTAGTCGATGATCTCGCCGCTCAGGTCATGGCGCGTGATGTTGCCGCGCGCATCGATGGCGATCCAGCCGCCGCGTGGCTGTTCCGGCGCCGTCACGTCGCATTCCCAGTCGGGCAGGACATAGCGCAAGGTATGGTCGACCTGGTGCAGGGCAGGGCGGTGCGTGTGGCCGTGGATCATGATGGTGCTCGCCTGTTCGGCAAACACTTGCGCCACCGCATCGGGGGTGACATCCATGATATCCATGGATTTTTCGCCATTGTGCGCGCGGCTGCTTTGGCGCAAACCGTCGATGATGGCCTTGCGCTGCGCCAGCGGCATGGACAGGAACTGTTTTTGCCAGGCGGGCTGGCGCACCATGGCGCGAAACTCCATGTATTGCACGTCTTTCGTGCATTCGGCGTCGCCATGCAGCAAGACGATGCGCCGGCCGGCAATCGTGGCCACATGCGGTTCGCTGAGCAGGGTGGCGCCGGCGGCGGCGGCAAAGCCGGAGCCGACAAGAAAGTCGCGGTTGCCGGCGATCCAGTACACATGCACACCGGCATCGCTGACGGCGCGGATGGCGGCCGTCATGCGCGCATTGAACGGGTCTTCCAGGTCATCGTCGCCGGCCCAGTATTCGAACAGGTCGCCTAATAGATACAGCGCTTGCGCATATTGCGCATGGTGTTCCAGGAAAGAAAGAAACGCCGCGCTGGTGCGCGGGTGCGAGCTCTGCAGATGCAGGTCGGAAATAAAGAGTGCGGCAGGCATTGTCATCGTTCAACGCTCCCAAGAAGTGAAGTGCATGGAGAGGCGCAAACGCTGCAATGCCTGTTATTCATGATGCTGTAGCTTGATTACGCTGCTTCGACTTTTTCGATGATGACGTCCGTCACTGGCACATCGGCGAACATGCCGGCGCGCGAGGTTTTCACGGCGCGGATGGCGTCGACGACTTCCTTGCCTTCGGTGACTTTACCGAACACGGCGTAGCCCCAGCCGTCCTGGCCTGGGTAGTCGAGGAAGCTGTTGTTCTTGATGTTGATGAAGAACTGGGCCGATGCCGAATGCGGATCCGACGTGCGGGCCATGGCCAAGGTGTAGGTATCGTTTTTCAGGCCGTTTTTGCCTTCGTTTTCCACGGTGGTGTCGGCAGGCTTTTGTTTCATGCCTGGCTCGAAACCGCCGCCCTGGATCATGAAGCCGTCGATGACGCGGTGGAAAATCGTGTTGTCATAGTGACCGGCTTGCATGTAGGCCAGGAAGTTGGCAACCGTTTTCGGTGCTTTTTCGGCGTCCAGTTCAGCGGTGATCTTGCCCAGATTGGTGGTGATGATGACGGAGGTCATGATGATCCTTAATAAATTAGATGAAGAATGATTCGACGGCCCCCGTGGTTCAGGGCCGCAAAAACGCTATTTTACAGTTTTGCGGGCGCTGATTTGAGTAAAGTCACCGATTCGATCACCACGGGGGTGACTGGCACGTTCTGGTGCGGTCCCTTGTCCACCACGGGCACGGCCTTGATCTTGTCGACCACGTCCATGCCTTTGATAACTTTGCCGAACACCGTGTAGCCGAAGCCGTCGCGGCCAGGGTAGTCGAGCGCGCCGTTATTGTTCACGTTGATGAAGAACTGCGAGGTGGCCGAATGCGGGTCGCCCGTGCGCGCCATGGCGATGCTGTAGGTGACGTTCTGCAAGCCGTTTTGCGCTTCATTCCTGATCGGCGCCTTGGTGGCTTTTTGCTTCATGTTCTTGTCGAAGCCGCCGCCCTGTATCATGAAGCCGTCGATGACGCGGTGAAATACGGTGCCCTTGTAGTAGCCGCTTTTGACATACTGCAAGAAATTGGCCACGCTTTGCGGCGCTTTTTCCTGGTCCAGTTCCAGCACGATCTCGCCCATGCTGGTTTTCAGGGCCACGTGCGGCGTGGGGTCGAGGGTAGCCGAAGGGCTTGCGGGTGCGGCTGCCACGACGGCGCTGCCCAGGGTGAGGCCGGCAAACAGGGTGCAAAAGCGCGCCAGGAAAGACAGGCGTTTCGATTTGATTTCTTGCATGAAGGTGTCCTTGATCGTTGTTTTTCTCTAAACTTGCTTTAATTGTAAAGAAATGAAAATTTGCTTGAGCAGCGTAAAAACCTGATCCATATCGGGCCAGTATGGTTTTTATCAATGTTATACTTGACCGCTAACGCCCTAATTCTAACAAACAAGAACAACACTATAGCGGCTCGACCAGTCTTGGCGCACACGGCAGTTCAGTGGCGCGGCACCCCCGGTGTCCGCGCCTGTCTGTCGTTTTGCCAGGCTGGCGGTCGCTCCACTTGCAAAGTACGATGAGCAATCTAAAGATTTACAACACCCTGGCTCGCGAGAAGCAGGTATTCGTCCCGATGGAAGCTGGCAAGGTACGCATGTACGTCTGCGGCATGACCATCTACGATTATTGCCATATCGGCCATGCGCGCATGATGATGGCGTTCGACGTCATCTACCGCTGGCTGAAAGCCTCCGGTTTCGACGTCACGTACGTGCGCAACATTACGGACATCGACGACAAGATCATCCGTCGCGCCGTGGAAAACGGCGAGACGATTTCCCAGCTGACGACGCGTTTCACCCAGTACATGGATGAAGACACGGCCGCGCTGGGCATCCTGACGCCCGACCACACGCCGCGCGCCACCGAATACGTGCCGCAGATGCTGCGCCTGATCGAGCAGCTGGAAGCGAAGGACCTGGCTTACCAGGGTCTTGACGGCGACGTCAATTACGCTGTGCGCAACTTCCCCCACTACGGCAAGCTGTCGGGCAAGTCGCTCGACGACCTGCGCGCGGGCGAGCGCGTGGACGTGAACACGGGCAAGCGCGATCCGCTCGACTTCGTGCTGTGGAAGTCGTCGAAGGAGTCCGAGCCGGAAGACGTCAAGTGGGACTCGAAATGGGGCAAGGGCCGCCCGGGCTGGCATATCGAGTGCTCGGCCATGTCCTGCGCCTTGCTTGGCGAACAGTTCGACATCCATGGCGGCGGCGCGGACCTGCAATTCCCGCACCACGAAAACGAGATCGCCCAATCCGAAGGCGCGTTCGGCCATACCAGCGTCAATTACTGGATACATAACGGTTTCGTGCGCCTGGACAATGAAAAAATGTCGAAGTCGCTCGGCAATTTCTTCACCATCCGCGAAGTGCTGCAAAAATTCGATGCCGAAGTGATCCGCTTCTTCATCCTGCGCGCGCACTACCGCAGCCCCCTGAATTACTCGGACGTGCACCTCGATGATGCGCGCCTGTCGCTGACGCGCTTGTACACGGCGCTGGCCGACGTGGCGGTGGAAGAGGGCGCCATCGACTGGAGCGAAGCCCATGCCGTGCGCGTGCGCGAAGCGATGGATGACGATTTCAACACGCCGCTGGCCGTGGCCGCCCTGTTCGACCTGGCGACGGAAGTCAACAAGAGCAAGTCGCCGGCCCTGGCGCGTCAATTGAAGGGGCTGGCGGGCGTATTCGGCTTGCTGGAACGTACGCCGCAGCAATTCCTGCAAGCGACTGTCGGCGCCGCCGCCGGTGGACAGGACGAGGCTGCCGGCATCGAAGCGGCCATCGCGGCGCGCGGCGCGGCGAAAAAGGCGCGCGACTTTGCGCAGTCCGACAAGATCCGCGCCGAACTGTTGGCGGCCGGTATCATTCTCGAAGACAAGCCTGACGGCTCGACCAACTGGCGCCGCGCATGATGGCTACGTCCAGGGAAAACGGGGAAGCCCCCAAGGTGACGGACTTGGCGCAAGTGATCCAGGTGCCGCACTACTGGGAAGAGGCGAAGATCGAGCTGATGAAGCGCGACCGCATCATGAAAAAGCTCATCCCGCAATTTGGCGACCTGCACCTGGTCGGCCATAGCGACCCGTTCACCACCCTGGCCCGTTCGCTGGTGGGGCAGCAGATCACGCCCAAGGCGGCGGATGCTGCCTGGAAAAAGCTGCTGGCCGCTTGCCCGAAATGCACGCCCTCGCAAGTGCTGAAGGCGGGCGCCGAGCAACTGTCCGCCTGCGGCTTGTCCAAACGCAAGACCGAATACATTCTCGACCTGGCCGACCATTTCAAGGCCAAGCGCGTGCACGCGAGCCAGTGGGACCAGATGGATGACGAAGCCGTCATCGCCGAACTGGTGCAGATCCGCGGCATCGGCCGCTGGACAGCCGAGATGTTTTTGATATTTAATCTGTTACGGCCGAATGTCTTGCCGCTCGACGACCCCGGTTTGATCCAGGGCATCAGCGTCAATTATTTTTCCGGTGAACCAGTTTCCCGCAGCGATGCGCGCGAAGTTTCCGCCAATTGGGAACCGTGGCGCACCGTGGCGACGTGGTATTTGTGGCGCAGTCTCGACCCTGCAGCCGCCCCTGCCGCACCCGATGCAGCCCCCGGCGCAGCAGCCGGTACGGTAAAATAAACATAGATGACGCCGCGCGCCCTGGCGCCGTGGCCGGTAAAACCTGGAGGTACAATGACTAAAACGACTTTCCTCAATTTTGAACAGCCGATCGCGGAACTCGATTCCAAGATCGAAGAGTTGCGCTTCGTGCAAGACGATTCGGCCGTCGACATCTCGGAAGAGATCGACCGCCTGGCCAAGAAGAGCCAGCAGCTGACCAAGGATATCTACGCCAAGCTGACGCCGTGGCAAGTGGCGCAGATCGCGCGCCACCCGCAGCGCCCCTACACCATGGATTACGTGAATGAAATCTTTACCGATTTCCACGAATTGCATGGCGACCGCAGCTACGCGGACGATCTGTCCGTCGTGGGCGGCCTGGCCCGCTTCAACGGCCAGCCGTGCATGGTCATCGGCCACCAGAAGGGCCGCGACACGAAAGAGCGCGCCCTGCGCAATTTCGGCATGCCGAAGCCGGAAGGCTACCGCAAGGCCATGCGCCTGATGAAAGTGGCGGAAAAGTTCAACTTGCCCATCTTCACCTTCGTCGACACGCCAGGCGCCTTCCCCGGCATCGACGCGGAAGAGCGCGGCCAGTCGGAAGCCATCGGCCACAACCTGTACGTGATGGCCGAACTGAAAGTGCCGCTGATCGCCACCATCATCGGTGAAGGCGGTTCCGGCGGCGCGCTGGCCATCGCCGTGGGCGACGCCGTGCTGATGCTGCAATACTCGACGTATGCCGTGATTTCGCCGGAAGGCTGCGCCTCGATCCTGTGGAAGAGCGCCGAGCGCGCCTCCGACGCGGCCGAAGCGCTGGGCCTGACGGCGCACCGCCTGAAAGCCATGGGCCTGATCGACAAGATCATCAACGAACCGCTGGGCGGCGCCCACCGCGATCCGAAACAGATGGCGACCTTGCTCAAGCGCGCACTGGCCGACACCCTGCGCCAGTTCCACGGCATGAAAACCAAGGACCTGCTGGCCGCCCGCCACGAAAAACTGCTGAGCTACGGCAAGTTCAAGGAAACCACGCCGAGCGAATAATTTGATGTAACCCAACGGCAAATGCTGGGGTCAGACCCTGAGGGGGAATGCGCGCCAGTGGTGCGCATTCCGATCCCGAAGGGACTGACCCCGGTCTTCAAGGTCTTGGGTTAACGCAAGCATAAAACACCAGGGACAGTCCGCTAAACGACACCATCCGTTTAGCCGCCTGTCCCTCTTTGCATTCCCGGAGTCCGAATGAAAAAGCAACAAACCGCCACCGTGCCCGACATCTTCGCCCGCGCGCTGGAAAACTGCGCGATGCCGCCCGGCAACCCAGTCGGCATCGCCCTGAGCGGCGGCCTCGATTCCGCGGCCCTGCTGCACCTGGCGCATGCCTGGGCGCAGGAGCAGGGCGTGGCCCTGCACGCGTTTCACGTGCACCACGGCCTTAGCCCGAATGCGGATGCCTGGCTGACCCATTGCGAGCAAACGTGCGCGGGCCTGGGTATCGCTTTCGAGGCGCGCCGTGTCACGCTGGAAAAGAATGCGAAGACGGGCACGGAAGAAGCGGCCCGCAAGCGCCGCTACGCGGCCCTGGGCGAGCTGTGCGCGGCGCACGGCGTGCGCCTGCTGCTGACAGCCCACCACCAGGACGACCAGGCCGAGACGGTGTTGCTGCAATTGCTGCGCGGCTCCGGCACGGCGGGCTTGTCCGGCATGGATGGCGCCAACAGCGCGCCCGAGCTGCTGGGCAACCCGGACCTGGTGATGGCGCGCCCGCTGCTGTCCGTATCGCGCAAGCAGCTCGAAGCGTATGTGGCGCACCATGCGATCGCGCACATCCACGACGAGTCGAACGACGATCCCCGCTTTGCCCGCAATGCTCTGCGGCACCAGGTGATGCCCGTGCTGGCGCAGGCGTTTCCCGGCTTCCAGGAGCGCTTCGCCCGCAGCGCCCAGCATGCGCAATCGGCGCAGCGCCTGCTGACGGAACTGGCGACGCAGGATTTGCTAAATTGCCTCGACGGCGACTGCATCGAACTGGCGAAGTTGCGCGAGCTGAGCGCGGACCGTTGCTACAACCTGCTGCGCCACTGGTTCGGCACGCGCGGCTTGCGCATGCCGTCGACGGCGTGGCTGGCGGAAATGCTGGCGCAACTGCTGGAGGCGCGGCCCGATGCGCAACTGCTGGTCACGCATCCCGAATGCCATGTGCGGCGCCACCGCGACCGGCTGTACCTGACGCCGAAGCTGAATGACCTGGCCGGCATGCGCGAGCGTGACGACGCGGGCATTCCCGGCCTGGAAAAGGCTGGCCAGCAATTTGTGTGGCAAGGCGAGGCGAGCCTGGCCTTTCCCGCGTATGGCGGCGTGCTGCATTTCGATGCGGTGGAAGCGGGCGGGCAGGGCATCGATATTGCCTGGTTGCAAGCGCAAACCTTGACGATCGACTTTCGCCAGGGTGGCGAGCGCCTGAAGCTGGCCCTGAACCGTCCCACCAAGAGCTTGAAATACCATTATCAGGCGTTCGACGTGCCCGCCTGGGAGCGCGAACGCCTGCCACTTGTCTGTGCGGCGCAACAATTGCTGTATGCGGCCGGGATTGGCCTCGATTGCCATTGTTTGAGCCTGCTGGAGCGTCCCCGCGTGGCCTTGCGCTGGCTCTCCTGCTGAGCGTAAGGGCCGCCGCCACGGCCACTCTCGGGGTGGCCGGCAAGTGGCTGCTCAAGCCAGCTGGACTGCATGGATTGGTTATTTCCATATGCGCAATCGGTATGAGCTAATGCGCTTTTTAGCTTGTTATTTTGCATTGCGGCATGTAGAGTAAAGCCCTCCTTTTTTATTCTTCTTGAGCGGAAACTTCACTCTTATGGCTTTAATCGTCCACAAATATGGCGGTACGTCGATGGGCTCGACTGACCGTATCAAGAATGTCGCCAAGCGCGTTGCCAAGTGGCACGACGCGGGGCATCAAATCGTGGTGGTGCCATCGGCCATGTCGGGCGAAACCAACCGCCTGATTGGACTGGCCAGGGAAATCATGGATCAACCCGATCCCCGTGAACTTGACATGATCGCCTCGACAGGCGAACAAGTGTCCGTCGGCCTATTGTCGATGGCACTGCTGGCGATCGGCAAACAAGCCGTATCCTATGCTGGCTGGCAAGTCGCGATCAAGACCGATTCCGCCTTTACCAAGGCACGCATCCAGTCGATCGATGACAAAAAAGTCAAGCGCGACCTCGATGCGGGCAAGATTGTCATCATTACCGGTTTCCAGGGCGTCGACGAGAACGACAACATCGCGACGCTGGGCCGCGGCGGTTCCGACACCTCGGCCGTGGCGATTGCCGCCGCCATGAAGGCGGCCGAGTGCCTGATCTTCACGGACGTCGACGGCGTCTACACGACCGACCCGCGCGTGGTCTCCGAGGCGCGCCGCCTGAAGACCATCACCTTTGAAGAAATGCTGGAACTGGCTTCGCTGGGTTCCAAAGTGCTGCAAACGCGTTCGGTGGAATTTGCCGGCAACTACCGCGTGCCCACGCGCGTGCTGTCGTCGCTGACCGACCCGATGTTGCCGCTGGAAATAGAAGCCAATTCAGGCACCCTGATTTCGTTTGAGGAAGATACAAACATGGAACAAGCAGTCATCTCCGGCATCGCCTTCAACCGCGATGAAGCCAAAATCACCGTGCTCGGCGTGCCCGACCGTCCAGGCGTGGCCTACCACATCCTGGGACCGGTGGCGGATGCGAACATCGAAGTCGACATGATCATACAGAATCAGTCGGTCGACGGTAAAACGGACTTTACCTTCACCGTCTCGCGCGGCGAATACACGCGCGCGCTGGCCGTGCTGGAAGCGAACCGCGAATCGCTGGGCGCGGCCAGCATCACGGGCGACGCGAAAGTGTCGAAACTGTCCGTCGTCGGCGTGGGCATGCGCAGCCATGTTGGCGTCGCATCGCAAATGTTCCGTACCTTGTCGGAAGAGGGCATCAACATCATGATGATCTCCACTTCCGAAATCAAGATCTCCGTGTTGATCGATGAAAAGTACATGGAACTGGCCGTGCGCGCGCTGCATAAAGCGTTCGAGCTGGAAAAAGCGTAAATATCCAAAAATATTGCCCCACGCCCTTGACCAAAGGGGGGGCAGTCGATATTATGACGTTCGTCGCTGCAGCGCAGTTAGCTACAGAGACATAGTTGAGTAATCAGCTAGGAGACGTGGCCGAGTGGCCGAAGGCACATCCCTGCTAAGGATGCATACGGCTTATACCTGTATCGTGGGTTCGAATCCCACCGTCTCCGCCAGTATTTCTAAAAACCCGCTTCGGCGGGTTTTTTCATTTCCGCTCCTCATAGGAGAAACCACGTAAATCCATCCGCCAGCGTCCGCTGCCTGCCGCGTCAATCCTGCATCTGCTGGGGGGTAGGCTGGGGGGTAGGTATGGCTGTGTGCGCTGCCTTCAAGCGTACGTCACCGATCCTGTTATGTCCCGCCTGTTGCCGCAACTGACCTTGCGCGGGATCAAGTGTCGTTGCCAGCACGCGCTTGATCGCGCGCTAAAATTAGTACGGGTTCTCGCATTGCGGGAGTGGGGGCATGGCAATCAGGATGAACAAGCTGTCGGCGCTGGTCGTCGGTCGCGCCAGGGAGCCAGGGTATTACGGGGATGGCGGCGGACTGGTGCTGCAAGTATCCGGCGCTGGCGCCAGGAGTTGGCTGTTTCGTTACAGCGTAGCTGGCAGGCGTCACGAAATGGGGCTGGGTTCTTGTCTGGCAGTCGATCTGGTCGAGGCGCGCAAAAAGGCGCGGCAATGCCGTTTGCTGCTGAGCGAAGGGCGCGATCCGCTGGCAATGCGCCGCCAGGAAAAACAGGCCGGGATGCTGGCGCGTGCGCGTCAAATGACCTTTGAGCAGTGTGCGGCGTCGTATATCGCGGCGCACCGGCATGGCTGGAGAAATGCCAAACATGTGGCGCAGTGGGAAAACACCCTGGCCGCCTATGTGTTCCCATTGGCGGGGGCGCTGCCTGTCGCGGCGATCGACACCGACCTGGTCGTCAAGGTGCTCGATGCAATCTGGTTGTCAAAGACGGAGACGGCAACGCGCATACGCGGCAGAATCGAATGCATACTCGACTGGGCAACGGTCAGCGGCTTTCGTCAGGGAGAAAATCCGGCGCGCTGGAAAGGCCATCTGGAAAATCTGCTGGCCAATCCGAACAAGGTTTCTCCAGTGAAAAACCGGCCGGCCCTGCCGTGGCAAGAGATCGGCAGATTCATGGCCGCCTTATCGGGTCAGGAAGGGATTGCTGCCAGGGCGCTGGCGTTTGCCATCCTGACGGCTGCGCGCTCAGGAGAGGTCAGGGGGGCGCGGTGGCCGGAGATTGACCTGGAGGCGGCCCTGTGGACGATTCCAGCGCAGCGCATGAAGGCAGGCAAGGAGCATCGCGTGCCGCTCTCTGGTGGGGCGCTTGCGCTGCTGCGCGCAGTGCCGCGTCAGGGGGACATCATCTTTTCAGGCCGCAAGCGTGGCACGCAGTTGTCGGACATGAGTTTGACGGCAGTCTTGCGCCGCATGCAGTTTGACGATATCACCGTACATGGTTTCCGTTCTTCGTTCCGCGACTGGTGCGCCGAGGCGGCAGCCAATACCTTTTCGCGAGAGGTATGTGAGCATGCGCTGGCGCACCGCTTGCCGGACAGGGTGGAAGCGGCCTACAGGCGCGGCGACCTGTTCGACAAGCGGATCGTGCTGATGCAGGCATGGTCTGACTTTTGCACCAATCCCGCGCCGCCTGTCGTGTGATGGCATGCCCCATGGAGTATCCTTGCGCGGACTGAGGACTGGTATGCGTGTTCAGGCGCCTTGCAGCCACTGTCCGCATCCAGTGCCGCCATGCGCTCCTGAATCAGGCCGGCAAGCGTTCCTGGAGTCTTGCGGAGGCCAGGAAGGTGGCTTCCTTGAAGCTTGCATAAATCCCGCTACGCCATTTTCCGCTGCTTGCCGACACTTCAGGCAGGCGGCTGAAGCGCGCCTCGTTGAGCGTTGGCGCGCCAAGGTACTCTGGCGTGGAAGGCGGTGTCACTTGGGCGGCGCTTCTCCTCAGCGGTGAGACAGGATTGGTGCCAGCACGACGGCAATGGCGCAGACCGGATCGCCATCCTTGCATCGCCAGTTGATTGTTGCTGCGGGTATCGTCGCTGAAGGCCAGAAATGCGACGAACTCCTGGCCGCGCTTCGCTGATGGTGGCGTTTGAGCCAGGCACGCAGTTGTTCAGCACAGGATTCTTCATGGTATTTAATCGCCCTCATGTCGTGCGGAACTTGCACGGTTAAACCACAAATCTGCCACGGTTGAACCACAAATCTGACACGGTTGAAGCCTGAAATGCCACGGTTGAAGCAGATATGGCACAAATAAGGCCTTATAAGGCCTTATTTGCTTTCAGCCGTGCCAAAAAAGGGGTTTGGTCGACGTTGCGTCCGACGATTTTAGTGCTTCAGTCGCTGCGCGAATCGGGGCAGGATAGGTGAAGTTAGCTAACCTTCGGTTGGCTAACTTCACGACCCTTATTCGCGCCTGCGGCGCTCAACGGTAGCCTGCTCTGCGAGGCCCAGCGGCCGGATGCACGCCGAACTCTTGCGCGATCTCCGTCACCGTCTTGACGCCGCGAACGGCCTCCAGACCGACCTTGGCCTTGAACTCGGCCGTGTCTACCCGACGTTTTTTACCTTCACTCATTTGCTGTCATCCTTTCACGGACCACAGCTTAAACCATCGTCTCAGATTCGGGATCCACTATACTGCTGGTGGGCGCGATTCTGGCCATCAAGCAGCGTAGAGGCATAAAATTGCTTTATGATACGAAGAACGAATAAATGACCCCGCGCAGGGTAGCGCCGTGCGGCCTGCGTCGAGTGACGTTGTTCAACATTGTCATGGCTCCCCCGTAGCGCCAGTATCCGTGCGATCGCACCAACAAACCTGATGAATCAATGACAGCCAACGCATTTCATAACATTTCCCAGATTGAAGCGAGCCTGTGGGAAGCTGCCGACCAGCTTCGCGCCAACTCCAAGCTGACCAGCAGCGAATACTGTATGCCCGTGTTGGGCGTGATTTTTTTGCGCCATGCAAGCAACCGTTACCAGTCAGCTTTGATCGCGATACACGCGGATCAGGCTGCCGGGACCATGCCCAAACGGCCCTTGTCCAAGGCCGATTTCATCAAGCGCCGCGCGCTGATGTTGCCCGAAGCCGCGCGCTACGATACGCTGCTCCAGTTACCGTCCGGCGCCAGCCTTGGGACTGCGCTGGTCGAGGCAATGGATGCGATCGAGGCTGACTTTCCGCCCCTGGTTGGCCAACTGCCACGTGACTACGACCGTTTCGAGAACAAGCTGCTCGAAGACTTGCTGCGCAGCTTCGATTCTGAAGCCTTGCGAAACGCGACCGGTGACGTGTTCGGCCGCATTTACGAATACTTTTTGATGAAATTCGCGATGCAAGGCGCGCAAGACAACGGCGAATTCTTCACGCCGCCGTCGCTCGTGCAAACGCTGGTCAACGTCATCGAACCCGATCACGGTGTCGTCGCCGATCTAGCCTGCGGCTCGGGTGGCATGTTCGTGCAAAGCAGCCATTTCATCGAAGATGAAGGGCTAGACACGATGAAGCGCGTCACCTTCTACGGCCAGGAAAAAACCGCCACCACCATCCGTCTGGCCAAGATGAATCTGGCGGTGCATGGGCTGGAAGGCGACATTCTGGAAGCGAACACCTTCTACGACGACCTGCACCGCCTGCAGGATGGTCGGCCACTGTGGGGCAACTGCGATTTCATGATGGCTAACCCGCCATTCAACGTGGATATGGTCGATGCCGAGCGCGTCAAGAGCGACCGCCGCCTGCCGTTTGGCCTGCCCGGCGTCAACAAAGACAAGAACGTCTCCAACGGCAATTACCTGTGGATTTCGTACTTTCACAGCTACCTGTCCGCCACTGGCCGCGCCGGTTTCGTGATGTCGTCGCAAGCGAGCAGCGCAGGTCACGGCGAAAAGGAGGTGCGGCGCAAACTGGTGGAAACCGGCGACGTCGATGTGATGATATCGATCCGCTCAAACTTTTTCTATACGCGTACTGTGCCGTGCGAGCTGTGGCACTTTGACCGCGCCAAGCCAGCCGACCGCAAGGATCAGGTGCTGATGTTGGATGCGCGCAATGTGTTTCGCAAGGTGACGCGCAAGATTTACGATTTTTCGCCCGAACAGCAAGCCAATCTGGCCGCCATCGTTTGGCTGTACCGTGGCCAGCAACTGCGGTATCTGGGCCGGGTGCAGGATTATGTGTTCAGACTTGCCGCCGACGCTGCCGCCATCGCCCCCGCGCTCGACGTATTTGAAAAGGGAATGGTCGATGCACTACTTCCTTTGACCGCATTTGGCACGGCAGTCGAAGACCTCTCTGCGCTGACCGCCCAACAAAAGCAGACGTTGACCGGCGCCTTGACCGAGCACGGCGCCACACTCCAGGCGTACATCGATGATCGCGTCGCACTGGTGGAACAACTTGCGGCCTTTTGCCAGCAAGTGGCCAACCCGCCTCAGAGCAATACAGCCCAGCATCTCGCCAGAAAAACCTTCGATCCTTTGGTGAAATTGGCTCATGGCCTGATCAAGCAGATCGACTTGCTGTACAAGCTGACGGCCAGCGCCGCGCAACTGGCGCAAGAATTGGCGTCCCATGAAGGCGCTGCCGAATTTTTCGACCGACGCGCGGTCAACAAGGGTATCCGGCAACTCGACGATGAACGCAAATCGGCCGTCGAACAGTTGAAGGCGTGCGCCTATCTGCACCGTCAGATCGCCTGGTTGCAAGACCGTTTTCCGAATGCCGAAATGCAGGACGTGCCGGGCCTGTGCAAGGTCGTTACCCGTGCTGAGATTGAAGCAGCCGACTGGAGCCTGACTCCCGGCCGCTTCGTCGGCGTGGCCCCGGTCGAGGTCAATGACGATTTCGACTTCGAGCAAGAGATGGCGGACATCCACCTCGAATTGGCGGATCTGAACCGCGAATCAGTGGAACTGGCGTTGAAGATCCAGCAGAACTTCGGGGAGTTGGGGGTATGACGCAATGGACTAAAAAGCCTCTAGGCGAAGTAGCTGAATTGTGTCTTGGTAAGATGTTGGATGAGAAAAAAAATAAAGGGGAATTGCTTCCCTATCTAGCAAACGTCAATGTACGCTGGGGTAATTTCGATTTTGATTTCGAAAATCAACGGCAGATGCGGTTTGCGCACAACGAGATGGATCGTTATGGGTTGAGGCGTGGTGATATTGTGATGTGCGAAGGGGGGGAACCAGGGCGATGCGCGATTTGGCAAGAGACCACGCCAGGAATGATGATTCAAAAGGCGTTACATCGGATTCGACCCTATAGATGCATCGATCATCGCTATCTGTTCTATTTTTTTCTTCATACAGGGCGTATTGGCGGTTTCGCACCATTTTTCACGGGTGCCACAATCAAACACCTTCCAAAGCAGAGCTTAGCTAAGGTTGAGATCGAATATCCTCAATTGCACATACAGGAGAGGATAGCTGACATCCTTTCCGTCTACGACCACTTGATCGAAAACAACCGTCGCCGCATGACCTTGCTTGAAGATTCGGGCCGATTACTCTACAACGAATGGTTTGTCCGTCTGCGCTTCCCTGGTTACGAACACGTCAGCATCGTCGATGGCGTACCGCAGGGTTGGGATAAGAAAACGTTGGGAGAAACCATCACTCTTAACTATGGTAAGGCTTTGAAAGCTGAAATGCGAATCGAAGGAGAGTACCCAGTCTATGGCTCCAGCGGGATCGTGGGCACTCACGAAAAGCCTTTAGTTACCGGTCCTGCAATTATCTTGGGACGCAAAGGAAACGTGGGAAGCGTGTATTGGGCGAGCAAGAGTTTTTACCCTATCGACACAGTTTATTACGTCGATGCCGAAAGTAGTAGCCTGTATCTTTTCTACGCACTGAAGCATATGCATTTCATCAGCACAGATGTGGCTGTTCCCGGCCTGAATCGTGAATTTGCATATAGTCGAGCGTTGTTGCATCCACCGGCAACTTTGTTGCGGACGTTTCACGAAACAGTCGAAGCAATTCATGCTCAGTTGGATAAGCTGAATGAATCCAATCAAAAGCTGCGTGCCGCCCGCGACCTGCTTCTGCCGCGCCTGATGAGCGGGGAGCTCGCCGCATGACCACCGAAGATCAGCATACTGACCTCAAATCGCTGCGCACCGTCATCGGCAAGACGGCCGATTGGGAATCGTTGGCAAAGGATTGCGTGTGCTTTGCCAATGGGGCCGGCGGTCGGTTGCTGATCGGGATCGAAGATGGCGAGACCCTGCCGCCCGCCGGACAGGTGGTGCCGCCGGACGCGCTAAACCGCTTGCGCAAACGCATCGGCGAACTGTCGGTGAATGTGCAGGCGCTACCCAGCTTGCAACGCGCGGCCAATGGCGCCGAGTTTATCGAACTGGTGATTGAGCGTTCGCCAGGCGTCGCATCTACCAGCGACGGGCGTTATTTTCTGCGGGTCGGCGACACTTGCCAGCCGGTGCTGGGTGACGATGTGCTACGCCTGGCGAACGAGCGACCGGGCCGCCCTTGGGAGGTGATGGACAGCGGCGTGCCGCTTGCGGCGACCGATGCCGTCAAACTGGCGCGCTTTGTTCAAGGCATCCGTGACGCCGACCGGGTCAAGGAATCGGTGAAGGAAAAAAGCGCCGACGAATTGCTGCTCCACTACGGCCTGGCCAGTCCGTTGAATGCATCCAGCGAGGCCAGCGCTGGCACGCTGACCCGCCTTGGCGTGCTGCTGCTGGGAACGCCAAGCGACCGGCGTTCCTTGGGCACGGCGCCATTGGTGCAGGCGATCAAGTATGACGATCAGGGCCATAAAATCAACAAGTGGACCTGGGATGACTGTGCGCTGTCGCCGGTCGAACTGGTCGATTCGATCTGGCGCGACGTGCCGGATTTTCGCGAAAGCTATGAGGTGGCTGAGGGCTTGTATAGACGCAACGTGGCCGCATTTGATGAAAAGGTGGTGCGCGAATTGCTGGTCAATGCGCTGGTGCATCGGCCTTACACGCAGCAGGGCGACATTTATCTCCTTCTGCATCCAGATCGGATGGAAATCGTGAATCCCGGCCGCCTGCCGCTGGGTGTGACTCCACGCAATATATTGCATGCGAGCCGGCGCCGCAATGAAGGTCTGGCGCGGGTGTTTCACGACCTTGGATTGATGGAGCGCGAAGGCAGCGGCTTCGATTTGATTTATGACCGTCTGTTGTCGCAAGGCCGCCCGGCCCCGGTGCCGGAAGAGGGCGCCGACTGGGTGAAAGTGACGATCCAGCGCCGCATCGAAAAGCCGCAGGTAATGCGATTGCTGACCGAAGCCGATGCGCGCTTTCACCTGACGCAGCGCGAACGCATCACACTGGGCATATTGGCACAGACCGAGGGCATGTCTGCGCGCGAATTGGGCGCTGCGCTGGAGACCAGTGGTTTCGATGAGGTTGCCGTGTGGCTTGGACGTTTGCCGAACCTTGCCCTGGTGCAAAGTTCCGGACGCACGCAGGGTACGCGCTATTTTGTGGACCCAAGTTTGCTGCGCGGAGCCGCCTTGAAGCTGCCAACGACCTTGCTGCGCATTGAGCCGCACCGTTTGATGGAGTTGATTCGCGAGGATTTGCGGCGTTATCCCGATTCAAAGATTGGTGAAATCAGTGAGCGCATCGGCGCAGAGGTCAACCGCTCGCAACTCAAACGGGCCTTGGCGCAACTGGTGGCGCAGGCTGTGGTGGCGATGGAGGGCCAGCGCAATGGGGCGCGCTACCGGCTCAGCGGGGCCAAATGATGCTGCCGTATTTGGCTCGCATTCGCCTGAATCGACGGCGACTGACATCGGGGCGTGCGCCAAATGGCGTCGATTTGTCATAAAGAAATCATGCAACTGATTGTTTTATAAAGACTTTTATTTTTTAATGCGCAAGACCTGTGACTGCGGATTGAACCAAATCCGAGCCAATCGACGAACCAATAGAGGAATCGACGAACGTATATGGCCTACACCGACATCAACAGCGAGGACCGCCTGGTACAGGCTACCTTTGCCGATCATCTGGAAAAAGAGCTCGGCTGGGACAGCGTGTATGCGTGGAATCAGGAAACGTTTGGCCCGGATGGTACCCTCGGCCGTGCCAGCGTGCGCGATGTGGTGCTGGAGCGCGACCTGCGAACGGCGCTGACCAAACTCAATCCGCAACTGCCAACCAGCGCCATCGATGAGGCCATCGTCAAGCTAACCCACCACGATTTTTCGCGCACGCTGCTGCAGCACAATCAGGCGTTTTACAAGCTGATACAAGGCGGCGTGCCAATCAGCTATCGAGACAAGCAAGGCCAGCTTTGCCATGCGCAGGCGACCGTGATCGATTTCCGTCATGCGGTCAACAATCGTTTTCTGGTGGTGCGCGAGCTCAAGCTGACCGGCCTGCGTACGCCCAATTACAATCGCCGCCCCGATCTGGTGTGCTTTGTGAATGGCCTGCCGCTGGTGCTCATTGAACTGAAAGCTGTCTACAAAAACATCCGTGCGGGTTTTGATGGCAATCTGCGCGACTATATGGACGAAAACGTCATCGCCCATGCATTTCACCACAACGCATTCCTGATCGTCAGCAACGGCGACAACGCGCGCTTCGGTTCGATCACCAGTTCCTGGGAACATTTCGGCGAGTGGAAGCGCCTGAGCGAAAACGACGTTGGCAGCCTGGCCGCCGAAGTGATGCTGAACGGCATGTTGGCAAAGGAACGCTTGCTCGACATCGTGGAAAATTTCATCTTGTTCGACGGCAGCAAGGCAGGCGCTGTGCGCAAGGTGGTGGCACGCAACCATCAGTTGCTGGGTGTGAATCAAGCGGTCGCTGCTGTGGTGCGACAGGAAGAACTGAAACGCCAGTTTCCTCCAGTTGAGCGTTTCAAGCGTCGGCTGATCGAGATGCCAGCACAGAAGACCGAGGGCACGCAGGAATCTGCAGCGCTCTACCCGATGGTCGCACAAGCGGCGGAAGATTATCTGGTGCAGACGAGCCCGGATCGACCACTGCAAACCCGCACTCTGGAGCTTATCGAACCAGCCCACCCCGACCTCGGCAGACTGGGCGTGGTGTGGCATACGCAGGGCAGCGGAAAATCGTATTCAATGGCGTTCTTCGCCGAGAAGGTGCGCCGCACCGTGCCGGGCAACTTCACCTTTGTGCTGATGACGGACCGAGAAGATCTGGACAGCCAGATTTACAAGACCTTTGTCGGCTGTGGCGTGGCCGACGATCAGACTCCACGCGCCGGATCGGGCCAAGCGCTGGAGCAATTGCTCAAGCAAAACCACCGCTATGTATTTAGCATGATTTACAAGTTCAACCAGGAAGTGAAACACGATGAACCCTACAGCAGCCGGGATGACATCATTGTGGTCTCGGATGAGGCGCATCGCACCCAGTCCGGCAAACTGGCGCGCAACATGCGCATGGCGCTGCCCTTTGCGTCATTCATCGGCTTCACCGGTACGCCCTTGTTCAAAGACGATGAGCTCACCAAGCGTATTTTTGGCGACTATGTATCGCGCTACGATTTCAAGCGCAGCGTCGACGACGGCGCCACGGTCAAGCTGGTCTATGACAATCGCGGTGAGAAACTGGGGATTGCGCGGCTGGATTTGAATGACAAGATCGTTGCCGCCATCGATGCCGCGACGCTGGACGCGGATCAAACCACTCTGCTGGAAAAATTGCTTGGCCGCGACTACGAAATTATTACCGCCGACGAACGCCTGGACAAAGTGGCGACGGATTTTGTCGAGCATTGCAGCACGCGCTGGGAAGCCGGAAAGGCCATGCTGGTGTGCATAGACAAGATCACCTGCGCGCGCATGATGCTGCTGATTGAACCGAAATGGAAGGCCAAGGCGCTTGCTGTGCGTGAGCACGCCGACGCCAAGCTGGCCGCCATCGACGCCAGCAGCGATGACGAGGAGCGCCAAATTCTGCATGCGCAGCGCGACATGCTGCGGGCAAAAGCCGACTGGATGGATGAGACGATCATTGAGCTCATCATCAGCGAAGCACAGAACGAAGTAGCCGACTTCAAGAAGTGGAAGTTCGACATCATCCCGCATCGCGCCCGGATGAAGCAGGGATTTGAGACGTCCGATGGCAAGTGCATCGATGTGGAGTCGGCATTCAAGAATCCCCAGCACCGGTTCCGGGTGGCGGTGGTGTGCGCAATGTGGCTCACTGGCTTCGATGTCGAATGCCTGTCCACGCTGTACATCGACAAACCGATGCGCGCGCACACGCTGATGCAAGCAATTGCCCGCGCCAACAGGGTCTATCCAGGCAAGGACTTCGGTCTGATCGTCGACTACAACGGCATGTTGAAAAGCCTGCGCGAAGCCTTGGCGCAATATGCGTTGGGTGACGGTGCCGGCACAGCTGACATCGTCGCGCCACTGGAGGAGCGCGTGCACGCGTTGGCTGATGCGCTGGCGGTCACGGAGGCGTATTTGCGCGGCCTGGGCTTCGATCCTTTGACATTGATTGGCACCAAGGGATTTGCACGAATCACTGGCCTGGCTGATGGCGTGGATGCGGTCTATACCAATGACGAATCCAGGCGCCGCTACGGAATTCTGGCGCGGGTCGTGTTCAGCCGATTCAAGGCATTGCTGGTGGAACCATCCGCACTTGCTTACGCCGAGCGCCATGACAATCTGGAAGCCATCTACAAGAAGTTGAGCGAACGGCGCGATACGGCCGATGTAAGCGCGTTGTTGCAGGTGCTGCACCGCATCGTCAATCAGGCGATTGCATCGGTGGCTCCCGGCGCGGATCAGGCGGCTGGCAAGACGGTCGATCTCTCGCAGATCAACATGGAGAAATTGCGCGACGAATTCAATAAAAAAGCGAAGCGCAAGGCCACCGTGATCGAAGACATCCGCCACATCGTCGAAGAAAAGCTGGCCCAGATGCTGGGGCGTAATCCGCTGCGCATGAATTACGAAAAGAAATACCAGGAGATCATCGCCGCCTATAACCAGGATAAGGACCGGGCCACGATCGAAGACACCTTCGCGCAACTGCTCGACCTGGCCAACGGCCTCGATGCAGAGCAGCGCCGCGCCGTCGAAGAAGGCTTGAGCGAAGCGCAGCTCGCGTTGTTTGATCTAGTGCAGCGCGATGATCTTTCAAAGACGGAACGGGAACGCATCAAGCAAGCGAGTCGTGAATTGCTGACCGGCGTCTTGAAGGTGATCGCGCCGCTGGATCGATGGACCGAGAAAGAGCAGACCCAGGCGGAAGTGGAAACCTTCATTCTGGATCGCATCTATCAGGAACTGCCTGAGCCGCCGTACTCATCAAGCGACAAGCAACTTGTGGCGGCGCTTGTGTATCAACACGTTTGGCAACAGAGCCTGGGTGGGCAGTTCATCCAGACGGATATTCAATAAACGGGGTTGATGTTGCCGGAAGGGTTTTAACCAGGCGGGTCTTGACAGACCAGCCGAGTCTTCTGTTCGTTGACCGTCAGGCCCAGTTTGGACATCAAGTGCCGCATCGTCACCATCGCCTCCTGCCCCATGCCGGGGCGGCACAGGAGCACGAAGTCGTCCGCGTAGTTGACTACTTCAGCTTGTAGCCGCCGCGCATGTCCACCGAGGTACCACGCCAACATGAAACGACGGAAGTATAGGTTCGCCAACAGCGGGGAGATAACGTCTCCTTGCGGTGTGCCGCGATTGGTGTCCCTTGCCACCGTCGTGCGAGTTTCCCGCCCGTGTGGTCCCGTTCGACAACGGGGGTATCAAGCCACTGGCGTATGATCGCCAGCACCGTCCCATCGGCAATCCGCCGCGCAACACAGCGCAGCAGGCGACCGTGAGGGATCATGTTGAAATAATCAGCGAGGTCGGCATCCACCACTTCGCGCGCTCCCCTATCGGCGATGCCGTAATGAATGCGCCGCAGTGCCATCTTGGCGTCCATGCCTTCGCGGAAGCCATACTGCCATGGGAACAGGTCGCCATCGAAGATGGGACCGATCACGAGCAGAACGGCCATCTGCGCCACACGGTCGCGGACGGTTGGAAAGCCCAGCGGACGTTGTTCGCCATTTGCTTTGGGAATCCATACACGCAGTAGGGGCGCGCACCGATACGACTTGGTGCGCAGCTCCTGCTTTAATCTTTGCAGCCAGCTCGCCAGCCCATACCTTCGCCGTCTGGCGGCGCCTGCTTGACCGCAGCCTGCATTGCCCTTGGTGGGTAGGCAGGGGGGTAGTACTGAAAAATGAATAATTTTTCATAGTAGTGTTCTACGGACACCGTCTCCGCCAGAATCAAACAAAAAAGCCTCCCCTGCGGGAGGCTTTTTTGTTTGTCTGGACGGAACGGTGGGATTCGGAGAGGGTTGGGCCGTGCCGGCCCAACCCTCTCCGAATCGCCCAACCACCGCGCTCCGCGCGGCACGTTGGCCGCGCAGCGGCCAACGCCGTCCCCTCATCTCAGGCACTAGCGGCAAGCGCATGCGCCGTTCTCTGCCCCTGCGATAGATTCTTTTCCTCCATCCCTCCCAACTCCACTTAAAAAGTTGCATAATAAACAAATTCTGCGCAGAAATTTCATACTGGCCAGCACGGCCTATGTCAGCGGCATTGACGGCATGGTCCGGACAACCGAGGCGATACGCACATGCAGCTGCTTCGCCAAGTCAAACTGTCGCGCCGGCTGGCCTTGTTGGTCGCCATCTTTTCGCTGGGCCTGATCGTGTATGGCGGCTGGTCGCTGCGCGTGCTGCACGAATTGAAGGTCAACGGGCCCGTGTACCAGCGCATCGTGCAGGGCAAGGACCTGGTGGCCGACGTGCTGCCGCCGCCGGAATACATCCTCGAATCCTACCTGGTCGAACGCCTGCAGGCCTTGAAGGCCGAGTACGACACGCGCCATCAGTTCTGGCGCGCCCAGGATATCGATCGCGATATCGCCGAGGCCTTGCTGACGCAGGCGCATGCTCCGGCAATGGCTTTCTATGGGACGGCATTCACGCGCTTCATCCCTGCGCTACGGGGGCCAGGATGTCGTTCGGCATGGCGTTTCGTGGACGTTGCCGCGCTATGGCGCGCGGGCCGCTGCCGTGGCTTGCTTGTCGCACGTCGCCAGGGTGCCTGTGCAGGCGGAAAACGCTTCCAGATAGCTGATGGTTTTCTCGTACTCCTCGATCAGATAGCGTAGCTGATAGGCCACGTCGCCAGATTCGCCCGTGCCTTTGTCCCGCAGCCTGTACATATCTTTCAAAAAGCGTTTTTTTCGCAGCAGTTCCGCAGCCAGGCGCGCCTTGCGCTCGGCGGCCGGTGGCAGCGGATACGGCTTGCCATTGATGGATCTGACGCCCTCGGGCGCCAGATCCAGGTCTTTGCCGGGGGGACGAAATTCCACGCTCATTGTGCCATCCGCCCGCACCAGTATCAGCAGTTCGTCGGCGTCGCTGTTGGCTGGCAAGGTCAGGGCCAGCACTTCAGGCTTGCCCTTGGGCAGCCAGCGATATTCGAGCTTGACCTGCAACGGCGCGGCGGCCTGCGCCGGCAGGTAGAAGCAGCAGCTGGCGGCGCTGCTCATGTAAGGACTCAGGGGATCGGTATCGACAGCGTTGTCGGGATTGCCGACGGAACTGATGCCCACCTGAATCATGCGCGGGCTGTAGTTCAAGGTGCTGACCGATACCTTGCGCTCACCGGCGCCGGGCGTGTACGCGTGCCGGCCCCGTTCCCCGCGCTCGTCGTGGCCCGCCAGGAGCGGCCGGTGGAACAGGGGGGTAATGCCGAAGCTCGCGATATTGCTGATATAGCCGGTATCGGACGGGCCGACGCGCGAGTCGCTGTTGCCCGGCGTGTGGTAGAGGTAGCCGATCTCGTCCAGCGATAGCGCGCTGACCATGCGGCCCTGCTGAAACAGTGGCGGCGACGCATAGCTGTCGCTGTCGCCCATGACTTTAGCGTAGATGGGGCCTGTCCATGGTCCGTGGCCGGCAAAGCGCGCGAGCACCACGTACTCGCCCAGTAGCGGTTTGACTTTCAGGACATCCTTGGTCTCGCCGGTGACAGGGTCGATGATGGAGTAAATGCCCGGAAAGGGATTGGTGGCGACACGCGACAGCGTGGGCAGGGCAAAGCAGAGTCCGGCAACCACGGCGATGCCGGTGGCGATGACGGTGGTGGCGCTGGTAGCTTTCATGCGCCGGGACCTTTCCCTTGCATTCTGCAGAACGCCACCAGGTCGGCCGGATAGAAGGGCGCGCCGCGATAGCCGCTGTCGTCGATATCGAGCACGCAGGTGATGGCGGCCGCTTCCCAGGACCAGTAGCCCCGGAATGAGGTGTCGCGCTGGTGGCTGTCGTAATAGGGCTCGCGGCGGCTGGCCTCATACCATTGCTGCAGATAAGCGTGCATCAGCGCGGGACGGGCATCTTTGTCTGCCGCGAATATCTTGAGTGTATTGAAGTAGGGCAGATGGCGCGTGCATTTTGGCCAGGCGGCATCCCTGCCGGCGACGAAGCATGCCAGCAGCCGCTCCAGCAAGCCATCCTTTTCATGGTTATTGAAATCGATGACGGGCGCCAGCCGGGGCAGCAAGCTGCCGCAGCCCAGCAAAATGCCGAGGCAGACCATGCGGTTGACCTGTTCGTAGCCGTCGCCGGGCAGGGCGAAGTGGGGAAATCCCTGTTCGGCTTCGCCGGCCTGAGCATCAAATGCCATGTCATAGCGGGCAAACGCCAGCCAGTAACCGAGTATCGTGGGATACGACGCGCGCAACTCGTCCAGCGGGTGCCCGGCGCTGTAGGCGAGGGCCAACTGGTCGACGCCATCCCAGGCCCGCTCACGCGTGGCCGTCATGAAATTTTCTGGTGGAATATGTTGCAGCACGTGCGCCGGCTGTTGCAAGCCGGCTGCCACCATGTCGTAGCACTCGTCCTGGCTTTCCTTGCTTTCAAGGTAGATGGCGTAGGACAGCCGCGCTTCCCTGCGCCGGGTCAAAAAATCCTGTTCGTTCAGCGTCTGCATTCTTGTCCCTTGCTGATTATGGTTGCGGTCATGCAACTTCACTGGTGTAGCGCGCTTCCTTGCGTAGCCGTCGCGCATGGTCGACCAGATCCCTGGGGTACACCAGATGCCCGGCCTGGCTATCGTCCAGCTCGAGCAGGAAAACCGTCGCCCCCGCTTCGAATGCCCAGTAGCCGTAATAAGGTGCGTAACCTGCGTCCCTGACTCTCAAATGGCCGTCATGCCAGCGTGGATGATGTCGCATGGCCGGATACCACTGTTTCAGGTATTTCTGGAGCAGGGCCAAGGTAGCTTCCTCATCCTCCTCATAGAACACTCGCAGCAGGGTGTCATAGGGCTTGGCGATGATGCAGGCGTCGAGTGCTTGTCCATCCTCCACATATCCGTCGATCAATTGCTCGAACAGGCCATCGCGGTCACGGTGGCTGCGCAGCACGTGGATGATGCGCAGCACCGAGCGCTGATCGCGCAGCAGGATGGCAATGCTGAGCAGTTGCAAGGTGTCCTGGTAGTCGGACAGGATGGAAAAGTCTGGCGCGCCAAAGTAGGCGTACGGCCCGTAATCTGGAAACTCAAGCGCCGCTTCCCGCTGACTGACCTGGTCGACCGTATTCCATTCTTCAAATTTGTCCACGATGCCAGCGATGCGCGGCGCCAGGGCCTCGATGGACTCGCCCGCCGTGTAGTCGAGCATCCAGAGCCAGAGCAGTTCCAGATATAAAAAATGATGAATGGAAGCATTTTCCAGCGCTGAGTCGGCGACTTTTTTATGTTCCAGTCTTCCTGCAATCAGCGCAAATTGATTGTTGCGCGTTTTGACATACAGTTCTTCATCCAGAAATTGCTGGCGGCGCCGTTCGTGAAATGGCAAATCTTCCATGCCTGGATTCCTTTTTCGGGTGAAACTGGTCACGTGCTGGTGTGACGGTTTTCTGCGCGTAATTTTCGGGCATAGTCAACGAGGTCCCTGGGATAGACCATATGGTTGATGCCGTCGTCGTCGACATCAAAAACAAAGACCATTGCGCCGGCTTCAAAGGCCCAATAACCATAATAGGGTGCGTAGCCTTCCTCGCTGATGCGCAGATGGCCGTCGTGCCAGCGCGGATGCTGTTTCATGGCCGGGTACCATTGCCGTAAATACTTCTCGATCAGCATGCGTGCCGCACCTTCGTCGTCTGCATGAACTGCCTGCAGCAAGGTAGCGTAGGGTTTTGCAAACATGCAAGTGTCGAGCTCCATCGCATCGTCCACATACGCGCCAATCAACTGTTCGAACAGGCCGTCTTGCCCACGGTGGCTGCGTAATATTCGGATAAGGCGCCTGACCGAGCGTTGATCGCGTAATAATATGGCGATGCTTAATAATTGCAAGGTATCTGCATAATCGGAAAAATCCCCGAAATTCGTCGCCGCCCTGTATTTGTATGGGCCATATTCAGGATACTGCGACAGCGTTTCCTGTTGATGTTGCTGGTCGACTTCGTTCCATTGCGAAAATCTGTCCACGATGCCTGATAGCCGTGGTGCAAGTTCTTCGATAGGCACGCCGGCGGTGTAATCGAGCATCCAGATCCAGAAATTTTCGAGATATAAGAAATAGTGCGCCAAACTGCTATCTCCAGCGGATGCAGCCAATTCCTTGTTTTTCAGCTGAACCTGTAGCAGGGCACGTGAATTTTCCAGGGTTTTTTCATATTGATCCTGATCAAGGAATTGTTGGCGACGACGAACGTTGAATGGCGTATTTCCCATGCTATTCGCCGGCTTTTCGTTTTGCCGATGGATTCGCCGATGGATTCGTATACAGGCTGGTATAGCGGCCTTCTCTGCGTAATTGGCGCGCATAGTCGACCAGCTCCCTGGGGTACACCAGATGCCCGGCCTGGCTATCGTCCAGGTCGAGCAGGAAAACCGTCGCCCCCGCTTCGAATGCCCAGTAGCCGTAGTAGCCGGCATAGCCTTCCTCGCTGATATTGAGATGCTCGTTGTACCAGCGCGGATGATGTTTCATGGCCGGATACCATTGTTTCAGGTATTTCTGGAGCAGGGCCAAGGTAGCTTCCTCATCCTCCTCATAGAACACTTGCAGCAGGGTGTCATAGGGCCTGGCGATGATGCAGGCGTCGAGTGCTTGTCCATCCTCCACATATCCGTCGATCAATTGCTCGAACAGGCCATCGCGGCCACGATGGCTGCGCAGCACGTGGATGATGCGCAGTACCGAACGCTGATCGCGCAGCAGGATCGCAATGCTCAGCAGTTGCAAGGTGTCCTGATAGTCGGACAGGATGTAAAACTCTGGTGCTCCCTGATATTCGTAGGGTCCAAACTCTGGAAACTCAAGCGCCGCATCCTGCTGATAGAGTTGATCGACCGCATTCCATTCTTCAAACTTATCCACGATGCCCGCGATGCGCGGCGCCAGCGCATCAATCGGCTCGCCAGCCGTATAGTCGAGCATCCAGATCCAGAGCAGTTCCAGATACAAAAAATGATGAACGGAGGCATTCTCCTGCGTTGTTTCGGCGACTTTTTTGTTTTCCAGTCCTCCTGCAATCAGCGCAAATTGATTGTTGCGCGTTTTGACATACAGTTCTTCACCAAGAAATTGCTGGCGGCGCCGCTCGATGAATGGGCGATTGTTCATCTTGTCTGGCCGCCGTCGTGATCGACGCGTAAGGAAGATGCGCTTGCATGGAGAAATGCGGACATTGTCTGGAACTCCGTGTGGTGAGGTAAACGTATCGGCAGTTGATGTAATGACTTGTTTGCAAGATTACACACCAGAAATAATGATCGAACAAGCGCGATTCAATTGAATCGTGTGCCAGAAAGAAATATTCAAAGTAGCTACCATGAGCGACTCGATGGCGTGCCGCAGGTGTTTTCGGCCGTCATCGTCTTTTTACGTGAACAGGAGCAAGCATGAGCAAGATGAAATACGCGGCCGCCGCGGCCTTATGTGCCAGCCTGTCGCCCGCCATGGCGGCGTCCACCCCGGCCGCACCGCCGTTCCTCGATGTGCTCGTCTATCAGTACGCCAATTGCGTCAAACCTGCCTACCATCAGGCCGACCTGCTGGTACAGGACGGGACGGGGCGCTACCAGATCGACGTCAAAGGCGAGGCCTACACGGTCGAACTGCAGGAACGCATGGGCTTTTCGCTGCAGGCGGGCATAGGCGGTCCCGTGGCGGCCGTCGTCAAGCTGGACCGGCCACCCAAGGGCCAGTTCGCGGAGCAGGCGCGCTGGCGCGAACGCTGGCTGCGCGACGTGGCCGAGCGCAGCGGCGTGGCGCTGGACGAACGCGCGCTTGCGGGCGGCGCGCGCCTGCTGACCGTCAACAAGGGCGAGATCAAGGGTAATTATGTAGGCCAGTCCCTGCTGATCGATCCGGCACGGCAGTTGTTCATTGACCTGGCCTGGCCGAACACGCTGGACATCTATCGCGGCCCTGATGCCCTGCGGCAGGTGCGCGAAGTGCAGGACGACGTCTGGCAACGCCTGCTGTCCTGCCCGCCCGCCGCGTGACGCCGGCGGCCAGCGCATACCCCTGCTGCGCGCATGTGCATGCTCAAATAATAATGATTCTCATTTATAATTCGTATCCATGGGGTAGCGATGGGAGGGTATGATGGGCAGTGTGTATGGCAACGAGGACGCGATCGCGCATGAGCATCGCGTGCTGATGGGCGAGTATGGGCGGGCGCAGGCGCGTTGCAGTGCGCAGCTGGCCGCGCAGGCGGCGCGCATCGCGCAGCTGGAGTCGGAATTGATGCGCGCGCGGGCGCGGGTCGTGATCCGCGATACGCAGCTGGCGCTGGCGCGCGACGCACTGGCTGATCTGGCGGCCAGCGTGCCGGGCTTGCCGACGCGTGCCCGGCTGGCGCGCAAGGTCGAGTGGCTCAGCGAGCGCGTGCAGGACCTGATGCGCGAGTTGTTGCGCCTGCAGTGGCTGCCCGTGCCAGCCTTGCAGGCCGACGTGCGCGAAAAAGCCGTGCTGTATGTGGGCAGCTGTTTGACCCGCGATGCGGGCCAGGCTGCGGATGGCGCGCATAGGGCGCAGCAGGCCGTCGAGCAGGCCGGCGGTCGCTTCCTGCACCATGCTGGCGGCGACGATGACGCCGACGACGTGGCGGCGCTGGAGGCGGGTCTGGTGGCGGCCGACCTGGTGATTTGCCAGACGGGCTGCGTCAGCCACGACGCCTACTGGCGCGTGCATGACCATTGCAAGCGCACGGGCAAGCAGTGCGTGCTGGTGGACCAGCCGCAAGCCATGCATTTCGTGCGCAGGGAAGCACTGGCCGGCTGAGGCTCCAGCCGGGTATGTATACGTTCCCCAGCACCTTCAGGTAACACGATTCTTCGCATGATCCGCCGCTTTCTATGCGCCTGCGAGGCGCGCAGTCCCCTTTCATCCCTTCGGTTCGGTCGATAGTGCAAAGCCCAAGTCGTACCCGGCTCAATAACTACTGCTATTTTGTCCCTCTCCCCGAGGGTGGGGCACTTCAGATTGCTCTGCATCAAGCGACACCTTGCTCATGTGAAACACAATAGATGCTCGGTCCGCTTTTATCTTCCTCACACAAGTCCTGGAGTCCATATGCCTAAATCCACGCATGTCGTCCAATTGTCGAGCTTTGTGTTCCTGTTGTGCGTCATCCTGCTGTCTGTACCGGCTTCGGCCATCGCCGCGCCCCCATCGCTGCAGGCCATGGCGCAGCAGTTTAGTACCTGCGCGCAACCATCTTTTCAATCAGGCGAAATGCTTGACGAAGGCGTTACCGGCTTTGGTATCGACCTTGATGGCGATCGCTATTGGGTGGCGGTGATGGACAGGGTCGTATTGCCTTTGCAAGCCAGCCGTGACGCGCCGCCAGTGGCGACGCTAAGGCTGGACCGTCCCGTCGTTGAGGAGTTTCAGGAACAAATGGTGTGGCGCCAGCGCTTGTTACAGCATACGGCGAGCCTCATGGACGTTCCTGTGCAAGAGACGCCACTGGCTGACGGTGCTCGCTTGTTGACGGCAAATAAAAAAATACTCAAAGGGAAATACGCAGGCCTGTCGTTGATTGTCGATCAGAAGCGCCAATTATTTGTCCAGATCGAATGGACCCGACTGCCCAGCTACACGACTATGCGGGAAGCTACTACGATGCAAGAGGCTGTGTTGGCGCGTTTGCGAACCTGCTTGCCTAAAGTCTGATTGTGACGGAAGCCGATGGGGCGCCGCGCGGAAGCTGGCCAGCACAGTTGTCGATATCTCGCTGTCGGACTATCCGCAACGCCGCCTGTTCATGCCGTGGACTGGACGCACTGGCCGCTTCCTGAGCCCGGATTAACGCACGCTTAATCCGCATGGGGCACAATGGCCGTCCATTCGACGTGATAGAGAGCGCCCATGCTGTCCCTGCAAATCGGCCCCCTGGCTTTGCCCACGGGCCTGGTCCTGCTGTTCGTTTCCCTGTGCGTCGCCTATGGCGTGGCATGGTGGCTGCGGCGCTACCGCCAACTGCCCGACGCCGGCCCCCTCGTTTCCGACCTGCTGATCGCCGGCCTGCTGGCGGCGCGCCTGGCGTTCGTGCTGCGCTGGCATGAACAATACCTGGCGGCTCCCTGGTCCATTTTGAATATCCGCGACGGCGGCTTCCTGGCGCCGGCCGGCGTCGCCGCCGCGCTGGCCATCGCCGCGTGGCGCTGCCGGCGTCCCGCCATGGCGGCCATGCGCCGACCGCTGGCCATCAGCGTGGCGTCCGGCGCGCTGGCCTGGGGCGTGTTGAGCGCAGGGCTGGGGCTGGCGTATGACAAGCCGACAGCCTTGCCGGCCGTGGCCCTGCAGGCGCTCGACGGCGCGCCAACGACCCTGGCGGCGCTGGCCGGCGGCAAGCCGATGGTGGTCAACCTGTGGGCCGGCTGGTGCCCGCCATGCCGGCGCGAAATGCCCGTGCTGGCCGCCGCGCAGCAGGCGCGCGCCGATATCGTTTTCGTGTATGCGAACCAGCGCGAGGATGCGGCGGCCGCCAGCGCTTTTCTGGACAGCAGCGGCGTCACCCTGCGCAATGTGGTGCTCGACAGCGCGGCGGCGCTGGGCAAGGCGGCCGGTTCCTCGGCCCTGCCCACCACCCTGTTTTATGACGCGCAGGGGCGCCTGGTCGATACCCACCTGGGCGAATTGTCCGATGCCTCGCTGGCCAGCAAGCTGCAAAAAATCGCGCGGCCCGGTTCTCTCTGATAGTATACCCCCCTATAGTATTTATCGAGGGTGAAAGCATGGGACACACGGCGCGCAACAAGACCAAGCTGCTGAACAGGATCAAACGCATCAGGGGACAGGTGGAGGGCCTGGAGCGGGGCCTGGAAGAGGGCCGCGACTGCGGCGAAGTGCTGCAGCTGATCGCCGCCGTGCGCGGCGCCGTGAATGGCCTGATGGCCGAAGTGATCGAAGAGCACTTGCGCGAGCACGTGGCCAGTCCCGACCTTGCCAGCGACGAGCGTACCAGGGGCGCCGACGACATCGCCGCCATCCTGCGCACCTACCTCAAATAATTCATCGGAGAGATCAGCATGAAACTGCAACATATCGAGGAAGACCTGTCCGCCTGGCAGCACGAACACGTCTTTGGCGGGGCCAGCGACAAGGCGGAACGCCGCGCGCGCATCGTCATGTGGATCACCCTGGCCACCATGGTGCTGGAAATCGTCGCCGGCTGGTGGTACAACTCCATGGCCCTGCTGGCCGATGGCTGGCATATGAGTTCGCACGCGCTGGCCATCGGCCTGGCCGCGTTTGCGTATGCGGCGGCGCGCCGCTATGCGCGCGACCCCCGCTTTGCCTTCGGCACGTGGAAGATCGAGGTATTGGCCGGTTACACCAGCGCCATCCTGCTGCTGGGAGTGGCCGTGCTGATGGTGTTCGCTTCCGTCGAGCGTCTGTTGTCGCCGCAGCCCATCCACTATCCGCAGGCGATGGCGGTGGCGGCTCTCGGCCTGGCTGTCAACCTGGTGTGCGCGCTGATCCTCGGCGGCCACCACGACCATGATCACCACCATGGCCACGAGCATCACGACCATCATGATCACCACGGCCACGGCGAAGACCTGAACATGAAAGCCGCCTACATCCACGTGCTGGCCGACGCCGCCACGTCCGTGCTGGCCATCGTTGCGCTGGGCGGCGCATGGGCTTATGGCTGGCAGTGGCTCGATCCCGTAATGGGCATCGTCGGTGCCGTGCTGGTGGCGCTGTGGGCGAAAAAGCTGATGCGCGAGACGGGCAAGGTCTTGCTGGACCGCGAGATGGACCATCCCGTGGTGGACGAAATCCGCGAGGCGGTGGAAGTGGAAAGCGCCGGCGACACGCCACGCATCGTCGACCTGCACGTGTGGCGGGTCGGCAAGCAGCTGTATTCGTGCGCCTTGTCCGTCGTCAGCCGCGATGCCGCATTGACGGCCGCCCAGCTGCGCGCGCGCATCGGCATCCACGAGGAAATTGTCCACAGCACCATCGAGATTATTCGCCGGCCTTGACAATGATGGCGAAAAAGCACGCTGATGCGGGGCGTAGGCAGTATAATGTCGGCTTTTACAGCACACGCTGTTCACCAGACAGAGAAGAAAATGAGCACATTACCACCATGCCCGCAATGCAAATCCGAATTCACGTATGAAGACGGCAGCCAGTTGATCTGCCCTGAATGCGCGCATGAATGGTCGGCCACGGCTGCGGAAGCGGCGGAAGAGGGCGCCAAGGTGTACCGCGATTCGGCCGGCAATATCCTGCAGGACGGCGACACGGTCAGCGTCATCAAGGACTTGAAATTGAAGGGCGGCGGCGGTGTCGTCAAGATGGGCACCAAGGTCAAGAACATCCGCCTGGTCGACAGCGACCATGATATCGACTGCAAGATCGACGGTTTCGGTTCCATGAGCCTCAAAACCGAGTTCGTCAAGAAGGTGTAACGCTTTTACCTGTAACACGGCGCGCTGGCTTCATTCCTGCGCGCCGTTTTTTTATTCAAAATCCATGCAAATCGATCATCTTCGCCAGCGCCTGCGCGCCCTGGGCGCCAAGCCCCTGCACGAACAGCGCGTGCTGCGCGACTGGATCCAGGGCCAGCCGCACGACCAGGGCCGGCGCCGCGCCGAAGATTTTTTACCGCTGCCCGTGCGCGAGGCCCTGCCCGCGCTCGACCTCGAATTGCAGGGCATGCTGAAATTGCTCAGTACTCATCCTGGCGCGGATGGTTCCGCGCGCCTGCTGGTGGGACTGCACGACGGCCAGACGGTGGAAAGCGTGCTGCTGCCGCGCGACGGCCTGTGCGTGTCGAGCCAGGTCGGTTGCGCCGTCGGCTGCCAGTTCTGCATGACGGGCCGCGACGGCTTGATCCGGCAAGTCACCAGCGGAGAAATCGTCGCGCAGGTGGTGCTGGCGCGCACCTTGCGTCCCGTGAAAAAAGTCGTCTTCATGGGCATGGGCGAACCGGCGCATAACCTGAACAATGTGATGGAAGCGATCGAGCTGCTGGGCACGGAGGGCAACATCGGCCACAAGAACCTCGTGTTTTCCACGGTGGGCGACCCGCGCGCGTTCGAGCGCCTGCCGCAGGGTCGCGTCAAGCCGGCGCTGGCCCTGTCCCTGCACACGACCAAGCCGGCGTTGCGCGAACAGTTGCTGCCGCGCGCCCCCAGGCTCACCCCGCGCGAGCTGGTGGAATTCGGCGAGTCGTATGCGCGCCTGACTGGCTACCCGGTGCAGTATCAATGGACCCTGATGGAGGGCGTCAACGATGGCGAGGACGAGATGGACGGCATCGTGACGCTCTTGCAGGGCAAGTACGCGGTACTGAACATGATTCCGTACAACACCATCGACGACTTGCCGTTCAAGCGTCCCAGCTGGGAAAGGGCGCGCGCCATTGCCGCCGCCCTGCACGCGCGCGGCGTGCTGACCAAATTGCGCGATTCGGCCGGGCAGGATGTGGAAGGGGGATGCGGACAGTTAAGGGCGCGCGAAGCGAAGGGCAAGGTCATTCCCATCCGCGCCGGCGTCTAAACCCCACCCAGCAAATCGTTTTCATTCAAGATCGCAAACGCGATCTCGGGATGCGCGGCCAGGCAGCGCCGCACGGCGGCCGGTATGGCGGCGCGCGTCTTGCGGCACAGGCCCGGTTGCTCCAGCAGGCGGATCTGGAAGCCGCGCACGCTGCGCACTTCGCCGCTGCCCGGCGCGATCTGCAATTCCATGCCCAGGTTTTTCTTCAGCAGCAGTTGCAGCTTCTGCAACTGCGCATGGGTGGCGATGCCCTCGATATGCGCCAGCAGGCGCTTTTCTTCCGCCAGGTTCAGGCGCAGGATGGACAGGTCCGCCTGCGCATCGTCGAGCAGGCGCTCGCGCTCGCAGTCGCACAGCTGCGGCGGGCACTCCTTGCGGACTTCAAAATCGACGATGCGCATGCGGGTGTTCCCGTGACGTTCCAATGGCGATGCCGGATAAATCCAGTATCTTCCGCCACCTGGCGCCTGTCAATCAGCGCGGGCTGACGATCAGGCGCCAGCGGATAGGGCCCTGCTCGCTGCTGTGCTGATGGTGGTTTTGCGGCGGCATGACGTGGCCTTCCGTGGACACGATCTCGTGCGCGCAGCCGTCGCAGCGGTAGATGCCCGAATACGGCACGGCTTCGCCGGGCGAGGTCAGTTCATCGAAACGCGGGTGCATGGAGCGGGCCACGTAGCTGGGGTTTTTGTAGTCGGCCATGGATTCCTCGTGAAGTGGGCAATGACGCCATTCTGGCACACTATCGCGCGGGGCCTTGACCGCGTGTCTTGGCGCGCGCGCCGCCCTGTGTTGTAATGTTGATCATTCCATTTGAACACGCAAGGCCATGAGAACCCGCATCAAGATCTGCTGCATCGCTTCCATCGACGAAGCGCAACTGGCGATAGCCGCCGGCGCCGACGCGCTGGGCCTGGTGGCGGCCATGCCATCCGGCCCCGGCCCGATTCCCGACGCGCGCATCGCGCAGATCGCCGCCTGGACGCCGCCGCCCGTGGCCACGTTCCTGCTGACGTCCGAGACGACGGCGCAGCGTATCGCCGAGCACGTGCGCGCCACGCAGCCATCGACCGTGCAGATCGTCGGCCATATCGACCCGCGTGAAGTCGAGGAACTGGCGCGCTTGCTGCCGCATGTGCGGCGCGTGCAGGTGATCCACGTGGAAGGCCCCGAGGCTTTGGCGCTGATCCCCGCCTACGCGCCCCATGTGCATGCCTTTTTGCTCGATTCTGGCCGTCCGGGCGCCTTGGTTCCGGAACTGGGCGGCACGGGCCGCACACACGATTGGTCCGTCAGTGCGCGCTTCGTGCGCGCCAGCCCCCGTCCCGTGTTCCTCGCTGGCGGCCTGGATGCAAACAATGTGACGGAGGCGCTGCGCCAGGTGCGGCCCTATGGCATCGACCTGTGCTCGCGCGTGCGCACCGATGGCAAGCTCGATGTCATGAAGCTGGCCCTGCTGATGGCGGCCGTGCGCGACGTGGATGCGGCGCTGTATGCGGAAGGTTAATCCGTCGTTGCCAATGCGTTCATCTCGCGCACGAACGCTTCCGTAAACGCGGCCACCATGCCGCTGGCCGCGCGCGGCGAGATCAGGCCGACGACGGAATGCGATTGCTCGTCGGGCAGCGCAATAAAACGCACGCCGGGCGGCGC
Organism: Janthinobacterium sp. UMAB-60; assembly: GCF_900095235.1. Taxonomy (NCBI): domain Bacteria; kingdom Pseudomonadati; phylum Pseudomonadota; class Betaproteobacteria; order Burkholderiales; family Oxalobacteraceae; genus Janthinobacterium; species Janthinobacterium sp. UMAB-60. Next base: position 214,080 of record NZ_LT607488.1, read on the forward strand.
CACCAGGCGCATGCTGTCGGGGACGATGGCGATGCCCATGTTGGCCTCGATCAGGTTCAGCTGCGAGGTCTTGCGCGACAGGGCGCGCGCCGCCTTGGGAAAGAATCCCTGCGCCAGGCACAGGCCCGCCACCAGGTAGCTCAGGCCGCCCCGGTCCTGGTGCGGGATCGAGACGAACGCTTCGTCGCGCAGGGCGGCGATCGTCGTGCGCTCCAGCGCGGCCAATGGCGACATCGCCGACACGGCCACCACCAGCTTTTCCGCAAACAGTTCGCGCACGACGATATTGGCGTGCTTGCGCAGGGTGGGCAGGCGCACCAGGCCCAGGTCGGCGCGGCCTTCCTCGATATCAAACGCCTGGTTTTCCGACGAGCCTTTCGACACGTCGAGCGAAACGCCGGGGAATTGCGCCAGCAGGCGGTTCAGCACGGCGCCGATGGCGGGCGTGAGCGTGACGGAGCTCGAATGCAGCAGGCGGATGATGCATTGCGCGCCTTGCCCTACATGGCGCGTCTGGCGCACGGTTTCGTCGATGTCGTCGAGGATGCGCTTGGCCCGATCATAAAAGACCTGTCCCGCCGGAGTGAGTTCGATATGGCGCGCGTCGCGCGTCAGCAGCAGCGCTTGCACCTCGCTTTCCAGCTCCTTGATCTGCCGGCTCAGGGCCGACTGCGCGATATATAACTTTTCCGCCGCGCGCGAGTAGCTGCCCGCATCGACGACTTCGACAAAATAGCGGAACTGTCTGATGGAAATCAATCGTATGCCTTTTCGAGATCGGTGACTGCCTGATTTGATATTGGCCTGGCCCCGGCGTTCGCGCTACAGTGGCCTGGTCTTCTGTCACTGCAAAGGAAAGACCATGCTGGAATTGATCGGGGTGCTGGGACTGTTCGTCAGTATTATCGTAAAACTGATTTTCGTCCAGATCGGCGGCGGTCGATCAGGAGCGGACATTGAGGATTGATGTACGTTTCGCGTGGAAACCCAACGGCAGAAAGGCCGGGGTCGGACCCTAAGGGTCCGACCCCAGTCTTCGTCTTCGGGGTTGCGAGCATTGCGACAAATCCGCCCTGCAAGGCGATGTGCTGTACCTTGTAATTCAATACCACCCCATCCCACTCCATCAGCGGCAGCCCCGCGCACTTGAGCGCCGCTTCGCGCGCCGTCCACGCTTGCGCCAACCGCAGCGGGCGCTGTGCATCGGGACAGGCGGCCAGTTCCTCGGCCACCTGCGGCCCCAGGTAATCGCGCGCCAGATTCGCCCAGTCGGGAATGTCCTGCACGCGCATCACGTCGATGCCGACCGCGCCATGCAGGTGGACGGCAGCCAGCGAGAGTCCCTCGTCATGGCTGAACGACAGGCTGGCCACGCCGCCGGGCAGCAGCAAACGGGGAGGAGCGCCCGGCGTCGATTCCACCGAGATCGCCTCGATGTCCAGCTGCAGCCACTGCGCGGCCGCCTCGCGCACGGCGGCGCGGATGCGCTGGCGGGCTTCCGCGCGCGGCAGGACGGCGGCGATGCCGATCGCCAGCACGCCGTCGCCCGACCAGAGCACCGTTGCATCCATCCGCTGCGATCAGCTGCGCAAAGGCGCGGCCGGGCAGCCTGCCCAGTTGCTGCCGGCGGGGATGTGTTCACCCTTCATCACCAGGGTCAACGGGCCCAGGCGCGCATTGTCGCCCACCTTGGCGCTGTACAGCACGGAGCTGCGCGGGCCCATGTAGACGCGCTGGCCGATCTCCACGTGGTCGATTTTCATGACGCGGTCTTCGAATAAATGCGTTTGGGGACAGGTGAGGGCGTTCAATTCGCTGTAGTCGCCGATATGCACGCAGTCGAATTCCGTGATGTCCGTCGTGTCCATGTAGACGCCGCGGCCGATCTTGCAGCCGAACAGGCGGAAAGCCAGCGGCAGCCACGGCGTGCCGCGCAGGTAGCGCATGAAGTTGGGCACGGCGATGCCTTCATACAGGTTCGTGACACCTTCCGAAATCCACACGAACGGCGTCCACATGGGCGCCGCGTGCTTGCGGTAGCGTCCCAGCAGCAGCCACTTGAACAGCACCACGACGAGGAAATTGCCGATGCCGTAGGCGATGCCGGCAATGGCCAGGTCGCCCACTACTTCGCCCCAGCGCCCGGCGCCCGCGATCGGCATCACGTCCAGCACCAGCGTGTAGCCGACGGCGATCACCACCGCGTGTGGCGCGACGATGCGGAACGCTTCGATCAGGCTGCGGCCCAGGCGGCGCAGCATGGATGGCTTGAAGGTCAGGTGCTCGGCAAAGCCGCTGACCTGTTCGCGCGCAGGCAGGTGCATCGGGGGAGAGCCCAGCCAGGTGTCGCCGCTGTGCATCTGCTCATTGCGCGGCGCGTGCGTGTGCACGCCGATCAGCACATGTTCGGGCAGCACGGTGCCGTCCGGGATATAGCTGCCGTTGCCGACAAAGCTGCGGTGCGAGATGACGGTGGGGCGCATGGTCATCCAGCCGCCGTCGATCTGCTCGTCGCCCAGCATGACGGCGTCGGCGATGAAGGTGTCGTCGCCCAGGGTCAGCATGTCGGGCACCACGCCCAGCGCCGTGGAAATCTCGGCGCCCTTGCCCACCTTGGCGCCCAGCAGGCGGTACCAGTATGGCGCGTACACGGTGGCGTAAATGCCGTGCAGGACATTCAGGCTCGATTCCTGGATATGGCTGACCAGCCACTTGGCGCAGTAGATATTGCTGTGCACGGGCGAGCTGCCCGGCTTCAAGCGGGGCAGCGCGCCCCAGCGGATGGCGGCCGACAGCAGGGCGGTCAGCACGATCAGCACGGCGCTGGCGGGGAAGGCCAGCAGGAAGTAGCGGGCCAGCTGGGTCGTCACGTCGCGGCCCTGCAGCCACGGCATCATTTCACGTTCGTCGAACCAGTCGATCAGCACGAAGCTGGGGAAGACGGGCATGAAGAACAGCACGGCGATGAGCACCATGCCGAAGCAGAAGAACAGGGTTTCTCCCGTCAGGCGCAGGCGCGAGACGGCGGGGCGCGGCGGCTGGCTGGCCCGGTCGTAGGGGCCGATGTCGCGCGCGGGCGAACCGGTATAGACGCGGCCGTCCGGCACCGACGCGCCATCGGCCAGCGCGGATTGTCCCTCCAGGTGGCCGAAGGCGCCCACGCTGGTATTGCCTTCCAAAATCGCGTAAGAGCTGATGCAGGCATCGTCGCCGATGCTGATCTGGCCCAGCAGCAAACGGCCCCGTTCCACGCGGGCGTTTTCAAAGTTGACGGCATTGCCGACGCTGACGTTGTCGCCGATGGACAGCAGGTCGGGCGCGCGCAGGGTCATCGAGCCGATGACCACTTCCTTGCCCACTTTCGCGCCCAGCGCGCGCAGCCACCAGCTGTTCAGCGACGAGCCGCTGAGCAGATACGCGGGCGCTGATTCGACCAGACGGTCGGCCAGCCACCAGCGGTAATAGGTGAAACCCCACAGCGGATAGCTGCCCGGCTTCAGGCGTCCGGCGATCAGCCACTTGCCGGCAATCGCGATGGCAAATTCGGCCAGGGTCGCGAGTAAAAACACGCCGATCGAGGCGGCGATGGCGCGCGGCACGGTGTCGCCCGTATCGCCCGTGAAGAAGTGATAGGTAAAGAAGGGCGCCATCCATTGCGCCATGCGCAGGGTGACGAGGCCCGGCACGGCCGCCGCCTGCGCCGCGCCGCACAGCCAGCGCTTCGTGGCCGATGGCGGCGTCCAATCCGCTTCCGGCGTGGCCAGCGCTGGCGCTTCGTTCAGTACGGCGGCGATCTTGCCGATCTGGCGATTGTGATAAATGTCGCGCACCGTCATGTGGGCGTAAGCCGGATCGGCGCGCAGGGCGGAGGCCAGGCGCGCGGCCAGGAACGAGTGGCCACCGAGATCGCTGAAGAAGTCAAACTGGCGCCGTATCGGCTGGCCCGGGAACAGTGTCGCCAGCGCCGCGAACAGGGCCGCTTCGGCCGGCGTTTCCGGCACGTCCGATTCGCCCGCCTCGCCGGCCGGCGGCGTCGAGAGTGGCATGGCCTTCAGCGCCTTCCGGTCGATCTTGCCTGAGGTGAGGCGCGGCATCAGCGGCAGTAATTCAAAACGGCCCGGCACCATGTACGGCGGCAGATGCAGGTTCAATGCGCTGCGCAGGGTTTTCGTCGTCAGCGCATCGTCGGGCGCATCGTCGCTGCCGACGATGTAGGCCACCAGCTGGTCGATGCCGTCATCCTTGCGCAGCAAGACGGCCACCGTGCCCACGCCGGGTTGCTGCGCCAGCACGGCTTCGATTTCGCCCAGCTCCACGCGGAAGCCGCGTATTTTCACCTGGTCGTCGGCGCGGCCCAGGCACAGCACCTGGCCGTCGGCATCGATGCGCGCCAGGTCGCCCGTGCGGTACAGGCGTGCGTCATCCTCGCTGGTCGCCCATGGATTGGGCAGGAATTTTTCCACCGTCAGGTCGGGCCGGCCCAGGTAGCCTTCGGCCAGGCCGGGGCCGATGATGCACAACTCTCCCGTTTCGCCGCGCGGCAGCAGGATCAAGGGACGGTGCTCACCCGGCTCGACCACCTGCAGCACCAGCAAGCCATAGTTGGGCAGCGGCGTGCCGATGGTGACCGGGACGCCGGGCCGCAGCCGCGCCAGGCTGCACGAGACGGTCGCCTCTGTCGGGCCATAGGTGTTGAACATGGCGCGGCCCGGACGCGACCAGCGCTCGACCAGGGACTCGGGGCACATCTCGCCGCCCAGGTTGATCAGGCGCAGGCTCGGTACTTCCTCGGCGAACAGGGCCAGCAGGGTCGGCACGGCGTGCAGCACGGTGACGTGATTGGCGGCCAAGGCGCGCGGCAAGGCTTCCGGGTCGCCCGAAATCTCCTTGGGGCCCAGCCACAGGGTGGCGCCCACCAGGTAGGCGATCCAGATTTCCTCGAACGACATGTCGAAGGCGACGGAAAAGCCCTGGTAGACGGTGTCGGCTTGCGTCACTTCCAGCACGGCGTTTTCGCTGCGCAGGAAGTGGCAGATGCTGCGCTGATTGATCAATATGCCCTTGGGCTTGCCCGTCGAGCCGGACGTGTAGATGACGTACGCGGGGTGTTCTGGCAGCACGGCGCCGCGCGCGGGCAGCAGTTCGCCCGGCGCGGCGGGGGCCAGCAGGCTTTCCGCCGTCCACACGGGGCGCTCGATGCCAGCATCCAACAGACGCGGCGCGAACTGCGCGCAGCTGATGACACCAAAGCCATTCGCATCATCGAGGCACACTTGCAGGCGTTCGACGGGCGTGTCTTCATCGACGGGCAGCCAGGCGGCGCCCGCCTTGGCGATGGCCGCCTGCATCAGCAGCAGAGGGGCGCCGCGCGGCAGCCACAGTCCCACGATGTCGCCGGGCTTGACGCCGGCCGCCACCAGGCGCGACGCGGCCAGGCCAGCCTGCGCATCGAGTTCGGCATACGTGATGCGGCGCGCGCCGTCGATCAGCGCGATTTGTTGCGGGCAGTGGCGCGCCGTCGCTTCGAGCAGGTCGGCCAGCACTTCCTCGCGCAGCAGATCCGGTCGCGGCGGGCCGTACAGGATGTCGGCGTGGGTGGAAGGGATGCCTGGACTGACTGCTGTGAAATCGTTCATGGATGACGCTTATCTGTAATGCTGTGTGAGGAATCTGACGGGCTGCGCATGGTGCGCGGCACAGTTGATACATTACAGCACGCAAGGCATTTCAGCGTTGCAGAACGGGTAATTTTGCGGGGCTTTGCAAAATTATGTGGTTACAGGCTCAACTGCCATGATTACGGAATGTAAAACGGGGAAACATGGCGCCGATTTGCGCCACCGTGCTCGCCGCCGGATAGCCGTGCAGGGGGCGGCCGGCCAGCGCCGCGTCGAGGCAGCCTTCGGCGCGGAACTGCTGCAGCACGTAGTTGTCGACGCCTTTGGCGGCCAGGGTGGCGGCCAGGGCCAGCAGTTGTGCATCGGGCAGCAGGTCCGGATGGGTGGTGGTGCGGCATTCGTAGGCCACGCCGCTGGCGAGGATGGCGTCCAGGCAGGCACGCGCCGGGTCGCCGCTGCCGGCCACGCGGGTCACATGACGATAGTCGGCAAACGGCGCCTTGATGTCGAAGCCGACCCAGTCGACCAGGGGCAGCACTTCCTGCAGGCGCTGCGGATAGATGCAGGCCGTGTGCAGGCCGACGCCGAACCCCAGTGCCCTGACGTCCAGCATGGCGCGCGCCAGCGCCGGGTCCATGCACGCCTCGCCGCCGCTGAAGACGACGGCGTCGACCAGGCCGACGCGGCGGCGCAGCCAGGTCAATACGTCCTGCCACGGCATGGCGCCCTCCGGCGTGCGTGCCTGCAGGTGCGGATTGTGGCAATAGCCGCAACGCCAGGGGCAGCCCTGCACGAAGACCACGGCCGCCAGCTTGCCCGGATAGTCGGTGGCGGAAAAGGGCGTCAGGCCGCCTACTTTCAGTTCAAGCGCCATGGCAGGCGGGCTGGCCAACCCGGGCGCTCGCTTGCGTAAAATACTGGCGTTCGTGGAATTCGCCCTGCTTGCCGATGTTGAACGAGGCGACGGGACGGTGGTAGCCCATCACGCGCGTCCAGATTTCGCAGCGCTGGCGTTCGGTGTCGAGCAGGGTGATGGCGGGAGTGAAGTCGGGACGTGCATTCATGGCGTTTCCTCAAGTGATGGAGCAGGGTGGGCTTGCTTGCGGGCGATCAGTTCCGCGTCGCAGGTGGGGCAGAATTCATGTTTGCCGGCCAGGTAGCCGTGGCGCGGGCAGATGGAAAACGTGGGGGTGACGGTGATGTAGGGCAGCGAAAAGCGGCTCAGGGCACGTTTGACCAGTTCGCGGCAGGCATTCGCGTCCGACAGCGCTTCCGTCATGTACAGGTGCAGCACCGTGCCGCCCGTGTACTTGCGCTGCAGTGCGTCCTGCAATTCCAGCGCCTCGAACGGATCGTCCGTGTGGCCCACGGGCAGTTGCGACGAGTTCGTGTAATACGGGTTGTCGACGGTACCCGCCTGCAGGATGGCGGGATAGCGCTTGCGGTCTTCGCGGGCAAAGCGGTACGTGGTGCCTTCAGCCGGCGTCGCTTCCAGGTTGTACATATGGCCCGTCTCTTCCTGGAATGCCACCATGCGGGCACGCACGTGGTCGAGCAGGCGGATCGCCAGCGCATGGCCCTCGGCGGACGTGATGTCGTAAGCGTCGCCGCTGAAATTGCGGATCATCTCGTTGATGCCGTTCACGCCCAAGGTGGAAAAGTGATTGCGCAGGGTGCCCAGGTAGCGCTTCGTGTACGGGAACAGGCCTTGCTGCATCAGTTCTTCGATGGTGCGGCGCTTGATTTCCAGGCTGACTTTGCCCAGCTCCAGCAGGCGGTCCAGGTCGGCCAGCAGCGCCGCTTCGTCGCCGCGCCACAGGTGGCCCAGGCGCGCGCAGTTGATGGTCACCACGCCCAGGGAGCCCGTCTGCTCGGCGGAACCGAACAGGCCATTGCCCCGTTTCAGCAGTTCGCGCAAGTCCAGTTGCAAGCGGCAGCACATGGAGCGGATCATGTTCGGCTTGAGTTCCGAATTGATGAAATTCTGGAAGTAGGGCAGGCCGTAGCGGGCCGTCATCTCGAACAGGCGTTCCGCATTCTCGCTATGCCAGTCGAAATCCTCGGTGATGTTATAGGTGGGGATGGGAAAGGTGAAGACGCGGCCCTTGGCGTCGCCCGCCATCATGATCTCGATGTAGGCGCGGTTGATCATGTCCATCTCCGCCTGCAGCTCGCCATAGCTGAAGTCCATCTCCTGGCCGGCGATGACGGGAATCTGCTCGCGCAGGTCGTCCGGGCAGACCCAGTCGAACGTGAGGTTGGTAAACGGTGTCTGCGTGCCCCAGCGCGATGGCACGTTGAGGTTGAAGATCAGCTCCTGCATGTACTGGCGCACGTCTTCGTAGCGCAGGCCGTCCTTGCGGATGTAGGGTGCCATGTAGGTGTCGAAGGAGCTGAACGCCTGCGCGCCGGCCCATTCGTTTTGCAGGGTGCCGAGAAAATTGACGATCTGGCCGATGGCGCTCGACATGTGTTTCGGCGGGCCCGATTCGATCTTGCCCGGCACGCCATTCAAGCCTTCATGCAGCAGGGTACGCAGCGACCAGCCGGCGCAATAGCCGGCCAGCATGTCGAGGTCGTGGATGTGCAGCGCCGCTTCGCGGTGCGCCGCGCCCACTTGCGGTGGATACACCTGGTCCAGCCAGTAGTTGGCGATGACCTTGCCCGAGACATTGAGGATCAGGCCACCCAGGGAATACCCCTGGTTGGCGTTGGCGTTCACGCGCCAGTCGCGCCGTTCCAGGTATTCATTGATGGACGCGGCGACATCGACCTGGCCGCGTGTGGGGGAAACTGCATTCGTCGTCATGAAACCTCCAATAAACACAACATGCGGTGTTTTTATGAAGGTTATCCACTAAATGTAGTGCCGTCAAAGGTGGCGTGCAAGCGATTCGCGTATCCTTGATCCAGGTGAAAAAACCACCTCAGCCGGTTTTGTTCCAGCGCGTTTCGCGCAGGATCAGCCAGCTCGCGCAAAAGAATGCGGCGCCGCAGGCGGCGATGCTGGCGACGGAGGCGGGCAGCACGTGGGCCCAGATTTCCAGTGGCGTATAGGTGCTCCAGCTGGCCACGCGCGCGTCGAACGTGACGTAGTTCGCCAGCAGCCAGTAGATGGCCAGCAGGCCCGTGCAGATGGCGGCCTGACGCAGCAGCGGCAGTTGGCGGCGCGCGAACACGGCCAGCAGGAACAGCAGCAGCACGCCCGGATAGGCGCCCAGCACTTCCGGCGACAGCACGGAGAGGGTCGCCGCGTCATAGCCATCGGCCGGGCCGGCCCACTGTACTTGCAGCGCGGTGAGGAACAGGGTCAGAAGAAAAATCAGCAGCGGTTTGCGGGTCATGGCGGGCAATCGAAGAGGGAGAAAAGGGGGGCATTTTACAGCCAGGTCAAGCAAGTGGAAGGTGCGCCGGCCATGCATGCATTCCTTCACCTGCGTCAAGGACTGGGCGGCATAGGCGGGGCTATAGTCTGCACCCTGAGCCGATACNCCGATACGGGACTGTGAACATCATGATGCTTGAATCAACTACCGCCACCCGCGTGGCCGGACCGCTGGAACTGGTCTGCCCCGCCGGCAGCCTGCCTGCCTTGAAAGCGGCCGTCGACAATGGCGCCGACACCGTTTACCTGGGCTTTCGCGACGCCACCAATGCGCGTAATTTCGCCGGCCTCAATTTCGACGAGAAGGCCATCGCCGAGGGCGTGCGCTACGCCCATCAATATGGACGCAAGGTGCTGCTGGCGCTGAACACCTATCCGCAGCCGCACAACTGGGCCGTGTGGCGCAGCGCCATCGACCGCGCGGCAGCGGCCGGCATCGACGCCATGATCGTCGCCGATCCGGGTCTGATGGCCTACGCGGCCCAGCACCAGCCGCAGCTGCGCCTGCACCTGTCCGTGCAGGGCTCGGCCACCAATTACGAAGCCATCAATTTCTACCATGAACACTTCGGCATCGCCCGCGCCGTGCTGCCGCGCGTGCTGTCGATGGCGCAGGTGGAACAACTGATCGCCAAGACGGAAGTCGAGATCGAAGTGTTCGGTTTCGGCAGCCTGTGCGTGATGGTCGAAGGGCGCTGCGCGCTGTCGTCGTATGCGACGGGCGAGGCGCCGAACACGCACGGCGTGTGCTCGCCGGCCAAGGCCGTGCGCTGGCTGGAAACCCCGAACGGTCTGGAGTCGCGCCTGAACGGCGTGCTGATCGACCGCTATGCGCCAGGTGAAAACGCCAGCTATCCCACCCTGTGCAAGGGGCGCTTCGAAGTCAATGACGAAGAGTATTACGCGATCGAGGAGCCGGCCAGTCTGAATACGCTGGCGCTGCTGCCGCAACTGATCGCCATGGGCGTGCGCGCCGTGAAAATCGAAGGGCGCCAGCGCAGTCCCGCCTACGTGGCGCAGGTCACGCGCGTGTGGCGCGAAGCGATCGACGCCTGCCGCGAAGGCAATCCGCGCTACGCCGTCAAGCCGGGCTGGATGGCGGCCATGGACAAGCTGGCCGAGGGCCAGCAGCACACTTTAGGCGCCTACCACCGCTCCTGGAAATAGCAAAACCTACTGCGCGTCCCGGGGCGCGGCCTGCGATGCTCACTGTGCTCTAGCACAGCTGCGCTTCTCGGCCTCGCCGCGAGCCGCTCGCTACGGTTTTGTAACTTGAAAAATACTGGAAAAGGCATGCTAAAACTATCGTTGGGCCCCTTGCTGTACTACTGGCCGCGCGCCACCGTCTTCGAGTTTTACCAGCAGATCGCCGGCACCGCCGTCGAGATCGTTTACCTGGGCGAAACCGTCTGCTCGCGCCGGCATGAGCTGCGCCTGGCCGACTGGCTCGATATCGCCGACATGCTGGCCGCCGCCGGCAAGGAAGTGGTGCTATCGACGCAGGCGCTGATCGAGGCGGGCGCCGAACTGGCGACCCTTCGCCGCATCACGGGCAATGGCCGCTATACGGTCGAAGCCAACGACATGGGCGCCGTGCACTGCATGGAAAAGGGCGCGCCCTTCGTCGCCGGCCCCCATTTGAACCTGTTCAATGGCCCCAGCCTGCAACTGCTGGCGCGCCTCGGCGCGCGGCGCTGGGTGATGCCGCTGGAAATGGGGCAGACGGCGCTGGCCGAGATGCAGCGCCAGAAACCGGAAGGGCTGGAGACGGAAGTGTTCGCCTACGGTCGCATGCCGCTGGCGTTTTCCGCGCGCTGTTTCACGGCACGCAACCGCAACCTGCCGAAGGACGATTGCGGCTACAGCTGCCTGGAAGAGCCGGACGGCCTGCTGCTGCGCACGCGCGACGAAGTGCCGTTCCTCGTACTGAATGGCACGCAGACGCAGTCTGCCCTCGTCTACAACCTGGTGCGCGAACTCGACGCCATGCGCGACATGGGCGTGTCCGTGGCGCGCATCAGCCCGCAGGCCATGCATACGGAACAAGTCATCGCCATTTTCGACCGCGCCCGGCGCGGCCAGGTCAGCGGTGTGGGCGCCCAAGCCCAGCTGGCGGCCTGCCAGCCGGCCGGCGCCTGCGACGGCTACTGGCACGGCCAGCCCGGCATGGAACAGCACGCCGCTCATTGAACGCATCGAAAGGAAGCACCATGCAAGATCAACTGGAAAGATTGCCCATCCCGGCCAAGCCCGCCATGAGCAAGCCCGCCATGTCGTACCGGCTGCCCGAACCGCTGGCCGAATTGCTGTCCAAGCTGCCGCCGTATCCCGCCTCCTGGCTGTTCGTGCAAGGCTTGAACCGCTTGCTGGCGCCGCAATTGCCCGACGATGTGCGGCGCAGCCTGGAAGGGCGCACCCTGCGCCTGCGTTTGCTCGATGCAGGCATCGCCTTCGATTTCGAGTGGCAGGGTACGGTGTTCGTGGCCGAGCGCTATGTGGACGTGCCGGACCTGTGCATCGCCGCCAGCGTGCATGACCTGATGCTGCTGGCGCGGCGCCAGGAAGATCCTGATACGCTGTTCTTCAGCCGTCGTTTGAGCCTGGAAGGCGATACGGAACTGGGCTTGCTGTTCAAAAATACGCTCGACGCCATCGAGCTGCCGCCGTTCGACCTGCAGGCGCTGGGACCCCGCCGCGTGCTGGCGCATCTGCGCGACCGGGGCGCGCGGGAGGGCTGAGCGGAGCAGGGCTGGAGCCGGCGCTCAGTGGCGGCAGTGACCGCAGGCGCCGCTGCAGGACGGCAGTTGTTCTTCGTTGGAGGCTTCGCCCATGAAGCCGGCGTCGTTGACGGCGGCCAGCAGGCGCTCCTGCGTGGCCAGCCGTTCGTCAAATTGCACCGTGGCGCCGTGGCGCGCCAGCGAGACGCACACGGTGGCCACGCCCGTGACGGCCTCAAGCGCGCCCGTCAGCCTGTCGGCGCAGCCTTCGTGATCCATTCCAATAATATTCAAGCGCGCAGTCTGCATGGGTTCCTCTTGTTTTTCAGATAAAAAAACAGCGTAGGCGAGGGGTGCGCCTGCCGTCCAGAGCAGCACGCAAGATTTATTTTCTATTTGCGGTTTTATTGATCTGGATTAATTCCAATCGCTGCTGGCCAGCCTGGAAGTGCTGTTGTTCCATACTTGGAGCCTATCCCAGTCGATGAATACATCCCCTGCTGGCGCCCCTCAGAAGCGGGGACTGCGTTGATCGTCGTCGCGTGGCTCGCCACGCGTCCTCCTCACGCCTTGTCGCTGGCGCGCAAGGTACTTTGGTATCGTCAAAATCATTACTAGTGGTTTTGTTGATCGGTGTCAAACAGGTACTTCAATCGTGCGCAGGATGTTTGATGAAACGCAAGGCGAGTTCAACAGAACACCTGTTGACACTTGTGAAATTTTCACCGAACATGATTCCTCGTAACAACATTTCTCCGGCGCAAGCGCTTACCGCAGGTGTCGTGCGGGACTCGTGCGCCCGTTTAACAGCCAGCCGTCGCCAACCGCCGAGCGCTCTGTTCCCTTGTAACCATCCGTTATCTTTTCGAAGGTTCGTCCATGCTCGATTCGATCGCGTCGGTATTGCACCAGGTGCCGGAACTGGCCCTGTTCCTGGCGTTGGCACTGGGCTATGCGGTAGGGCAGATACGCTTCGGTCCCATCCAGCTGGGCGGCGTGTGCGGCACCCTGATCGCCGCGCTGCTGATCGGCCAGCTGGGCATCACCCTGGATGCCAGCGTCAAGAACGTTTTCTTCATGCTGTTCATCTTTGCCCTCGGCTATGCGGGCGGTCCCCAGTTCTTTGCCAACCTCAACGCCAAGGGCTTGCGCTTGGGAATACTCTGCCTGATCGAAGTGGTGGTGGTACTGGCGCTGGTGCTGCTGGCCACGCGTTTCCTGGGCCTGGATCAGGGCACGGCGGCCGGCATGATGGCGGGCGCGGCGACGGAATCGGCCGTCGTCGGCACGGCCACGGACGCGATCTCGAAGCTGGCGCTGCCGGCCGCGCGCATTGCCGAACTGCAAGCCAACGTGGTCACCGCGTATTCCATCACCTACATTTTCGGCCTGATCGCCATCGTCATCGTCACCAGCCAGATTTTCCCGCTGTTGTTGCGCGTCAACCTGCGCGAGGAAGCGGACAAGCTGTGGGAAAAGATGGGCGGCGCGCAGACCGATGGCGACGGGGCGCAGGCCACGCCGGAAATGGTGGGCCGCGCCTACCGCATCAGCCGTGGCGCGGGACGCCGCCTCGATGCCTTGCAGCATATTTTCGCGGGCCGCGCCAGTATCACGCGCGTGCGCCGGCACGGCAAGGTGCTGGAACTGGAACCCGCACTGCGTCTGCGCGCCAACGATGAAGTACTGGTGATCGGCCACCGTCCCGCGCTGGTGGCGGCCGAAGCCGTCCTGGGCGAGGAATTTGCCGACACGACGGGCTTGAACATGGCCGTTTCCGCCGTCGAAGTGGTGCTGCAGCAAGCCGCGCTGGTGGGCCAGCCCTTGCGCCAGCTGGCCTTGCCTTCCGGCGTGCACGTGGCGGCCGTCGTGCGTGGCGAGCACAGCATGCCGCCCTTGCCCGACCTGGCCCTGCAGCGCGACGACGTGCTGCGCCTGTACGGCACGGCGGAAGGACGCGAGCTGAACACGGCGCTGGCCGCCATCGGCAAGCGCGTGCCCACGGGCGAGCGCAGCAACATCGTCTACGCCAGCATCGGCATCGTGCTCGGTGTGTATATCGGCGGCTTTACCGCCAAGCTGGGCGGCATCCCGTTTTCGCTGGGCACGGGCGGCGGCGCCTTGCTGACGGGCCTCGTGTTCGGCTGGTACCAGGCAAGAAAGCCCGGCATGCCGGGCATCCACCCCAGCGCGCTCGACATGATGAAGGATATCGGCCTGGCCACCTTCATCGCCTGCGTGGGGCTGGCGTCGGGGCCGCAAGCGATCGAGCTGATCCGCCAGTACGGCCTGTCACTGCCGCTGATGGGCGTGCTGATCGCCGTCGTTCCCGCCTCGCTGTCGTTGCTGGTCGGTCACTTTTTCCTCAAGCTGGAAGCGCCCGTGCTGCTGGGCGCCATCGCCGGCCAGCAGTGCAGCACGCCGGCCCTGTCGGCCGTGCAAAACGCGGCCGGCAACTCCACGCCCTTGCTGGGCTACACGATTACGTATGCGATCTCGAACGTGGTGCTGCCTCTGCTGGGGCCGCTCATCGTGGCCCTGGCCGGCTCCGTCCACGCATGAGCAGCCGGCAAGGGCACACGCAGTAAAGAATTCCTTCAACACGAAAGGCGGTCCGTATGGAATGGTTGCATGAGTTATTCAAGAAGTCGCCCGAAATTGCCTTGTTTCTCTCCCTGGCAGTGGGTTACTACATCGGCAAGATCAAGTTCGGCTCGTTTCAGCTGGGCGGGGTCGCCGGTTCACTGCTGGTGGCGGTCCTCGTCAGCCAGGTAGGCGTCGCCATCGATCCCGGCGTGAAATCAGTGCTGTTTGCCCTGTTCATTTACGCGGTCGGCTATGAAAGCGGGCCGCAGTTCTTCAATTCCCTGGGCCGCCAGTCGGTGCGCGAAATCATCCTGGCCGTCGTGCTGGCTGTGACGGCGCTGCTGACGGTGGTCATCATGGCCAAGGTCTTTGGCCTGGACAAGGGCCTGGCGGCGGGCGTGGCGGCGGGCGGCTTGACGCAGTCGGCCATCATCGGCACGGCGGGCGACGCGATCACCAAGCTGGGCCTGGCGGCCGACGAGGTGGCGCGCTTGCAGGGCAACGTGGCCGTCGGCTATGCCGTCACCTACGTGTTCGGCTCGTTTGGGGCCATCATCGTTTGCGTCAATATCTTGCCTAAGCTCATGGGTCGCACCATCCGCGAAGATGCGATCAAGGCGGAAACGGCGCTGCAGGCGGGCGTGCAGGTGCTGGGACCGGGTCAGACGCCGGCCGCGCCTGACCTGATCGGCCGCATCTACGACGTGGGCCCGGGCGCCGGGCGCACGGTGGAAGAGATCGAAAGTGCTCATCCGAACACGGCCATCACCATCGAGCGCGTGAAGCGCAATAGCCAGATCATCGACGTCAGCCCGGATCTGGTGCTGGCGGCCGACGATATCGTGCTGCTGGTGGGCCGGCGCGAAGCCATGCTCAGCGTGTCTTCCCAGCTGGGCAAGGAATTGCTTGCCGTCGAAGGCATGGAACTGGTGATGCAGCGCCGCGATATGGTACTGACCAACAAGGCTTACCACAACAAGACGGTGGGCGAAATCCGCAGCGCGACGGCGCCGGGCGTGCGTCACGGCATCTTTGTCGTGCAGCTGAGCCGCATGGGCAAGATCTTGCCCATGCAACCGGAAACCATCGTACAGACGGGCGACGTGGTGACCATCTATGGCGCCGAGCAGGACGTCAAGCGCGTGGCGGCCGAAGTGGGCTACATGATCGTGCCGAGCGCCAAGACGGACTTCGTCTACATGGGCGCCGGCCTCGTCGTTGGCCTGCTGGTGGGCTTGCTGGTGGCGCGCATCGGTTCGATTCCGCTGACACTGGGCAGTGGCGGCGGCGTGCTGCTGTCGGGCCTGGTGTTCGGCTGGTTCCGCGCCAAGCGCCAGACGTTTGGCTACATGCCGAGCGGTGCCGTGCAAATCCTGAAGGACCTGGGCCTGGCCGGTTTTGTTGCCGTCGTCGGCCTCACGTCCGGCCTGCAAGCGGTGCAAACCGTGCGCGAACACGGCCTGACCCTGTTTGGCGTGGGCGTGGTGGTGACCATCCTGCCGATGATTTTGACCATGCTGATCGGTCGTTACATCTTGCGTTATGACAACGTCGCCGTGTTTGCGGGCGCCTTGTCCGGTTCGCGCAGCGCCAATCCCGCGTTCGGCGAAGTGCTGAACGCGGCGCAAAACTCGATTCCCACCGTACCGTTTGCCATCACATATGCCTTGGCCAACGTTTTCCTGACCTTGCTGGGGCCGCTGATTGTGGCCTTCGTCTGAGTCTGCATGTATGTGCAAGAACCCTGAACATTGTCAGTCATTTTAAGGAGTAGCAAAAATGGATTTCAGTAACCCAAGCAAACTCGCCCTGTTGAGCCCCTTCGAACTGAAGGATGCGCTGATCCAGACGGCCAAGCAAAGCAACCGCCTGATGCTGAACGCGGGCCGCGGCAACCCGAATTTCCTGGCGACCACCCCACGCCACGGCTTCTTCCAGTTCGGCCAGTTCGCCATGACGGAAGCGGAGCGCTCGTATGTCTACATGGACGACGTGGGCGGCTTTCCCACGCGCGAGGGCATCGAGGCGCGCTTTGAAATTTTCGTGCGCAAACATGAGGGCAACCCGGGCGCGCATTTCATCGAGGCGGCCGTGTCGTATGTGCGCGACCAGCTGGGCCTGAGCGCGGGCGATTTCATCTATGAAATGTGCGAAGCGATTCTGGGCTGCAACTATCCCGTGCCGGACCGCATGCTGCGCCTGTCCGAGAAAATCGTCGGCCAGTATATCCACCGCGAAATGATCGGCAAGCACCCGTTTGTCGGCAACTTCGACATGTACGCGGTCGAAGGCGGCACGGCCGCCATGACGTATCTGTTTGCCAGCCTGAAATCGAACCACATCATCCAGGAAGGCGACACCATCGCCCTGGGCATGCCGATCTTCACGCCGTACATCGAGATTCCCCAGCTGAACGACTACAAGCTGAACACCGTGCACATCGATGCGCCGCAATCGAACAATTGGCAGTTCACCAAGAAGGAGCTGGACAAGTTGCTGGACCCGAAAGTAAAAGCTTTCTTCCTCGTCAACCCCAGCAATCCGCCATCCGTCAAGATCGATGATGAGACCCTGGAATACATCGCCAAGATCATCAAGAAGCGTCCCGACCTGATCATTTTGACCGATGACGTGTACGGCACCTTTGCCGACAATTTCGTCTCGCTGTTCGCCATTTGCCCGTTCAACACCATCCTCGTGTATTCGTTCTCGAAATACTTCGGCGCGACGGGCTGGCGCATGGGCGTGGTGGCCACGCATGAAAACAATGTGCTCGACGACAAGATTGCCAAGTTGCCGGAAACCATCAAGAAACAGCTCGATGAGCGCTATCACTCCATCACCACGGAGCCGCGCGAGCTGAAATTCATCGACCGCCTGGTGGCCGACAGCCGCACGGTGGCGCTGAACCACACGGCCGGCCTGTCCACCCCCGTGCAGGCGCAGATGACCCTGTTCTCGCTGTTCTCGCTGATGGATGAAGAGCAAAAGTACAAGCAGTCGATGAAGCGCATCGTGCTGCGCCGCAAAGAAGCGCTGTACCGCGAACTGGGCTTGCCGATGGTGCACGACGCCAATTCCGTGCGCTACTACCACCTGCTGGACATGGAGTCCTTGGCCGCGCAGATGCATGGCGTGGAGTTTTCGCAGTGGCTGCTGAAAAAACTGAAACCGAACGAAGCGCTGTTCCGCCTGGCCGAGGAAACGGGCGTCATCCTGCTGCCGGGTCGTGGCTTCGGCACCACGCATCCGTCCGGCCGCGTGTCGCTGGCCAACCTGAACGAATACGACTACGCCAACATCGGCCGCGCCATCCGCAACATGGCGTCCGAGTTCTTTGCCGTGTTTGAAAAGGAAAAAGGGAAGGGTAGCAAGAAGGCCAAGAAGTAAGCCGCCAGCCGCTTACGCTGAGTAGAACGGGCGCCCCGCAAGAGGCGCCCGTTTTTGTCTGTCAGTCTGCGTAACCAATAGTGCAGGGTGGAATGGACATCCATGGATATAATTGCTATTGTGAAAGTATAAACATGGCAACCCCGTGCTTTCCCCTCATTCATTGACTGGACGCTACATGGGCAGATTGCAAGGACATTTATCATTATTGCTGGCGGGCGCGCTGGGAGCGGCCATGCCCGCCCTGGCGGAACCGCTGACATTTAACGAAGCGCTGCAGCAAGCGGCGGCCGCCTCGGGCGCCGTCCAGGGCGCCGCGCTCGATGTGCGCGCGAAAACCCTCAAGGCCGAGGCGCTGTCGAATATCGATGGCCCATCCGTGGACTTGACGGCATTTCGCGGCCGTTTGTCGACGGACTTGAGCATCGATACGAGCGGCCTGGCCGGCGTGGTGGGCGGCATCGAATCGGTGCTGCCGCCGATTCCCGGCTTGCCCAAGCCACAGATTCCCAACTCCCTGAACCGCGAAGTGGTGACGGACCTGACCTCGTTCGGCTTGCTGGGCATGTGGCCCATCTACACGGGCGGACGGCTGGATGCCGTCAAAGGCCTCGCTTCCAGCCTGACCCTGGCCGCGCAGGCGGAGCACACGGAAGCGGAAGAACAGCTGGCCACCCTGGTGGCGCAGCGCTATTTCCAGTTGTTGCTGGCCAAGCGGGTGGTGGCCGTGCGGGCCGAAGTGACGGCCGGCGTGACGCAGCACCAGCGCGATGCGGCCAAGCTGGAAAAGGGTGGTTTGATTTCGCGCGCGGAACGCCTGCGCGCCGACGTGGCCCTGGACAGTGCCCGCAGCGACGAGGCGCAGGCGCGCAGCGACGAGGAAATCGCCCAGGTGGCGCTCGACCGTTTGCTTGCCGTCAACTCGCAAGTGCGGCCCAGCACGCCCCTGTTCGTCAACAGCTTGCCAGTCGGCACTTTGCAATCGTTCATCAGCACGGGCATGCGCGAAAATGCGAACTGGAAAAAGATCGACAGCAAGCGCGTGCAGGCCGAGCAAGCCTTGAAGCTGCATGGCAAGGAATATGCGCCCACTGTGTTTGCCATCGGTAACTACAATTTGAATCGCGGCAGCGAAAAGCTCGTGCGTTCGAACTGGGCCATCGGCCTGGTCGTGTCCGTGCCGCTGGTGCACCGCATCAACACGGGCAAGATGATCGCCGCCGCCAAACTGGACCAGGAGCGGGTGGAAGTGGTGGCGCGTCAGGCCGAGCGCGACATTCCCACCCTGATCGAGAAGAACTGGCGCGCGCTGGAAAACGCCCGCATCCAGTACCTGTCCACGGCCTCGTCGGTGGAGCTGGCGCGCGAAAATATCCGCTTGCAAACAGTCGCCTTTCAGCAAGGGCAAGTGACGTCGCTGGAAGTGGTCGATGCGCGCCTGAACCTGGCGAAGGTGGAAACCCAGCGCGCACAGACGGCCTATAACTATGTGATGGGGCTGGCGCAATTGCTGGAAGCGACGGGCGAGACGCAGCGCCTGGGCAGCCTGGCCGCCGCGGCCGATATCCAATTACCTGTGGACAAATAATAATGAGTACCTCCAAAAAACCGTTGGCCATAGTCGCCGCCATCATCGTCCTGGGCTTCGTCGGCTGGGGCCTGTACCAGGCATTCCAGCCGCAGCGCCTGCCTTTGCAGGGGCAGATGGATGCGCAGGAAGTTAATGTCTCGTCGAAAGTGCCGGGCAGGGTGGGTCAGCTGTACGTCAAGCTGGGCCAGACGGTGCCGAAAGGTGAGCTGCTGTTCCAGCTGACGAGCCCGGAAGTGGACGCGAAGATCGCGCAAGCGACAGCCGCCACGCAGGCAGCCGATGCCGTGGCGCAAAAGGCGCAAGCGGGCGCGCGTCCGGAAGAAGTGGCGGCCGCAAAAGCCAACTGGGAACGGGCGCAAACGGGGGCGACCATCGCCAGGACCACGTACACCCGCGTCAACAATATGTACGAGCAAGGCGTGATTGCCCAGCAGAAACGCGACGAGGCGCAAGCGCAATGGCGCGCCGCCGACCAGCTGGCGCAAGCGGCCCGCGCGCAATATGACATGGCGCAAAAGGGCGCCCGTCCGGAAGACAAGACGGCCGCGGCCGCGCAGGCGCGCCAGGTGGGCGCCGTGCTGACGGAAGCGCAGATCGCCCTGGCGGAAACGAAGATCGCCGCGCCGGTGGCCGGGCAGGTCAGCAAGATCCAGATACAGCCGGGCGAACTGGCGCCGCAAGGCTTCCCCGTCATCACCCTGGTGAATCTCGATGACGCCTGGGCCGTGCTGCAAGTGCGCGAAGATGACATGGCCGCGTTTGCCATGGGCAGCACGCATACGGCCAATGTGCCGGCGCTGAAACAGCAAGTGAGCTTCAAGGTCAGTTCGGTGGCCGTGCTGCCGGACTTCGCCACGTGGCGCGCGGCCCGTCCGGGCGGCACGGATTTGCGCACGTTTGAAATCCGCTTGCGTCCCGCCATCAAGGTCGAGGGTTTGCGTCCGGGCATGTCGGTCGTGTTTCCACCGCTCTGATACGCGATGAACGAAGCGGATAAAGGGCCGGTTTCTGCGCTGGCGCGCGAGTGGGCGCGGCTGCGCGGCGACTTCTGGGATCTGGGCATGCTCAGCTGGATTCCGGTGGTGCTGTGCGGCATGCTGTGGCTGGTGTTCTCCGCCGGCATCGCGCGCGACTTGCCCATCGTCGTCATCGATAACGACAACTCCACCTTGTCGCGCCAGCTCACGCGATGGCTCGACGCCTCGCCCGGCATCGCGGTGGCGGCGAAAGTGGCGTCCAGCGACGAAGCGCTGCATCGCTTGCGCGAGCGCACGGCGTTTGGCTATCTGCTGATCCCGAACGATTTTGAACAGAAGCTGCTGGGCGGCCGGCAAGCCACCGTGCAATGGCTGTACAACGCGCAGTTTTCCTCGCACGCGGGCGCCTTGCTGCGCGATGTGCGCACGGTCAGCACGACCTTGTCGGCCGGCATCGAGATGACGGCGCGCGTGAAAAAGGGCATGTCAGGCGTGCAGGCGGCGGCCCAGTTCGAACCGATCCGCACGACCCTGAACAGTTTGTACAATGAAAACATCAGCTATGAAGCGTTTCTGACCCTGGCCCTGATGCCGGCCATGCTGCAGATTTTCATCGTCGTCGCCGTCGTCACGTCCATCGGACGCGAGTTACGCGACGGCACGGTGCCGCAATGGCTGACCTCGGCCAACGGCAGCTGGCTGCGCGCCGTCGGCGCCAAGCTGCTGTTTCCCCTCATCGCCTACTGTGCGCTGGCGCTGCTGTATCTGCTGTTTTTCAGCCTGGCGCGGGACTGGGCCGTGGCGGGCAGCTTGCCGGCATTGCTGCTGAGCATGTTGCTGCTGGTGCTCGCGTATTGCGGCCTGGCCACCTTGCTGATCGCCGCTACCTTGTCGCTGCGCCTGGCGCTGTCGGGCGCGGCATTTATCACGGCACCGGCGTTCGCGTTCGCGGGCCAGGCCTTTCCCCTGATGGCCATGCCGGCGCCCGCGCGCGCCTGGGCGGAAGCCTTGCCGCTCACGCATTATCTGCAGCTGCAAACGAAATACTGGCTGGCCGGCGCGCCATGGCGCTATGGCGTGCAGGAAATGCTCATTTTGGCCGGCTTTGCCATCGGCTGCGGCGCCGTGGGCGTATTCCTGCTGGCGCGCCGCGCGAATGCGCCTGCGGCATGGGGGCGCGCATGATGTGGCAATCCTTTATCGCCACCTGGCGCGCCATGCTGACGGACAAGGGCGCGCTGACCTTGCTGTTTATCGGCGGCATCATCTATTCCTTCTTCTATCCGCTGCCATACTCGACGGAAATCGTCCAGCGCGTGCCCGTGGCCGTCGTCGACCAGGACCGCAGCGCCATGTCGCGCCAGCTGACGCGATTCGCCATGGCCCATCCCTCCTTGCAGGTGATCGCCGTCACGCCGGACTTGCCCGTCGCGCAAGATTTATTGTGGCGCGACCAGGTCATGGGCGTGCTGATCCTGCCCGAAGGCTTGCAGACGGACGTGCTGGCCGGCCACGCCGCCCACGCGCAAGTGGCGGGCAATGGCCTGTATTTGATGCTGAACAAGGTGGCCTTGAACGGCTTGGCGGAAGTGGTGGGCACCGTGTCGGCCGGCATCGAGCTCAAGCGCTTGGGCGCGGGCACGCCATCGATCGTGCAGGCCAGCCAGCAGCGCTCGCCCATCGCGTTTGACGCCGTGCCCCTGTTTAACGTCAAGGAAGGCTACGGCGCGTATGTCGTGCCCGGCGTGGCGACATTGATCGTGCAGCAAACCTTGCTGATCGGCATGACCATGCTGTTCGGCACCTGGTACCAGCGCAAGAGCTTCCCCGTGGCAGGCCGGCGCACGGCGGGCGGCTATGCGGGCATGCTGCTGGCGTTTGCCTGCGTGGCCTTTCTCAATTGCTGCTATTTCTTCGGCTTTGTCTTCTGGTTCCAGGATTATCCCCGTGGCGGCAACTTTGGCGGCATGCTCTTGCTGCTGGTGCTGTTCTCGCTGGCGGAAGCGGCGTTCGGCATGCTGCTGGGCATGCTGTTCCGCACGCGCGAGCGGGGCACGCAGCTGATGATCGCCACCTCGATGCCTGTGCTGTTCCTCGCGGGCCTGACCTGGCCCGTGTCGTCCATGCCCGTCGTGCTGCAATGGCTGCGCTGGCTGCTGCCCTCCACGGCCGGCATCCAGGGCTTTGTCGCGCTGAACCAGATGGGCGCCTCGCTGTATGAAATCCGCCATGAAGTGGCGGGCTTGCTGGCCTTGCTGCTGGCCTGCGTGGCGCTGGGCTGGTGGCGCTGGCGCAAGCTGGACGAAACCGTTGTTGATTTGAACAAGGCGAAGGCACTTGATATGTAATAATTTCATACCCGGGGCAGACCCGCCGGGTCTGACCCCATCTAAAGTAAACGAGCCATGTCTGCATTCAATTTGTTCCAGCGCCTGTCCCAGGCCCCCACCAAGCCCAAGGCAGTACCCGCCGCGCGGCAGTTCGACGTGGCCGACCTGTACCAGGGCCCCATCGCGCTGGGAGCGGAAGGCGAGGCGGCCGCCAGGCCGTTCGATGAAAAGCTGCGCCAGGCGTATTTCTGGATCGTCAACCACGCCATCATCAGCCCCCATTACGACATCGAGTACAACGATGGCCCATCGCAGACGTATTGCGTGGGCGACAGCCGCCGCACCCTGAATTTGCCGTCGGCGCAAAGCTATTCGAGTTTTATTCTGCTGCCGCTGCTGACCTTTGCCACGCGCCGCAAATGCCTGTTCGTCGGCGGACCGGGGCGGGGCAAGACGGCCAGCGCCCTGCTGATGGGCGTGCTGGCCGGCTCCACCGTCAAGGAAGTAAAACGCGCGATGCAGCACGGTCACCCGCAGATGACGGTGGCCGATTTGCTGGGCAATCCGCTGCCGGCGGACCTGGTCAACGCGCAAAGCATGGACGATATCCGCATCGCCTGGCGCGCCTGGCTGGGCATGCGCGTGAAGATCGTCGATGAATACAACCGCATCCCCACGCGCACGCAAAGCGCGCTGCTGACCGTCATGGGCGACAATTACGCGGAAGTGCTGAACCATATTTACGAATGCCCGGAAGCGGCCTGGTATCTGACGGCCAATGACGACCAGGGCGGCGGCACCTACCAGGTGATCGAGGCGCTGCGCGACCGGGTCGACGTGACGGTGCAGGCACTGGCCTTCAACCCGCGCTTCCTGAACGAGTTGCTGCTGCGCGTGGAAGAAAACGTGCGTCCCGAAGAGCTGGTGCCGCCCGATATCATCTTCACGGAAGGCGAGGTGGATCAAATTGGCGAATCCATCCGCCAGGTGGGCATACCCGACGCCGTGCGCCGCCGCCTGGAATTCTTCGCCAGCCAGTTCGAGCTGTTCGAAACGGCCGGTGGCCAGTTCGAATACATGACCAAGGATACGGCCCGTCTGGCGGGCGCCGACCGGGGCGCCGCGCAGGCGGCCGACAATGGGCGCGACCGCTTGAAGGATCTCGGCTGCCAGACCCTGAACGGCATCTCCGTGCGCACCCTGATGGCGTTGCTGATCTATGCCAAGGCCATGGCGTATTTTCGCGGTAACGGTGAAGTGGAGCTGGAAGACTTGCGCCAGGTGCTGCCCTTCGTCCTGCATAACAAGCTGCAGCCTGACCCGGACGCGCCATTCTTCGCGCTGCCGGAAAACGCCGCCTACCGCAGTGACAGGCTGGGTTGGCTGCGCCGTTTGTTCGATTTGTCGAACGATGAATTCAACCGCCTGGACCTGGACCGCGACGATCCTGTCGGCGTGCTGTCGGCCGAATTCGACCTGGGACTCGATGGCGTCAGCGAGCGCGAGACCCTGGCGCGCCTGAACCGCATTGAAAAGCTGATCGGCGAACGCACGAAGGGCAAAAAACTGTATGGCCCCCTGTACGACGATTTGCTGAAACTCAAATACCTGCATCAGCGCTATACGAATTACCGCAGCTGGCTGCGTTCGCAATGAGTATCCAGCATTGTCAAGGCTTCCTGGACGCGCTGGCGCTACTCAATAGTGAAGCCAGCGACCTGTGTGCGAGCTACGAGCTGCAGCGCCTGCCCGATGCGCCGGACCTCGCCACGGCGCTGGGCTTGCGTGTCGAGGATTATGCCCTGCACGTCATCGTACCCGCACGCGACTTGCCGGCGGCCTTGTGGCGCCTCCATGCGGCGCCGTGCGGGCGCGCGCACCTGGAACAGGTGTGCCAGCGCTGGTTTTTCTCGTCGCGGCACATGCAAGCGGCGCCCGCCGGCCGCTTTCGCGCGCAACTGGTGGCAAGGTTCCTGGAGTCGCTCGACGAGGCGCTGGGCGGATTTTCCCTGCACGCCGTGACGATGACGCCGCCCGCCGGTTTCTGGTACGCGATCCACTGGGACGAGATCGCGTTCGAACTGGGGAATGAACGCTATCTGCTGCACTTTTCGCACAGCGACTGACGGGCCGCGATGATTTCTCCTGCCTTTGCCTCGATACTTGCCAGCGGCCGCGCCCAGTTCAATGCGCGCGCAGCGGAAGCGCGCCGGCGCTTTCCCTCGCTCGACATGGCTGCTTTTTCCGCCTTTTTGCACGATGGCGTCGATCCGCTGGTGGTGGCCGTGGCCGCCGCCGCGCCCGAGCGCGTGGGCGGCGTCACCTTGGCCGCCTACGACATGGCCCTGGAACTGGTGGGCCATGGGCTGGCCGGTCCGGCCGCGAAAACCCCTTTCTTGAGTACCGTCTGGCGCGAACTGGCGCCGCAGTTTGCGCCGCTGCTGGCCACCGCCCCGGTCGACGTGCTGGGCATGCTCAGCAACGCCGCCATCCACATCGCCTCCGTGGCGGGCGCGCGTCCCGCGCAGTGGCAGCGCGAGCTGGCCGCCCTGGCGGCGCAGATCGCCACGCTGGCGCAGCTGCGCGCCGTGGGCCAGGTGCTGGCCTGGCGCGCCGGCGTCGCGCATTTCCGCCAGGGCGCGCTGGCCGCCGCCGACACCTTGCCGCCCGCGCTGGCGCTGGCCGCCTTCGGCGAGCCTGGTGCGCCATGGCCGCAGGTGCGTGCGCAGTTACAGGAAAATCCGTGGCGCGGCAATGCGGACGGTCGGGAGTTCGGTTCCTTTACGGGCCTCGGTGGCGCTTTCGGCACGCCGCCGCTGGTGCGCGCTTCTGCGGATGGCTTTGTCGTGTATAGCGGCGAGCGCCATTACCTGCTGGTGGCCGACGCCTATGGCGCCGTGCTGCACAGCGCCACGGCGCAGGAGTTCGAGCAGGCGAATGCCGATATGCCAGCGTCCGTGCGGCTCGATGGGACGACCCTGCAGATCGGCGCGCGCCGCATCGAACTCGATGTGCCGGCCGGCGACATCGCCATCGCCGCGAATGCGCATACGATCGCCGTCACGTCGCCGTGGACGCACGCGATCCGCCTGCTGCCGCTCGCATGAAGAACGATGCCGTCCCCGCTCTGATCGAGGCCTGGCGCGCCGCCTGGCCCGACGCCCTGGCCGTGTGGAGCAAATTTACGCGCCTGCGCGACCCCAGCCTGTGCGCCAGCCACGTCGAGGCCAGCAAGCAGGGCTTGTCCGGCAGCTTCGCCATGATCCGCCTGCTGGACCAGAGCGTGGTGGTGGACCTGCCGCTGGTGACGGAACTGGGGCTGGACGACTATGCGCTGGAAATCCTCGCGCATGAAATCGGCCACCACATCCTCGCGCCGGGCAGCGCCGGCGACCAGTTTCGCCTGCTGGCGCGCATGCGCCGCGCCTTGCCCACCCTGGAACAGCATGCGCCCATGGTGGCCAATCTGTACACGGACCTGTTCATCAACGACCGTCTGCAGCGCCAGGCGAATTTGCGCATGGCCGACATCTACCGCAAGTTGCAGCAGGGGCGCGAGGTGCAAGCTGACGCTAAAAGCGGCGGCGTGTGGACCCTGTACATGCGCATCTATGAAAACCTGTGGCAGCTGGAAAAGGGGGAACTGGGAGGCGGTCGTGCCGACGAGCGCCTGGACACGGACGCCTGGCTGGGCGCGCGCCTGATACGCGTCTACGCGAACGACTGGATGCTGGCGGCGGGCCGCTTCGCCACCTTGCTGCTGCCCTACCTGGTTGACGATACGGACGCTCTGGGGGGCAGTCTTGATCCGAGCCGCTATCTGCAGGACACGCGCGACGCGGCCAGGGGCTGCCAGACCTACGGCGCGCAGCAGATCGAGGATGACGAGGAGGGCGGCGCCATCCATCCCGTGCACGACAAGCGCATTTCCGGCCTCGATGGCGAGGAGCCGCCAGGCGAGGCGCCGGCCAGGGCGGGCGGCGGCCAGTTGCGCGAACCGTTCGAGCTGGGCGACATTTTGAAGGCATCGGGCATCGATCTGAGCGACCATGAAATCGCCATCCGCTACTACCGCGAGCGGGCCTTGCCGCACCTGGTGGCGTTTCCCAGCCGTCCGGCCCCCGAATCGCAGGAGCCGCAGATGGAAGGGCTGGAGGCGTGGGAAATCGGCGACCCGCTGGAAGACATCGACTGGCTGCAATCCGTGATGCAGTCGCCGCGCCCCGTGCCGGGCGTGACCACCGTGCGCCGCGTGTACGGCCGCGAACCGGCGCGCGCCATCGACGCCGTGCCCGTCGACCTGGACATGTACGTGGACAGTTCCGGCTCCATGCCGAACCCGCAGGCGCACACCTCGTTTTTGACACTGGCCGGCGCCGTCATCGCCCTGTCCGCCCTGCGCGCCGGCGCGAAAGTGCAGGTGACCCTGTGGAGCGGCAAGAACGAGGTGATGCAGACGCCCGGCTTCGTGCGCGATGAAGACATGATCCTGGGCGTGCTGACGGAATTTTTTGGCGGCGGCACCTGTTTCCCCATCCACTGCCTGCGCAAGACCTATGCGGGCAAGCGCGAACGGCCCGCGCACATCCTGATGATTTCCGACGATGGCATCACCACCATGTTCGACAACGATGAACTGGGCAACAGCGGCTGGGATATTTCCGCCAAAGCGCTGGCCCAGGGCGGCGCGGGCGGCACCATGGCCCTGAACCTGGCGCGCGACTGGGATGGCGCGGCGGCCAACAAGTGGCTGCAGCAAACCTATGACGTTTTAAAACGCGCGCGCGGCGAGCAGGGCTGGGATATCCACGCCGTCGAGCGCTACGAGGACTTGCTGGACTTTGCGCGCGCGTTCAGCCGGCGCCACTATGTTTAAATTACCCCAACGGCTACACCTGGGGTCGGACCCG
Source organism: Janthinobacterium sp. UMAB-60 (assembly GCF_900095235.1). Taxonomy (NCBI): domain Bacteria; kingdom Pseudomonadati; phylum Pseudomonadota; class Betaproteobacteria; order Burkholderiales; family Oxalobacteraceae; genus Janthinobacterium; species Janthinobacterium sp. UMAB-60. Next base: position 241,584 of record NZ_LT607488.1, read on the forward strand.
GCGGGGCAATACGGTCCAATGGACCGTATTGCGATTCCGAAGGAACCGACCCCGGCAGTTGCATTGTGGGGTTTGCATTTCAAAGTAAAATGATGAACACTTCTGGTCCATTGCTCGAAACCCTGACCCACCGCCTGGCCGACACCCCCGTCGAATTCCTCGCCGAGCCGCGCATCGCCGGCGTCGCCAATGCGCAGGCCGTGGCGGTTGCCGCGCTGGTCAACGACATTGTGCTGCTGCATGGCGCGCGCGCGCCAGCCGCGTCGCTGCAGGGTTTTATCGGCGCGCAAGTGAAGGCCGACCGCAACCGGCTGGCGCTGGCCATGATCCTGTGCTGGCTGCTGGCCGACGAGTGGTTCATTGGCCAGCAGTTTCCGCAGCATGATCTGCTGCAGGTGCTGGGCGAGGCGGCGCGCGAACTGGCCGCCAGTACGCCCGCCCACCAGTTCACGCAAGACCCGGAGCGGCGCGAGGAGCTGGCGCGCATCGTGCTGGCGCGCCTGGGCTTTCGGCCCCGCGACGAAAGCGTGGCGCAGGCCACGGACAGGTTGTCCGCCATCAGCGGCACGGAGCGCCGCCGCCTGCTCGAAGCGAGCCGCCTGGCCGAGCAGCGCTCGCGCGAGATCCGCGAGGCGCTGGCGAAAAAGGCGGCCGAGGAATCGGCCGACAAGTGGTCGCGCGAATGACGCTCGCTGGCAAACCTGACGTCAATCTGCCGGGCGGCGCCTGGGCATCGGACCGCGATTACTGTCCCACCCTGACGCCGGCCGGCGCGCGCATGCTGGCAAAACTGCGCAGCCATCCTTGCGCGCCCTGGTACCGCAACCGCAGCGGCAACAAGCTGCTGGCCGGGGAGGTTGAAGCACTGCGCGTCTATGAGCAGGAGGTCATGGACGCGGCGATCAGCTGGAGCGCCGCCGCGCCGCCATCCTGGCTGCCCGATTTTCTCAAGGTGACTTATGCCACGGTGCCGCATTACCGCGCCTGCGGTTCGCCGCCTTCTCGCCTGGCGGACGTGGCGCCCATCAGCCGCGCCGAACTGGCGCACGATATCGCCGCCTTCGTGCCCGACGATGCGGACCTGGCGCGCATGATCAATTTCCAGACGACGGGCACCACGGGCCACCCGCTGCTGATCGCCTCGCACCCGCTGGTGGCGGGGCGCTACCTGGCCTTCCACAAGCGCGCGCTGCGCCGCTTCGGCGTGATTCTGCGCCATGGCGCGGGCCAGGTGGGTGTCATGCTGCTGGGGCACCAGCGCCGCTGCTTCACCTATGTCTCCGTCACGCCCACGATGAACGAATCGGGCCTGGCGAAGATCAACCTGCACCCGGACGACTGGCGCGAGCCGGATGACCGCGCGCGCTACCTGGACGCCATGGCGCCCGAGTTGATCGCGGGCGATCCCATCTCGTTTGCCGAGCTGCTGACCTTGCCCATGATGCACAAGCCGGTCGCGCTGCTATCTGTGTCGATGATGCTGTTGCCCGGCATGCGCGCGCGCCTGGAACAGCGTTTCGGCTGCCCCGTGCTCGACATCTATTCGCTCAATGAAGTGGGTCCGGTGGCCGTCTACGACGAGCGGGCGGGCGGCCACGTGCTGCTGCAGCACCGCTTGTACGTGGAAATCCTCGATAGCGCGGGTCAGCCCGTGCCGGATGGGGCACGCGGCGAAATCACGGTGACGGGCGGGTTTAACTTTTGCCTGCCCCTGGTGCGCTACCGCACGGGCGATTACGCCTCGCTGGCGCATGGCCCCGACGGTCCCGTGCTGGCGGGCCTGGCGGGCCGCAGCCCCTTGCGTTATCGCACGGCGCAGGGACAGTGGATCAACAATATCGACATCACGCACGCCTTGAAGCCGCTGGCCATCGCCCTGTTCGGCGTGCACCAGCATGGCGATGGCAGCGTCGCGCTGCGCCTGGCGCCGGGCGCCATGCCGCAGGCCGACCAGGCGCGCGCCTTGCTGGCGCCCTTTTTCGGCGCCGTCACGGTCGAGACCTTGCTGGCGGAAGACAAGATCATTCAATACACGTCGGATTTGCGGGAAGCAGTGGCATGAACCTTTATAAACGCGGCCTCGTGGTGGGCAAATTCTGCCCGCTGCACCTGGGCCATGAACTATTGATACAGCGCGCCACGGAAGGGTGCGAAGAGCTGCTGGTGGTCAGCTACACCAGGCCTGAATTTCCCGGCCTGGAACCGGCGCGCCGGGAAACCTGGCTGCGCGCGCGGTTCCCGCGGGCGGTGGTCGTGGTACTGGACGATGCGCGCCTGGCCGCCCTGTGCGTGGCGCGTCGCGTGCCTGCGCGTCCGCTGCCGCACAACGACGACGAGGGCGACGCGCATCGCCACTTCATGGGCTGGCTGTGCTGGACGGTGCTGGACCTGCCCGTCGATGCGGTGTTCAGCAGCGAGGATTACGGTCCCGGCTTTGCGCGCGTGCTGGAACGGCATTACGCAAGCGGGCCGGTGGCGCATGTCAGCGTGGACCAGGCGAGAACGCTGGTGCCCGTGTCCGGAACGCGGGTAAGGCAAGACCCGCAGGCCCACAGCGCCTTCCTGTCGCCCGTCGTACGCGCCGATTTTGTCACGCGCGTGTGCGTGCTGGGTGGCGAATCGAGCGGCAAGACGACCCTGGCCGCCGCGCTGGCGGCGCATTTCGATACCGGCTGGGTGGCCGAGTATGGCCGTGAGCTGTGGGAAAGCCAGGATGGCATTTTGCACTACGACGATCTGCTGAAAATCGGCAGGGAACAGCTGCGCCGCGAAGCGCAAGCCGCCATGGCCGCGCAGCGCTGGCTGTTTTGCGACACGTCGCCCCTGACCACCTATTTTTACTGTGTCGAGATGTTCGGCAAGGCCGAGCAGGAACTGGCGCGGCTGGCCGAACACCGCTACGAGCTGGTGCTGCTGTGCGCCCCCGATTTCCCCTTCATCCAGGACGGCACGCGCCGCGACGGCGATTTCCGCGCGCGTCAGCATGCGTGGTACAGGGACGAGCTGGCGCGGCGGGGGATTGCGTATGTCGATGTGTCCGGCACGGTCGCAGACAGGGTCGGGCAAGTCGCACAGCTGCTCGTGCGTAGGTCGGATTAGCGGAGCGTAATCCGACGCCATCGTTGGCCTGTCATGTCGGATTACGCGCTTGCGCGCTAATCCGACCTACGCTGTTGTTACAGGGGCCGCACGGGAATGCAGATCTCGCAAGAGAATTCGCCGGTGGCCGGGTCCATGGCCGTGGCGGCGGAAAAGCGCTCGAAGCAGGGGCGCTCGTCCCACTGCAGGCCGCTGGCCGGCAGCCATTCGCGCGTCATGCGCGTCCACGTCTCGGCGATGGCGCTGGACGGCCCCTTGAACTGCGTTACCGCATAGCGCCCGCCGGGCAGGGTGGTGATGCTGGCCCGGCCGCCTGGCTGGAAGCCCTCTGGCAAGGCGACGCAGGCGTCATAGCGGCATTTGTCGGGCGGCGTGATGCTGGGATCGTCATGTCCGATGCCATAGCAGGTGGCGTCGCCCAGGCCGTGCGACTGCATCCATGGTGCGACGGTGTCGCGCCAGAATGCACCGATGGCGGGGCCGTAGGGACCGATATGGCGCTGGGCACGCCGCGATGGCGGGCGGCAGGTCGAGGATGGTAACTTGCATGGGACGCTCTCTATAGCAAGGCGGCCGTTTCCAGGCGCCGGCGGCGCGCATAGTCGCCCAGCGTTTCGCCCATCCAGGCGGCGAACACGCGGTGAAAGTGGAAGCGCGAAAAATGCGCGACGTCGGCCAGCTGCGCCAGGTCCAGCGGCGTGTCGAGGTGGCGGTCGATATGATCGAGCACGGCATTCATGCGCCGCGCATATTCGGCGCGGAACAGGCCAGATACCGGCTGCTCAGGGGGAGTAGGAGGAGAAGACATGCCGCCGATTATGGCATGAAGTCCCCTCCGTGCGGTTTGAAACAGGGCCTCAGGCCGCGTTCAAGGCCGGTTCCAGCTCGTTGCGCCAGTCGTCGATTTATGCCGGCAGTGATACATGGCCCAGCCGCAATCCCAGCCGCGCTAGCAGTGCTCGCACTGCGTCGCAGCGGGCGGCTTGCAAGCATCCGCTTATGTTCTTCATAAATTCATAATAATTGACTGCGGATTACTTAGCTGTTTCACGGATCAGAGCGTGATTGCTGTTCCCAGTCGCTGGAGAAATTGCGCCAGCCATTGCGGGTGCGCGGGCCATGCCGGCGCCGTGACGAAACCGCCATCGGTGACTGCCTGGTCCACTGCAATGTCCGCATAGTCGCCACCGGCCAGGCGCACTTCCGGCGCGCACGCGGGATACGCCGCAATGCGTTTTCCGCGGATGACATCGGCGGCGACCAGCACTTGCGCGCCATGACAGATGGCCGCGATCGGTTTGTCGGCGGCGGCGAATTGGCGCACGATCTCGATCACGCGCGGGTTCAGGCGCAGATATTCGGGCGCGCGACCGCCCGTGATCATCAGGGCGTCGTAGTCGCCCACCTCGACTTCGTCGAAGCTGGCATTGAGCGCAAACAGATGCCCCGGCTTCTCGGTATAGGTCTGGTCGCCCTCGAAGTCGTGAATCGCGGTCTTGATCTTGTCCCCGCTGTTCTTGCCCGGGCAGACGGCATGCACCGTGTGGCCGACCATCTGCAATGCCTGGAACGGCACCATCATTTCATAATCTTCCGCAAAATCGCCGGTCAAAAACAAGATTTTTTTCGCTGCCATGTGTGTCTCCTGGTGAAAGTGCCTGCTCCACGCCGCGTCGGCCGTGCGTTGTCATCCGTCCTGCATGGCAAGACGGCCCTGTACGGCGGACGCGGGGGAGGAGTGGGATCGAAATCAGACTTTATAGTTGTACAGCAGTGCCGCCAGGACGGCGCCCAGCAGCGGGCCGACGACCGGTACCCAGGCATAGCGCCAATCGCTGTCGCGCTTGCCCGGGATGGGCAGGATCGCGTGCATGATGCGCGGACCGAAGTCGCGCGCCGGGCTCATCGCGTAACCCGTGGTGCCGCCGAGCGACACGCCGATGCCCAGCACCAGCAGGGCGACCGGCAAGGCACTCATGGCGCCCAGTCCGAAGCTCGGCGCCGCCATGTTCAGCACGGCAAACACGAGGACGAAGGTGGCGATCATTTCGGAAGCGAGGCTGCCGAAGGTGCCACGGATCGCCGGGCCGGTACAAAAGACCGCCAGTTTGGTGTCGCCATCGGGGGTGGCCTCGAAGTGCTTGTAGTACATGACCCATACCAGAAACGCCCCCATCATGCCGCCGAGCATTTGCATGGCGACATAGGCGGGGACATTTGCCCAGGGAAATTTCCCGACCACCGCCAGCGCCACGGTCACCACCGGATTGAGGTGGCCGCCGCTGGCGGTGGCGGTGCACAGCACGGCGACAAAGACCGCCATCGCCCAGCCGATGGCGATCACGACCAGGCCGCTGTTGTGGCCCTTGGTTTTTTGCAAGATGACGTTGGCGACCACGCCATTGCCCAGCAGGACGAGCAAGGTGGTGCCGATGAATTCGGCGAATAAAGGATGCATGTGAGACTTCCAGTGAGGTGGGAGGGATGGGCGTGTGGTCGATCAGACCGCATCGGCCCAGGCTTTGCTGGCGTTGACCGCACGCTGCCATCCCTGTATGTGGGTCTTCACTGTGTTCGCGTCGAGCGCCGGCGTGAAGCGGCGGTCCAGTTTCCATTGGTCCTGTATGTCGCTGACATCCTTCCAGTAACCGACCGCCAGGCCGGCCAGATACGCCGCGCCCAGGGCCGTCGTTTCGGTGATTTGCGGGCGCACCACGTCCACGCCGAGCAGGTCCGACTGGAATTGCATCAACAAATCGTTGGCCACCGCGCCGCCGTCAACGCGCAATTCGGTGATCTTGCCGCCCAAGTCGGCTTCCATGGCCTTCAATACGTCCAGCGACTGGTAGGCGATGCTGTCGAGCGCAGCGCGCGCGATGTGGGCCGAGGTGGTGCCGCGCGTCACGCCGAACAGCGTGCCGCGGGCGCGCGGATTCCAATGCGGTGCGCCGAGTCCGGCGAAGGCCGGCACCAGATAGACGCCGTCGCCATGCGGCACCGAGCGTGCCAGTGCCTCGATTTCAGAAGCGCTCTTGATGATGCCGAGCCCGTCGCGCAGCCATTGCACGACCGCGCCGCCGATGAAAATACTGCCTTCGAGCGCGTAGTTGACTTGTTCGCCGATCTGCCACGCGATTGTGGTGACGAGATTGTTCTTCGATTCAATCGGTTTTTCGCCCGTGTTCATCACCAGGAAGCAACCTGTGCCGTAGGTGTTCTTGACCATGCCTGGCTTGGTGCACATCTGGCCGAACAGCGCCGCGTGCTGGTCGCCGGCGATGCCAGCCAGCGGCACGGCGGAGGCGAACAAGGTGGTTTTGGTGGTGCCGTAGACGGCGGAAGACGGATGCACTTCCGGCAGCATGCTGCGCGGGATATCCATCATGGCCAGCAACTCGTCGTCCCATTGCAGCGTGTGGATGTTGAACAGCATGGTGCGCGAAGCGTTGGTGACATCAGTGACGTGCAGTCCTTGCTGCGAGAGATTCCAGACCAGCCAGCTGTCGACAGTGCCGAAGGCGAGCTTGCCCTGGTTGGCGCGTTCGCGCGCCCCTGGAACGTTGTCGAGTATCCAGCGGATCTTGGTTGCGGAGAAATACGAATCGATCGGCAAGCCGGTTTTTTCCCGCACGATGGCTTCGAGGCCGCGGCCTTTCAGTTCATCGCAGAAATCGGCCGTGCGGCGGTCTTGCCAGACGATGGCGTTGTACACGGGGCGGCCCGTCTCGCGATCCCAGACGATGGTCGTTTCGCGCTGGTTGGTGATGCCGATGGCGGCGATCGATGCGCCATTCAGTCCCGCGTGCGTGACGGCTTCGGCGGCGACGCCGGCCTGCGTCGACCAGATATCCTGCGGGTCATGTTCGACCCAACCCGGCTGCGGATATATTTGCGGGAATTCCTTTTGTGCCACCGAGACGATGTTGCCGGCCCGATCAAACAACACTGCGCGTGAGCTTGTCGTTCCCTGATCGAGCGCAAGAATGTATTGGTCCTTCATCGCCATTTTCTGCATGTCTTCTTCTCCGTCTATAGTTGATTTTTTTTGCCGGTCTTTGCCGCGCCGGTCACTCGGTAAAACTGTCATCCCGTGTCCAGGGAGATGGTCCAGGCAAGGCAAAGCCGCCTGGCTCTCAGGCTTATTTGTTCAAGCGCTCATCTCAGGCATCGACATCTGTTTGATCCATTCCTCCAGACGCGCCACATGCCGCGGCTGGCAGTACAAGCCGCATTTGGTTCTGCGCCAAAGGATGTCTTCGGCACAGCGTGCCCATTCCACCTCGAACAGATAGCGCGCTTCCTGTTCGTACACGCCGGGCGTCAGTTCCTCGCCCAGATCCGTCATCTTCTTTGCCGTGCCGAGCATGCGCCTGGCGCGGGTGCCGTAACAGCGCGCATAACGTTGCGCCAGCTTGCCAGGCAGCCATGGGTACTGGGCCTGCAGTTGTTGTGCAAAGCGCTCGAAGTCGATGTTCTCAACCAGCGCGCCCGCTTGCTGCAAGTCGCCGCCCGGCAAGGGTGCCGAGGCGGTCCAGTCCGGCGCATCGCCGCCCAGGCGCGGCTGCAGCATGGCCAGCGCTTCTTCCGACAGTTTCCGGTAAGTGGTGATCTTGCCGCCCCAGATATTGAGGAAGGGGGCGGTGTCCGGGTCGCATTCGAGCAGGTAGTCGCGCGTCACCGCCGAGGCGTTTTGCGCGCTGTCGTCGAGCAGCGGTCGCACCCCGGAATAGGTCCAGACCACGTCGCTCGGTGCAATCTGTTTGGTGAAATAACGGTTGGCCACCTCGCACAGGTAGCTCACTTCGCCGTCGCTGATCGTCACCTTGCCGGGCTCGCCGGTGTATTCCAGGTCGGTGGTGCCGATCAGGGTGAACTCGTCCTGATAGGGAATGGCGAAGATGATGCGTTTGTCCTGGTTCTGGAAAATATAGGCGTAAGGATGATCGAACAGGCGCGGCACGATGATGTGGCTGCCCTTGACCAGCCGCAGGCCGTGCGTATTGCTCACGCCCGAGGCGGCGTTGGCGAATTGCGCGGTCCAGGGGCCGGCGGCGTTGACGATGGCGCGCGCCGTCACGTCGATGCGGCCATGCTGCTCGCTCTCCAGCGTGGCGTGCCAGCCCTGGCCTTCCTGGCGCACCGCCGCGCAGCGGGTGCGCGTCAGGATGTTGGCGCCGCGTTCGCTCGCGTCCAGCGCATTGAGCACCACCAGGCGCGCATCGTCCACCCAGCCGTCGGAGTACACGAAGCCCTTGCCGAAATCGCCTTTCAGCGGTCCGCCCGCCACGTGCTGGCGCAGCGACACGCCTTGCGAGGCCGGCAGGAAAGCGCGTCGCGCCAGATGGTCATACAGGAACAGTCCGGCACGGATCATCCAGGCCGGCCGTTGTCCGGCATCGTGCGGCATGACGAAGCGCAGCGGCCACATGATGTGCGGTGCCGTGCGCAACAGCAATTCGCGTTCCTGCAAGGCCTTGCGCACCAGCTTGAATTCGTAATACTCAAGGTAACGCAGGCCGCCGTGTATCAGTTTGGTGCTGGCCGAGGACGTGTGCTGGGCCAGATCGTGCTGCTCGCACAGGATGACGCGCAAACCGCGGCCGGCCGCATCGCGCGCGATACCGACGCCGTTGATGCCGCCGCCGACGATTAAAAGATCACAGTCCTGTTGCGCTAGCTGCTTGATTGTCGATTGCATCATGATCCTGAAGGTGGTGATAGGCCGCTATGGGCTATAAAAAGTGCATGGTTTCAGGTGTTTCTCATCGCGCCACGCAGTCGCTGTCATGCGCCTGCCTGCCACTGCCATGGGCGCATCCGGGCGTTCATGCGAACAGGAAGAGAACTGCGCTGAAGTGAAGAATAACGCGCTTTTTTTTGTTTATTCTACGCACGTTAGAAAATTTAACAACATATAATTCTTCTTTATTGTTCGTTTCGATTCGTTTTCGCAACACGATTTCACACCATCGTCCATTTCGTGCGCTGGCGGATGCGTGTCTGCTGGCGCGCCATATCGTCCATGAGCGGTGGCGCATAGGCCAACTGCTGGTCACTTGCCTGGAGCATGAGGGGCGCTGATCATCGACAAGTATGGCGGTGTGGAAATGGCTGCTCTCGCAGCGACATGAACGCTGCAAGCTTTGCCGGGGGCAGCCGCTGGAGGATGGTACCCTCCAGCGGCGTAAAGGTGGGATCATGCGGCGGCGCCGACCAGTTGCAGCATTGGAAACAGATACAGCGTAAACGCGCAGACAATCTGGCTTGACCGATGGGGCCACCTTAGTGGGTGTCATTGAGCGTCGCCGCACGAATGAACAACTGGCCCGGGCGTTTACAAGCCACAAAAAAAATGCCGTTCAGTCTACACTGAACGGCATTCGCTTGCAGGTGGCGATTTTCAGCGATGGCAGTCCGGGGACTGCCATGTGAAATCGGCGATTATTTGAACTTGTAGCGTGCGTTCAAGTAAATATAACGGCCGACGATATCGTTCATCGCGTTGACATAGGTATCGACATACGCACTGTTCGAGTACACGGTGCCCTTGTCAAACATATTGTTGACGCCGACACTCACATCCAGGTCTTTGACGGGCTTGAAGTTGATATTCATGTCCCACACTGTGTACGCGCCAATACGGTTGTTGGTAATGGCGGCGTCCTGCAGTTTCGTCGGATCGTCAATATTCTTCGTGCTGGCGTACGTACGGGCGGTCAGGGCCACTTCGTTGTCCTTGCGCTCGAAGCCGATACGCAGCGTGTTCGACCATTTCGGATGGTAAATGCCGTCCAGGCGGTCGGTCGGCTCGCTGCCCGGCGCGATGCTTTGCTCGTATTTCAAGTTGTAGCTATTGGACTCACGCAGTTTCACGGTGCCGTATTCACCCACTTTGAACGAGTACTTCACATCCAGATCCAGGCCTTCGACATTCGTTTTGCCAACGTTCTGGAAAGGCAGTTTCATGTCCTTGATACGGCCTTTGTTCAAACCGGGATTATTCGCTTCCAGAGCGGGATTGCGCGGGTCGCGGCCGATCAGCGCGGCGAAGCCGGGAATCGTGTCTTCATGATCGAGCACGTATTGCGCATCCAGGGTCTGGATCGTGTCTTTTTGACGCACGCTATACCAATCCAGCGAAGCCGACAGGTTCTTGATCGGTTGCAAGACGATACCCAAGGAGAAGTTCTTCGCCTTTTCCGCCTTCAGATCAGGATTACCGGACAGGTAAACCTTGGGACTGTAGGAGCACTGTACCCCGACGTAACCCAACGGCCCGCAACGCGCCCAGTCGGCCACGGTGGCGTAGGCGGTGGTGGTCGAGGCGATCTCCGGCAGGGTCGGTGCCTTGAACGAGGTTGTGGCCGAACCGCGCAACATCACTTGCTGGTTCGGACGCCATGCGAGCGCCACTTTCGGGTTGTAGGAATTGCCGAAATCGCTGTAATGGTCGCCGCGCAGCGCCAATTGCATTTCCACTTGCTTGGCGATCGGTACATTCAACTCGCCGTACATGGAATACACCGTGCGGCTGGCCTTGCTGCTGGTTGCACCAAAGTTGACGATGTTGCCGGCTGTCATCTGCGGATCGGCGACATCGTCGATCGACTCGTGGCTACCCTGCAAGCCCCAGGCGAAGCCAACTGATTCACCGCCCAGCGTGAACAATTCAGGCGTGCTCATCTTCCATTCGGCGCTGCTCAGCTTGGAGGTTGAGCGGTGCGAAGTTGTTGTCAGGAAAGGCAAGTAGGCGCTTTCCGGATTATTCAATACAAAGGGATCGTAGCCACCCGCTTTGCCCAGCAAGCCGGCTTGCAAGGCCGCCGTCGACTTGTCCAGCAGCGATTGCTTGTCGGCGTCGTCGCTCAACTTGTTCTGGTTCAGGCTGATTGCGCCTTCGCTATCCCATTTGCCCAGCGTACCGCGCCAGCCGCCGACCACGCGTGTGGTTTTGCTGGTCACCTTCGAGGTCCGCTTGCCGGCCTCGTAGACGCTGCGGAAAACCTGCACCAGATCGCCAGGGAAGAAGCCGTTCACGGTGCCATCGCTGCCGTCCGGCAGCGTCGCCAGACCGGGGTTGGTCGAGCCGGCCGTCTTGTAGTTGGCGCTGCTAAAGTTGGGGGATCCATCGGTAAAGGTCGACGAGTTCTGGGTGTAACCGGCTTCCAGGAACAATTCGTCGGTGCTGTTGAGGCGCTGCGTGAACATGGTAGAAATACCGGCGCGCTCCTGCTTCGGCGTCAGGTTCGAAGCCGGATTGGTGAAGCAGACATTGTCTCCGGTGCCGGAGACACCTACGGTACCTTGGCAACCGGGGATCACATAACCCTTGTCGCCGCTGCTCTGGTTGCGGATCCAGCCCAGGTACTCGTTGGTCTTGCGGTTGTCGGAGCCGCCGAATTTGCGGAAATCGTGTGCCGCCAGGTTCGAATGCTTGTCCGAAACCAGCGGATTGCGGCGGTACAAGTCCAGCGTCAACAGCAGGTTGCGCCCATCCTTCTCCAGATCGCCCCAACCGGAGGTCAGGCTGACGTTGCCGGTCTGGCCGTCGCCCTGCTGGTTGGCGCCGATGTTGGCGCTACCCTCTACACCCTGGTAGTTGGTGCGGGTCTTGAAGTTGATCACGCCAGCGACGGCGTCGGAGCCATAAATAGCCGAAGCGCCATCACGCAGGATTTCCACCGACTCGATGGCCGACAAAGGCAGGCTGTTCAAGTCGACGAAGGAATTCTCCGCGCCGATCGCGAAGCCGTAGTTGGCCAGGCGGCGGCCATTCAACAAAATCAGCGTGTACTTGGAGTCGAGACCACGCAACGCGGCCGACGAGGCGCCGGAGGCGAAGGTGGAACTACTGTTGCCGTCGAGGGAGACGGAGATCGATGGCAGTTTGCTTAATAATTCGATCACGGTTGAGGCGCCGGACTTGGCGATCTCGGCACGCTTGATGACCTCGATTGGGGTCGGGCCTTCCATATCGACGCGCGAAATATTGGAACCGGTGACGACGACGCGCTGTATTTTATCGTTGGCGACGTCGGTTTGCTGTGCTTGCACTTGACTAGCGATGAGAATGCTTCCGGCCATGACGCTCAGTGCGATTTTAACCGCATGAACGCTCTTTTTTTCTTGAAAAATCATATTCTCCGAGCCCTTGTAAATAATTGATTATTTTTAATAAACAACAAAATTCAAGCCATTGGTATCAGTGAACGATCCCTTATTGAAATTATTGTTGCTTTATTTTTGCCAAAAGTTTTATGGATTCACTTTAAACAATCTTTTCCATAAGACCAACTTAACTATACAACTATGGGCTGGCAGCGGCAGGTATGATGTTGTTAGTAAGCAACGAAAAAACAGGGATTTAAGAAATATTTCTCTGAATTAATAAGTCTCGCGTTTGACATGTCGGGCCACCACGCACGCCGGCGCCTCCGAAGAACGAAGAAGCCAGGGTGGCACATTTCGCTTAAGGGGTATTTTTTGCCATGAACGTGGTCCAGCCGGATATTGCCCGTGGAAAAGATACTATCGCTGAACGTACTGTCCGTGGCCAGGCCGAATACGGGTAGCGACTCGTGCAGGCACTGCTGTTTATGCTGCACAACTCGATGGCGGCACCTTGCAGCAAAGGTGCGGGCACCGGGTTCCAGAGAACGCCGCGCCTGTCCCGGCGGGGGTTGCATGCCTATGCCGGGACAGGCCTTCAGCCTGATTTCAACTGGACTCAGGCGGCGTTCAATGCCTGCTCCAGGTCTTCGCGCAAGTCGTCGATATGCTCGATGCCGACCGACAGGCGCAGCATGTCTTCGGACACGCCGGCCTTGGCCAGCTCCGCCGGATTGAGCTGGCGGTGCGTGGTGGACGCCGGGTGCGTGGCCAGCGACTTGGCGTCGCCGATATTGACCAGGCGCGTGAACAGCTGCAGGGCGTCGAGCACGCGCGCGCCGGCCGCGCGCGGATCTTCTCCGTTGGCCAGTTTCAGGCCGAAGGACAAAATGCCCGAGGCGCGGCCATTCATGTATTTCTGCACCAGCGCGTGGTCCGGGTGGTCTTCCAGGCCCGCGTAATTGACCCACGCGACTTTCGGATGGTTTTTCAGGTGCTTGGCCAGGGCCAGCGTGTTGTCGCAGATGCGGTCCATGCGCAAGGCCAGCGTCTCGATGCCCTGGATCAGCTGGAAGGCGGAGAGGGGCGAGATGGCCGCGCCCATGTTGCGCAGCGGGACGACGCGCGCGCGGCCGATGAAGGCGGCGGGGCCGAACGCTTCCGTGTAGACGACGCCGTGATACGACACGTCCGGCTCGTTCAGGCGCTTGAAGCGTTCCTTGTGCTCGGCCCACGGGAACTTGCCGCTGTCGACGATGGCGCCGCCCACGGTGGTGCCGTGGCCGCCCAGATATTTGGTCAGCGAATGGACGACGATGTCGGCGCCATGCTCGATGGGGCGGAACAGATAGGGGCTCGGTACCGTGTTATCGACGATCAGCGGGATGCCGTGCGCATGCGCGATCTCGGCCAGTTTGGCTACATCGGTGACATTGCCCAGCGGGTTGCCGATCGATTCGCAGAAGATGGCCTTGGTGCGCGCATCGATCAGCGCGGCGAAGGTCTCGGGCTGGCGCGCGTCGGCGAAGCGCGCTTCGATGCCGATCTGCGGCAGCGTGTGGGCAAACAGGTTGTAGGTGCCGCCATACAGCTGGCTGGCGGAGATGAAATTGTCGCCCGCTTCGGCGATCGTCTGGATCGCGTAGGTGATGGCCGCCATGCCCGACGCCACAGCCAGCGCGGCCACGCCGCCTTCCAGCGCCGCGACGCGCTTTTCCAGCACGTCCTGCGTGGGGTTCATGATGCGCGTGTAGATATTGCCGGCGACCTTGAGGTCGAACAGGTCGGCGCCATGCTGGGCATTGTCGAAGGCGTAGGCCACCGTCTGGTAGATGGGAACGGCGGCGGCCTTGGTGGTCGGGTCGGGGGTGTAGCCGGCATGCACGGCCAGGGTTTCGATTCTCATGTAGTCTCCGGTTGCTATGGTATGCGGTGGTGAAATCCGCAGTCATTGTGCCACGCGTCCCTTAGCCCGTTGCTACGCTTGATAGAATATTAAGTCATAAGCTAGTGCCGTCTTGATATAAGTCATGCAGCTCTGCCAGCCCGATAAACCGTTCATGCGTGCCATGCTGGGCGCAGGCAAACGCGCCGCCGATGGCGCCGCGGCGCATGGCGGCGTCGATGCCAGCACCGTCCAGCCAGGCGTGCAAGAAGGCGGCGACGAAGGAATCGCCCGCGCCATTCGTGTCCACCACGGGCAGCGTCAAGCCTGCCGTCGGGTAGTGCCGCACTTCGCCGCTGGCGCGTTCCAGCAGGTAGGCGCCATGCGCGCCGGCCATGGCGATCACGGCCTGCGCGCGGCCTTCCGAAATAATTGCGCGCATGACGTCGTCCCGACGTTCTCCCAGCGCCGCCGTGCTGAGGAACACCAGGTCGGCGCGCAGCGCGAAGACCTTGTGGTGCGGGTTGACGCCATCCCAGTCGTGCAAATCGGTCGACACGGTCGTGCCGCACGCTTGCGCGTCGTCAAACAGCTGTGCCACCCAGCCCATGATGGAAAAGTGCGCGTGGCGCGCCGGTCCCAGGTAGGGCAGATAGAAGGCGGCCGGCATGCGCAGGTCTTCCGGGTGGCGGCCGTCGTACAGCGACAGCCGGCGCCCTTGCGGGTCGACCAGGTTGACGCTGCGCCGCGTGCCCGAGGGTTCGACGATGTGTGAAAAATCGAGCTTGGTATCTTTATGGCGCTGCAGGATGGCCGCGCCTTGCGCATCGTCGCCGATGAAGTCGATGAATTTGCAGCGCAAGCCCAGCGCGTGGCAACCGAGCGCCACGCCATTGCCCGTGTGCGCCACATAATCGCGGATGGGCGCCACGTGCAGCGAATCGGCGACGGGCAGTTGCAGGTCCGGGACGCGCACGATGGTGTCGATGCCGGCGCCGCCGACCACTAAGACGTCATAGGTACTCATGGTGCTGCCTTTTCTAACAGGACGCTGCCGGCCGCGTTCACGGCGACGGCGCCATTTTTGACGATGTAGGTTTGATTGGTGTAGGCGTCGCGCACACTGGTGCCATCGGCAAAGACGCCGTGCACCTTCAGTGCGATGGCGCCTTGCGCTTCGGGCACGGCGATGACGGCGTCACCATCGATCACGCGGGCGAAGGCGTACGGCTTGTCGTTGATGAACCGATGCTCGCCGCGCGCCAGGGCAGGATGGCGCAAGCGGAACTGGCCCAGCTTGCGCGCATGCGCGAGGGTGGCCGCATCGAGCGATGACCAGTTCATGTCGGAGCGGGTCGCCTGCTGTTCGTCGCCGACGGGCGCCGCGCCAGGCTGGCGCGCGCTTTCATCGCCATAGAACAGCTGCACGCCGCCCGGCGCCAGCAGCAGGGCGCTCAAGCCATGTTTCAATTGATCGCGCGGGAACAGGCTGGTGTCGTGCGAGGAGATATACGACAGGATGTCGTAGCGGGGCGCATTGCCAATGCGCTTGCCTAGCAGGCCCGCGTACTGGCGGTACACGCCATCGATGGATTTCCAGTCGCCGCCAGCGCGGCCTTGAAAATCGAAATTGATCATCGAGTCGAAGCCCGCGTCATGCCAGCTGCTGCGCTCGGGGCCATGGCCCCACGCTTCGCCCGTCATCCAGAACGGCGCGTCGTCGATTTTCTGCTCGGGATGGCGCGTTTTCCAATCCTTGAGGGCATCGGTGGCGGCCGCGCGCAGGGCCAGCCAGCTGTTTGGTTCCACGTGCTTGACGGTGTCGGCCCTGAAACCGTCGACGCCGAATTCGCGCACCCAGTCGGCCAGCCAGTGCACCAGGTAGCCGCGCACCGTGGTGCCGGGCAGGGCCACGGCGCGCGTATCCGTCTTGCGCTGCAGGATGGGCGGCAGGCCCACGGCCTTGCCGCTCTCCGTGCGGAAGTCGGGCAGGTACGCCAGTTGCATCGTGTAGTCGTCCTGGCCGCCGTCGGGATAGCCGGGCAAGCCCGCGCGCACCCAGTCCGGGCCCCACCACTGCTTGAATTCGAAGTTGTTGTAGTCGATGAAGCTGTGATAGTCGCGCAAGCCGGCCTTTTCATGGCCGGGCCACAGCACGGGTACCTTGTATTCGGCCAGGGTGCGCAAGTCCGCGTAGCCGGGATGGTTCAGCACCACGTCGAACAGCACGCGGATGCCTTGCGCGTGCGCCGTGTCTATCATCTCGCGCAGCTCGTCGCGCGTGCCCATGTTGGCGTCCATGGTGGTGTAGTCGAGCGCCCAGTAGCCGTGGTAGGCGTAGTGCTGGAATTGCTGCTTGCCGCCCACCACCCAGCCGTGGATCTGTTCATACGGCGCCGTGATCCACAGGGCGTTGACGCCCAGCGCCGTGAAATAGCCGGCTTTCAGCTGTTGCGTGATGCCGGCGATGTCGCCGCCGTGAAAGCTGCCCACGTCGCCGCCTTGCGGGTCGGCGGCGCGGCCATAACTGTGGTCGTTGCCGGGATTGCCGTTGGCGAAACGGTCTGTCACGGCAAAGTAGACGATGGGGTTGTCCGCGAAACTGCCCGCCTGCGCCGGTGCGCAGAAGAGCAAAGCGGCGAGGGCGGTCAGCACGGTCTTCATGTCAGCCCTTCACGCCGCCAGCCGTCAGGCCGGAGATCATCCATTTTTGCGCCAGCAGGAATACGGCCGTGATGGGCAAGCCGGACAAAATGGCTGCCGCGGCGAAGTCGCCCCACAGGTATTTTTGCTCGTACAGGAACAGCTTCGAGCCGACGGCCAGGGTCAGGTTGTTCTGTTCATGCAGCAGCACGGAAGCGATCGGGTATTCGATGATGGCGCCGATGAAGGACAACAAAAACACCACCATCAGAATGGGCACCGTCATCGGCAGCAGCACGTAGATGAACGCCTGCCACTGCGTGGCGCCGTCGACCTTGGCCGCTTCCTCGATCTCGATGGGGATGGTTTGATAGTAGCCCTTGATGGTCCAGATATGCAGGGCGATGCCGCCCGTGTAAGCGAGCACCAGGCTGCCGTGGTGGTCGATGCCCAGCCATGGCACGTAGCTGCCCAGCACGTCGAAGATGGCGTAGATGGCCACCAGGGCCAGCACGGCGGGGAACATCTGCAGCAGCATCAGCGCCGACAGCGTCTGCGACTTGAAGCGGAACTGCATGCGCGCGAACGCATACGCGCAGGTGGTCGACAGCAGCACGGTGACGGTGGCGCTCATGCTGGCCACCTTGATGGAATTCCACAGCCACAGCAGCACGGGGAAGTCCGGCTCGACCAGGGCGCCGTTGGGCGCCTGGTAAGACATGCCCAGCGCCAATCGCCAGTGCTCGAAGCTGATCTCGGGCGGGATCAGACTGCCCGAGGCGAAGTTGCCGGGTCGCAGAGAGATCGACAAGATCATCAGGAAGGGGAACATCACCAGCGCGATCAGCGCGATCACGGCGACGTGGGCCGCCAGGATGCGCCAGCGGTTGGAACGGTCGACAACGATAGCCATATGCTGTCCTTTATGCTTTGTTCATGCGCGTCAGGCGCATGTTGACCAGCGAAATCGCGGCCACGAGGAAGAAGATCAGGGTCGAGATGGCGGCGGCCAGGCCAAAGTTCTGGCCGGAATCCTCGAACGCGATGCGGTAGGTGTAGGACACGAGCAAGTCCGTCGTGCCGGCCGGTAAGGTGGTGTCGAGGAAATCAGGACGCCCGCCCGTCAGCAAGCTGATCAGCACGAAATTATTGAAATTGAAACCCAGGCTGGCCACCATCAGCGGCGTCAGCGGCTTGATGATCAACGGCAAAGTGATCTTGAAGAAATTCGTCAGCGGTCCCGCGCCGGCCAGGGCCGACGCTTCGTACAGGTCCGACGGAATCGCCTTGATCAAGCCCATGCACACCACCATCATGTAAGGGTAGCCGAGCCAGGTGTTGACGATCAGGATCATGGCCTTGGCCAGGGTGGTGTCCGAGAACCAGGCGGGCTTGATGCCGAACAGGGCGTCGAGCACCAGGTTGATTTCGCCAAAGTTGTTATTGAACAAGCCCTTGAAGACCAGGATGGAGATAAAACCCGGCACGGCGTACGGCAGGAACAGCAGGGTGCGGTACAGGCCGCGGAAGCGCAGCGCATCCCAATTCAAGAGCACGGCCAGCACCATGCCCAGGCCCGTCGTGGTGGCCACGCTGATCAGGGCGAAAACGATGGTCCAGACGAAAATGCGCAGGAAGGGGCCACGGAACGCTTCATCGGAGAAAATTTTCACGAAGTTGGCGAAGCCCACGTTGACCTTGAAACCCGGTTCCAGTTTCGTGCCGTCCGGCATTTCATAAAAACCCGTCTTGAAGTTAGGTTTCACGAGTTCACCCGTGGCGATTTTCTTCAGGGTCTTGTCGGGGAGTTGCTTGTAGACATGCGCGACGGGGCCGAATTCGCGCAAGCCCACCATGCGCAGCTCGATCTTGTTCGGCAGCACGAGGGTGAGCAGCTTCAGATCCTTTTGCAGCGCGATGATGTCCTTGATGGGCAGCGGCGGGGCCAGCACGGGCGCCTGCACGGGGTCCGGCGGCGCCACCTCCACGGTCAAAGGCACGGCGCGCTTCAGGGCCAGCGGCGGCGTCAGCAGCACTTCGCCCGTGTCCGGGCTTTCCAGGCGCAAGCGGTATTCCTTGTTGTCCGGGTGCACGGTCAGCGCGTAGCCCGTGCTTTCCACGCGCTGCGTCTCGTCCAGCAAATATTGCGTGGCCCGTTCGTAGGTGAGCAGGTTGCGCGAACTGAAATTGGTAAAGCCGATCGACACCGTGTACACCATCGGCAGCAGCACGAAGACGATGACCGCCGTGATGCCGGGAAACAGATAACGGTAGGCATAGGCGCGCGGCGACGTGAAGACAAACGTCGTCAGGGTCAGCAAGCCGAGGAAAACGGCGGCCAGCATGGTCTGGCCGGATATGTACAACATGAAGAGCAGATACAGACCCAGCGCCATGCTGATGGTCAATACCGTAGGGCCGATAAACTTGCGCACGATGGATACCTGTAATGATACGTAGGTCGGATTAGGCCCAAAGGGCCGTAATCCGACAACATTGTTGGCGGCACATGTCGGATTACGCGCTACACGCTAATCCGACCTACGCTCAAACAAAATAGGGCTTAATTGGCGGTCGTAATCCGCTTCGCCGCCGCATCCAGGCCATCCTTGGTCGTCTGGCGGCCTTGCGTGATGTTTTCCAGCGCCGATTGCATCGACGACCAGAAACGGCCCATTTCCGGGTTGTTCGGCATCGGGCGGCCCGCTTGGGCGCTTTCCATCGTCGCCTGGATGTTCGGGTTGGTTTTCAATTCCGCGAACAGCACTTTATTAGCTGGCGTGCCCAGCGGGACGTCGGCGTTGATGGTTTTCAGGCCATTGAGCTGCAGCATCTGGTTTTCCAGGAATTCCGTCGCCAGGTCCTTGTTCGGGCTGGCTTTCGAAATCATCGCACCGAGCACGCCCACGAATGGGGTGGCCGTCTTGCCTGCCACGGTAGGAATCGTTGCAACACCGTAATTGATCTTCGATTTGCGCGCATTGTCCCACGACCAAGGGCCGTTGATCATCATGGCGATCTTGCCCTGGTTGAAGCCCGCTTCCATCTCGGCATAGCCGGCGCCCTTCGGCATGGTGCCGCTGTTGATCAGGCTCATCAGCGCATTCACGCCTGCTTGCGAACCGGCATTGTTGACACCCGTCTTGGCCGCATCGTAGCGGCCATCGGACTTGACTTCAAACGGGAAGCCGCCGCCCGCGCCCAGCAAAGGCCAGGTGAAATAGGTATTCGTGTAATCCCACAGAATGGCTTTCTTGCCTTGTGCGGAGAGTTTCTTGTCCAGCGCGGCGATTTCCTCGAACGTCTTGGGCGGGTTCGGCACCAGATCCTTGTTGTAGACGAGGGCCACGGCTTCGATGGAGATCGGGTAACCCCAGGTCTTGCCGCCCACCGTGAAGGCGTTCCAGGCCAGCGGCAGGATGGCGGCGCGCGCTTCCTTGCTTGGCGTTACTGGTTGCAGCAAGCCGGCGTCGATCCAGCCGCCGATGCGGTCATGCGGCCAGATCCAGATGTCCGGGCCCTTGCCGGCGGCCGCCGCTTGCTGGAATTTGTTCGGCGCGTCTTCCGGGTGCTCGACGACGACCTTGATGCCCGTTTTCTTGGTGAATTCCTCGCCGACCTTGGCCAGGCCCTTGTAGCCTTTGTCGCCATTGATCCAGATCAAGAGGGTGCCTGCTTCGGCCGCGTTTGCCATGCTGACGGCGGCCAGGTTGCCGATGCCGGCCAGGGCGGCGGCGATCAGCGTGGTTTTGATGAAGCTGCGTTTCGGGTGCGTGAAGGACATGTCAATCTCCAGTATCTTTTTTTATGCTAAGTTTATGTTGAGTATCAAGGCTGAAACGATGCAACCGGGCCAGGCGGCGCCTGTAGCGCCTGGCCCCTTAAAGCGGATAGATCAGGTACGGGTCTGGCCGTGCTCGTCGAACACGTGGACGCGGGCGGGCGCCACCTGCAGCGCCACGGATTGGCCAATGGCCCAGTCCGTATCGGCATCGGCGCGCACCACCAGCGGCTCGTCGCCGCCAGGCACGTGCACGTACAGATAGCTGATGTCGCCCAGTTTTTCCACCGCCTGCACGGTGGCCGTGATGGCGGCAGTGGCGCCCGGTGCGCACGCTTGCACGTGCTCGGGGCGCGCGCCGATGGTGACTTGTGTGCCGCTGGCCAGCGGCTGCGTCAACGCCGCCTGCAGCATGCCGCCCGCGTTGGTGGCGATGGTGGCCACGCCGTCCACATAGCTGTGGATCTTGCCTTTGAGGAAGTTCATGCGGGGCGAACCGAGGAAGCCGGCCACGAACAGGTTGGCGGGGTGGTGGTACAGCTCCAGCGGTGCGCCCACCTGCTCGATGCGGCCCGCGTTGAGCACGACGATGCGGTCGGCCAGGGTCATCGCTTCGACCTGGTCATGCGTGACGTAAATCATGGTCGAGCGCAATTCGCGGTGCAGATTCGCCAGTTCGATGCGCATCTGCACGCGCAGCGAAGCGTCCAGGTTCGACAGCGGTTCGTCGAACAGGAAGACGTCGGGCTTGCGCACGATGGCGCGGCCGATGGCCACGCGCTGGCGCTGGCCGCCCGACAAGTCTTTTGGTTTGCGTTCGAGCAAAGGTTCGATGCGCAGGATTTGCGCGGCGCGCTGCACGGCGTCGGCGATTTGCACCTTGCTCATGCCAGCCAGTTTCAGGCCAAACGCCATGTTTTGCGCCACGCTCATGTGCGGGTACAGGGCGTAGCTCTGGAATACCATGGCGATGCCGCGTTTGGCGGGCGGCACGTCGTTCATGCGCGTCTTGCCGATGAACAAGTCACCGCCGCTGATTTCTTCCAGGCCGCAGATACTGCGCAGCAAGGTGGATTTGCCGCAACCCGACGGGCCCACGAAGACCATGAATTCGCCATCGGCGATCTCCAGGTCGATGCCGTGCAGGGTTTGCACGTCGCCATATGCCTTCTTCAGCCCTGCTAATTTCAGTCCTGCCATGTCGTCCTCAATGTGTCAATCCGTCCCCGCTGATGCGCGGGGCTCGTTATTGTAATTGGCGGCATGGCCGCCAAAGGGTACTGTTTAAGCGTGCGTGCCGAACCAGCCGCCATGCGGTGGCAGGCTGATCTGCTGGCCATCTTTGCTGCCTGGCAAGCCGTGGCCGGCCAGGTCGGCCGCTGCTGCGGCGGCCGGCAAGTCAAACGTGACCGTTTCGGTGCCCAGGTTGAAGGTGGCCAGCACGGACGGGTGTCCCGGCAAGTCGCGGCGCAGGGCCAGCACGGGTTCCGGCGTATCGAAGAAGACGATGTCGCCGCGCAGCAATTGCGGCAAGGTGCGGCGCCAGGCAAGGATATTTTGCGCAAAGCGCAGCGGCGAGGCGGCATCGTTTTCTTCGACGTCGACCGCGCGCGCCAAATGTTCGGGCGGCACGGGCAACCACGGCGTGGTAGTGCTGAAGCCGCCATGCGGTGCGTCAGCCACCCATGGCATCGGCGTGCGGCAGCCGTCGCGGCCCTTGAACTGGGGCCAGAACGGGATGCCGTACGGGTCTTGCAGCGCTTCGAAAGGAATCTCCGCTTCCGTCAGGGCCAGCTCGTCACCCTGATACAGGCACGGCGTGCCTTTCAGCGCCGCTTGCACGGCCAGCACCACCTTGGCCAGCGACGGCGACGGGTTTTCGCCGCCCCAGCGCGTCATGACGCGCACGCTGTCGTGGTTGCCCACGGACCAGGAAGCCCAGCCGTCGGCCACTTGCGCTTCGAACTCTTCCACTTGCGTGCGGATGTGCGCGGCGGAAAACTCCGCCGTCAGCAAGTTGAAACTGTAAGCCATGTGCAGCTTGTCAGCGCCCGTGTAGGCGGCCATGGTGGCCAGCGCATTGTCGTCGCCCACTTCACCGATGGAAATGGCCTGGTATTCATCGAGTATGGCGCGCACGCGCTGCAGGTAGGCGATGTTTTCCGGCTGCGTCTTGTCGTACACGTGTGCTTGCATGCCGTACGGGTTGATGGCCGAGACGCTGCTGGCGTCGCGCTGGGCTGCCGGTGGATTGTCGCGCAGCAATTGGTCGTGGTACGGGAAGTTGCAGGAATCGAAGCGGAAGCCGTCGACGCCGCGTTCCAGCCAGAAGCGCAGGTTGTCCAGCTGGGCTTGCTGCACGGCCGGGTTATGGAAATTCAGGTCGGGCTGGCTGACGAGGAAGTCGTGCAGGTAGTACTGGCCGCGGCGCGGCTCCCATTGCCAGGCAGAACCGCCGAACACGGACAGCCAGTTGTTCGGCGCCGTGCCGTCCGGTTTCTGGTCGGCCCATACATACCAGTCGGCCTTGGCATTGTCGCGGCTGGAGCGGCTTTCCACGAACCACGGGTGGACGTCGGACGAGTGCGACAGCACCTGGTCGATCATCACTTTCAAGCCCAGTGCATGGGCACGCGCCACCAGGCGGTCGAAATCGGCCAGGCTGCCGAACATGGGATCGACGTCGCAGAAGTCGGCCACGTCGTAGCCGAAGTCTTTCATCGGCGACGTGAAGAAGGGCGAGATCCAGACGATGTCGGCGCCCAGGGCGGCGATGTAATCGAGCTTGGAGGTGATGCCGGGCAAGTCGCCGATGCCGTCGCCATTGCTGTCGAGGAAGCTGCGTGGATACACCTGGTAGATGACGGCGCTGCGCCACCAGTCGGCGGGCAGGTTGGCGAGATTGTTCTGGATGGTCGGCATGAATGATTTCTTAAAAGTTGCCTGTAGCCTCGGCTATCAGGGCGGCGCTGCTGGTTGGTAGGCGAACGTCTTATTTTAAAATTCAAAGCGCTTTGGGTATGAAATGAGTATAGTTCAAAGCGCTTTGAAAAGTAAAGCGATACACGCGCCAGACATACGATTTTTTTATGAGGGTGATTCAGGAGGGCAAAACAGAGCGGAAGAGGGCGTTTTACGAAACCCCAAGCGGAGGCTGGGGGCGGACCCGCCGGGGGAACGCGTCCCAGTGGGACGCATTCCGATCACGCAGTGACTGACCCCTGTAGTTTGCTCTAGGGGTAAATCAGGTGTGTATGACGGGCCCCGCCGACTCGCCCGGCAACAGCTCGCACGGCCACAGTTCCTGCAGATCGGCGACGGGCGTGCCATCCATCAGGGCCAGCAGCATGTGGATCATCTTCGCGCCGGCGCCGCGCGGGTCGGGCTGGACGACGGTGGTGACGTTGTGGCCGGCCAGGGAATCTTCCATCACGCCCCAGACGATCAGCGACATCTCGCTGCCGATGGCGATGCCCGCGTCGAGCAGGGCGCGCACCGCGCCCACGCCCGACATGTGATTGTCGACGATGACGGCGGTGGGGCGGGGCGAGCGGGCCAGCAGGCGCTGCATGGCCTGGTAGCCGGCGCGGCGGTCGTGCGCATTGTCGACCAGGTTGTCCGGATCGACGGCCAGGCCGCCCGCCTGCATGGCGTGCTGGAAACTCTCGACGCGCTGGCGCACGAAGTTCAGGTCCGGCGTGGCGCTGATCAGGCCTATGCGCTGGTGGCCCAGCTGCGCCAGGCGTTCGACGGCCAGGCGCATGCCCGCCTCGTTGTCGTAGTCGAACCACGCGTGCGGCTGGTTCAGCTGCGTGCGGCCATGCGCGACAAACGGCATGCCCTGCTGCGCCAGGTAGGCGATGCGCTCGTCGTACGGTTTCGTGCGTCCGACGATCAGCCCATCGATGCGACGGCCCTTGACCATGCGTTGATACGTGTGGAATTCATTGGTGGCCGAGGCTGGCGCGATCATCATGTCCATCTGCTGCGCTTCCAGCGCTTCCGACATGCCGCCCACGATGTCGATGAACATGGGGTCGGCCAGGTCGTTCGGCATCAGCGGGTAGATGATGCCGACGATATTCGTGCGTCCCACGGCCAGGCTGCGCGCCATGGGATTGGGACGGTAGCCGGCCGCCTGCGCGGCGGCCAGCACCCGCTCGCGCGTGCGTTCGCTCACTTCCGGATAGCCATTCAAGGCGCGGCTGACGGTGGTTTCGGATATTCCTAGCGTTTTGGCGAGATTTTTGAGGTTCATGGATGCTGCGTCTGGGGTGGATCGGGAGCGATGCAGGGTAGTTTATCTGATAAATGCCGGAATGATCAGGGGGATGACCTGCGGCGGCAGCGCCCAAAAAAATACGCGGGCAAACCCAGGGGCGCCCGCGCTAAAAGAGGATACTGCTGAATCACTACATTGAAGCTGCCGGCCATCGCGTGCAGCGGCGAAATGGTGGGTCCGGATATTCCTTGCCCCTGAAAAAGCGGGCGGTGTTGCTGCCTGTGGCAGGCGTCCAGGGACGCTTGCCAAAGTTCTAGAGTCCCGCGCTTACCACCACGACTCGACCTGGAAACCCAGCGAACTGCCGTTGGTCTTGCCACCGAACACGCCCGTCGACGACAGCGCGGTTTCCGCCGCGGCGGCCGATTGGGCGGCCTTGTTCCATTTGGCGTAGGTGTAGAAGGCGCGCAGCACGGGGCGCGACCAGAAGCTGTTGCCGGCCGACAGTTGCGGCGCGAAGGTCAGCTTGGTCAGGTTGCGGCTCTCGCCGCCTTCCGGCTTGACGATGTCGTGGCCCAGTTCCACGGCCAGGCTGTAGTTGTCCGTGAAGTGGTAGACGGGACGCGCGCCGATCGAGGTCCATTTGCTGCTCACGCCCGCCGTTTGCTTGTCTTCGTAGACGAAGGTGCCCATGCCCGACCAGGCGCCTTTGGGCTGGATCATGATTTGTTCCGTCAGGCGCACGACCTTGTCATCCTTGTTGGCGCCCAGGTTGAAGCCGCCCGTGTTGGCGGCGCTGCCTTTACCATATTGCAATGCCACCTTGTTGAAGCCGCCCAGCAGGTTGCCCTGCGTATGCATGATGGTCAGCAGGTGGCCGCTGGCGATAGGGGCCGCGCCTTGCGCGTTGCGTTTCTGATTGAATTGCAGGCCCAGCGTCAGTTCGCCATCCGGGTTGACCTTGATGCCGGAGAAGCGCAGGTCGTGGGACAGGCCCATGCGCTTGCTGTCGCCGTCATCGGCCGTGCGCACGACGGCGTAGGCCAGCTTGGCGGCGCCCAGGTCGATGTTTTCCAGGCCGGCGCCGGGGCCGCTGTTATTCCAGAAGTAGTAATCGGTGATGTGCACGTCCTGGCGGTCGTAGTAGCGCTTGCCGACCCAGGCGCGCGCTTCGGCGAAGGCGCCCGTACCGATCTTGTCGGCCACCACGTTCATTTCGCGCCACGACGGGTCCGATTGTTCCCAGTCCTGATTCTGGTTGACGGAAAACGCCACCAGGGTATTGATGCGGAAGGTGGTGCCGTTGGCGGCCTTGAACGCTTCGCCGCCGAATTTCAGCTCGCCGTAGGTTTCGCACTCATTGCCCAGACGATACTTGGACGAGGCGCCGGCCAGGCCGAAACAGGCTTCCTTGCCGCCTTCGCTGCTGGTGCCGAAGCCCGAGCGGATGTAGCCGCCGAAGTCGATCGGCAGGGCGGCCTGGGCAGCCGAAGCGCTCAAGGCCAACGCCACGGCGGCAGGCAAAGTTTTCAAGAAATGTTTGTTCATTGCGTCTCCAGTGTTTTTATAGGTGTGGGATCGGCGTGCATTAATTTGCACAACCAAAGCGCTTTAACTATGTTTCAAAGCGCTTTGAGTATAGTTCAAAGCGCTTTGATGAGTAAACTAGTTTTGTTCTTTGAATTCTTCTTAAACTTTTGAGGTGTTGCGGAGAAACATCAAAGGCGGGCGGCGGCGCATTGGCGCCGCCGTGTACGGCAGAGAAACTACGATGGTGAATTATTGCTGTGCCTTGCAGGCGGGCAGGGCGGCCGTGTCTGTTGCGGCAGGGGCAGGATGATGCAGGAATGCCAGGATCAGCAGGGCCGAGGCCGTCGTAATGCTGGCCAGCACATACAGCAAGTGGCGGAAGGCCGTGCCGTACGCTTGCGCCAGTTCGGTCGCGCCCACTTGGGGTAGCAGGCTAGCAGCATGGCGCAGCTCGCCCAGCGCCAGGAAGGGGCCCGCGTGCGCCGCCTGTTGCGCGCCGATGCCGGCAGTGCCGCCCAGCGCCGCCACGGTAAACGTGCCCAGCAGCGCGCTGACGATGGCCAGCGCCAGGCCTTCGCCCGCCACGCGCGTCGTATTGAAGATGCCGGCCGCCATGCCGGCCCGTTCGACGGGCACGACGCTGATGGCCAGGCCATCCATCAGGCCCCAGGGCAGGCTGATGCCGCAGCCGATCAGCAGCAGCGGTCCCAGCAGGCTGGCGGGCGACTGGCCCGGCGCGCAGGTCGACAACCACAGCAGGCCGCCCGCCGCCAGCAGCAGGCCGCTGGCGCAAATGTGCGCGGCGGCGAGGCGCTGCGCCGCCATGCCGGCCAGGATAGGCAGCACCAGCATGGGCGCGGACAGGGCGATCATCATGCGTCCCGCGTCGAAGGCGCTATAACCCTCGATGCCGATGAAGCGGGCCGGCAGCAGCACCAGCAGCACGACGAAGGAAAACGCGGGTGCGGCGGCCAGCAGTTGCACACCGGCAAAAGCTGGCAGGCGGAACAGGGTCAAGTCCAGCATGGGCCGCGCGGCGCGCCGCTCCACGCGGATGAATGCGGCCAGCAGCAAGGCCGCGCCACCCAGCAGCCCCAGGCTGGCCGCGCTGGCCCAGCCACTGTCGGGCGCCTGCAGCAAGCCATACGTAAACAGCGACAGCGCGCCCGTAAACGTCAGCGCGCCGGGCCAATCGACGCCCTGCGCCTGCGGATCGCACGATTCGCGCATGGCGCGCGCGGCGGCCAGCAGGGCGGCCAGGCCGGCCGCGGCCGTGGCGATGAAGATGGCGCGCCAGCCCGTGTGCGTGATCAAGGTGCCGGCCAGGAAGGGGCCGAAGGCCAGGCCCACGCCGAAGGCCGTGCCGATCAGGCTGAAGGCGCGCGCGCGGGCCGGGCCGTCGAATTCCTGCGCCAGGGCCGCCAGTCCGCTCGACAGGGCCATGGCGCAGCCCAGGCCCTGGACGGCGCGCAGCACATCGAGCCACAGGATGCCTGGCGCGGCTGACAGTGCCAGCGCGGCGGCGGAAAATACGCCCATGCCCAGCAAGAACACGCGCTTGCGGCCGTAGCGGTCGGCCAGCGCGCCGGCCACCATCAGGCAGCCGCCAAAGCTGAGCATGAAGGCATTCGTGATCCACGCCAGCGCCAGCGGCGTGCCGTGCAGGTCGGCGGCGATGGCGGGGATGGCGATGGCGGGGCCCGTAAAACTGAGCGGCATGCACAGCGCGGCCAGGCAGACGGCGGCCAGCACCAGCATATGCCGTGCAGTCGCTTGGTCCGGGGCATGCGCGGGAAGATTCGTATCCATGGGAGTGATTCCAGAAAGAGGGAATCTGATGATAATATGGACGCAATCTATGAAAAAGTGGCTAAAAATCCACTCATAACGGACAAATATTCCTTAATTGAGGTGGCGAGGTGACATGGATAATCTGAACGGCATTGCCGCCTTCGTGCGCGCGGCGGAAACGCGCAGTTACGTGGCGGCCGGGCGCTTGCTTGGCGTGTCGGCCTCGGCCGTGGGCAAGAGCGTGGCGCGGCTGGAAGAAAAGCTGGGCGTGCGCTTGCTCAACCGTAGCACGCGGCGCATCAGCCTGAGCAACGAGGGCGCGCTGTTTTACGAGCGCTGCCAGCGCATCCTGGCCGACCTCGGCGATGCCGAGGCGGAACTGTCGCACCTGGCCGAGGCGCCGCGTGGCAAGCTCAAGGTCAGCCTGCCCGTGATCGGCTACCGCATCATCCTGCCCCTGCTGGCGGACTTTACGCGCAAGTACCCGGAGATCGAGCTCGACCTCGATTTCAATGACCGGCTGGTCGACGTGGTGGCCGAAGGCATTGACGTGGCCGTGCGCAGCGGCACCTTGACCGATTCGCGGCTGATGGCGCGCGAACTGGGGCCATTCGCGTTTGCCATCGTGGGTTCTCCCGCGTACTTCGCCCGCCATGGCGTGCCGGCCACGCCACGCGCGCTGGAAGGGCACGCCTGCGTGCGCTATAAATTTCCCACCACGGGCAAGTTGCAGGAATGGGCGCTGCGGCGCGCCGAGGGCGACAGCGGCGGCGAGCTGCGCTTGCCGACCGCCTTGACCTGCAACAATATCGAAGCCTTGATCGGCGCCGCCACGCAGGGCGTGGGTCTTGCGTATCTGCCCGACTTTATCGTGCGCGACGCCATCGGACGGGGCGAACTGCAAGCCGTGCTGGGCGACTACCTGCTGTACGCGAGCAAGTTCTGGGTGCTGTGGCCGTCGAGCCGCCATCTGTCACCGAAAATCCGCGTCTTTGTTGACCATCTGTGTACCCACCTGCATTTTTCCGCGCCCCCTCCCGCCCCCTGAACGGCCTGGCGGCCGCCATGGCCGCCAGTTGAGGAATATTCCTACCCCAAAGAGATTTTTCCTAACATTGCAGAATATTTATTTGTTGCGATGCGTCACGCCACGCCGCGCGCCGTCAACTTATACCCTTTCTGAATACCCATCATGCGTTAATTAAATTGCCATAAGGAATTTATTTATGTTAATTTAATATCTGTTTCGGCAATATTGCAATAGTTTCCAGTTGCTGGAACATGGGCATGAATCAGCGTAGTAAGCGTGTAGTAACCAACAATTAGGGCGTGAGCCCGGTTCCGTTCAGGGAGTGTGCATGAAGACAGTAAGCACGATGCCGCCACATCCGGCACCAGCCGCGACACCCGCCCGCAAGACGGGCCTGCTGCTTGGTGGCGGTGCACCAAATTCCACCTTGATCGCGGGCGCGCTGGCCGCGTTTCTCGATGAAGGCATCGAATTCGATGTCATTTCCGCTTCCGGCGCCGGTGTGCTGATGGGTTTGCTTTACACGACGCCGCACGAAGCCACGCCGCGCCAGGCCTTGCAAAGCTGGGCCGACACGGGCGTGGCCGACAGCATCTACAAGATGATTCCGATCAATTACAAGGTGTTCCAGAAGCCGGGCATGCATGCGAGCACTTTTCGCGACGCTTTCCAGCCACCGGCCAACAATCCTTTTTTTCAGGCGTTCCAGCAAACGTTTGCGGGCGTGCCCACGGCCTGGTCGGACTGGGGGAAATTGATGCTGTCGTCGCTGTCGCCATCGGACCTGTCGGCGAAAAGCCTGGGCCTGTGCGCGCACTTGCCCTTTCTGGAAAAAGCCGTGGATTTCTCGGGCGTGGCGCGCATGCGTCCCGATTTCTACATCAATGCCTACAACCTCAGCGAGCACCGCATGCAAATCTGGGGCAAGCACGAGATCGCAGCTATCCACGTGCGCGCGGCCTTGTCGTTTCCCTTCCTGTATGCGCCCACCACCATCGATGGCGACGACTACATCGAAGGCGCGGCGCTCGACACGCTCAATTTCGAGCCGTTTATCGAAGGCAAGGGCGAACACGCTGACGCAGACACCCTGGTCATCCTCGACATCCTCGGCGACGAACGCTTGCTGCGCAAGCCGCGCAACCTGTACGACGCCTGGGTGCGCTCCATCATCACGCCGCTGGTGAAAATTTCCAAGAGCGAACTGCGCCTGTTCGAACTCGAGCACAACACGGATGCGCGCACGGGCCAGCCCAAGCGGCGTCTGTTGAAACTCGATCTGATGGGCGGCATCCCGGAGCAGCACTGGCCCGACACCCTGGACTGGTCCAGCTCGAACATGCAGTTGCTGTTCGACGTGGGCCACAAGGCGGGCCTGGCATTTTGCCGCCAGCATGGCGACTTGCTGCGCCGCACGCCTGACGCTGCCCCGCTGGCGGCCTAAGCTCGCGCCGTTTGCAACCGGTCCCGGCCACCTGATCGGCAGCTACTCATCCCGCCTGGCCCTGCCAGGCTGCTTTTTTGACTGTGAACACCATGAATATCACCAAGCAATTAATTTTGACCCTCACCATCGCCTTGCTGGCCCTGCTATTGCTGGGTGCCGGCGGCGCCATCCAGCTGCAGCGCGCCCAGGAACGTTTTGACACCGTGCAAAACCGTATCATCCCCAGCATCCAGGGCTTGAATGCGGCCAAGGGTTTCCTGGCCGATTCGCGCCTGGCCGGCTACCGCTTGTCCGTTTTCTCGAACCTGGCCGACAAGACGGCGCTGGACAAGGCCGTGGCCGACGCCAACACGAATTTCGACAAGGTCATCGCCACCTACCGCGCCGAGCGCCTGTACGACGCGACGGACAGCAAGATGCTCGACGCCGACCAGGCCGCCATGGAAGCGTACCGCCGCGCGCTGGTGCCATTCTTTGCCGCCGCCTACGCGGGCGACATGGATGGCGTGCGCGCCACCTTGCTGGCCGGCACGCCGCTGGCCATCACGGCCGCTGCCGCGAAAAAGAGCATGGATGACCATATCGCCTACAACAACAAGCTGGTCGATGACGTGAAGGCCGAAAGCCTGGCCGCCTACGACACGGCGTTTAATACCATGCTGGCCGTGCTCGGTGTGGCCGTGCTGCTGACGGGCGCGCTGGCCTGGCACATCTACCGCACCATCAGCGGCGGCCTGGGTAATATCGAAACTACGCTGGAGCGTGTCAGCGCCTCGCTGGACCTGTCCGCCGCCATGCCCGTCGAGCGCATGGATGAAGTGGGCCGCACGGCCACCGCCTTCAATAAATTCCTCGAACGCATCGTCGACGTGATCGCTACCGTGCGCACCTCGGCCGATACGGTCAGCGTGGCGGCCGCGCAGATTTCCGCCGGCAATGCGGACTTGTCTGTGCGCACGGAGCAGCAGGCGTCGTCGCTGGAAGAAACCGCCTCCAGCCTGGAAGAGCTGACCTCGGCCGTGCGCCAGAATACGGACAATGCGCGCCAGGCGAATACCCTGGCCGTGTCCGCCTCGGACGTGGCCCGCAAGGGCGGCGCAGTGGTGGCGCAAGTGGTGGGCACGATGGGTTCGATCAATGAGTCGGCGAAGAAGATCGCCGACATTATCGGCGTGATCGACGGCATTGCCTTCCAAACCAACATTCTGGCGCTGAATGCGGCCGTCGAAGCGGCGCGCGCCGGCGAGCAGGGCCGTGGCTTCGCCGTGGTCGCCACCGAGGTGCGCAACCTGGCGCAGCGCTCGGCGGCAGCGGCCAAGGAAATCAAGGGCTTGATCGAGGATTCCGTGGATAAAGTCAACACGGGCAGCGTGCTGGTCGACCAGGCGGGCGCGACGATGGAAGAAATCGTCGCCAGCATTCGCCGCGTGACGGACATCATGGGCGACATCGCCAACGCCAGCCACGAGCAGAGCGCTGGCATCGAGCAGGTGAACCAGGC
This sequence comes from Janthinobacterium sp. UMAB-60, assembly GCF_900095235.1. Classification (NCBI taxonomy): domain Bacteria; kingdom Pseudomonadati; phylum Pseudomonadota; class Betaproteobacteria; order Burkholderiales; family Oxalobacteraceae; genus Janthinobacterium; species Janthinobacterium sp. UMAB-60. The sequence continues at coordinate 273,621 of NZ_LT607488.1, forward strand.
CATTTCGCAAATGGACCAGGTGACCCAGCAAAATGCGGCCCTGGTGGAAGAGGCGGCGGCCGCAGCGTCTTCGTTGCAAGAGCGCGCCGTGGAACTGGTCGACGTGGTGGCCGTGTTCCGCCTGCGTGGCGATGCCCAGGCAAAATCGTTGAAAGTGGCGGGCGGCTTGCCGGCCCCGGCAACACCTGCCGCCAGCCGCCGCCTGGCGCTGCCCGGCCGCAGCGCCCGCGCTTGAACCTTGTGACTGCCCCGGTACGCCGGGGTTTTTCTTTGCTGCTGGCGTCGTCGGATGGGGGCCTTGAGTTCTGCAACTGTGGCGAGTGGCAGTAAAGTTGTTCGGGCTGGCAGGGCGGAGGGGAAGGCGGGCGGCGCCGTCCGGTTCCGCAGCAGTCAGGGTGTCAGTCTGACTTTCGGGCGCGTGAGTCCGTTTGCGCCCCAAATCGGACCTTTGCGTTAATTGAACACGCTGGTGTTCCATATCTGCGCCAAAAGACATAAAAAACTAGCCCGGCCGTACCGTGCAGGGCAACTCTGTTCACCTACTTCGCGTCTCTCAGCCTCCGTGATCATGGGGGCGGCATGGCTGATATAGAGAAGTCGAATCATTGAGTTATCTTCGTAGGGCCAGCCGCAACGGCATGAGGGTTGTTGTTGGAATGGATCACGAACGTCAGGTTGAAGCGTTATTTGTTGTCGTGGTCATAGGGCTGGATAATGCGCAAGACAGGACTTCATTTTTCTGAGGCGGCTTCTGCCGGTTGCCGCCGTTGGCGGGGTCTCCCCCATGGCGGACGTAGCAGTCGAAGCGCGTTAAAACGGGACTAAAAGCCTCCAAGCCTCGCCCCGTGTCATCGCTTGCCCGAAGCAGGAGTGCGTTTACGCTCTGGTAAGCTGTATCCTTTCCCCGTTCCATAAAACTCATCCTTGAATTCTACGCATCCATTACAGGGCCTAACGGTTTCTAACACCGATATGCGCTGTTCAGTCAGCTGCATCAAACACAGGTCCATCGAAAAGTTGTAACCACTTCCGCCATGCATCGCCGCGTTCTGGAACTTGCACTCCGCGTCGCGGAAAACAATCCATGCACGTTGCGCGCGTTGCAACCCTCGTGGTTTGGTAAGCGCAGACATCAATGTCTTGTAGACGACGTTTAAACGCGTGCCGGATTCTTTTAGCTCTCGACTCATGCAGAAAGTACCCTCAAGATTATTATTTTCTTCGCAATGCTCCTGCTTGATCGATGCCATATCGCTTTGTTGTTCGGAAGCATTGGTCAAGGGCGACAGCGAAAGGCACAAGAAAACAACGCCCAACATGGACAAGCGGCTTAAAACGGCATTTCCCACGAGCACTCGCTCCTTCTTATAATTGATCGTATTGAGGTCCGCTTCTGGCCGGTTGCCGTCATCGGCAGCTTCCGCCCCATAGCGGACGGTGCCGGTTAGTAAAATGAAGGTTCGGGGTTGAACTTGTTGATGATTTTTGTTTCAGAAAAAAACCTTTCGATTTCTACCATGGGGTAGTTTGAGATACGTGCCGTTTGAAGATACCTACATCGTTCGAGAGGGACAAGCGATTTGTCTGGCGGGCAGACACCGAAAAGCTCCAGATAGGCCAGCTCCGGGATTGCAGCCAATGGTTCAAGCGACTGAATGGTGGTGATCTTCTTTGACGCGTCCCAACTTGGGAGCGTCGCCAAAGATACCGATTTCAGCTGCATTAATTTGGCTAGCGGTGCGATATTGCTAATCTTTGGCATATGAAGTATGTGCAGGACGCGCAGCTTTTCTAGCCTCCCAAGAAATTCGAACGAATCATCAGGAAAACCAGCGATTACAAGTTCTTCCAAGTTGCGCATCTGGGACAGCGGTAAGAGACTCTTGTATTTGCAATACCATACCTTGGCACTAAGTACGGACTCAGGTTCAGCAACTGTAGGGAAGGTGCCAGCAAGGTCGCGGATCAATTCTAGGTGCACTTTTGATATCTCCATACATTTTTATCGCGTTAGCATTGGTCGCTGAAGGTCCGCTCTGAAATAGCCCCTTGATTCACCAGACACAGCCTATGCGTTATTCTTACGGATAGGAAT
>NZ_LT607489.1:0-155697 GCF_900095235.1 Janthinobacterium sp. UMAB-60
TCAGGAAAGCGGCGCTAACTAAACGATTGGCTGTGTCCGGTTATACGGGGGCAAGATCACCCTGCTTCTCGCAGATACTTGGTTTTGAGGGTTGTAAGATAACTGGAAGTAACTTCTGTTTTTAAATCGAATCTCTCTAAATTGTCTCGTAAATCGAGAAGACGTGGGCCATCTTGTACAATCTCGAACGCATGTTGGAAGATTTTAGTGAACACGTCGTCTGGAATCAATGGCGTTAAACCTGCTCCAGAGCTGTTACCACCGCCGGCCAAGACGTCGGCACTTGAATCAATCCAAGGGTGCTGACTCATAGCATCTTGAGTGTAATGGCTTAATTCAAAGACCTTCTCCACTGCAGCGAAGCGTTTGTATAGCGTTGTCGTGGCAACTGTGCGGTTCGAAGGATCGATAGCCCGATTCTTTCCACCGAGGGAGCAAAGTTTAGTACGTGCGAACTGTACATATGCGGAACAGGTCATCGGAGATATGTCGCGTAGCTTCGAAATTCCTAAGCTGTGAACAAAATTCAGAAAGTAGCTGATGTCTGTGAAGGTGGCCGAGGCCGTGGCTGCTTGGGGGCGGCGGGCATTGCGCACGCCTCGTCTTAAATAGCGATAAATTATCGCCTTAGTGACGTCCCGCAGCGGTGAGGGTACGGCTGAGAAGTCAATCTTGCACACTGACTTGCTCGTGCTGGCAGGGCTTCCTGTTAGCCACCATACGTCATCTTCATAGATGCTAATTATCTTAGGGAATCCGTCGATCCGACGCATAGATATAATGAGTTTTTCCCGCTCATCAAGTGATGTTGTTATAACATCATCTGGTTGAGATTGAAACTCATTTGGCGCCTCTGTAGCTTGACTGGCATTCGTCATGGCGAAACCTCCGTAAAGGCATCAAGTTCGGCTAGCAGCGATTCATTGCGCCAGAATGGGTGAGGATTTAGGCGTGCACGTCCACGTTCGCGGTCAACGATTTCACGCGTAAAGGCCCCACGAGCGATGCCTGCGTCCGCAATGTCGCGGTCTATGAGTCGTACAATGTGAGAGAGTTGCCGCCGCCAACGTTGGGCATTCATCTTGGCGCGCTCAGCAAGGATCCGCCAGTAGAAACTGAAAACACGGTAGAGGTCGTCGGCAGTGACAACATAGTTACGACAGCGAATGCAGTTCAAGAAGCTCATGCAGACCTCAGCATTCTTTTTCGGTGCATACTCACCTGTGTGTATATCAGAGCATTGGCCAACAGGTGTTCTTTCAGTTGCACCTAGAGTGGCAGTGAGCAGCTCATGAGTGAGGGCGATTCCAAGAAATCGCCAATTTTTAGTAGCGTTTTCGCTAGGGCGAAGATAGCTTACGTCTGTTACGCGGACAGTGTCTCCTGCTGCAGCGGCAGTGCCCGCCACATCGCCATCAAGAATCTCGTAAATGCGATTCACGAAGGTCTTCCTTAGCCGACTGACGTTGATTTGCAGTGGCTTTCCGTCAGTGTTCTTTAATTCATAACGGTTGACGAGCTTGCGAGTGGCGTTACCCAAAATTTTTACACCTACTGCCGAAACATCACCAACCTTGCCTTTGCCATGTCCGGTGGTTTGCATTCGGAAGAGGAAGACCCGGCCTTTGAATTCCTTAGGCGCAAGGTCTTGAAGTGTTTTTGCATGTTCGATCAGAATTCGAACCAAGTGTGCGACAGTAGGTCGCAGTGTGGGAACAGAGTCGAGATTAGGAGAAGGTTCTTCGTCTCTGATTGCAACCTTGCTAGGAAGGTAACCACGGCGCTTGAACAGAACGAGAAATGAAGTATTTGCCTTGGGATGGGGGACCAGACAGTCCAGTCCCATTTCTAGTAGAGGCGTGGTGTTTCTTCCTGTGTGTAATGCTATGACGAGCAACGCGAAGACTAAGAGATCGGCTGTCACTTTGACGTCTGATCGAAACAGGGGGGCGACTGCATCACGTAGTGCTGCCGAGAATGCTTTGCGCTCCGCTGTAGTCAGAGGTTTGGCCCCTCTGTTTTTCCGATGCTTTCCGGGAAAAGGGTTGGGGGGGAAGGTGGCATTGTCACCTCCGCGTACCTCTTCAATCAGACCTCTGTCGCATAGTGCCTTGAGGACGGCTTTAGCTCCATTGTAACGGCAAGCCTTCGTTGTGAGCTCAAGGTCTTCGCCGTCAAATGAACCTAAGTACCCATCGATTGTATCTCGGTTGATCTCCCTCAGTGTCAGTTCTCGTCTCAACGCCGCGCTGCGTAGCAGCAAGTAGCCCAATAGGTATTTGGCGCCTTGATGGCAATATGCGGCAACAGTCGTTTGGGTCAATTCGGCATCCTGTTTGGCCATGAACCGCTCAATCTGACGCTGATACGCATAAGTGATCTGGTCAATTCCGCATCCATACCATGGGCTGAAGTCAAAAGGCCCCATAGGGGTGCCTTTTTGGAACTTAATCACAGTGTTTGATGGAGGAATTTCTGGTGTACCAATGACCGCGCTTGGCTCCTGGAGCGCGCGCTCAATCATTGGAATTGAAAGATCTGTCTGAACAAAGACCTTGCGCTTGGGCATTGCTCAATCCTCTTTCCAAAAACTCAGTTCTTCGTCGTAGGCAAGAGCTGCATCAGTAGCAATCTGGTCGAGTAAATGAAAATATTCCATTGTTGTGTTAAGTGACGAGTGGCCCAGTTGTCGTTGGAGGAAAACCAGTGGCTGAATGCCCTTTCCACTGGAAGATCGCAGTTGTAAAGCGTGGAGGGTATGAGTCGCGTAAGTATGGCGGAGGATGTGAGGGTAAGCAGAAATGCCAATGCTTTTACCCAAATTGCGGACGATGGCCTCAATACCTTTCCCGCAGTCCGTGAAAGGTTGGCCATCCTTATTCAGAAATAAATTGGAGTGCTGGTCGGATGTCAATGATGAGCGTTCGCCACGATAAAGGGACTTGTACCGATAGAGTCCACGCATCACCTCGCGGTCAATATAGATTACTCGTGGTTTAGATCCTTTTGTTCGCATGCCACTGCCATCGGTCGGATCAAGAGTCACGCTGACATTGTTTCCGACGGCCTTGGACTTCCTAGGGTCGAAGACATACGCAGCGGGGAAGGTCGCAAGCTCTGCTCGGCGCATACCTGTAAGCAGGCCGGTGCGAATGATTGCCGCATGATGGACGTTGGTCGCTGCCCTTAACAGCAGGCGCGCTTGTTCCAAGGACAAAAACTTGATCAAAGAACGATGTCGGCGTGGCACTGCGGAAATACCTAAAGCAGTATTGTTGCTGGATGCCAAATGTGCGAAGAAGCCAAGCGGTCGATTAACGTGATGACGCCGATCATATTGATAGGGCAACGTGTCGAGCCAACCTTGTCGCAGTGCGTATTTGTAAAACTCACAGATGTACGTTATGCGCAGGATAACGGTGTTACGGGCTAGTGATGCTGTTCCAAAGCAATAATCTCTATAAGCAGCCAATAGGTTCTTGGTCTCGCCACGGTTTACATCGTTCCACGATAGTCCGTGGGCCTCGAGGAAACCAAAATAGTCGTAAAGCGACCTACTGATGGGCTCCCAGGAGCCCTTTGACTCTATCTGGGCACGAAGTAGATAAAAGCGCAGGAATTCGTTGACTTCCGAGCAACTACTCATGTCGCTGTTCAAAAGAATTGGGAAGCCCTTCCTCGACCGTCCGGCAATCACATACTCGCTAGTGGCGCTTAACAGAATCATGTCACAAACCTTCCTTTGGGCAAGCGTGCTGCTTGTTCAAAAGGAGGTAGTAGCAAACCAGCCTCTGCCATCGTTTGACGAATTGAGGCTGTCCTCCCCCCTGACTCCAACCGACCGTATGCATCAATAAGCTATGAGGCTGATTCTGCTTATCTTAATACCTAACACTATATTAGCACCATAACGAAGCGGCCCGATTCCTTGGGCAAGTCCGCAGGCGCCAGATTGGCCGTGATGCGCCGCGCCGGCATCTCGAAGCCGCAGTTTTGCAGCGCGGCGCGCACGCGGTCGCGCGATTCCTTCACTTCCGTATCCGGCAGGCCGACTATCGTAAACGAGGGCAAGCCATTGGCAAGGTGGACTTCGACACTTACCTCGGGTGCCTCCATGCCGGCCAGGGCGCGGCTTTTCAGGACGGCCAGACTCATCAGACTCCCCTGTGGCGCGAGCGCGGTCAGGATCAGTCTAGCGCTTGAAGCACTGTCAGGCTTGAGATATGCCAGCAAGGCCGTGTAAATCGCGACCTTGCTGGCGGTACTTTATGCCTTTGCTTCGTTCAGGCGCGTTTCCAGTTCGATCAGGCGCAATTCCAGTGCATCGAGCTTGGCGCGGGTCTTGGCCAGCACTTGCGCCTGGATATCGAATTCCTCGCGCGTGACGAGATCGAGGCGGGCGAAGCCCTGGGTCATCATCGATTTCACGTTTTTCTCGATATCCTTGGCCGGCGAGTTCTCGATGGCCTGGTGAATCTTGCCTTGCAAGTCGTTAAAGAAGGTATTCATGTCCATGGTCAGTCCTTTTATGGTGCGGCATGTGCATCGCACCATTGCGGTGCACAGCGGTGTTAATCTGGTGCGAAAATAGGCAAATCCACAACGCTTCAGCAGCCCATTCCCGCATGCCCAAGGGCTTGCAGGGTATGTATGGACGGAAATGCACCTGTCAAGGCGGCTGAGAGCTGGCACGTATTCTGCTAAAGAAGTGATGAACGCTTTGTGATCTCCAGCCAAGATTTTAAACCTCAACCGCTTTAAAAGTTCAATAAAAGGGAATCGCCATGAAGAATCTGTCCAAGAACATGACTTTAGCAGCAGCGTTGACGCTGGCCATGACCGCCTTGTGCGGTAGCGCCATGGCCCAGGATGCAGTGGCAGCGCCTGCTGCGGCCGAAGCCGTACCTGATAACGTGGTGAGCTACAACGTGGCGCTGACCAGCGATTACCGTTACCGTGGTGTGTCGCAAAGCCGCCTGAACCCGGCCGTCAGCGGCGGTGCCGACTATACCCACAATCCGACGGGCCTGTATGTCGGCACCTGGCTGTCGAGCATCAAATGGATCAAGGATGGCGGCGGCGATACCAGCCTGGAATGGGATATCTATGCCGGCAAGCGGGGCGAGATCAGCAAGGATTTCACCTATGACGTGGGCGGCCTGTATTACTTCTATCCCTCGAATGGGCTGAGCACGAATGCCAACACCTTCGAGCTGTACGGTCAGCTTGGCTATGGTCCGGCCTACATCAAGTACTCGCACTCGACGACCAATCTGTTTGGTGTCGCCGACAGCAAGAACAGCGGCTACCTCGATGTGGGCGCGAATATCGATATGTACGAAGGTTATCTGCTGAACCTGCATGTGGGCCGCCAGAAGGTCGCACATAACGATTCCCTCAGCTATAACGATTACAAGATCGGCGTGACCAAGGATTTCGGCGTGGTGACCGTGGCTCTGGCCGCCGTCAAGGCCAACATCACGTCGCTGGCACCGAATGGCAAGAACCTGGCGAAATCCGGTCTCGTGCTGACCGTGTCCAAAACCTTTTAAGCGAGACTGCCATGAAAATGATTACCGCAATCATTAAACCGTTCAAACTGGACGAAGTACGCGAAGCCTTGTCGGCTATTAATGTGCAAGGCATTACCGTCACCGAAGTCAAAGGGTTCGGCCGCCAGAAAGGTCACACGGAACTCTACCGTGGGGCTGAGTATGTCGTTGATTTCTTGCCAAAAACCAAGATTGAAGCGGCCGTCGACGACGCCATTGTCGACCAGGCCATCGAAGCGATCGAAGGTGCCGCGCGTACCGGTAAAATCGGCGATGGCAAGATTTTCGTCTACAACCTGGAACAGGTCATCCGCATCCGTACCGGTGAAACCGGCAACGAAGCGCTCTAAGGGGAATATTGATGCATAAAAATATAACAAAATTGCTCGCCGGGATAGCCTGCCTGTGTGCGTTTGGCGTCGCCACGCCGAGCTTTGCCGATGCGCCCGCCAAGACGGAGGCGGCCACAACCACGGCCGTCGCCGCCCCCGCCGTGACGCCCGTGCCTGACGCCGCGCCCGCTGCCGCCGCTCCGGCCCCGGCCGCTGCCGCGCCCGCCGCCGCGCCCGTCGCCAACAAGGGCGATACCAGCTTCATGATGATCAGCACCTTGCTGGTGATCTTGATGACCATCCCCGGCCTGGCCCTGTTCTACGGCGGCCTGGTGCGCTCGAAGAACATGCTGTCGGTGCTGATGCAAGTGTTCATGGTGTTCGCGCTGGTGATCGTGCTGTGGTGCATCTACGGCTACTCGATCGCCTTCACGGAAAAAACCGCCTTCTTCGGTGGCTTCGACCGCCTGTTCCTGAACGGTATCTGGGATCCGGCCAAGGGCACGTTTGCCGCCGCCGCCACCTTCAGCAAGGGTGTCGTCATTCCCGAGTTCGTCTTCGTGGCATTCCAGGGCACGTTTGCCGCCATCACCTGCGCACTGATCGTCGGCGCCTTTGCCGAGCGCGCCAAGTTTTCCGCCGTGCTGGCCTTCGTCGTGCTGTGGTTCACGTTCGCCTACCTTCCAGCGGCCCACATGGTGTGGTTCTGGACCGGTCCTGACCTGATCACCAATGCCGCCACCTCGGCCAGCGAAGCCCTGAAGGCGGGCTGGATCTGGCAAAAAGGCGCGCTGGACTTCGCCGGCGGCACCGTGGTGCACATCAACGCCGCCGTTGCCGGCCTGGTAGGTGCCATCATGATCGGCAAGCGCGTCGGCTACGGCCGCGAATCGATGGCACCGCACTCGCTGACGATGACCATGATCGGCGCGTCGCTGCTGTGGGTGGGCTGGTTCGGTTTCAATGCCGGTTCCTCGCTGGAAGCGGGCGACGTGGCGGCCCTGGCCTTCGTCAACACCTTGCTGGCCACTGCCGCCGCCACCCTGTCGTGGGTGTTTGGCGAGTGGATCAGCAAAGGCAAGCCATCGATGCTCGGTGGCGCATCGGGCGCCGTGGCCGGCCTGGTGGCGATCACCCCGGCGGCCGGCTTTGTCGGCCCGATGGGCGGCCTGGTCATGGGCTTGCTGGCCGGTGTCATCTGCCTGTGGGGCGTGAATGGCCTGAAACGCCTGATCGGCGCCGATGATTCGCTCGACGTGTTCGGCGTGCATGGCGTGGGCGGCATCCTGGGTGCCTTGCTGACGGGTGTGTTTGCTGCACCACAACTGGGCGGCCAGGGCATCTTCGACTATGTCACCAACAAGATGTCGGCGGATCCGTACTCGATCGGCCATCAGGTGTGGGTGCAGGCGCAAGCGGTCGGCACCACCATCATCTGGTCGGCTGTGGTCTCCGTCATCGCCTATAAACTGGTCGACATCGTCATCGGCCTGCGCGTACCGGAAGAGGAAGAGCGCGAAGGCCTCGATATCACCAGCCACGGCGAGCAAGCTTACCATGGCTAAATGATAATTATCTGGCATGCCAGCGCCCCGGCGCGGCATGTCCGGCTGGAAAAGGCGCCTCATTGAGGTGCCTTTTTTTCGTTGTGGGAATGGAAAAGGTCTTTAAAACAAGGCTTTTGCCCCGATTTGGGGTACTTACACGGTAATATAGTCGGCAGTTCTGTGTGCTTTTTTGAATACTGCACATAATTTAAGGATGTAACTATGGTTCCCCATCTCGTCACGGCCCTGACCGGACCGCTGCTCGACCTCGAAAAAAAGATTCTGGCCGCGACGCCGGCCATTGAGCGCTGGTTCCGCATGGAGTGGCAAGAGCACACGCCGCCCTTCTATTGCTCGGTAGACTTGCGTAATGCGGGCTACAAGCTGGCGCCCGTCGATACCAATCTGTTCCCTGGCGGTTTTCATAACCTGGCCACGGAAATGCTGCCCTTGTCCGTGCAAGCGGCCATGGCCGCCATCGACAAGTATTGTCCGGATGCCCGCAACCTGCTGATGGTGCCGGAATTGCACAACACCACGCCGCAATACCTGCAAAACGTGGCGCGCCTGATGCAGATCTTCCGCCAGACGGGCCTGCACGTACGCCTGGGTTCCTGGTCGCCCGAGATCACCCAGCCGACGCCCTTGGCGTTGCCAGATGGCAACATGCTCGTCATCGAGCCGCTCGTGCGCCTGAACAATGGCCGCCGCCTGGGCTTGAAGGATTTCGATCCGTGCACGATCTTGCTGAATAACGACTTGTCGGACGGCATCCCCGATATCTTGCAAAATATTCATGAACAAAGCCTGCTGCCGCCTTTGCACGCGGGTTGGGCCTTGCGCCGCAAGAGCAACCACTACACGGCCTACGATGAAGTGGTGAAAAAATTCGGCAAGATGATCGATGTCGACCCGTGGATGCTCAATCCCTTCCACGCCAAGTGCAGCGACGTCAATTTCCAGGAAGGCGAGGGAGAAGACGCGCTGGCCGCCAGCGTCGACGTGCTGCTGGCCAAGATCCGCAAGAAATACAAGGAATACGGCATCAAGGAAAAGCCGTTCGTCATCGTCAAGCCCGATGCGGGCACGTATGGCACGGGCATCATGACGGTGCGCGACGCCAGCGAAGTGCGTGACCTGTCGCGCAAGCAGCGCGAAAAAATGTCGATCGTCAAGGATGGCCAGCTGGTAACCGACGTGATCATCCAGGAAGGCGTGCCGACCTTCGAAAGCATCAAGGATGCCGTGGCCGAACCCGTCGTCTACATGATCGACCGCTACGTGGTGGGCGGTTTTTACCGCGTGCATGCGGAGAAGGGTGTCGATCAGAACCTGAACGCGCCCGGTTCGCAGTACGTGCCGCTGGCGTTTGCCCAGCAGCATGCCGTGCCGGATTTGAAGGCCAAGCCGGGCACGGCCGCGCCGAACCGCTTCTATGTGTACGGCGTGGTGGCGCGTCTGGCCTTGTTGGCCGCGTCGCTGGAAATGGAGCGCACGGACCCGAATCCCGAGGTGTATTGATCCCTCCCTGCGGCTGGCCGGGCGCGGTGACCACTGTGCCTGGCGATCTCGGCTAGAATCAAGCATTCCTTATCAGGCTCCCCGATTGGACGCACCATGAAAATTGCATTCCTTGCCGACCCGCTGGCAGGCTTCAAGACTTACAAAGATTCCACCTTCGCCATGATGCGCGAGGCGGCCAGGCGCGGCCACGCCGTGTACGCGTTCGAGCAGAAGGACATGGCGCTGGAAGAAGGCATCGTCACGGCATTGGTAAAACACATCGAGCTGACCGGCGACGAACACGACTGGTACAAGGTCGTCTCCACCGAGGAAGTGCGTTTGTCGACCCTGGACGCCATCATCGAGCGCAAGGATCCGCCGTTCGACATGGAATACGTGTACGGCACGTATTTGCTGGAACTGGCGGAAAAACAGGGCGCCTGCGTCTTCAACAAGCCGTCCGCCATCCGCGACAACAATGAAAAGCTGGCCATTGCCCAGTTTTCCGAATTCACCTCGCCGACCCTGGTCACGTCGGATGAAGCGCGCTTGCGCGCCTTCCACGCCAAGCACCAGGACGTCATCTTCAAGCCGCTCGACGGCATGGGCGGCACGGGCATCTTCCGCGTCAAGGCCGATGGCCTGAACCTGGGCGCCATCATCGAGACCTTGAGCGAGAACGGCGCGCAGACCATCATGGCGCAGCGTTTTATCGCCGACATCGTCAAGGGCGACAAGCGCATCCTCGTCATCGGCGGCAAGCCGGTGCCGTTTTCGCTGGCGCGCATCCCGCAGGCGGGTGAAGTACGGGGCAACCTGGCGGCCGGCGGCACGGGCGTGGCGCAGCCCTTGACGGCGCGCGACCTGGAAATCGCTGAAAAACTGGGCCCGATCCTGGCCGCGCGGGGCCTGATGCTGGTAGGATTGGACGTGATCGGCGACTATCTGACGGAAGTCAACGTCACCAGCCCGACCTGCTTCCAGGAAATCATGCAGCAGACGGGCTTTGATGTGGCTGCCATGTTTGTCGACGCCGTCGAGCATGGCGTTGCGCAAGCGCAGCAGCGTCAGACGGCGAAATGACCATGGTAGGGATTTTGCTCATGACACATGCACCGCTGGGACAGGCGTTCATCGCCGCCTGCGCGCATGTGTTTCGCGGGCCAACGGAACGTTTTGAAGCCATCGACGTCGTCGCCGACCAGGATCTGGCGGAAGTGCAGAAGCTGGCGTCGGACGCCATCTGCCGCCTCGACGACGGCTCCGGCGTGCTGGTGATTACCGACGTGAAGGGCGGCACGCCGTCGAACTGCTGCAACAAGCTGGCCGATGCGGGCCGGGTGGAAGTGATCGCCGGCATCAGCCTGCCGATGCTGCTGCGCGCCATCACGTATCGCCGCGACACGCTCGACGTGGTGGTGGAGATGGCGCTGGCCGGTGCGCAAAGCGGCGCCGTGCGCGTCGATAACCGCATCCGCGTGGGCGAATAAGGAAATGCATGGCCGCCGCCCCGAAGGCGGCGGGTTTTATAGGCCAAGATTGTCATCAGCGTAGCGCATTCAGGGATAGAGACCATACAAAAATGATTCAAAGAGAACTCGAAATCATCAACAAGCTGGGACTGCACGCACGCGCCTCCGCCAAATTTACCCAGCTCGCCGCCAAGTTCAAGAGCGACGTCTGGCTGACCCGCAACGCGCGCCGCATCAACGCCAAGTCCATCATGGGCGTGATGATGCTGGCCGCCGGCAAGGGCGCGAAAGTGACCCTGGAAGCCGAGGGCGATGATGAGCAGGCATGTGTCGATGCCCTCACAGCCCTGATTAATGACAGGTTTGGCGAAGGCGAGTAATGCCCGCCGAACGTAGCCGCAGCCGCATTCCGACAGGTCACCCCATGGCATCTTTCACGCTCCACGGCATCCCGGTCTCCCGCGGCATCGCCATTGGCCGCGCGCATCTGCTGGCGCCGGCCGCCCTTGACGTCAAACACTACCTGGTCGCCCAGGAACAGATCGAAGCCGAAGTCCAGCGTTTGCAAAACGCCATCGCCGCCGTCCACAAGGAACTGCAAACCCTGTGGAACGAGTTGCCGAAAGACGCCCCCACGGAACTGGGCGCGTTCATCGACGTGCACGCGCTGATCCTGTCGGACCCATTGATCGCCGAAGCGCCGCTCGACATCATCCGCTCGCGCCATTACAACGCCGAATGGGCGCTGCTGACGCAAATCGATGAATTATCGGCGCAGTTCGACGAAATCGAAGACCCGTATTTGCGCGAGCGCAAGGCCGATATCCAGCAAGTGGCAGAGCGCGTGCTGAAGGTCTTGCTGGGCACGGAACAGCTGCTGCCCAAGGCGGCCACCGCGGATGAGCAGGTGGCGCAGATGATCGTGGTCGCCCACGATATTTCTCCGGCCGACATGCTGCAATTTCGCGACCGCTCCTTCATCGGCTTCATTACCGACGTGGGCGGACAGAACTCGCACACGGCCATCGTCGCGCGCAGCCTCGATATCCCGGCCGCCGTCGGCATGTCGCAGGCGTCGATGCTGATCGAGCAGGACGACTGGCTGATCATCGACGGCGACGCCGGCGTGGTCATCGCCAACCCCAGCGCGCTGGTGCTGGAGCAGTACCGCGAGCGCCAGGTGGCCATGCAGCGCGCGCGCAAGAAACTGGGCAAGCTGAAAAAGACGCCGGCCGTCACCAAATGCGGTACCCCCATCACCCTGCTGGCGAATATCGAACTGCCCGAGGATTGTCCGTTTGCGCTGGAGTCCGGCGCCAGCGGCGTGGGCCTGTTCCGCTCCGAATTCCTGTTCATGGGCCGCGCCCACAAGATTCCCACCGAGGATGAGCAGTTCGAAGCTTACCGCAACACGGTGCAGTCGATGAAAGGGCGCGTGGTGACCATCCGCACGCTCGACATCGGCGCCGACAAGCCGCTCGACCAGTCCGACCATACAGCCTTGAATCCCGCGCTGGGCCTGCGCGCCATCCGTTACTGCCTGGCCGAGCCGCAACTGTTCCTGACGCAGTTGCGGGCGATCCTGCGCGCCTCGGCGTTCGGCAAGGTGCGCATCCTGATTCCCATGCTGGCGCATGCGTTCGAGATCGACCAGTCGCTGGCCATGATCGCGCAAGCCAAGGCCAGTCTGCGCGAGGAGGGCGTCAAGTTCGACGATGCCGTCGAAGTGGGCGCCATGATCGAAATTCCGGCCGCCGCGCTGGCCCTGCCCATGTTCGTCAAGCGCATGGATTTCCTGTCGATCGGCACGAATGACCTGATCCAGTACACCTTGGCCATCGATCGCGTCGACTACGAAGTGGCGCATTTGTACAATCCGCTGCACCCGGCCGTGCTGCAACTGATCTCGATGACGATCGCGGCCGGCCACAAGGCGGGCATCGACGTGGCCGTGTGCGGCGAAATGGCGGGCGACGTGAAGCTCACGCGCTTGCTGCTGGGCATGGGACTGCGCGAATTTTCCATGCATCCGGCGCAGCTGTTGGCGGTCAAGCAAGAGATCCTCAACAGCGACCTGGGCCTGATCGCACCGCAAATGCGCAAAATTATGCGTTCCATGGAGCCAAATGTGATCGCGGAAGCCGTGCAACAGTTGCAGCTCATGTAAACTGTCACCTATCAGCATCAGGACACATCGCGCGCGGCAAGAGGTGTCCTGATGCTACAGTTGCAGCACCTATCATCGCGGTGCCGCATCGACCATGGCCCGTGGGGCCACCCCCTTTATAAACCGACACACATGTCATCCATTGGAATCGTTTCGCCGCAAACCATGTATTTTGCGCAACCCCTGCAGCTGCAAAGCGGCGCATCGCTGCGCGACTATATGTTGATGTATGAAACCTACGGCACCCTGAACGCCGACAAATCGAACGCGGTGCTGGTCTGCCACGCCCTGAACGCCTCGCACCACGTGGCCGGCGTCTACGCGGACGAACCGAAAAGCACCGGCTGGTGGGACAATATGGTGGGACCGGGCAAGCCGCTCGACACGGACAAATTCTTCGTCATCGGCGTCAACAACCTGGGCTCCTGCTTCGGCTCGACTGGCCCCATGCACACCAATCCCGCCACCGGCAAGCCATATGGCGCCTCTTTCCCCGTCGTCACGGTGGAAGACTGGGTCAGCGCGCAGGCGCGCCTGGCCGATGAACTGGGCATCGCCCAGTTCGCCGCCGTGATGGGAGGATCTTTGGGTGGCATGCAGGCGCTGGCGTGGAGCATCATGTTTCCCGAGCGGCTGCGTCACTGCGTGGTGATCGCCTCGACGGCCAAGCTGTCGGCGCAGAACATCGCCTTCAACGACGTGGCGCGCCAGGCCATCCTGTCCGACCCTGACTACCGTGGCGGTGACTTTTATGCGCACGGCGTGGTGCCGAAGAACGGCTTGCGCGTGGCGCGCATGGTGGGCCACATCACGTATCTGTCGAATGACGACATGGCCGAAAAATTCGGCCGCAAGCTGCGCGACGCGGCGCAGACGGGCGACTACAAATTCGGCTTCGGCATCGATTTCGAGATCGAATCGTATCTGCGCTACCAGGGCGACAAGTTCTCCGAGTACTTCGACGCCAACACGTATTTACTGATTACCAAGGCGCTCGATTATTTTGATCCGGCGCGCGCGCATGGCGGCGACCTGGCCAAGGCCCTGTCGGGCACGAAAGCCAAGTTCTTCCTCGCCTCGTTTTCCACCGACTGGCGCTTCTCGCCCGAGCGCAGCCGCGAAATCGTCGAAGCGCTGGTGTGCAACCGCCGCCAGGTCACCTATGCCGAAATCGACGCTCCGCATGGCCACGACGCTTTCCTGCTGGAAGATGCGCGCTACATGAACATGGTGCGCGCCTATTATGGCCAGGTCTGGCACGACATCGGGACGGGCTTGCCCGTTCCTGCACCGCATACCGCCGTCCGCCAGGGCGCCAAGGAGACCGCATGACTTTTGACGAATTGAGCGCACTGCGCCCCGACCTGGCCTTCATCGCCCACTGGGTGCCGAACAACGCGCATGTGCTGGACGTGGGCTGCGGCGAAGGCGTGATGCTGCAGTATCTGCAAAGCGACAAGGAATGCAGCGGCTATGGCATCGAGATCGCCGACGACAAGGTGCTGGCCAGCACCCTGCGCGGCGTGAACGTGATCCAGCAAGACATGGAAAAGGGCCTGGCCATCTTTGGCGACAACAGTTTCGATACGGTGCTGTGCCTGTCGTCCTTGCAGATGATGAAGCAGGTCGAGCCGCTGCTGCGCGACATCGTGCGCGTGGGCGCCGAGGCCATCGTCTCGTTCCCCAACTTCGCCTACTGGCCGCACCGCGTGGCGCTGCTGAAAGGACGCATGCCCGTGTCGAAGTCGCTGCCCTACCAGTGGTACGACACGCCCAACGTGCGCTGCGCCACCATCAACGACTTCCGCGAACTGGCCGAGGAATGCGGCCTGGAAGTGATCGACTGCGTGGCCCTGGCCGAAGGCAAGATGGTCTCCGTGCTGCCGAACCTGCGCGGCGACCTGGCCGTCTTCCGCCTGCGTAAAAAAGCGGTGCATTGATGACCACAAGCCCGGCGCCTGGCTGGCGTTCCTACGTCAGCGGCCGCATGCTGGCCGTGCTGGTGCTGGGCTTCAGTTCCGGCCTGCCCCTGTTCATCCTGCTGTACCTGCTGCAGGCATGGCTGGCCAAGTCGGGACTGAACGTCAAGGCGCTGGGGCTGTTCGCCCTGGTGCAGTTCCCGTACATCTGGAAATTCCTGTGGGCGCCCCTGATGGACCGCTACCGCATCCTGGGCCTGGGACGCAGGCGCGGCTGGATGGCGCTGACGCAAGTGGCGCTGTTTTTTGCCATCGGCGCCATGGGCATGCTCGATCCGCTCACGCAGATCGGCCTGATCGCCGCCGCCGCGGGCGGCGTGGCTTTTCTGTCGGCCAGCCAGGATATCGTCATCGACGCCTACCGGCGCGAAATCCTGGACGATAACGAGCAGGGCCTGGGCGCCGCCGTCATCGTCAACGCGTATAAAGTGGCGGGCATGGTGCCGGGCGCGCTGTCGCTGATCCTGGCCGACCGCATGCCGTGGCAGCCCGTCTTCTGGATCACGGCCGCCTTCATGTTGCCGGGCCTCGTCTGCACCCTGCTGATCAAGGAACCGACCGTGTACGGCTCGCCGCCGAAGACCATGCGCGAAGCCATCATCCTGCCATTCCAGGAGTTCATCGCGCGCGATGGTTGGCGTAACGCAATGTGGATACTCGCCTTCGTATTACTCTACAAGATCGGCGACAGCATGGCCACGGCGCTGGCGACGAAGTTTTATCTGGACCTGGGTTTCAGCATGACGCAGATCGGCCTGGCCGCCAACACCACGGGTTTCTGGGCCAGCCTGGCCGGCGGCGTGGTGGGCGGCGTGTGGATGCTCAAGCTGGGCATCAACCGGGGTCTGTGGGTGTTTGGCGCGCTGCAGGCGATCGCGATTCTGGGATTCGCCTGGCTGGCGCAGGTGGGGCCGAACACCATGCTGCTCAGCGCCGTGATCGGTTTTGAAGCGTTCGCCAGCCTGGGCCTGGGTGCGGCCGCCTTTGTCGCGTTCCTGTCGCGCACCACGGACCCGCGCTACACTGCTACGCAATATGCCTTGTTTTCCAGCCTGAGCGCCGTGCCGCGCACCCTGATCAATGCCTCGGTGGGCTTTCTGGTCGCGGAACTGGGCTGGTTTTCGTTTTTCATCGTGTGCTTCTTCCTGGCCTTCCCGGCCATGATGATGCTGCCTAAAATCGCTCCATGGAGGTCTGCCAATGGCACCAATATCCCTTAAACGTTACGCCGTCCTGGCCAGCCTGTGCGCGGCCACCGCCCTGGCCCCCCTGTCCGCCCACGCCCAGCAGGCGACGATGCAGGATGGCATCAAGGTGCGGCCCTTGTCGACCTCGCGCATCTTTGCCGGCGGCGCCGACTTCAATGCAGAATCGAAGCAGCAATATACGCAGCTGGTCAACGAAGCGAAGGAAAAAAACGCGCTGGTGCCCGACAGCGACCCGCAGGTCAGGCGTTTGCGCGCCATCGCCCAGCGCATCATCCCGTTCGCCACGCGCTGGAACGAGGCGGCGGCCAATTGGAACTGGCAGGTCAACCTGCTCAACTCGGACGAGGTCAATGCCTTTTGCATGCCGGGCGGGCAGATCGCTTTTTACAGCGGCATCATCACTAAGCTCAATTTGACCGACGATGAAGTGGCCATCGTCATGGGGCATGAAATTTCGCACGCGCTGCGCGAACACTCGCAGGCGCAGGCCGGCAAGGGCAACCTGGCCGCCGTCGGCGCCAAGCTGGCCGGCGCCGGGCTGTCAGCCTGGCTCGGCGTCGATCCGAACATCACCAGTACCGCCACGAATATGGCGGCGCAGGGCGTGATGCTGAAGTTCTCGCGCGACGACGAACGCGAGGCAGATTTGATCGGCATGGACCTGGCCGCGCGCGCCGGCTTCGATCCGCGTGCGGGCGTGATCCTGTGGCAGAAAATGGCCGCCGTGAGCAAGGGCGCGCCGCCGGAATTCCTCTCGACCCATCCGTCGGGCAAGGACCGTATCTCGCAGATGAACAGCCACATGGCGCAAGTGCTGCCCTTGTACGCGCGCAGCAAGGGCGTCAGCGTGGACGCCTTGCCGCCGTACCGCAGCACCGCCATCGCGCAGCGCTAGGATGGCGAAACGTCACGCCGCCGCACCGTTGCCCCTGCGCGACGGCGTGGCGCCCAGTTATCTGTGGCTGCCGGAAGGGCAATGGCCGGACATGCTCACCTTTCTGATCGAGCGCTATCCGCAGATCGGCGCCGCGCAATGGCTGGACCGCATGGCGCGCGGCGAAGTGCTCAATGGCGACGGCGCCGTGCTCGGTCCCGGCAGCGCGTACAAGCGCGGCATGCGCATTTTTTACTACCGCGAGCTGGAACGGGAAACGCCGATTCCGTTCCACGAAGAGATCCTGTTCCAGGATGAACACCTGGTGGTGGTCGACAAGCCGCATTTTTTGCCCATGACGCCGGCCGGGCGCTTCGTGCAGGAGACCCTGCTGACGCGCCTGAAGAAAAACCTGGACTGCGCCGAGCTGACGCCGATCCACCGCCTCGACCGCGAGACGGCTGGCGTGGTGATTTTTTCGCGCCAGGTAGACAGCCGGGGCGCCTACCAGTCGCTGTTCCAGCGCCGCGAGGTGCGCAAGACGTATGAGGCCCTGGCGCCGCACCTGGATGGCCGCGATTTTCCATTCACCTATCGCAGCCGCATGGTCGAGGGCGAGCAGTTCTTCCTCATGCGCGAGGAGGCGGGCGAGCCGAACTCGGAAACCGTCATCGACGTGATCGAACGGCGCGGCGGGGTGAACCTGTACCGGCTGCACCCGCACACGGGGCGCAAGCACCAGCTGCGCGTGCACCTGGCTGCACTCGGCATCCCCATCGTCAACGATGCGTTTTATCCGCTGGCCCAGCGATGCCAGGAAGACGACATGTCGCACCCGCTGCAGCTGCTGGCGCGGGCGATCGATTTCACGGATCCGTTGAGCGGCGAGCCGCGCCACTTTGAAAGCCGGCGCATGCTGGCGTAAGCCGACACCCCCATTGGCGTGTCAAAGATCAGCCCTTGACCGTGTAATCGATGATCAACGGTGCGTGGTCGGAAAACCGCTCGTCCTTGTAGACGCTGACCGTATGCGCCTGGGCCGCGATGCCGGGGGTGGCGACGTGATAGTCGATGCGCCAGCCCACGTTCTTCGCGTAGGCTTGTCCGCGGTTGCTCCACCACGTGTACTGGTCTTCGCGCTTGTCCAGGCCGCGGTGCACGTCGACAAAGCCCACTTCGTCGAAGACGCGCGTCAGCCATGCGCGTTCCTCTGGCAGGAAGCCGGAATTCTTCTTGTTGCCCTTCCAGTTTTTCAGGTCGATTTCGTGGTGGGCGATGTTCCAGTCGCCGCAGATGACCACTTCGCGCCCCAGCGCCTTCAATGCCAGCAGGTGCGGCAGGAACAGTTCCATGAAGCGGAACTTGGCTTCCTGGCGCTCCGGGCCGGATGAGCCGGACGGGCAGTACACGGAAATGACGGACAGGTTGCCAAAATCACAGCGCACATAGCGGCCTTCGGCATCGAATTCGGGGCTGCCGAAGCCGATATGCACGGCGTCCGGCTCCACCTTGCTGTACACGCCCGTGCCGGAATAACCCTTTTTCTCGGCATAGTGGAAATGGCCATGATAGCCGTGCGGGTTGAGGAATTCCGGCGTCATGTCGGGCAGTTGCGCCTTCAATTCCTGCACGCAGATGAAATCGGCCGTTTGCGTGCCCATCCAGTTGAAAAAGCCTTTTTTGGCGGCGGAACGGATGCCGTTCAGGTTGGCGGAGATAATTTTTGGCATAGGTCGAGAGTAAAAGGACGCTGGGCGGGGCCGGCGGGCGCGGCATGGCGATTGTCTCGCCGCTGCGCGCGGATTAAAATACAGGCACTTTTAAAAAATGAGGCTAATGTGAATAATTTACGCCAGCAGTTTATCGCGTTTTCAGTATCCAAGGGCGTCTTGCGGTTTGGCGAGTTCACCACCAAGGCCGGACGCCAGTCGCCGTACTTCTTCAATGCGGGCCTGTTCCATGACGGCGCCACCCTGGCCGAACTGGCGCAGTTCTACGCGCAGACCCTGCTCGACTCGGGCGTCGAATTCGACATGCTGTTCGGGCCCGCCTACAAGGGCATCACCCTGGCGTCGGCCACCGCCGTGGCGCTGGCCGGCAAGGGCCGCAACACCTCGTTCGCCTTCAACCGCAAGGAAGCCAAGGACCATGGCGAAGGCGGCACCATCGTCGGCGCCAAGCTGCATGGCAAGGTCGTCATCATTGACGATGTGATCTCGGCCGGCACCTCGGTGCGCGAATCGGTGGACATGATCCGCGCCGCCGGCGCCGAGCCTTGCGCCGTGCTGATCGCCCTGGACCGCATGGAGCGTTCGGGCCCGGACGGCCAGCTGTCGCCCAGTTCGGCGGTGCAGGAAGTGTCGAAACAGTACGGCATCCCCGTCATCTCGATCGGCAACCTGGACGACTTGTTCGGCTACCTGAATGGCGCGGGCGCCGATCCGGAACTGCTGAAACATAAAGAAGCCGTTTCCGCCTACCGTACGCGCTACGGCATTTAAGTCGGTTTTTCCAGCAGCGCCCGCAGCCGCGGGTCGCTGCAGGCAGCACCGGCCGATGGGTGGCATTGCAACAGCCGCCGCAACAGCGCGCCACCGATGCCGCGCCGGCGGAACGGCGGTTTCACGAACAGCATGTTTACCGTCACGTCATCCGCATGTTTGCTGATATCGAGCATGGCCACTTGCTGGCCGTCGATCCACGCGCACAGCGCGCTGTCCCCTTGCCAATCGATGTGCATCACGCCAGCCATGGTTTGAGCGCCGCATGCAGGCCCAGGGCGAACAGCCCGACAAAAAAACACCGCTTGAACACCTGCTGCGAGATGCGCCCGCGCAGCCATTGGCCGGCCAGCATGCCGGCCAGCGCGGGCAGCAGCGCATATGCGGAAGCGCCAGCCGCACCGAGGCTGAAGTCGCCGTGCAGCGCCAGGCTGGCCGCCAGCGCCACGGTCGACACGGTAAACGCCAGGCCCAGCGCCTGAATCAGGGCGTCGCGCGCCAGGCCCAGTCCCTGCAGATACGGCACGGCGGGGATGACGAACACGCCCGTGGCGGCCGTCACCAGGCCCGTTGCCGCGCCCATCACGGGGCCCAGCCACGCTTCGTGCCGCGCCGGCACGCGCAGCTGCAGCGAGAACAGGCCCGCCAACGCATACAGCATCAGCGCCACGCCCAGCGCGACGATGGCCCAAATACCGCTATCCTTCGGCAGCAGCGCGCCGCCCGCGAGGGTGCCGCCCATGACGGCGGCCAGCATGGGCCACAGGCGCCGCATCAGCGCGCGCAGGCCGGGGCCGGCCGCCAGTTGCCACACATTCGTCACCATCGACGGCACGATCAGCAGCGCCGCCGCCTGCACGGGCGGCATGACAAGGCTGAGCGTGCCCATGGCCACCGTCGGCAGGCCCAATCCGACTATGCCCTTGACGAAGCCAGCGACGAGGAAACTGGCGCCGACGGCCAGCAGGAATGACGTCTCCATCTTTTGTATCCCACAGTGATTTTGCGTGGATTCTGCGCTTGCCCGGGACTTTCGCCAAGGTGGATTATTTTGAGTCAGCCTCAGTAAAATACGAAGGCTGATAAGATGGCGAAAAGGAGAGCTGCCATGCGTTTTGATCTGGTTGATTTGCAGCTGTTCGTCAACGTGGTGGAGGCGGGCAGCCTGACGGCGGGCGCCGCGCGCAGCCACCTGGCGCTGGCCTCCAGCAGCGCGCGCGTGCGCGGCATGGAAGAGATGTTGGGCATGCCCCTGCTGCTGCGCGGGCGGCGCGGCGTGGAGCCGACACCCGTGGGGCAGACTTTGCTGCATCACGCGCGCCTCGTATTGCTGCAAATGGAGAAAATGCGCGGTGAGCTCGGCGAATTTGCGCGCGGTTTGAAAGGGCAGTTGCGGCTGCTGTGCAATACGGCCGCGCTCAGCGAATTTTTGCCCGAGGCGCTCGGTGCTTTTCTCGACCGCCATCCGAACCTGACCATCGACCTGGAAGAGCGCCTCAGTTACGATATCGTCAAGGCCGTCTCGGAAGGGCTGGCCGACATGGGCATCGTGTCCGACTCGGTCGACATGCGCGGCTTGCAGACATTTTTGTTCCGCCCCGACCGGCTGGTGGTCATCGCGGCGGCCGACGGCGTGCATCACCGCGCGCTCGGACACGATGGCGTCGTCGACTTTGCCAGCGTGCTGGATCACGATTTCATCGGCCTGGCCGATGACAGCGCGATGCAGCAGTACCTGGGCATGCACGCGGCGCGCCTGGGCCGCCCGTTAAAGGTGCGCGTGCGCCTGCGCAGTTTCGATGCCGTGTGCCGCATGGTGGCCAGCGGCGTGGGCATCAGCGTCGTGCCGCTGGCGGCGGCCAGCCGCTGCCAGCAGACGATGGCGCTGCGCTGCCTGGAATTATCCGATCCCTGGTCGGTACGCAATCTGACGATTTGCGTGCGCCAGTTCAGTGAATTACCCCTGTATGCGCGCCAGTTGATCGATCATCTGAAGGCGTGACAGGGCATGACAGGAGCAGCGATGCGTTTTTCAGAAGACAAGATGGCCAGCCTGCTGTGCAGCGACCAGGTCGAGCGGCCCATCCACATCTGGCAGCCGGAGCACCCACGCGCCGTGATCCTGGCGATCCACGGCGGCATGGCGCATGCGGGCGACTATGTCACGCCGGCGCTGTATTTTCGCCAGCACGGCATCGCCACCGTCAGCTTCGACATGGTGGGCCACGATGGCCAGCGCAAGGTCGATATTCCTTCGTTCGAGGCCTTCCTCGACGATGAAGAGCTGTTCCTCGCGTGGGTCAAGCAGGCGTATCCCGGGGTGCCGATTTTTGTCATGGGGCACTCCATGGGCGGCCTGATCGCCACGCACCTGGGGCTGCGGCGTTTTGCGGGCGACCCGGCCATCAAGGGCTTTGTTATTTCATCGCCGTATTACGTGAATGCGATTCCCGTGCCGAAGGTGCTGCAGATGCTGTCCGGCTGGCTGGCGCAGCGCTTCCCGACGATGAAAGTGCCGCTGGGGAATCTGACCATGCTGCTGACGCACGATCAGACCATCACCGCGCGGCATTTCCAGGATGAGCGCGACGGCATCCGCGCCAGTGCGGCGTCGGTGCGCTTCGCCCATGCCTTGATGTCGGCGCAAAAGGAACTGGCGGGCGGCTTGTCGGACTGGCGTTTCCCCCTGTTCGCCGTGGTGGCGGGCGACGACAAGCTGGCCGACAGCCGCGCCACGGAAAGCCTGCTGCGCAGCGTGCCCGATGGCCTGCTCGACTACCATTTTTACCCGGCCAATTATCACGAGAACTTCAATGAGGTGAACCGTGACGTGATCTTCGCCGCCATCCTGGCCTGGATGGAGAAACTGCTCGCACCCGTGCAGGCTTGAGGGCCAGGTATCGTTATAATCGGATTCACTGAATTTACCGTCGGCGCATGCCGGCCCGGTCCCCGCGGCACAGGGGAATACTCAAGGAACGAACGATGCGCTTGCTGATTGCCCTGTTACTCCCGTGGCTGACTTTTTTCACGATCGGCCGTCCGATCGCCGGCATCATTTGCCTGATCCTGCAAATTACCCTGATCGGCTGGCTGCCGGCGACGATCTGGGCCGTATATGCGCTGAGCCAGTACAAGACGGACCAGAAGATCGCCGACGCCATGCGCCGGCGCTAAGCTAAGACTGGCTTAAGCTGCGCTTCCTATCTTGATTCAACCGACATGAGGAGAGTGAGATGGCATTAAACAGACGCGGTACCCTGGGCCTGGCGGCGGCGATGCTGGCCGCCGGGCTGTTGCTGGGAAGTGCGGCGCAGGCGCAGGGCGATAATGCCTTGCCGCCCGTGCAGAAGAACGGGACGGTGGAGTACCTGAGCGGCGGTATCGGCCTCGATGAGTCGACTGCCATCAAGAGCGCCAGCCGGCATTGGCCCTTGAGCCTGGTGTTTTCCGTGCAGGCGGCGGGCAAGGCGGAGTTTGCCTCCGACGTGAAGCTGACAATACGCGACGCCAAGGGCGCGCTGGTGCTGGAAACGACGGCCAGCGGCCCGTTCCTGCTGGCGAAACTGGCGCCGGGCAGCTACAGCCTGCGCGCCATCCTGGCCGGCAAGACCCTGGAACGCAAGGTGCAGGTCAAGGCGGGCAGTTCCGCGCGCGTGGAGCTGGTCTGGCCGGCGGGAACGAACCAGGGCCGGCCTTGATGCTGCGACGGCAGCCCGATCAGCTGACCGCGAGCACGCGCCCTTCGGCGGCGCTTTGCAGCGCCAGTTCGATCAGGCGTATCGTCGCCGCCGCGTCCTCGGCCGCCACGGGCGCCGCTGCGCCGTGGCGGATGGCGTCGGCCATGCCCTGGTAAAAGTCCTGGTAGCGGCCCGCCTGCATTTCCAGGTGTTCACAGTGCCCGTCCGGCTGCGTGCCCAGGTACAGCGCGCCGCGCACGGGGTCCACGCCCCAGCCGGGCTGGCCCGGCCTGGCGCCTGCCTTCAGGGCGTCTTCCTGCGGGTCGAGGCCAAACTTCACGAAACTGCCTTTGTCGCCATGCACGGTGAAGCGCGCCGTCGGCGCTTTTACCAGGCAACCGGCTTGCAGCACCACGCGCAGCCGGTCGTAGTACAGCACAAGGTGGAAATAATCGACAGCCTGCGCGCCATCGCGTTGCAGGACGATATCGGCGTACAGTTTTTCCGGCTGACCGAACAGTTGCATGGCCTGGTCCAGCATGTGCGGACCCAGGTCGTACAGCAAGCCGCCACCGGGTGCGCCGGACTCGCGCCAGCGCTGGCGGATCTCGGGGCGGAAACGGTCGAAATGCGATTCGACGCTGGCGATGCGCCCCAGCGTACCCTGTGCCAGCAGCGCTTTCAAGGTCAGGAAGTCGCCATCCCAGCGCCGGTTGTGATACACGCTGAGCACCAGCTTGCGTTCTTGCGCCAGCGTGATCAGGCTCTGTGCTTCGGCGCTGGAAATGGTGAAGGGCTTGTCGACCACTACGTGCTTGCCCGCCTGCAGTGCCGCCTGCGCCAGGCTGAAATGCGCTTCGTTGGGCGCGGCGATGACGACCAGTTCGATCGATGCATCGGCAAACAGCTGCGCCGCATCCGCATACACGGTGGCGTGCGGCCAATCCTTGCGCACGAGCTCCGGCTTGCTGGAGGCGACGGCCGTCAGCTCCAGGGCATCGATGGTGGACAGCACGGGAGCGTGGAAGGTGGAGCCGGCAAAGCCGTAGCCGACCAGGCCGGTCTTGATCTTGTTCATGGAGGGTTCACAGGTGCGTGGAAGAATCCATGATGATACCTGCAAGCGGGGGACGCATAAAAAAAGGACGCCGCAGCGTCCTTTTTTTTCAAGCGGACGGTCAGCCCGCCAGTTTGGCCTTCAGCAGTTCCGTCAGCTGGGCCGGATTGGCCTTGCCTTTGGACGCTTTCATGGCCTGGCCGATCAGCGCGTTGATGGCCGCTTCCTTGCCGGCGCGGTACTGCTCCACCGATTTGGCGTTGGCCGCCAGCACTTCATCGACGATGGCTTCCAGGGCGCCCGAGTCCGAGATCTGCTTCAGGCCCTTGGCGTCGATGATGGCGTCGACCAGGTTCTCGTCGTTTGACTTCGCTTCCCACATGCCGGCAAAGACTTCCTTCGCCGCCTTGTTCGAGATCGTGCCGTCGGCGATGCGCTTGAGCATGGCGGCCAGCTGCGCGGCGGAGACGGGCGCGTCGTCCAGGTCCACGCCTTCGCGGTTCAGGGTCGACGACACGTCGCCCATCAGCCAGTTGGCGGCGGCCTTGGCGTTTTCCTTGCCGGCCTTGTCCACCACGGCGACGAAATAGGTGGCCATGGCTTTCGATTGCGTCAGCACCAGCGCATCGTAGTCCGGCAGCGCGTATTCGCTGATGAAGCGGGCGCGCATGGCGGCCGGCAGTTCCGGCATCGAGGCTTTGACCGTATCGATCCACGCTTGCGAGATGACCAGCGGCGGCAAGTCAGGGTCCGGGAAGTAGCGGTAATCCTGGGCGTCTTCCTTGCTGCGCATTTCGCGCGTTTCCTTGCGGTCCGGATCGTACAAACGCGTCGCTTGCACGACCTTGCCGCCGTCTTCGATCAGTTCGATCTGGCGGCGCACTTCGACGTGCACGGCTTCCTCGATGAAGCGGAAGGAGTTCAGGTTCTTGATTTCGCAGCGCGTGCCGAATTCCTTCTGGCCGACGGGACGCACGGAGACGTTGACGTCGCAGCGGAACGAGCCTTCCTGCATGTTGCCGTCGCAAACGCCCAGCCACATGACCAGCGAGTGCAGCGCCTTGGCGTAGGCCACGGCTTCGGCGGCGCTGCGGATTTCCGGTTCCGAGACGATTTCCAGCAGCGGCGTGCCGGCGCGGTTCAAGTCGATGCCGCTCATGCCCGCGTAGTCTTCATGCAGCGATTTGCCGGCGTCTTCTTCCAGGTGGGCGCGCGTCAGGTTGACCGTCTTGGTGACGAATTCGCCATCCTTTTCGTAGCCGAAGGTCAGGGCGCCACCGATGACGACGGGGTCTTCGAACTGGCTGATCTGGTAGCCCTTGGGCGAATCGGGATAAAAATAGTTTTTACGGGCGAAGACCGAGTGCGGCGCCACGGTGGCACCCACGGCCAAACCAAAACGGATCGCGCGGTCGACGGCTTGCTTGTTCATCACGGGCAGCACGCCTGGCAGCGCCAGGTCGACTGGGCTGGCTTGCGTGTTGGCGTCGGCGCCGTACTTGATCGGCGAACCGCTGAAAATTTTGGATTCGGTCGTGAGCTGCACGTGATTCTCAAGACCGATGACGACTTCCCATTGCATAGTGTTCTCGCTTATTTTTTGGTGGCGCCGCCTGGGCGGCGCGAATTTTTTTCTTAGATGCCGGCAGTTGCGTTGCCTGGAGCACGCGTATGCCAGTCCGTCACTTGCTGGAACTGGTGGGCCACGTTCAGCAGTTTGGCTTCGCCAAAATAATTGCCGATGATTTGCAGGCCGACGGGGCGCTTGCCATTCTTGTCTCCCGCGCCGAAGCCGCAGGGAATCGACATGCCGGGCAGGCCGGCCAGGCTGGTCGACAGGGTGTAGATGTCGGCCAGGTAGTTCGCCACCGGGTCGTCCGTCTTGTCGCCCAGGTCCCAGGCGACGGTCGGCGCGACGGGGCCCATGATGACGTCGCAGACGGCGTTCGGGCCATTTAATACGGCATCGAAATCTTGCGCGATCAGGCGGCGGATCTTTTGCGCCTTCAGGTAGTAGGCGTCGTAGTAGCCGTGGCACAGCACATAGGTGCCGACCATGATGCGGCGCTGCACTTCCGGGCCGAAGCCCTGGGCGCGCGACTTCTTGTACATGTCCTGCAAGTCCTTGTACTCGGCGGCGCGGTGGCCGTAGCGCACGCCGTCGTAGCGCGACAGGTTCGACGACGCTTCTGCCGGCGCGATCATGTAGTAGGCGGGAATCGACAGGGCCGTGTTGGGCAGCGAGATGTCGACCAGGGTGGCGCCCAGCTGTTCATACTGCGCCAGCGCGCCGCGCACGGCCGCTTCCACGTCCTTGGCCAGGCCTTCGCCGAAGTACTCGCGCGGCACGCCGATGCGCAATCCCGTCAACGGCTGGCCCAGCTCACGTGAAAAATCTTCCGTCACGCCGCCCTGTTCCGGCGACAGGCTGGTCGAGTCGCGCTCGTCAAAGCCGGCCATGGCGCTCAAGAGCAGGGCGCAGTCTTCGGCCGAGCGGGCCATCGGGCCACCCTGGTCCAGCGACGAGGCAAAGGCGATCATGCCGAAGCGCGACACGCGGCCATACGTCGGCTTGATGCCGGTGATGCCGCAGAAAGCGGCTGGCTGGCGGATCGAGCCGCCCGTGTCGGTGCCGGTGGCCGCTGGCGTGAGGCCGGCGGCGACGGCGGCGGCCGAACCGCCCGAGGAGCCGCCTGGCACGGCTGTTTTATCCCACGGGTTCTGCACGGCGCCGAAGGCCGAGTTCTCGTTGCCGGAACCCATGGCGAATTCATCGCAATTGACCTTGCCCAAAGTGACCATGCCGGCCGCCTGGAATTTTTCCACCACGGTGGCGTCAAACGGGCTGGCGTAGTTGGCCAGCATTTTCGAGCCGGCCGTCGTGCGCCAGCCTTTCGTGACGAACAAGTCCTTGTGCGCGATCGGCACGCCCGTCAATGGCGTGGCCGTGCCGGCGGCGATGCGCGCGTCGGCCTCGGCCGCTTGCGCCAGGGTCAGGGCACGGTCGACGTGCAGGAAGGCGTTCGAAGTGTCCGCCGCGATGCGGTCGAGGAAGTGCGTCGCCAGTGCAACGGCGGAAATTTCCTTGTTCTGCAAAAGCGTGGACAGCTGTTTGATGGATTTTGTATGCATGGCGTTTCTATTTTGATATTCGGCAAGAAGGCGGGAACGGCGCAACGGCGTGTTTATTCGATAACCTTGGGCACGAGATACAGGCCATCCTGGACCTTCGGCGCCACGGCCTGATAGGCGTCGCGGTGATTCGTTTCGGTGGCGATGTCTTCGCGCAGGCGCAGGGCGATATTGTCCATATGGGCAGCCAGCGGGTGGCTCAGGGGGGCCACGCCATCGGTATTGACGGCTTGCATTTGTTCCGCCAAGGCAAAAATCTTGTTCAATTGGGCCAGGGACGTGACGGCCTGATCGTCGGCCATTTCGAGTTGTGCCAGGTGGGCGATGCGTTTTACGTCGGAGAGTGTCAGGGACATGGCGAATGGCGCGGAGTGCCGCGCATTAGTATTAAGTTGGCGTTTTGATAAAACGCGAATATTTACTGCTATTTTGCTCACAAAAATCGAGGAATGCCGCGTAACTCGCGGCTGCAAGAGTCGCACTTTTCCATGGTTTTTGAGCAAATCGCATTCAAATTATAAGGTAGAATGGCGGGTTAATGCGTTGCCGGCGCTGATGGACCGCAGCCGCAGCATAGAAAAGATTGCGCAAGCGCCAAGCGAAACCCGGAAAAATCGCCTTCATGGATTTTCAGGGTGCCTGAAAGCGCCCGCTTTGAAACTCCCCATAAACAGCTTTTGCGCAGCTCGATGCGCTACAGGACACTCATGTTTGGTTTTTTACGCAGGTATATCTCCACCGATCTGGCCATTGACTTGGGCACGGCCAACACCCTTATTTATGTGCGCGGCCTCGGTATCGTCCTGGACGAACCGTCCGTCGTCGCCATCCGCCAGGAAGGCGGTCCGAATGGCAAGAAGACCATTCAGGCAGTCGGCAAGGAAGCCAAGCAGATGCTGGGCAAGGTGCCGGGCAATATCGAAGCGATCCGTCCGATGAAAGATGGCGTGATCGCCGACTTTACCGTGACCGAGCAGATGCTCAAGCAATTCATCCGCATGGTGCATGACTCGAAATTCTTCCGTCCATCGCCGCGCATCATCATTTGCGTGCCGTGCGGTTCGACCCAGGTCGAGCGCCGCGCGATCCGCGAATCGGCGCTGGGCGCCGGCGCTTCGCAGGTGTACCTGATCGAAGAACCGATGGCAGCGGCCATTGGCGCGGGCTTGCCCGTGTCCGAAGCGACCGGCTCGATGGTGGTCGACATCGGCGGCGGCACCACGGAAGTGGGCATCATCTCGCTGGGCGGCATGGTCTACAAGGGTTCCGTGCGCGTGGGCGGCGACAAGTTCGATGAAGCCATCGTCAACTACATCCGCCGCAACTACGGCATGCTGATCGGCGAACAGACGGCCGAAGCCATCAAGAAGGCCATCGGTTCGGCTTTCCCGGGTTCGGAAGTGAAGGAAATGGAAGTCAAGGGCCGCAACCTGTCCGAAGGCATCCCCCGTTCGTTCACCATTTCCAGCAACGAGATTCTCGAAGCGCTGACCGATCCGCTGAACAACATCGTCTCGGCCGTGAAGAACGCGCTGGAACAGACGCCGCCGGAACTGGGCGCCGACATCGCCGAAAAAGGCATGATGCTGACGGGCGGCGGCGCACTGCTGCGCGACCTGGACCGCCTCCTGATGGAGGAAACCGGCCTGCCGGTGCTGGTGGCCGAGGACCCGCTCACCTGCGTGGTGCGCGGTTCCGGGATGGCACTGGAACGTATGGACAAGCTCGGCTCGATCTTCTCCTACGAATAATCTGACAGAAGGGCCGGAAACCATTCCGGCCTTTTTTTGGTTTTGGCGCCGGCATTCGACCGGGGCCTGCACGTTGGCGCACTGCGCCTGGCCTGATTATTGGAAGTCATGGAATACAGTCCTCCGCCACTTTTCAAACAAGGCGCCTCCGCCCGCGTCAAGATGATGGTGTTCGCCGGCATTTCTATCGCCCTGTTGCTGGTCGATTCGCGCATGCACGCCTTGACGGCCGTGCGCCAGGCAGTCGGTACCGTGCTGTATCCGGTGCAGATGGCGGCCCTGGTGCCGCGCGATGTGGCGCTGGGCGTCGGCAACTACTTTTCTTCGCTGTCCTCGCTGGAAAAACAGGTGCGCGACCTGAAGCACGAACAAATCGCCTCGGCGCAGATCATGCAGCAGGCGCAGCTCAACATCGTTGAAAACAACCATTTGCGCAAATTGATGGAAGCGCGCGAGCGCGTTCCCGTGAAGACCCTGATGGCTGAAGTCCTGTATGACACGCGCGATTCGGCCACGCGCAAGATCGTGCTGGATCGGGGCATCCAGAATGGCGTCGAACTGGGCCGTCCCGTGATCGATAACCTCGGCGTGGTGGGGCAAGTCACGCGCGTGTTCCCGTTCACCTCGGAAGTGACCTTGCTGACCGATGAAGAACAGGCCATTCCCGTGCAGCTGCTGCGCAATGGCGTGCGCAGCGTGGCCATCGGCCGCGGCAAGTCCGGCACCATGGAGCTGCGCTTTACGGCCCCTACCGCCGACATCCAGATCGGCGACATCGTTATTACCTCGGGCCTCGATGGCCTGTACCCGGCCGGCCTGGCCGTGGCGCGCGTGACCCTGGTCGAGCGCAATGCGCATGGCCCGTTCGGCCGCGTCGTGTGCCAGCCGCTGGCCGGCATCGAACGCAACACCCAACTGCTCATCCTGATGACGTCGCCCGAGATTCCACCGCGTCCGCCAGCCGAAGACGTCAAGACGGGCCGCAAGATCGCCGGCAAGATGGCGCCCATCAAGGACCCGGCGGCCGCCGCGACCCCGCCCGCCGCCACCGCCGCACCGGCGGCAAAACCGCCAGCCACGCCTGCCGCCGTGCCGAAACCGGCTGTGGTACCTGCCGCCGTGCCACCGAAGGAGGCGACACGATGAACCGCCCGCATTACATCCTGCTGCCGGTCAGCCCCCTGTTCATCGGCTTCTCCCTGCTGTGCGCTTTTCTGCTGAACCTGCTGCCATGGGGGCAGTTCGTCGGCGTGCCCGATTTCGTCGCCCTGGTGCTGGTCTTCTGGGGCATCCACCAGCCGCGCAAGGTCGGCATCGGCGTGGCGTTCTTCATGGGCCTGATGATGGACGTGCACGACTCGACCCTGCTCGGCGAGAATGCGCTGGCCTACACCTTGCTGTCATATTTCGCCATCATGATGCACCGCCGCGTGCTGTGGTTCCCCATCCTGACGCAGGCGCTGCATGTGCTGCCGCTGCTGCTGCTGACGCAGGCGCTGCAATTGCTGACGCGCCTGATCGTCTCGGGCCGTTTCCCCGGCTGGCTCAATTTCATCGAGAGCTTCGTCGCCGTGGCCCTGTGGCCCTTCGTCACGTGGGTCTTGCTGGCGCCACAGCGCCGTGCCGTGGACCGCGACCATAACCGGCCGATTTGACGGGCGCCTGCCATGACTGAACTGAAAAATACCGAGCGCGAGCTGCATTTTTTCCGCATGCGCCTGACCATCCTGGGCGCGCTCGTCTTCGTCTGCTTTTCGCTGCTGCTGGCGCGCTTCATCTGGCTGCAGGTGATCAAGCACGAGGACTACGCAACCAAGGCCGAAGACAACCGCATCGCCGTGGTGCCCATCGTGCCCACGCGCGGCCTGATCCTCGACCGCAACGGCGTGGTCCTGGCGCGCAATTACTCGGCCTATACGCTGGAAATCACGCCGTCGAAACTGAGCGCCAGCCTCGATTCGGTGATCGACGAGTTGTCGACCCTGGTGCAGATCGATATCAAGGACCGCCGCCGCTTCAAGAAGCTGCTGGAAGAATCGAAGAACTTCGTCAGCGTGCCGCTGCGCACGCGCCTGACGGACGAGGAAGTGGCGCGTTTCACGGCGCAGCGTTTCCGTTTCCCCGGCGTGGAGGTGCAGGCGCGCTTGTTCCGTCAGTATCCGATGGGCGAAATCGCCTCGCATGTGGTGGGCTTCATCGGCCGGATCAACCGCAATGAAGCCAAGGCGCTCGATGAGGGCGACGACGCGGCCAACTACAACGGCACCGACCATATCGGCAAGGAAGGCCTGGAAAAAAGCTACGAGAAGCAGCTGCATGGCACCACCGGCTACGAAGAAGTGGAAGTGTCGGCCGGCGGGCGCGCCATGCGCACCCTGTCGCGCACGGCGGCCACCCCCGGCAACAACCTGATCCTGTCGATCGATATCGAGCTGCAAAAAGTGGTCGAGGAAGCGTTCGGCGAATGGCGCGGCGCGGCCGTGGCGATCGACCCGGCCACGGGCGACATCCTGGCCTACGTCTCCAAGCCCGGCTACGACCCGAACCTGTTCGTCGACGGCATCGACCAGCAAAGCTGGAATGAACTCAATACCTCGCTGGACCGGCCGATGGTCAACCGTCCCTTGTCCGGCACCTACGCGCCCGGCTCGACCTTCAAGCCCTTCATGGCGCTGGCCGCGCTGGAACTGGGCAAGCGCACGCCGAGCCAGGCGATTTCCGATCCCGGCTTCTTCATCCTCGGCGGCCACACCTTCCGCGACGACAAGGTGGGCGGCCATGGCACGGTGGACATGCACAAGTCCATCGTCGTCTCGTGCAACACCTATTACTATCAGCTGGGCCGCGACATGGGCATCGATGCCATCCACGACTTCATGAAACCGTTCGGTTTCGGCCAGTTGACGGGCATCGACCTGAATAATGAAAAGACGGGCGTGCTGCCGTCGATGGAATGGAAGCGCAACCGCTTCAAGACGCCGCAGCAGAAAAAATGGGTGGGGGGCGACACGATTTCGGTGAGTAACGGCTCCGGCTACAATTCCTATACGCCGCTGCAGATCGCCCACGCGACGGCCAACCTGGCCAATAACGGCGTGGTGATGAAGCCGCATCTGGTGAAGATCATCGAAGACGCGGCCACGCGCGCGCGCACCCTGACGGTACCGAAGGAAAGCTACCGCATCGCGCTCAAGCAGGAAAACATCGACGTCATCAAGCGCGCCATGGTGGGCGTGACCAGCGAGCAGGGCGGCACGGCAGCGCGCATTTTCGCCGGCGTGCAATACACGGTGGGCGGCAAGACGGGGACGGCACAGGTGGTGGGCATCAAGAAAAACGAGAAGTACAATGCCAAGCTGCTGGCCGAACGCTTGCGCGACAATGCCTTGTTTACGGCCTTCGCGCCGGCCGACAAGCCGCGCATCGCCATTGCCATCGTGGTGGAAAACGCGGGCTTCGGCGCCGGCGTGGCTGCGCCGATCGCGCGCAAGGCGCTCGACTACTACCTGCTGGGCAAGCGCCCGAGCGACAAGGAAAAGGACACCACCAAGGTGCCCAAGGAAGATGTCGACGAAGTGCGCACCCTGGAAGAAATCACCGACGAGCAGGCCGCCCCGGCGCCGCCTGCCAGGCAATAAAGGAAGCACATGCCCATTAACGAGAGGCGCTCGCTGTGGCGGCGCGCCAAACCCTATCTTGCGGTGTTCGATCCGCCGCTGATGATCATCATCCTGATGCTGCTCAGCACCAGTCTGCTGACCCTGTATTCGGCCAGCATCGGCATCCCCGGCAAGATCGAGGACCACCTGCGCAACATCCTGCTGTGCTTTTTCGTCATGTGGGTGGCGGCCAACATCACGCCGCAGATGATGATGCGCATCGCCGTGCCGGCGTATACGGTATCGGTGATCTTGCTGGTGGCCGTGGCGCTGTTCGGCACCATCAAGCTGGGCGCGCGGCGCTGGCTGCATATCGGCGTGATCGACATCCAGCCCTCCGAGTTCCTGAAGATCGCCACGCCGCTGATGCTGGCCTGGTTCTTCCAGCACAATGCGGGCGCCCTGCGCTGGAAATCGTTCCTGATGGCGGCCGTGCTGTTGCTGGCGCCCGTCTACCTGATCGCACGCCAGCCCGACCTGGGTACGGCGCTGCTGGTGGTGGCGGCCGGCTTCACCGTCATCTTCCTGGCGGGCCTGTCGTGGAAGGTGCTGGCCGGCTTGCTGATCACCTTTGTTTCCTGCCTGCCGATCGCCTGGTCGCATCTGCATGATTACCAGCGCGACCGCGTGATGATGCTGATCGACCCGACCAAGGATCCGCTGGGCAAGGGCTTCCATATCATCCAGTCCATCATCGCCATCGGTTCGGGCGGCATGACGGGCAAGGGCTGGACGCACGGCACCCAGGCCCACCTGGAATTCGTCCCGGAGCGCACGACCGATTTTATTTTTGCCGTATATTCCGAGGAATTCGGACTGGTCGGTAACTTGATCCTGATGCTGATGTATTTGCTGCTGGTGGGACGGGGCATGATGATCGCCGCCAACGCCCCCAGTTTTTTCACTCGCCTGCTGGCAGGAGCGATAACAATGATTTTCTTTACGTATGCGTTTGTCAACATGGGCATGGTCAGCGGCATCGTGCCGGTGGTCGGCGTTCCCCTGCCTTTCCTCAGCTATGGCGGCACCGCGCTGCTGACCCTGGGCGTGGCCACCGGTATCCTGATGAGCATTCAGCGCCACCGCAAGCTGGTGCAAACCTGATGCGGGCGCCTTTCGATACCTTCGCCATGCGCGGGCTGAGCCTGACGGTCCTGCTGACCCTGGCCGCCTGCGGCACCGCGCCGCACAAGCCCGCATCGAACAACGTGCCGCTGCCGTCAGGCGGCAAGGTCAAGGTGCCCGTGCGCCAGGACCCCACCTTGCCGGCGCTGCCGGCGGCCGGCTCCGGGCGCGGCGGCTACTACAAGGATGACGGCCCGGGCGACAATCCGCCGGCCAACTTGCGCGACGTGCCCGACGCGGAAGTGCGCAACGAGCCGTATTCGACGCGCTCGAACCGTCCTTACGTCGTGTTCGGCAAGACGTACACGCCGATCACCGACAACGAACCATTTACGCAAAAGGGCACGGGCACCTGGTATGGCAAGAAGTTCCATGGCCAGCGCACTTCGTCGGGTGAAATCTACGATATGTACAAGATGACGGCGGCCCATCCCACCTTGCCGATTCCGTCGTATGCGCGCGTGACGAGCATCGACAGCGGCGAACAGGTGATCGTGCGCGTCAATGATCGTGGCCCCTTCCATGCCACGCGCGTGATCGACGTGTCGTACACGGCGGCGCTGAAACTGGGCTTCCTGGGCAAGGGCAGCCACCAGGTGGTCGTCGAACGGCTGCTGCCGGCCGATATCGATGCCATCCTGGCTGCCCGCGCGGCGCCCAAGCCGGCACCGTTGACGCCTTCCGTGGTGGCCATTTCCATCGATACGCCGCCCGAGACGGGCGCCGTGGTGCAGCCGGAAGTGTCGACGCAAATGCTGCCCGTCGATGCGACGGTCGCCATGCCGGCTCCGACGGTGCTGGCCAGCGGCTTTTATTTGCAGCTGGGTGCCTACTCGCGCGCCGACAATGCGGAAACGGGGCGGTCGCGCCTGGCGCCATACGCGGCAGCCCTGGGTACGCTTGGGGTGGTGCAAGCCGGTAACCTGTTCCGCCTGTATGGCGGACCGTTCTCCAGCCGCGCCGAAGCGGCGCGTGCGGCGGCGAATTTGCCTGAGTCGACGGGCATCAAGCCCATCGTGATTCAAAGGTAGAGCGTAGGTCGGATTAGCGCGCAAGCGCTAATCCGACCTACCTGGCTGTACGGCGGACCGTTCTCCAGCCGTGCCGAAGCGGCGCGGGCGGCGGCGAATTTGCCTGAGTCGACGGGCATCAAGCCCATCGTGATTTAAAGGTAGAGCGTAGGTCGGATTAGCGCGCAAGCGCGTAATCCGACGCCATGGTTGGCGTCGCTGGCGTTGTCGGATTACGCGCAAGCGCTAATCCGACCTACCTGGCTGTACGGCGGACCGTTCTCCAGCCGTGCCGAGGCGGCGCGGGCGGCGGCGAATTTGCCGGAATCGACGGGCATCAAGCCTATCGTCATCGAAAGATAAACGTAGGTCGGATTAGGCGTAAAGCGCCGTAATCCGACGCGATTGTCAGGTGTCATTTACAGGAGCGCAGTTCCTGCTCCGGGAACTGCGCCTTGATCTTTTCGAGCCGCGTGCGCGTGGCGGCGTCGAGGTCGCGGAACTGGTAGGCGAACTGCTTGCTGGCGCTGTAGCGCGGCGCGACGCGGGCGCTGTGCACGCCCTGTTTGTTGAGCGATGCCAGCTGGCTTTGCGCGCTGGTTTCCGACTTGAAGACACCCAGGGAAATACCCCAGCGCTGCGGGCTGCTTTCGCTGATGATGAAGTAATTCGTCACGCCCAGCTGCTTCAACTCGCCGGCCTTGCGGTCGGCGCCTTCCTTGCTGCCCTGCGGCGGGATGTACACCATGTAGCTGGAAATGTCCTGGCCGGCCACGTTGCGGCGCGACTGGCGGTCGCCCAGGTCCAGCGCGGCCACTTGCGCCTCGAAGCGGCGCCCGTCAGCCAGCAGGAAATTGCCCACTTCCGTGCAGGCATACGAGGGTGGCGTGGCCGGTGCCGCCGCCAGTGTCGTGCCCTCTTCGGCGGCGGGCGGCGCGGCCGGTGCCGTGGCCTGCTCCTGCGTCAGCAAGGTAAGTTTGGTCGCCTGCAGCTGGTTTTTCAGGCGCGCCGGTTCGCGTGTCTCCGTGCGAAAACTGCCCAGATAGCCCTGGCCGATGGCCAGGACCAGCAGGTTGACGCCGGCCAGCAGCCAGAAGACGAATTTCAGCATACGTGGTTTCCTTGTGTTCCTGCCGCGTCGGCGCGTGCGGATGCCTGCAGGCCGAGCATGACGATATTGTCCACCAGATGCAGCGGTACCGGCAGTGCCAGGGCCGGTGCGATACGCGGCGCGGCGCCGCCTGACAATAAACAGGCGCTGGCGCCGTGCATGCGCACGGCCCGTTCGATGGCGCCCGCCTGGGCCGCCAGGCATCCACTCAAAATCGCGTCGTCCGTGTTGTCGGCAAAGCCGGCCGGCAGCATGGCGTCGCCGGCGATTTGCGGCAGCTGCGCCGTGTTGCGCGCCAGCGAGCTGGCCATCAATCCCAGTCCCGGCAAGATCATCCCGCCGAGGAAAATGCCATCGGCCGTGATGGCGTCGATGGTGGTGGCGGTGCCGCAATTGGCGACGATGACGGCCTGGCCAGGCGCCAGTGCGTGCGCGCCGATGGCGGCGGCAAAACGGTCGCAGCCCAGTTGCGACGGCGTGCGGTAGCCATTCGTCAGTCCGGCCAACTGCGGCAGCGAGACAAAGTCACAGGGTGCTACCGGCAGCATGGCGCGCAGGCGGATGCCGATGACGCTGCCCGCCACGTTCGACAGCAGCGCTTCGCTGATGGCGAGTTTCTCCCATTGCGCCGCCAGGGTGTCGAGCTGCGCATGCGTGACGGCGCCGCTGGCCAGCCATCCGCCAACGGCGCCATCGGCGGCCACGAGCGCCCATTTGATGCGCGTATTGCCGGCGTCGATCAGCAGTAGCATGCGCTTACTCCCCGCTCAGGCGCAAGGACACGTCGCCTGACATGATTTCCTGCAGGCCGCCATCGGTGCGCAGCAGCAGGCGGCCCAGGTGGTCCACGCCGGCCGCCACGCCTTGCTGCAGCAGTTGGCCGTTGTCGAGGATTTTCACGTGCTGGCCCTGCCAGGCGTGCAGCAGGTTCCAGCGTTCGGCAAACGGCGCGAAGCCCGTGTCGTCGAATTCGGCCAGCACGCCGGCCAGGCGGCTCAGGAGCGCCGCCACCAGGGTATTGCGCTCCATCTGCGCCAGCCACGGCACGGCCGAGACGCTGCGGCCGATCCGCCGTTCCAGCGCATCGGGCATCAGCAGATTGATGCCGCAGCCGATCACGGCCCACACGCCGCCGTCCGCTGTCTGCTGCGTCTCGACGAGGATGCCCGCCAGTTTGTGGCCATCCTTGAGCAGGTCATTCGGCCATTTCAGTTGTACCGGCACGCCCAGCGCCGTCATGCTTTCGGCCAGCGCCACGCCGACGGCCAGCGGCAGGCCAACCAGCTGATGCAGCGGCCCCTTGAAGCGCCAGGCCAGCGAGAACATCAGGCTGGCGTCCGCCTGCGATACCCACGGCCGCCCGGCGCGCCCCCGTCCGGCCGTCTGCTGGCCGGCGATGCGCAGGGTGGGGCCGGCCAGGGTGGCGCAGCGCGCCAGCAGGTCGGCGTTGGTCGATCCCGTTTCGTCGACCACTTCGATGGCCACGTGGGAGGCGCCTGTGGCGCAATGGGCGGCGATGGCCGCGCTGTTCAGGTCTGAGTGCTTCGTCATGGTGATTGGTTCAGTTGCGCGCCTTGTGCGGCGCATGCGCGAAGGCCCGGTCGTAGACGGCATTCGGTAGTGCGCGCAGCAGCTTGGCGACGACGCCCATCTGCCACGGGATCACGCGGTAGCTGTCGCCGTCGGCGATGGCGCGCGCGGCGCGCGCGGCGAATTTTTCGGCCGGCATCAGGAAGGGCATGCGATAGGCGTTGTGGCGCGTCATCGGCGTGTCGATGTAGCCGGGCGTGATGGTGACGACCTTGATGCCGGCCGGTTTGAGTTCCAGGCGCAGCGATTCGCAGTAGCTGATGACGGCCGCCTTCGAGGCGCTGTAGGCTTCGGCGCCGGGCAGGCCGCGGATGCCGGCCACGCTGCCGATGCCCACCAGGCGTCCGCTGCCCTGGCTTTTCATGGCGGCGATGAAGGGGACGAAGGTGGCGACGGTGGCCGTGACGTTGATCGCGATCAGGCGCGCGAAGGCATCGAGGTCTTCCGCGTGTTCGCTCAAGGTACCGTAGGACACGCCCGCGCTGGCGATGACGACGTCGATATGCCCGGCATGGGCGATGAAGTCGCCGGCCGCGCTTTTCAGGGCGGCATGGTCGCACACATCGACGGCGTAGGCGCGGTGGCGCTCAGGGTGGGGCAGGGAAGCGATCAGTTGCCGCAGGGTGTCGCCGCGGCGCGCCAGCAAGCCCAGTTGGGCGCCCTGGCGCGCGTACTGCAGCGCCAGCGCTGCGCCCAGTCCGCTCGACGCGCCCGTGATGAAAACGCTGTGCATCAGGCGATGCCCGGGCGCGCCAGGGAGGTGGCCATGCTTATTTCTTTTCCGCTTTGGCTTTCGCAAGCAGCACGTCCATCACGCTGAGCGCCTGGGCGTTCAGCTGCTCTTCGTTCTTGGCCGACTTGCTGCCTTGATCGGCCTGTGAAGGCGAGGTGATGTAGCGGCCGTCGATGGCGATCATGGGCCAGAACGTCACGTTATAGCCCTGCATCATGGCGTCCGCGCGGCGCACGCGGGCCGAGACACCCATCGAACGGTAAGTGTCGATGAACTTCTGGCGGTCCACGCCCTGCTTGGCGACGAAGTCGAAGACGGCGTCGTCGGTGGCCAGGCGGTTGCGCTCCACGTGCATGGCATGGAAGACGCTGGTGTGCAGCTTGTCGAGCAGGCCCATGGCTTGCAGGGTGAAGAACAAACGCTGCTGCGGCGTCACGCTGTCATCGCGCGACACGTGCACGCGCTTGAAGACGATGTTGTCGCCCTGTTTCTTGACCCAGGCCGCCAGTTGCGGTTCGAGCACGTTGCAATGGGGACAGTAATACGCAAAAAATTCCGTCACTTCGATTTTCTTGCCCGCTTCCGTCGCCTGCGGCGCGGGCAGGGTTTCGTACTCGACGCCATTCTTCGGCTCGGCCGGCGAGGCCGACGCGCCCAGGGCAACAGTGCACAGGGCGGCGGCGAACAGGATTTTCTTCAGAAAACGCATGCTGGTTCCTTATTTTTGGTTGCGGACGACGGCGACATCGATGCCGTTTTCAGACAGCTTGGTGCGCGCGCGGTTCATCGCTTCGAGCTGGTTGAACGGCCCGATGCGCACGCGGTGCAGCACGCCGGCATCGGTGCTGCGGTCGCTGATGGCCGCTTCGAAGCCCAGCAGCGCCAGTTTGCCGCGCGTGCTTTCGGCGTCCGACATGTCATGGAAGGCGCCGGCCTGCAGATAATAAATCCATTTGTCGCTGGCGGCATCGGCCTTGGCTTCGGCTTTCACGTCGGCCTTGGCTTGCGGTGCTGGCGCTGGCGCCGCCGGCGTTTTCGGCGTCGGCTTGTCCTTCAGTGTACCGATCAGTTCCTGCAGCGCGTCCGGCGGCGGCGCCTTCGGCTGCTGCGCGGTGGTGGGCGCAGGCGCCGGTGCGGCTGGCTGCGTCGGCGCGGCGATCTCGCGCGGCTCCTTGGAGAAGTCGCGCGCCGCTTCCTTGGCCGCTTCCTTGTTGCCGTACATCGGCTTGTTCGGGTCGGCGATCTGGCCGGCCGTCGGTTCGGCCGACTTGCCGGCCTTGCCCGACTTGTCGGTGAAGGGCGAGGCGCCCTTGGTGATCACCAGGGCGACCACCACGGCGATGCCCAGGCCGATGACCAGGCCGATGATGATGCCGACCAGCGTGTTGCCCTGCTGGCGCCGGGTCGAAGAGAAGCGGGAAGCATGATTCATTGACGGTTAGACCTTCGCGATTACATTTTGTTTGGCGCGGATACGCCGATCAGTGCCAGGCCGTTGCGCAGCACCTGGCGCGCGGCGATGACGAGGGCCAGGCGCGCCATCTTGACGGCGTCGTCCTCGACCAGCACTTTTTCGGCGAAGTAGAAGCTGTGCAGGTTGGCAGCCAGGTCGCGCAGGTAGAACGCGACTTGATGCGGTCCCAGTTCCGCTTGCGCGCGCGCCAGCGTTTCCGGGTAGGCGGCCAGGGTCGCCAGCAGGGTCGCTTCGGTCGGCGCCGTCAGTGGAGATAAATCCACGCCGGCGACCGTGCTTTCATCGCCGCCCCAGTTTTCCAGGATGCGGCAGATGCGCGCATGCGCGTACTGCACGTAATAGACGGGGTTTTCATCGGTGGTTTTCAGCGCCACGTCGACGTCGAAGACGAATTCCGTGTCGGCCTTGCGCGAGATCAGGAAGAAGCGCACGGCGTCGCGGCCTTTGGCGATGTCGCCGCCGCCCGACCATTCGATCAGGTCGCGCACGGTCACGTAGGAGCCGGCGCGCTTCGAAATCTTGACTTCCTCGCCGTCCTTCATGACGGTGACCATCTTGTGCAGCACGTAGTCGGGGTAGCCTTGCGGGATGCCCATGTCGACCGCCTGCAGGCCGGCGCGCACGCGCGCGATGGTGCCGTGGTGGTCGCTGCCCTGGATATTGATGGCCTGCACGAAGCCGCGCTGCCATTTCACCAGGTGATACGCCACGTCCGGCACGAAATACGTGTAGGTGCCGTCCGTCTTGCGCATGACGCGGTCCTTGTCGTCGCCGAAGTCGGTGGTGCGCAGCCACAGCGCGCCATCCTGCTCGTAGGTGTGGCCCGCCTTGATCAAGGTTTCCACCGCGCTGTTGACCTTGCCGTCCGCATACAGCGAGGACTCCAGGTAGTAATTGTCGAATTTGACGCCGAAGGCCTGCAAGTCGATATCCTGCTCGTTGCGCAGGTAGGTGACGGC
Source organism: Janthinobacterium sp. UMAB-60 (assembly GCF_900095235.1). Classification (NCBI taxonomy): domain Bacteria; kingdom Pseudomonadati; phylum Pseudomonadota; class Betaproteobacteria; order Burkholderiales; family Oxalobacteraceae; genus Janthinobacterium; species Janthinobacterium sp. UMAB-60. Next base: position 40,417 of record NZ_LT607489.1, read on the forward strand.
GAACGGGCGGATCGAATCGATGTCGTCGATGTTGCCATTCGCCGTGGCGGGCAAGCCATCGCTGGCCGACACGGTCTTGCCGGCCTTGAAATCGTTGGCGATATCGGCGATGTAGTCGCCGTTGTAGGCCGGCTCCGGCCATTCGGCGTCGCCCGGCTTGAAGCCGCGCGCGCGCGCCTGCACGGAATTGGCCAGGGTCTGGATCTGCACGCCCGCGTCGTTATAGTAGAACTCGCGCGTCACCTGGTAGCCTTGCGCATCGAACAGCGAGGACAGGGCGTCGCCCAGCGCCGCCTGGCGGCCGTGGCCCACGTGCAGGGGGCCGGTCGGGTTGGCCGAGACGAATTCGAGGATGACCTGCTTGCCGGCGCCGGCCGTGCTGCGGCCATAGCCGTCGGCCTCGCTCAAGATGCTTTTCACCACGGCTTGCTTGGCGGCGTTTGACACGCGCACGTTGATGAAGCCGGGGCCGGCGATTTCCACTGCCTCGACCAGGCCCTTGCCGGCCGGATTGGCCAGCACGGCGCTGACGATGGTTTGCGCCAGTTCGCGCGGATTCTGTTTCAGCTGCTTGGCCAGTTGCATGGCGATGTTGCAGGCGACGTCGCCATGCGATGCGTCGCGTGGTCGCTCGAGCACCACGGATGGCGTCAGCGTAGTGCCGGCCAGGACGGGAGCGAGGGCGGCCTGGAACAGGGCGATGATTTCTTGTTTCTGTTGGGCGAGCATGAGCAGGATGGCGGTGGAACCGCGTTAAGAATGAATAGAATGAATCAAAAAGCAAAACGGACGGCAAGTACCCAAGCCGCCCAGACTGCGTCAATTATACTGGTTTGCCGGCGGGAACAATACGCTTGCCGGCAAGGTCCCCGTGCCGGCGCATTTCACGATATTATCAGGACAACATGCCCATGTTGGTGCGCGAAAACATCAGCATGGCGCATTCTGCTTGTATATATGCAGTTTTTTGCCGCAATTTACATGTATCGCTGCAATCGCTTGGGCCAGAGAGCGCCACAAACGCTACAATCGACCCTTTATTGATAACGCGCGGCCGCGACTTTGCCACCATGCAGCCCACCGCGCGCAGCCACACCGGATAACTATGAACAAGCGCCCCACGCTGAAATTGAAAACCAAGCCGGCGCCAGGCCAGGCGCCTGCCGCACCGAAATTGCGTCCCAGCTACCATCCCGACCTGAAACCGGTCTTGCAGCCAGGCTTCCAACCCGATTTGCGCGCCGACTCGCTGGCGTTTTGCCTGCTGGGCGCTGCCAATGCCGTGGCGCAAGTACGCACGGGAACGGCCCTGCCGCAGGCGCTGGCCAAGGTGTTTGCGCAATCGAACGCCAGCCCGCAGGCGCGCGGCGCCATCCAGGATATTTCCTACCGTACCATGCGCCAACTGGGCCGCAGCGAAACGCTGGTCGGCCTGATGACGTCGAAGGCGCCCGAGCCGCCGATGCTGGCCGCCCTGTTGTGCTGCGCGCTGTCGCTGATGTCGGCCGAGCCGGACGAGCAGCCGTACGAAGAATTCACGGTGGTCGACCAGGCTGTCACGGTGGCCACCTCGCACCCTGACCTGGCGCATGCCAAGGGCATGGTGAATGCCGTGTTGCGACGTTTCTTGCGCGAGCGCAAGTCCTTGCTGGAAGCGGCCCTGCAGCAACCTTTGGCGCAATGGAATTATCCGCAATGGTGGATCGATTCGCTGCGCCTGGCTTATCCGCGTGACTGGCAAGCCATTTTGACCGCCGGCAATGCCGTGCCGCCATTGACCCTGCGCGTGAATCGCCGCAAGAGTACGGTCGAAGCGTATCTGGCCGTGTTGCAGGAAGCGGGTATCGCCGCGCGCCAGGTGGGACCGTTTGCCGTACGCCTGGACAAGCCCATCGGCGTGGCGCTGATTCCCGGCTTCGAGCAGGGCGTCGTCTCCGTGCAGGATGCTGGCGCGCAACTGGCCGCGCCGCTGCTGGACTTGCAGGATGGCATGCGCGTGCTGGACGCCTGCGCGGCGCCGGGCGGCAAGACGTGCCACATCCTGGAACTGGCCGACGTGCACGTGACGGCCATCGATGCGGACGCCAAACGCTTGCCGCGCATCGCGGAAAACCTCGAGCGCCTGGGCCTGGACGCTACCTTGAAGGCGCAGGATGCGCAATCGAGCGCATGGTGGGACGGCCAGCAGTACGACCGCATCCTGGCCGACGTGCCGTGCACGGCCTCGGGCATCGTGCGTCGCCATCCCGACATTCGCTGGTTGCGCCGCAAGGGCGACGCGTTCCAACTTGCAACACTTTCCTCCAAAATTCTGGACAACCTGTGGCAGATGCTGCGCCCCGATGGTAAATTGCTGTTCGTGACATGTTCACTGTGGCCGCAAGAGTCCGAGGCACAGGCGGCGGCATTTGCGATGCGTAATAATGCGACCCGATTGACAGCGCCTGGCCAGCTGTTGCCGACTGGTAGCGCGGAGCAGGACCATGACGGTTTGTTCTATGCGCTATTCCAAAAAAATGCGGCTTGAGCGAGTCGTCGAACCTTTTCCTACGGACACCACCGGCACACTTGTGACAACACGACTCTTCCGACTCCTGGCCCTGCTGCTGATGCTGGCATGTACCATGCCGCGCGCGCAAGCCGCCGACATGGTCGAGATCACCCGCGCCTACATCGAATCGAGCGAAGAGGGCTACAAGTTGGCCGCCACCTACTCCTTTGATCTCAATCACGACCTCGATGATGCCGTGCAGCATGGCGTGCCCCTGTTTTTCACGACAGAAATCGAACTGACCCGGCCCCGTTGGTACTGGTTCGATGAAAAAGCCATCGTGGCGCGCCAGACCAGCCGGCTGTCGTACAACGTGCTCACGCGCCAGTATCATGTGTCGGGCGGCGGCTTGCAGCAAAGCTTCCCCACGCTCGACGATGCGCTGTTCCTGATCCGCCGTCCCAGCCGCTGGCTGGTGGCGCCGCGCGGCGCGCTGAAAGTCGGGCAGACGTATAACGTCACCTTGCGCATGGGCATGGACCGCGACTACCTGCCCAAGCCGATACAGGTGAATGCCTTCAATAACAGCGACTGGCGCCTGGCTTCGAATAAAAAAACCTTCTTGTATACGGCGGAGTAGTGAGTCAAGCATTACGCTATCTGCTGGTGGTGGGCGGCGGCATTGTCAGTATCCTGCTGTTCCTGCTGGCGTCGGCTTCCGACAATTCCGGTTTTTTCGACCGCTATTACACCTGGCTGCTGGGCCTGAACGCCGCCGTGGCCGTGGCCCTGCTGGCGCTGGTGGGCATTTCCCTGGGCCGCCTGTACGCGCGCTACAAGAGCGGCAAGTTCGGCTCCAAGCTGATGACACGTTTGGTGATGCTGTTCGCCGCCGTCGGCATCCTGCCGGGCCTGGTGATTTTTCTTGTCTCTGTACAATTCGTCTCCCACTCCATCGAATCCTGGTTCAACGTCAAGATCGAAGCGGCGCTGGAATCGGGGATTGAGTTGGGCCGCGCCGGCCTCGATGCGGCCCTGGTCGAGCTGGACCACCGGGGGCACAAGGTGGTCGCGGAACTGGGCACCGATCCGGCGGCGGGTCCGGCCGTGCTGACCAGCCTGCTGCGCGAAGAAGGCATGCAAAATGTCATGGTTGTCAGCGGCGACGGCGTGCTGCTGGCCAGCGCCGGACCACACAGCGCGGCTGACTTGCCCACGCCGGCCATGCTGGTGCAGGCCGCCTCTCCGGCCGGCTATGCTTACGCCGAAGGGGGGCAAGAGTTACACGATGATGGCGCGGAGTCGGGCGGTGGTGGTTTCCGTGCGGGCACGCCGGCGTCGCTGGAAACGGCGACCAGCCTGCGTTTGCGCGTGCTGGTGCCCGTGCCCGGACCCTCCGTCTCGCCCCGCTACCTGCAATTGCTGCAATCGGCGCCGCCCAAGCTGGCGACGAACGGCGAGGTGCTGCGGGCCGCCTACAGCGAATACAAGGAACGTTTCGTCGCGCGCGTGGGCTTGCGCAAGATGTACATGGAAATCCTCACCTTGACCTTGCTGCTGGCCATCTTTGGCGCCATCGGCAGCGCTTTCCTGATTGCGGGCAACCTGGCCCAGCCCCTGCTGCTGCTGGCGGAAGGCACACGCGCCGTGGCCGAGGGCGACCTGTCGCCGCGCCCCATCGTCGCCACCAAGGATGAACTGGGTACCCTGACGCAGTCGTTCAATATCATGACGCGCCAGTTGCTCGACGCGCGCACGGCCGTGGAAAGCAACCGCGCCGCGCTGCAAAACGCCAAGGCCCACCTGGAGTCGGTGCTGGCGAACATGTCGGCCGGCGTGATGGTGCTCGACGGCGATTTCAAGCTGGTGACGTGCAATGAATCGGTCGAGCGCATCTTGCAGCATTCGGGTATGAGCATCGTGGGGCAGTCGCTGGCGCATATTGCTGGAATGGAAGAGTTTGGAAGCGCCATCATCAGCGCCTTCACGGCGCAAAGCGCGCAATCGGCGTCGGGCCGCAACCAGCAGCGCCTGCACTGGCAGCGCCAGATCGAGATTCCGCGCCGCCTGGGCAGCAGTGCCGACGAGCATGACATCACGCTGCTGGCGCGCGGTTCGCGCTTGCCGCTGGAGTCGGGCAGCGGCTACATCGTCGTCTTCGATGATATTTCCGACGTGATTTCCGCGCAGCGCTCGATCGCCTGGGGCGAGGTGGCGCGCCGCCTGGCGCATGAAATCAAGAATCCGCTCACGCCCATCCAGCTGTCGGCCGAGCGCCTGCAGATGAAGCTTGAGGGCAAGCTGGAGCAGCCCGATGCGGACTTGCTCAACCGCGCCACCACCACCATCGTCAAGCAGGTCGATGCGATGAAGCGCATGGTCGACGACTTCCGCGACTATGCGCGCACGCCGCCAGCCGTGCTCACGCCGCTGCGCCTGAACGAACTGATCGAAGAAATCCTGAACCTGTACCTGCGCGGCGATGATGGCGACATCATCCACCCGCAACTGGCGCCGAATCTGCCGATGGTGATGGGCGATCCGACCCAGTTGCGCCAGGTGATACATAACTTGCTGCAGAACGCGCAGGACGCCATGGCCGACCTGCCGCCGGACTCGCCGCATCCGCGGATTGACGTAAGGACGGAAGCAATTCATTATCGCAGTGCGGACGGCGGCGTGAATATCGCCGTGCGGCTGGCCATCACCGACAATGGCCCTGGTTTCGCGCCAAAAATCCTGGCGCGCGCCTTCGAACCCTATGTGACCTCGAAGGCGCGCGGCACGGGATTGGGCCTGGCGATGGTAAAGAAAATTATCGATGAACACGGCGGACGCATCGATATCGAGAACCGGGTCGACGGCAATGGCGCTTCGGTGGTCATTTTGCTGTTAAAGTTAGCTCCCGACACTCCTGCCCAGGATTTCCTGGCGTGAGGGTCTGGTTTAGTATTTAAAACACTAATAAAATCATAGCTGTCCGTCGTGTACATCTTGTGCACGACGGCCGGCGAAATGAGGAAGGCAAGACACGAATGGCAAACATACTCGTAGTGGATGATGAAATGGGTATCCGTGAGTTGCTCTCGGAAATTCTGGGCGACGAAGGACATGCTATCCAGCTGGCCGAAAATGCGCAGCAGGCGCGTGAAGCGCGTGCCGCCGGTGCGCCGGATCTGGTATTGCTGGATATCTGGATGCCCGACACGGACGGCGTGACCTTGCTCAAGGAATGGCAGCGCGACGGCTTGCTGACCATGCCGGTGATCATGATGTCGGGCCACGCCACCATCGATACGGCGGTCGAGGCGACGCGCATCGGGGCCATGAACTTCCTGGAAAAACCGATTGCCTTGCAAAAACTGCTGAAAGCAGTCCAGCAAGGCTTGACGCGGGCACAGGAAACCGTGCGCGCACCGAGCGTGGCGCCGCGTCCCGTGGCACCCGTGGTGGCCGAGGAAAGCAGCCACCCCGTGCCCAGCTTTGGCGGCAGCGCACCGCAACAGCTGATGGTGCGCCCGGGCATCGCCGTACCGGCGGTGGCGGAAGGCCATGGCTACAACCTGTCGTTCGACTTGCCGCTACGCGAGGCGCGCGACGCGTTCGAGCGCATGTATTTCGAACACCACCTGGGCCGCGAAGGCGGCAGCATGACCCGCGTGGCGGAAAAAACAGGTCTGGAGCGTACCCATTTGTACCGCAAGCTGAAACAGCTGGGCGTCGAACCGGGCAAGCTGGCCAAGAAAAGCCTGTGACGGCAGCCGTGCGGCGTCCGACGCCGCTGACCCTGGTCAGCGGTGGACGCGCCGCCGGGCGCGAGGCTGCCATCGCGCAAGCCTTGGCGCCTGGCGAACCGGCCGCCGTGATCCTTGAGGGATTGGCTGACGGCAACGCCATCCTGGCCGACCTGGCCGGGCAAGTCTCCCCTTCTCCATCATTTCCATTGCAACTGTTGCGCATCGCGCCCGGTTGCCTGTGCTGCAGCGGCAATCTCGTATTGCGTGTAACATTGAATCGTCTGCTGCGCCATCCTCCCGCGCGCTTGTTCATCAGCCTGGCCGATGCCACGCACATCGAACAATTGCGCGCCTGGCTCACTGCCAGTCCCTACGACGTCCTGCTGGCGCTGCAAGCCGACATCGTGCTTTCCTGACGACTTCCCGATGGAACTGCCGCACTTGCCTTTGCATCTCGTTACAACTCTGTAGCCCGCCGGGTGGCATGGCGCTTGAAATGGCGCCGTATCAGCCCCACCTCTGTTCTGAAACCGCAGGAGGCTCTCCTGCTTGAGCGAAGGATGCAAAATGAACCTGATCTATAACAGCGAACAATACAGCGTCGTGGAATTCGGCGCCGACGGCGACCTGGAAGCCCTGCGCTTTGGCGGCTATGAAATCGTCGACAAGGGCGGCAAACGCGAGACGTTTATCGCCGGCATCCTTGCGCAAAACTTCCGCCGCGACGTGACGGAATTGATCGCCAGCGAACCCAGCATGGAAGAGATCGATGAATTTTTGGGCAGCTACGATTCCCTCATGAGCCAGCCAGTCCTGTTGCACTAGGGTGGTGGCTATCGTCACCATACCAATCCGCCGGGCGGCATGGTATGGTGGCCGTGTTATCCAGCTGCAAACAGACCATGTGCCAACTTCTCGGAATGAATTGCAATGTCCCCACGGACATTGTCTTTAGTTTTACCGGCTTCGCCATGCGCGGCGGCCATACCGATACCCACCATGACGGCTGGGGCATCGCCTTTTTCGAGGGCGCCGGCGTGCGCCATTTCGTCGACCACCAGGCGGCCATCGCCTCGCCCGTGGCCGAACTGATCAAACGCTACCCGATCAAGTCGCGCAATGTCATCGCGCATATCCGCAAGGCTACGCAAGGCCAGGTGGCGCTGGAAAATTGCCACCCGTTCGTGCGCGAACTGTGGGGCCGTTACTGGGTATTCGCCCACAATGGCGATTTGAAACAATTTCATCCCGTGCTGACGGGCAGTTACCGCCCCGTCGGCTGCACGGACAGCGAACTGGCTTTCTGCTATCTGCTGCAGGAATTGCATGCGCGCTTTGGCGATGCTCCGCCGGCCTTGCCGCAACTGCATGCCGCGCTGGCGGAATTGTTGCCCAGCATCGCCGCCCACGGCACCTTCAACATGATGCTGTCGAGCGGCGAGGCGCTGTTTGCCCATTGCTCGACCAGCTTGCACTATCTGGTGCGACAACATCCGTTTCCAACTGCTAAACTCTCCGATGAAGACCTGAGCGTGGACTTTTCCCAGGTGACGACGCCCCAGGACCGCGTGGCCGTGATCGTTACCCAGCCGCTGACGACGAATGAGCAGTGGACGGCGTTTGCGCCCGGTGAATTGAAATTATTTGTCGACGGGATGGTGCAAGACACGCCAGCGGCCTAATTTGTTGACGACAATACGCCGGATTGCTGCCAAAATACCCACAGCGCGGGCGAAATTCAGCTAAAGTATTGTCAATAGTGAACCTTGATGCGGGCACCGCGCGGCCGGTGTCACTCGACCTGATTGATGAAGACTTAATGATCGATATTTCCAGCAATGACATCACCCCGAAACCCTTGCGCGTGCGCGAGTTCTATCTGGGTCGACAACCTATCCTTGACCGCAATCAAGCCCTGTTTGGCTATGAGTTGCTATTCCGCAACGCTCCGGTCGGTCCCGCCAACATCACCAGCGACCTGTCCGCCACGGCTTCCGTGATCGCTCACGCATCCCAGCTGGGGATGGAAAAGGTGATCGGCGACGCGCTCGGTTTCGTCAACGTCGATGCCGACGTGATCATGAGCGACATCTTCGTTTTCCTGCCGCGTGAAAAAGTCGTGCTGGAAATCGTCGAATCGATGCCTGTCACGCCGGAAGTGCGCGCGCGTATCAGTGAACTGGTGGGCCATGGCTTCACTTTCGCGCTGGAAAACGTGGTGGCCGACACGTCGCAAGTGCAGGAACTGTTGCCGCTGGTGCAATACGTCAAGATGGACATGAGCACGGTCGACCCGAAAGTGCTGGCGGCGCTGGCGCCCCGTTTCAAGCAGGAAAGCAAGAAACTGGTGGCGGAAAAGGTCGAGACGCGCGAAGAATTCAAGTCGGGCCTGGACCTGGGCTTCGATTATTTCCAGGGTTATTATTTCGCCAAGCCCGCCATCATGACGGGCAAGAAGCTGTCGCCGTCGCAACTGGCCGTCATGGAACTGATGACACTGGTGACGTCCGACGCCGACAACATGGATATCGAGCGCGCCATCAAGCGCGACGTGTCGCTGGCCCTGAACTTGCTGCGCCTGGTCAATACACCGGCCGTGGGCGCGCGCCAGCGCATCGATTCGCTGAGCCAGGCCGTGACCGTGCTGGGCCGTCGCCAGCTGCAGCGCTGGCTGCAAATCATGCTGTACGCGGAGCCAAGCAAGCGCGGCCATAGCATGACGCCGCTGCTCATGCTGGCCACCACGCGCGGCCGTTTACTCGAATTGCTCGCGCATAAACTGCGGCCGAACCACGCCCATTCGGCCGATATCGCCTTTACGGTCGGCATCATGTCCCTGATGGATACCCTGTTCGGCGTGCCGATGTCGGAAATCCTCAGCCAGATCGAAGTGATCGACGAAGTGGCTGAAGCGCTGCTGTCGCGCGAAGGCTTCTACGGCGACCTGCTGCGCCTGGCCGAATGCATCGAGCGCATCGAAGACATGGAAGGCGAGATCGTACCGACCCTGCGCGACCTGGCCATGTCGCCGGACGACCTGGTGGAGCTGGAAATGGCTGCCTACGAATGGAGCGATAACGTTGTCAGGTATGCGCTGTAGGTCGGATTAGCGCGGCCGTCAGGCCACGCGTAATCCGACAACATTGTTGGCGCGTTCTTCAAAAGCCCTGCACGGCATCGCCGTGACAGGGCTTTTTTACGCCGCTACGCTGCCGCGCCGGGCCAGTGCTTGTGCAGCTCGGGGTCGGTGCGCAGTTCCCACAGGGCCAGCACGACGACGGCGATGCCGACGATCAGCTCGTTCCACATGACGACGCGCTGGTCGGCCAGCCGCAGGACCCATGGCGAGACGGCGACCCAGACGCCCACCAGCAGGTTGACGACGACGGCCCAGAAATAGGTCTTGTACAGGTCGAAGGCGGCCAGCACGGCGATCACCAGGCCCGAGGCAAAGGCGTTGATCATCTGCGGTGAGCCTTCGGAATAGGAAAAAGCCCAGGGCGAAACGAGCAGCCACAGGCCCAGCAACAGGATCAGTTGATCTTGCCAGCGTTTCAGTTTGAAATTGCTTGCCATATATCCTCCTTAGCCAGTCAGGGAACGGGCCGGAGCGGGCATGCAGCATGCCGACCGGCATACTGCGTTAGTGCGCTGCGGCGCGCGATAAGTTCCGCGCGCCTTGTGCTTATATTATGGCATTACGACAGATTCGGCGCCAGCCAGCGTTCCACGTCCTCGATGCTGGCGCCGCGGCGCTTGGCCATGTCTTCCACCTGGTCCATGCCGATCTTGCCGACGACGAAGTATTTCGACTCCGGGTGGGCAAAATAGAAGCCGGAGACGGCCGCGCCGGGGAACATGGCATACGATTCCGTCAGCTGCATGCCGATGTCCTCGGCCTGCATGACCTCGAACATTTCTTTCTTGACCGTGTGCTCGGGGCAGGCCGGGTAGCCGGGCGCGGGGCGGATGCCGACATATTTTTCGCCGATCATGTCGTCATTGCTCAGCTTCTCGTCCGGCACATAGCCCCACAAATCCTTGCGCACGCGCTCGTGCAGGTATTCGGCAAATGCCTCGGCCAGGCGGTCCGCCAAGGACTTCAACATGATGGACGAGTAATCGTCGTGTGCATCCTCGAAGCGCTTTTCGTACTTTTCGATGCCCAGGCCGGACGTGACGGCGAACATGCCGATGTAATCGTTCACGCCCGATGCCTTCGGTGCAATGAAGTCGGCCAGGCACTGGTTCGGCCGTTGCACGCCGTCGACCACGGGTTTGACGCCTTGCTGGCGCATGCCGTAATACGTGAACGCCACGCTACTGCGCGTATCGTCCGTGTACACCTCGATATCGTCGTCATTGACGCTGTTCGCCGGCAGCAGGGACACGACGCCGTTGGCCGTCAGCCAGCGCCCGTCGATGAGTTTTTTCAGCAGGGCCTGGCCTTCCGCATAGACCTTGGTGGCCGCGTCGCCCACCACTTCATCCGTCAAAATGGCGGGGAAGGGGCCGGCCAGGTCCCAGGTCTGGAAGAACGGGCCCCAGTCGATGTAATTGGCCAGGGTGGCCAGGTCGACATTTTTAAACACGCGGCGGCCGATGAACTTCGGTTTCACGGGCGTGCAGGCGCCGTCGAAGGCCACGATCATCTTGTTGGCGCGCGCCTGCGCCAGCGGCAGGATGGGCAGCGCCTTCTTGTTGGCGTGCTGTTCGCGGATGCGCGCGTAGTCGAGTTCGATGTCTTGCACATACTTGTCGCGCTGTTCCGGCGTCAGTAACGATTGCGCCACGGACACGGAACGCGAGGCGTCCGGCACGTAGATCACGGGGCCTTCGTAGTTGTGCGCGATTTTCACGGCCGTGTGGGCGCGGCTGGTGGTGGCGCCGCCGATCAGCAGGGGAATCTTCAGCATGCGGAAATGCTCGTCGCGCTGCATTTCCTTGGCGACATACGCCATTTCTTCCAGCGACGGCGTGATCAGGCCGGACAAGCCGATGATGTCCGCGTTTTCCACCTTGGCGCGGGCGAGGATTTCCGAGCACGGCACCATCACGCCCATGTTCACCACTTCGAAGTTATTGCATTGCAAGACTACCGTGACGATATTCTTGCCGATGTCATGCACGTCGCCCTTGACGGTCGCCATGATGATCTTGCCCTTCGGCTTGGCGACGATGCCCGTGCGCTTTTCTTCCAGCAGCTTTTCTTCCTCGATGAATGGAATCAGATGGGCCACGGCCTGCTTCATCACGCGCGCCGATTTCACCACTTGCGGCAGGAACATTTTACCTTGGCCAAACAGGTCGCCCACCACGTCCATGCCGGCCATCAGCGGGCCCTCGATCACGTGGATGGGACGCCCGCCATTGTGCAGCAGCTCCTGGCGCGCTTCTTCCGTGTCTTCCACGATGAATTGCGTGATGCCATGCACCAGCGCATGCGACAGGCGTGCCTGTACGGTGCCTTCGCGCCAGGCCAGGGTTTGCGCCTCGGCCTTGCCGCCCGCCTTCAGGGTGCCGGCGATCTCGATCATGCGCTCGGTCGAGTCTTCGCGGCGATTCAGCACCACGTCTTCCACGCGCTCGCGCAATTCCGGGTCGAGGTTGTCGTACACGCCCACCATGCCCGCGTTGACGATGCCCATGGTCATGCCGGCCTTGATGGCGTGGTACAGGAAGACGGTATGGATGGCTTCGCGGGCTGGATCGTTGCCACGGAAACTGAACGACACGTTCGACACGCCGCCCGAGATCTTTGCGTACGGCAGGTTTTCCTTGATCCAGCGCGTGGCATTGATGAAGTCGACGGCGTAGTTGTTGTGCTCTTCGATGCCGGTGGCCACGGCAAAGATGTTCGGGTCGAAAATGATGTCTTCCGGCGGGAAGTCCAGCGCATCGATCAATAAATGGTATGCGCGGGCGCAAATCTCGATCTTGCGCTCGAAGGTGTCGGCTTGCCCCTTTTCATCGAAGGCCATGACGATCACGGCGGCGCCATAGCGGCGGCACAGTTTCGCCTGGCGCAGGAATTCCGCCTCGCCTTCCTTCATGGAAATGGAATTGACGATGGCCTTGCCCTGCACGCATTTCAGGCCCGCCTCGATGACCGACCATTTCGACGAGTCGACCATGATGGGCACGCGCGAAATATCGGGTTCCGAGGCGATCAGGTTCAAAAAGCGCGTCATGGCGGCCAGCGAGTCGAGCATCGCTTCATCCATGTTGATGTCGATCACTTGCGCGCCGTTTTCCACTTGCTGGCGCGCCACGGACAGCGCCTCGTCGTATTGCTCGTTGAGAATCATGCGCGCGAACGCTTTCGAGCCCGTGACGTTGGTGCGCTCGCCCACGTTGACGAACAGCGACTCGTCGTTGACGACGAACGGCTCCAGGCCGGCCAGGCGCAAGTCGTGCGACGGGGCCGGCACGGTGCGCGGCGTATTTTTTGACAGCAACTCGCCGATGGCGGCGATGTGCTCGGGCGTGGTGCCGCAGCAGCCGCCCGCCATGTTCAAAAAGCCCGCGTCGGCAAATTCGCGCAGCAGGGCGGACGTGTCGGCTGGCAACTCGTCAAAGCCCGTGTCGCTCATGGGGTTGGGCAAGCCCGCGTTCGGGTAGATGCAGACAAAGGTGTCGGCGATCCTGGCCAGTTCTTCCGCGTACGGGCGCATCAGGGCGGCGCCCAGCGCGCAGTTCAGGCCGATGGTCAGCGGTTTCGCGTGGCGCACGGAATTCCAGAAGGCGGGCACGGTCTGGCCCGACAAAATGCGTCCCGAGGCGTCCGTGACGGTGCCGGAAATCATCAGCGGCAGGCGCACGACGGTCGGATTTTGCTCGTAGAACAGGTCGATGGCGAACAGGGCCGCCTTGCAGTTCAAGGTATCGAAAATGGTTTCCACCAGCAGCACATCGGCGCCCCCTTCCACCAGGCCCTGCGTCTGCTGCAGGTAAGCGGCCACCAGCTGGTCGAAACTGACGTTGCGCGCGGCCGGGTCGTTCACGTCGGGCGAGATCGATGCCGTCTTCGGCGTGGGGCCCAGGGCGCCGGCGACGAAGCGCGGTTTGTCCGGGGTGGAATACTTGTCGCAGGCGGCGCGCGCCAGTTTTGCCGCCTGCACGTTCATTTCATAGGCCAGGTGGGCCATGTGGTAATCGTCTTGCGCGATCGTCGTGGCGCCGAAGGTATTCGTTTCGATCAGGTCGGCGCCGGCCGCCAGGTAGCGCTCGTGGATTTCCTGAATGATGTGCGGCTGGGTGAGCGTGAGCAGCTCATTGTTGCCTTTAACGAACAGTTCGCGCGCGCCACTGTCGGCCGGCGCGGCGAAATCGATGAAGCGGCCGGCGGGGCCGCCACGGTACGCTTCTTCGTCGAGCTTGTATTGCTGGATGATCGTGCCCATGGCGCCGTCGAGGATCATGATCCGCTGCGCCAGAATGGCGCGCAAGGTGGCTTCGGTCGGGGACATGGCGGGGATCACGGTATCGTTCATTTCATGCTTTCAATAGGCAAACGGGCGGCGGCGCGGCGACAAGACAGGTACGGGGCGGTTGCGGGTCAGCAGGATCCGCTGACGGAGAGTGCCGGCCGGGTAGGGCAGGCAGAAGGTGGCAATCGCCTGATTTCACCGGGTCTAAAATTATACGGCATCAGGCTGCTTTGGTTTTAAGCAAAAGCGGCCGTTCGCCCCACGGCAAGCTTTCTTGCAACACATCGCCTTGCGCCGCACCTGTTTCTGAAAATGCCATTCCTGAAAATCTTGCTCAAAACGTTAATTCTTCCACCAAAATTGGCAGAAATGGATGTCGACCAGGCTGTGGAAAAATTTTTACATTATTTGTGCCATATCAGCCTGTTTTTAATGAATCAAAAGCAGCAATAGTTGTCTTTAGGAATCGAATTAACCGATAATATTGGTTCCTCGAAAGTAAATTCTCACCAAAAGTCACCAATATGTCACATTTCTCTCGTGTCCTCCCCTGCATCGCGCTGCATCAGCATGGTTGCCAGCCATGAAAAACCATTTGCTAGTTGCATTGTTTGTCATGTTGGGTCTGTCCGCCTGCGGCGGCGGTGGTGGTGGCGACACGGTGGTGACGACCACCTCGGGCAATCCCGTCGTGATTCCTGCCGTGACGGCCGTCTCGGCGGCGAATGTCGCCGTCGGTGGCAGCCTGGTGGTCACGGGCACGAATTTGAGCCGCGTGACGGCCTTCCAGGTGGGCGGCGTGACGCTTGCCACCAGCGCCGCCAGCGACACCAGCGCGACTCTGGCCATGCCGGGCGTGCCCGTATCGGGCGCCTTGAGCCTGGTCAGCGCCAGCGGCACGGCGGCCACCAGCTATAACGTCAATGTGTACCTGCCATTGAGCGTGGGCAGCATCGCACCAGCGACGGGCGGCGTCGGTTCCAGCGTGACGATCACGGGCGGCGGCATGGGCGCCGTGACGGCGGTGCAGTTTGGCAATGGTGCGGCGACGACGCCGCAAAGCCAGACGTCCGGCAGCGTGACCGTGGTGGTGCCCCTGGGTGCGGCAACGGGGGCACTGACGGTGCGCGGTCCATACAACGATGCCATCAGCAGCGATGCGTACAAGGTCTTGGCGAGCGTGGTCGTGACGTCGATCACGTCCGCCGTCAACAGCGGGACCTTGTCGGTGACGCTGCAGGGCAGCAATCTTGACCAGGTCAGTTCGGCGTCGGTGGGCAAAACGCCAGCCGTGATCGTCAGCGCCAGTGCCAGCCAGCTGGTATTGTCTGCACCAGGCTCGGCAACGGGCGATGTGATGCTGTCAGCCGCTGCGCGCATCGCCGTCAATGCGGGTACGGTGTCGGCCTTTACCCTGGGCAGCATTGATTTCGCGCAGGTACTGAACCTGAACGCCAGCAATACGGCCTTGCACCTGACGCGCGGCAAGCAGGCCGCCGTGCGCGTGTCCGTGCTGGCCTTGCAAGCGGGCCAGGCCAGCCCCGCCGTGACCTTGATTGCGACCGCCGCCAATGGCAGCAACCTGGGCAGCATCAGCATGAGCGGTCCCCAGGTCTTGCCGACGGCGAAAAGCGATTACAGTTTCAACGGCAATTTCAGTGCCGTCCTGCCTGCAGGCTGGATCTTGCCCGGCGTGCGCGTGCGCGTGACGGCCGTGGGCAATGACGGCGTGCAAGTGAGCCAGGAAGCGGCGCCTGCCGTTTCCAGCGCGGCGCGCATCCGCCTGGTACTCGTGCCCTTGAGTACCGATGATGGCGTGGCACAATTGCCTGACGTCAAGGATATCCGCGCGGCGCTGCTGCGCGTCTATCCGTATGCGACGGAAAACATCAGCATCACCACGCGCACTGCGCTGAGCATGCCTGGCAGCAGCACGGCCGACAGCTGGTGGAGCAACGCCCTGGGAGAGCTGGAAAGCAAGCGGGTGCAGGAAGACAGCGGCGCCTATTATTATGGTTTCGTACCGAAAATGTCTGTCACCCGCGCCGCGGGCCTGGCCTATATCAACGGCCGCAGCAGCGGCAGCGACAGCACCTCGGCCATCGGCCTGGACGCCAGGTTCGATACCAGCGCGGCGTTCGATCCCTTCGGCAATGGCTGGCCTGAATGGCTGACCACGCTCGTACATGAACTGGGCCACAATCACTCGCTGCAGCACGTTCCCTGCGGTAGCCCGGCTGGTGCCGCTGCCGATTACCCGTATGCAAATGGTGAATTGGGCCCGCAACCGCTGTACAACAGCGACTATGCGGGCAACATCGGCCAGCTGAGCAAGGCAGTCAATGGCGGCACGCCGATGAAGGACGTGATGAGCTATTGCAGCGGCGCCTGGTTCTCCGACTACAGTTATGCGCGGGTGCAGCAATTCCTGGAAAAACGCAGCACGCAAATAACGGGCAGCAATGTGCTGGCCGCCAGCATGTCCGTGGCCGAAAATGGCTACCTGACCATTTCCGGCCGCATCACGCCGGCCGGCGTGGGGCTGCGTCCCGCCATTGCCTCGTCCACGCGTGTGGGCGCAGCGGCCAGCGGCAGCGGCCAGGCGTACACGCTGCGGGTTTTGACGGCATCGGGAACGACTATCGACTTGCCCTTCGACGCGGTCACCGTGGCCGACCATGGCGGCAGCGCCATGCGCCACTTCCGCGTCAGTTTCGCCAACCCGGGCGATATCAGCGACGTGGAAGTATTGTCAAATGGTAAGCCATTGCCCCGGCTGGAGCGTTCGGCGCGCCACAGCAAGGCCGCCAACGATGGCAGCTTTGAGGCAGCGCAAAGCGCTGGCAAGCTGGCGCTGGTCTGGGATGCCCAGGCGGAACCGTACGCCGCCGTGCTGCACGTGGCCGCCGATGGCCGCAAGACGGTGGTCGCCAGCGGCTTGACGGGTGGAAATGCCAGCGTCGACGTCAGCGCCTTGCCGGCCGGTGGCCGCTTTGAGGTCAGCCTGTCGTCGTCCGTGGGTGGACGGTTGATGAAGGTGCAGCGCCGCTAAGGCCGTGGCTGGACGTAAAAAGGGCTTGCCGCGGCAAGCCCTTTTTTTTATGGCGCCAGGTTCTTAAACGAAGCGTTTGCCTTCGAGCGGGAAGCCCTTGATGAATTCGGCCGCGGGCAGGCGCTTGCCGCCCGGCTTTTGCAGTTCCGTCAGGCGCAGCGAGCCATTGCCGCAGGCCACGACGATGCCGAGCTGGGCGTCGGCCGCCAGCACCTGGCCCGGCGCTTCCTTGCTGTCCGCTTCGAGTACCTCGGCGGCCCAGATCTTGATGGTCACGCCATCGACCTGGCCGCAGGCGCCGGGAAACGGATTGAAGGCGCGGATTTTCAGGCCCAGTTCCAGCGCGGGCTGGCTGAAATCGAGCGCCGCCTCGTCCTTGGCGATCTTTGCCGCATAGGTGACGCCCGCTTCCGGCTGCGGCACGGCTTCCAGCGGCTGCTGCTGCATCTTGCGCAAGGTCTCGACGATCATCTTGCCGCCCAGCATGGCCAGCTTGTCGTGCAGGCTGGCGGTGGAGTCGCCCGCTTCGATGGGCGTGCGCTCGATGGCCAGCATGGGGCCTGTATCGAGGCCTTCTTCCATTTGCATGATGGTCACGCCCGTTTCATCGTCGCCGGCCTCGATGGCGCGGTGGATGGGCGCCGCACCGCGCCAGCGCGGCAGCAATGAACCGTGGATATTGATGCAGGGTTTGATATCGAGCGTGCTGCGCGGCAAGATCAAGCCATAGGCCGCCACTACCATCACGTCGTAATCGGTGGCCAGCAGGCGCTCGTGGGCCGCCTTTGCCTCGGCGGCGCGCTGCGGGTCCTTGCTGTCCATGCGCAGGGACAAGGGCTGCAGCACTTCGATGCCGTGTTCCTGCGCGTATTGCTTGACGGCCGAGGCGTGCAGTTGCATGCCGCGTCCGGCCGGGCGGTCGGGCTGGGTCAGCACCAGCGGAATGTCGAAGCCCGCTTCGTGCAAGTCTTTCAGGGCCGTGGCGGCGAATTCAGGCGTGCCTGCGAAGATCACTTTCATATGGTTCCTTGACGTGAGGTGCGCAGGCCCGCGCCGGAGGCGCCAGGCTGGCATGGTGTAACGACGACTGTTGCTGCTTAGTCTACCAGCAGTGGCTTAGAAGCGGCGGTTCTGAGCGCGCAGGCTCGCTTCGCGCTCGAGACCACGGACTTCCTTGATCATCTTGGCCTTGATGCGGTTGCGCTTGAGCGGCGACAGGTATTCGACGAATACCTTGCCCAGCAAATGATCCATCTCATGCTGGATGCAGACGGCCAGCAAGCCATCGGCTTCCAGCTCGAACTGCTTGCCGTGGCGGTCCAGGGCGCGCACCTTGATGCGGGCCGGACGCTCGACGCCATCGTAGACGCCGGGCACGGACAAACAACCTTCGTCGTAGACCTGCTTTTCTTCGCTGGCCCAGGTGATCTCCGGGTTGATGAATACTTGCAGCTGGTTTTTCTCTTCGGTGATGTCGATCACCATCATCTGGATATGCGCGTCCACTTGCGACGCGGCCAGGCCGACGCCGGGGGCGTCGTACATGGTTTCGGCCATGTCGTCGATCAGGGTTTGCAGGCGCTCGCCAAATTCGGTGACGGGCTTGGCGATCGTGTGCAGGCGAGGATCGGGGTAACGCAGGATATTTAATATGGACATACGGATTCGACTGGTTAAGGTGGGCGCCGGTGCGCCTGATTATTCATGCCTGGGCCATGCGGACGATGGCAGGGCTATTTTATTTGAATGCGCTACGGTGGGGCGCGTATGGCGCAACGGCGCGGCAGATGCGTTTGCCAGTGCGCTATTCGTTTGCTGCAAAGGGAAATTTTATCACAGACGCCCATGACGCTGTGGATGCGGGGCCGTTTTGCGGCGCCATTGCGCGCATTGTTGCGCGCGTCGGTATCGCGTGCCTGCCAGGGCGCTAGCATGGGAGGGCACAGTACACAGCGAGGTTGTCATGCATGCACTTGCCACAACGGCGGACACGGCCACGGAACTGGCGGGTTGGCTGCGCCTGCAGCATCTGCCCGGCGTGGGGCCGGTGGCGGCGCGCGCCTTGCTGACCCGCTTCGGCTTGCCGCCGGCCATTTTCGCCGCATCATTCGATGCCTTGCGCGAGGTGGTGCCGACCAGCGTGGCGCGCGCCATCGTGCAAGCGCCCAAACCGGTGGCCAACAGCCAGCTGGCGCTCACCCTGCAGTGGCTGCAGCGGCCCGGTAATGCCGTGCTGACCCTGGCCGATGCCGCGTATCCGCCGCTGTTGCTGGAAATCGCCGATCCGCCGCTATTGTTATATGTACGGGGGCGAACGGAACTGCTGTCGCGTCCCGGCGTGGCCATCATCGGCAGCCGCAATGCCAGCGCGCAAGGCATGCAGAATGCGGCCGCTTTTGCGCACGCCCTCAGCGCGGCGGGCTTGACCATCATTTCCGGGCTGGCGCTGGGCATCGACACGCACGCGCACGAGGGCGGCTTGCGCGGCGCGGGCGCCACCGTCGCCGTGATCGGCACGGGCGCCGATTTGGTATATCCGCGACGCAACCTTGATCTGGCACAAAGAATTGCCGAACAAGGTTGCATCGTCAGCGAGTACGCACTGGGCTTGCCGGCCATGCCGGGGAACTTTCCGCGTCGCAACCGGCTCATCAGCGGCCTGGCGCGCGGCGTGCTGGTGATCGAGGCAGCCGCGCAATCGGGCTCCCTGATCACGGCGCGCCTGGCCGGCGAGCAGGGGCGCGACGTGTATGCCTTGCCCGGCTCCATCCATGCGACTTTGGCCAAGGGCTGTCATGCGCTCATCAAGCAGGGCGCCAAGCTGGTCGAGTCGGCCGATGACGTACTGCAAGAGTTGCAGTGGCTGGGCGGCGTTCCCCTCGTGCCGCCAGCGGTGGCAGACGAGACGCCGCTGCAGGCCGCGCTGGGCCACGATCCCGTCGACGCCGATACCCTGGCCGCGCGCAGCGGCCTGGCCATGGGCACGCTGATGGGGGAATTGCTGGCGCTGGAGCTGGCGGGCCTGGTGGAACGCTTGCCGGGAGGATTGTTTCAACGCTGCAAATGACAGCTTGTCACTTGTGTGGCGGCCTTGCCGCACAGGGAGGCTTTGTCGGCGCGCACTCTTGTGTCGTAGCGAACTTAGCTGATAGAGTAGAGCCATGTTCGATATCCTGGTGTACCTCTACGAGACTTACTATCGCCCCGACGCCTGCCCCGAGCCGGCCGTCCTGGCGCGCAAACTGTCGGCCGTCGGTTTCGACGACGTGGAGATTTCCGAAGCGCTGGTCTGGCTGACGGACTTGAACGCCATGGCGGGCGCCGAGCAAACCCTGACGGCCAGCTCCACGGGCACGCGCTTCTATGTCAAGCAGGAAAGCGACGTGCTGGGCACGGCCGCCATCGGTTTCATCCAGTTCCTGGAAAGCGCCAAGGTGCTCTCGCCGCTGCAGCGCGAAATCGTCATCGAACGGGCGCTGGCGCTCGACGAGGCGCCCGTGTCGCTGGGCAAGCTGAAAGTCATCGTGCTGATGCTGCTGTGGAGCCAGGGCAAGGAACCGGACGCGCTGATGTTCGACGATTTATTCGTCGACGACGAAGATCTCCCGCCGCGCCTGCTGCACTAGTATATAAACACCCCCGGTCGTACCTGGCGCCGCTGCCGCGCCATCTCCCTTACTTATATGCGGCGGCACCGCGCCCGCCAGCCCATTGTGTTTGCGCTGGCGCATTCTTGCTTGCAGATAACTTGCCGAATTCTTCAATAGGCGCTTATCATTGGCCGCTTGACAAGACCACAAGTCACAAGGCATTGCGCAGACAAAAGCGTCGGTGCCTGGCAATGCACTGTATGATGCGCATGCTGAAACTATCCTAGAGCATTTTTCGAGACCACAAAATATGACAAAAACCCTCATCATCGCCGAGAAGCCTTCTGTCGCGAACGATATCGCGAAGACGCTTGGCGGCTTCACCAAGCACGATGAGTACTTTGAATCGGACGAGTACGTCCTGTCGTCGGCGGTCGGCCACTTGCTGGAGATCGCCGTACCGGAAGAATTCGACGTGAAGCGCGGCAAATGGAGTTTCGCGCACTTGCCGATGATTCCACCGTATTTCGCGCTGAACCCGATCGCCAAGACGGAAGCGCGCCTCAAAGTATTAAACAAGCTGATCAAACGTAAAGACGTCACCACCCTCATCAACGCATGCGATGCGGGGCGCGAAGGCGAGCTGATTTTCCGCCTGATCGCGCAAAACGCGAAAGCCAAGCAACCGGTCAAGCGCCTGTGGCTGCAGTCGATGACGCCGGGCGCCATCCGCGACGGTTTCTCGCACCTGCGCAGCGATGAAGAAATGCTGCCGCTGGCCGATGCGGCCCGCTGCCGTTCGGAAGCCGATTGGTTGATCGGCATCAATGGCACGCGTGCCATGACGGCGTTTAATTCGAAAGAGGGCGGCTTCTATCTGACCACCGTGGGCCGCGTGCAGACGCCGACCCTGTCCATCGTCGTTGAACGCGAAGACAAGATCAAAAAATTCGTGCCGCGCGACTTCTGGGAAGTGCGCGCCGAATTCGTTTGCGCGGCCGGCATCTATGAAGGCCGCTGGCTCGACACGAAGTTCAAGAAAGACGAGAACGACCCCGAGAAGCGCGCCGAGCGCCTGTGGAGCAAGACGGCTGCCGACTCGATCGCCACCGCCTGCCGCGGCCGCCAGGGCATCGTCACGGAAGAATCGAAACCGACCACCTCGATGGCGCCGGGCCTGTTCGACCTGACCAGCTTGCAGCGCGAAGCGAACTCGCGTTTCGGCTTCTCGGCCAAGAATACCCTGGGCCTGGCCCAGGCGCTGTATGAAAAGCATAAAGTGCTGACGTATCCGCGTACCGATTCGCGCCACCTGCCGGAAGACTACATCCCGACCGTGCTGCAGGCGCTGGAAACGGTCAAGGAAAACAGCAACTACCACCAGTTCGCCAAGCAGATCGTCGACAAGGGCTGGGTCAAGCCGAACAAGCGTATTTTTGATAACACGAAGATCTCGGATCACTTCGCGATCATCCCGACGACGATCGCGCCAAAGAATTTGTCCGAGCCGGAACAAAAATTGTACGACCTGGTCACGCGCCGCTTCATGGCCGTGTTCTTCCCGCCTGCCGAATTCCAGGTCACCACGCGCTACACGGAAGTGTCCGGCCATCAGTTCAAGACTGAAGGCAAGGTCATGACCAATCCGGGCTGGCTGGCCATCTACGGCAAGGAAGCATCGACGGACGCCGACAAGGAAAGCAATGGCAACGGCAACCTGGTGCCGGTCGCCAAGGGCGAGAAAGTACAGACGGAAAGCGTCAACGCCAACGGCCTGGTCACCAAGCCGCCAGCGCGATATACCGAGGCGACCTTGCTGTCGGCCATGGAAGGCGCCGGCAAGCTGATCGACGACGACGAGTTGCGCGATGCGATGGCCGGCAAGGGTCTTGGCACCCCGGCGACGCGCGCGGCCACCATCGAGGGCTTGCTGACGGAACGCTATCTGATCCGCGAAGGCCGCGAACTGATCCCGACGGCCAAGGCCTCGCAGCTGATGACGTTGCTCAAAGGCCTGGGCGTCAATGAATTGACGGCGCCAGAGCTGACGGGCGAGTGGGAATACAAGCTGTCGCAGATGGAAAAAGGCAAGATTTCGCGTGAAGAATTCATGCGTGAAATCGCGCAGATGACGCAAATCATCGTCAAGCGCGCCAAGGAATACGACAACGACACGATTCCCGGTGATTACGCCACCCTGGAAACGCCCTGCCCGAATTGCAGCGGCGTGGTGAAGGAAAACTACCGTCGTTTCGCTTGCACCAAGTGCGAATTTTCGATGAGCAAGACACCGGGTTCACGCCAGTTCGAAATCGCCGAAGTGGAACAATTGCTGAAGGACCGCACCATCGGCCCGCTGCAAGGCTTCCGCTCGAAGATGGGCCGTCCGTTCGCCGCCATTCTGCGCATCGTGCGCGATGAAGAGATCAAGAATTTCAAGCTGGAATTCGATTTCGGCCAGAACGACGAGAGCGAAGATGGCGAAGGCGTCGATTTCACGGGCCAGACGCCCGTGGGACCTTGCCCCAAGTGCAATGCCGGCGTGTACGAAATGGGCCTGGCCTATGTGTGCGAACACAGCATGGCCAAGCCGAAGACGTGCGATTTCCGCAGCGGCCGCATCATCTTGCAGCAGGAAATCTTGCCGGAACAAATGGCAAAACTGCTCAACGATGGCAAGACGGACCTGCTGCCGGGCTTTGTGTCGCAGCGTACCCGTCGCCCGTTCAAGGCTTTCCTCGTGCGCGGCAAGGATGGCAAGGTGAGCTTCGAGTTTGAAGAGCGCAAGGCCAAGCCGGGCGCCAAGGTCAAGGCGGCAGCGACCGAGGTCGAAGGCGAAGAAGGCGCGGCGCCGGCGAAGAAAACGGCCGTCAAGAAAGCGGCAGCCGTCAAAAAGGCGCCAGCGAAGAAAGCCACGGCCGTGAAAAAGCCGGCCGCCAGGAAGGCGCCGGCGAAGAAAGCGGCAGCGGCGGAGTAATCGGGCGCCAGCCAGACAGGCAGACAAAAGCCAGGGATCGCTCCCTGGCTTTTTTTACGTCCCGAGGCTAGCTTAGTCCAGGTAGTCGGAATACTCGCGCTGCGCGTAATTCTGCAAATTCGCCCACGGCTGCGCCTTGCTGACGGTCGGCTGCAGCTTGACGTCGACCCGGCGATAAAAAGTGTTGGCGCGGTCGCCGCTTTCGATGATCAGGGGAATCTGTTTTTGCTCATCCCACAGGATGCGCTGGAACACGCCATTCTTTTCCACTTCGCGCCAGCGCGCGCCCGTCACGTTCGACGCCTGTTTCGACAGTGGCATGGCGGTGATCAGTTTCGGGTCCAGCAAATAAAAACTGTTTTCCCAGGAACCGTCGAAATTGACGTTTTCGTACTCGGCCTTGGGAATCGAGACGACGATCTTGTCGTGTGCATCGATGTATTCCACGCGCACGGTGTTCTTTTCCAGCATCACGTGACGCGGTATCAGCACGGGATTGAAGTGCTTGTGCTCATGCTGCGTGGCCTTCAGCGCGACTTTGGTATTTTCGCCATGCTTGTGGCCGGCATGCGCGTCGGTCGAGGGCGCCAGCACGCGCTCGACCCACACGTGGCCGGGGCGGCGCAGCATTTTTTCTTCGTAGCGGCTTTCGCGCGTCACGCCTTCCGGCGTCAGCACGCGGCTGTAATAAGTGATGCCCAGGTCCAGGTCGGCGGGAGCGGAAGGGGTTGCAGGAGCGGCTTGCGCGCTGGCGGCAAAGCCGGCGGCCAGGAGGACGGCGATCAGGGTCGATTTCATGGTGTTGCCTTTACGTGCAGAGGGGCGGAGGGCAAAACTGCCATCCGCCCCGGTGGGGTTACCGTGTTGATGCAGATCAGAAGCCGAATGCCGCCTTCAGCAAGTCAAATACCTTGGTGTTGTCCAGCGTGCCCTTGAAGGCCTTGGCGCCGGCGCCCGTGGCCAGCAGCTTGACGTCGCCGCCGCCGTGGGTTTCGCTGGCCAGGCGCACGCCTGTTTCTTGCAGGTAGTTGTCGGACAGGGCCGTGGCGCTGTCGACGTTGGTGCGCAGGTCAGGGCGGTTCGGGCCGTTGCCGAACACCAGGGTGGTATAGGTATTGCCGTCTTCATCCTTGCTTGGCGCGTTATCCTTGTAGCTGCGGTTGATGTCGAGGATAGGGTTGCCGCGCTTGCCGTAGCCGTTGAACGCCAAGGTGTGGTCGTGGTCGGCCGTGACGACGATCAGGGTATTTTCCAGCTTCGGATCGGTTTCCCTGACCTTGTCGATGGCCGCCTTGATGGCGTCGTCGAAGGCGATGGTGTCGACCAGCGCGCGCTTGGCATTGATGCCGTGCAAAGCGTGGTCGATGCGGCCGCCTTCGACCATCAGGAAGTAGCCAGCATTGTTTTTCGACAGCAGGTCGATGGCTTTCAGCGTCATTTCCGACAGGCTAGGCTGGTTGGCGCCGTCGGCCGATGGCTTGGACGAGGTGCGGTCCAGTTCATAGTCGAGGTGGCTCTTCGCGCTGTACAGGCCGATGAACTTCTTGTTGGCTGGCGCGGCAAGCATTTCCGCTTTCGTCGCGGCCACGGTATAGCCCTTGGCCGCGAATTCCGTCAACAGGTTGCGGCCGTCGGCGCGGCCGCCCTTGTTGCTGGCCGACCATGGCGTGAAGTGGTTGCGTCCGCCACCCATCAGCACGTCCACGCCGTCGCCCAGGGCCGTGTTGTAGCCGACGCCGCCCGGCGCCGTTTGCGCGGCGATCGCGTATTGCGCATTGCGGTTGCAGATGTGCGAGAAGGTCGTCGCCGGCGTGGCATGCGTCAATTCCGTGGTGGTGATGGCGCCCACGGCCTTGCCCTTGGCTTTCGCCAGTTCCAGGATGGTCGGCACGCTCTTGCCGCCAACCGGGCAGTTGTCCACGCCCAGGTTGCCGTTGGCGTCGCGGCCCGGTTCCTTGGCGATGGTTTCCTGCGCCATCGAGATGACTTCATTGTTCATCTTGACGCCGGTCATGTAGGCGGCCATCGATGGGGCGCTGTCCGTCGTTTGCGCATCGTGCGAGAACGTCTTGATGCGCGCCGTGCGTTCCAGCTTGTCCATGTTCAGGCTGCCCTCTTCCTTGTACTTGAAGATGCGCGCCGCCGTCACGACGGAAGGGCCCATGCCGTCGCCGAGGAAGAAGATGACGTTCTTGGCGTCGGCGGCATAGGCGCTGGCGACGCTGGCGGCCACGAGCGTGGTCAGCAAGGAGAGTTTCAGGGCGGGTTTCAATGCGAGTTTCATGTGCTTGTCCAATTCTTGTCTCTTGGGGATTACAGACCGCCGGCGGTCTTGACCAGGCCGAATACTGTGGTGTTCTCGATGGTGCCCAGGAAGGTTTCCGAACCCTTGCCGATGGCGCCCAGGAAGACGTCGGTGCCGCCGTGGGTTTCATTGCCGACCGAGGTGCGGATCACCGCTTCCTGATGGTAATCATTGGCGCTGGTGACGGTTTCATCGAGGCTGGCCATGGTGGCGCGGCTCGATTGCGTGCGCTTTTCGCCATTGCCGAAGCCGATGATCGAATACGGTGCGCCGTCCAGGTCTTTTTCGACCGCGCCGGTGACGTAATTCTTCACCACGCCCAGCACGCCAGGGTTGCCGGCAGCCGTCTTGCCCGTGCGCTTGGCATAGCCGTTCAGCACCAGGGTGTGGTCATGGTCGGCCGTGACGACGATCAGGGTATTGGCCAGGGTCGGATCGGTGAGCTTGGCTTTTTCGATGGCCGCCTTGATGGCGTTGTCAAAAGCAACCGTGTCTTGCAGGGCCTTCTTGGCCGTCGTTTCGTGCAGCGCATGGTCGATGCGGCCGCCTTCGACCATCAGGAAATAGCCCTTCTTGTTCTTGGCCAATACATCCATGGCCTTGGTGGTCATTTCCGCCAGGCTAGGTTCCTTGGCCGCATCGCGGTCCAGGTCGTAGCTCATGTGGCTGGAGGTGAACACGCCGAACAGGCGCTCCGTCTTGGCCGGATCGACAGCCTTGAAGTCGGTGGCGTTGTTGGCGATGGTGTAGCTCTTCGCTTTCAGCTCGGCCACCAGGTCGCGGTCGTCGGAACGCTTGCCGCCGTTCTTGAATGGCGTAAAGAATTGCGCGCCGCCGCCGAGCACCACTTCCAGGCCGGTGGTGCCCAGGGCGCTGTTGTAGCCCGTGCCGCCTGGCACGAGCGCTGCGGCGATATCGTTTTCCAGGTCGCGGTGGCAGATGTGCGAGTAGGTAGCCGCCGGCGTGGCGTGCGTCACGCGCGTCGTGCTGACGACGCCGGCCGCGTAGCCCTTGGCCTTGGCCAGTTCCAGCAAGGTGGTGGCGGGCGTGCCGTTGCCGGTGCCGCATTTGTTGACCAGCTTGTTGCCGTTGACATCCTTGCCTGGATCGATGGCGAGCGTGTTGGTCGACATGGAAATGACTTCATTGTTCATCTTGACGCCCGTCATGTAGGCGGCCATCGATGGCGCGCTGTCGGTGACTTGCGCATCGTTCGAGAAGGTCTTGACGAAGGCCGTTTCTGGCAAGGTGTCCATGGTCAGTGCGCCCTCTTCGCCTACCGAGTAGATGCGCGCGGCCGTCATGGTGGTCAGGCCCATGCCATCGCCGAGGAAGAAAATGACGTTTTTCGGCGGGGCCTCAGCCACTACCTCTTCTTTTTTTGCATCACTGCCGCAAGCGGCCAGCATCAGGGTGATGGCGACGCTGCAGCCAGCGACGGAAATTTTTCTGCGTGTCATGTGGTTCATCCGGCTAGGTTTGAAAGAGCTAGCAAGATAGCAATCCAATGTGACACCCTGATGACGCTGTGACATGTTTTGTGACGCTGCTGCGCAGGCGCAGGTGGCGCGGCTTTTGCGCACGTCATTGCTGGAAAAATACACCGTATCGTGCCGCCTTCGGTATATTGCATCGAAATATGCAACAAACTATTGCATTTTATTGGGTTTTTCTACCGAATGAAGCAACGTAAGATGCATGTATCCCAATCATCTTGTGAAGGCGCATCATGTTCTCCAAATCCATCAGCAGCGTTCTTGTTTCCACCCTGTTTGCCGCCGGCGCCGCCTCGACCGCCGCCAGCGCCCCCCTGACCCTGGAAGTCTTCAACCCAGGCGAAGCGGCCATCTTCCCCGTCGCTTCCGTATTGGTCGCGGGCAAGCACGACGCCGTGCTGATCGATGCCCAGTTTTCGCGCGCCGAAGCGCAAAAGCTGGTGGAAAAGATCCGCGCCAGCGGCAAGAAACTGACGACGGTGTACATCAGCCACAGCGATCCCGATTTCTACTTTGGCCTCGACGTGATCAAGGCAGCTTTCCCACAGGCAAAAATCGTCGCCACGCCGGACACCGTGGCCGAGATCCGCCGCAAGGCTGACGCCAAGGTCGCCTACTGGGGCCCGATTTTGAAAGACAATGCGCCGCACCGCATCGTCATTCCCGAAGCATTGAAAGGCCAGCGCATCACGCTGGAAGGCCAGTCGCTCGATATCGCCGGCCCGACGCCATCGCGCACCTATGTGTGGATTCCGTCGATCAAGGCCGTCGTCGGCGGCGTGGTGCTGTTTGGCAACCTGCACGTCTGGACGGCCGATACGCAAAGCGTGCAATCGCGCCAGGACTGGCTCAAGACGCTCGATGGCATCGCCGCGCTGAAACCCGTCACCGTCGTGCCCGGTCACTTCAAGGTGGGTTCGCCCCTGACGCCCGACAGCATCGGTTTTACGCGCGACTACCTGGTGACGTTCGAAGCGGAAACGGCCAAGGCCGCCAATTCGGCCGCACTGATCGAGGCCATGAAAATGCGCTATCCGAAGCTGGGCCTCGATGGCGCGCTGGAAACGAGCGCGAAAGTCGCCAAAGGTGAAATGAAATGGTAAGCGGCAACAAGGAGGTCTCCATGCCCACACTGCACTACATTTTCGACCCGCTGTGCGGCTGGTGCTACGGCGCCGCGCCGCTGGTCGAGGCGGCGCGCGCCGTGCCCGGCCTGACGGTGGCCTTCCACGGCGGCGGCATGATGACGGGCAGCAATCGCCGCCAGATCACGCCCGCATGGCGCGGCTATGTGCTGCCGCATGACCGGCGCATCGAGCAACTGTCGGGCCAGCCTTTCGGCGACGCCTATGTCAATGGCTTGCTGAACGACACCACGGCCATGATGGATTCCGAACCGCCGATCACGGCCATCCTGGCGGCGGAAGTCCTGGCAGGCAAGGGCCTGGACATGCTGCAGCGCGTGCAGCGCGCCCATTACGTGGACGGCTTGCGCATCGCCGACCTGCCCGTGCTGCTGGCGCTGGCGCAAGAACTGGGCATGGATGGCGCCGCCTTCCAGGCCGAGTATGCGCGGCAGGCGGGTGCCGCCACGCAGCGGCACATCGACGCCAGCCGCGCCTTGCTGGCGCAGGTGGGCGGCCAGGGCTTTCCCACATTCGTGCTCGACGATGGCAGCGGCAAGCTGTCCGTGATCGATATCGGCGATTATCTGGGCCAGCCGGCGAAGTTGCAGGCGCAACTCGGTGGCGTGTGCGACGCCCATGGCTGTACATTGTAAATATCTATCGATTCGATAAAATCAATTATCTTTTCCTTTGTTGTTGACTTCATTACACTGCTTCCATCAGTCAACAACGAAGGAAAAGCAGTCATGAGTCAACAGCCGCCATTCAGCACCGCCTCGGGCATCCCCGTCGCCGACAACCAGAACTCCATCAGCGCCGGCCCCCGCGGCCCCCTGCTGCTGCAAGACTTTCACCTGATCGAAAAACTCCAGCATTTCAACCGCGAGCGCATCCCCGAGCGCGTGGTGCACGCGAAAGGCTCGGGCGCCTACGGCACCTTTACCGTCACGCACGACATTTCGCGCTACACGAAGGCCAGGCTGTTCAGTGAAGTGGGCAAGCAGACAGCCACTTTCGCCCGCTTTTCCACCGTCGGTGGCGAGCGCGGCAGTGCAGATACGGAACGCGACCCGCGCGGCTTCGCCGTGCGTTTTTATACGGAAGAGGGCAACTGGGACCTGGTCGGCAACAACACGCCGATGTTCTTCATCAAGGACCCGATCAAGTTTCCTGACTTTGTCCACACGCAAAAGCGCGATCCGCAAAGCAACTTGAAATCGGCCGAGATGATGTTCGACTTCTGGAGCCATGCGCCGGAAAGCTTGCACCAGGTCACCATGCTGTTCTCGGACCGGGGCACGCCGGACGGCTACCGCCACATGGATGGCTTCGGCAGCCACACGTATAGCCTGATCAATGCGGACGGCCAGCGCGTGTACGTGAAATGGCACTTCAAGACGCGCCAGGGCATCAAAAATTTACCTGCGGCGGAAGCGGGCCGCCTGGCCGGTGCCGACCCCGACTACGCCCAGCGCGACCTGTTCGGCGCCATCGAACGCGGCGATTTCCCGCAGTGGGAAGTCAAGCTGCAGGTGGCGACGCAGGAGCAACTTGATGCTTGGGAGCAGCGTACGGGCTGGAACCCGTTCGACCTGACGAAAGTGTGGCCGCACGCGGACTTCCCGCTGCTGCCCGTGGGTATTTTCGAGCTGAACCGCAACCCGGACAATTACCACGCGGAAGTCGAGCAGGCGGCGTTTTCGCCGGCCAATGCCGTGCCGGGCATGGGATACTCGCCGGACAAAATGCTGCAAGGCCGCTTGTTCGCCTACCACGACGCCCAGCTGTACCGCGTCGGCACCAACCACCAGCATCTGCCCGTGAATGCGGCCCGCTGCCCCTTCCATAACCAGCAGCGCGACGGCGGCATGGCGATCCACAATGGCAGTTCGGCGCAGAATTACGCCAACGTGGCGGCGGCAGGCACGCAGCCGCAAGGGCTGGGCCATGGTGAACCGGCGCTGGCGCTCGACGGCGGCGCGGCCCGTTATGATGGACGCGGCGTGGAAGACGATTACACGCAGGCCGGCAATCTGTTCCGGTTGATGTCCACCCAGGCGCAGCAAAACCTGTTCGACAACCTGGCAGGACCGTTGAGTCTGGTGCGACCGGAAACCTTGCAGCGCCAGCTGGCCCACTTCGACCAGGCTGATGCCGCCTACGGTGCCGGCGTGCGGGCCGCCTTGCAGGCACGCGGCGTCTCCCTGTAATGGAGTGTTGCAGGCGGAACAAGCTTGTTCCGCCTGTTTGATGCAGCACAAATTAGTGCTCGATATAAAATATTGCCGTATGGACATATTTGCCTTGCATGCGTAGACTTGTCGGTCTGATGATCGCGCCGCCTTCCTGGCGGCGTCCTGACTAGAAAGTCTTGCAATATGAATATGGTGAAGCTGTCGGTGCATGGGGACGATCCCACGCTCAAATCCATTCTCGAAGTCTTGCCCACCGATCCGGAGCGGCAATGGCGCAAGGGCGAGGCGAAGAGCACGGCGGGTCGCGTGCATCTCGATTCCGGCTTCGAAGTCGTCATCGCGCAGGCCACCAAAGCGCAAGTGTTGCCCTCGCGCATACGCAGCTACCTGGCCGAATGCCGTTCGCGCGGCGTCAGCTTCACCATGCCGCGCATCGTGGCCGAGCTGCAACTGGAGTTGAACGGCGACGACACGGTCGATGCACCGCTGGACCTGACCCTGGCCGACATGCAGCACCTGACGGAGATGGGCATCAGCCTGAGCCTGGTGACGCGCTGCGCCGCGGCCTGATTCCCGTGCGACACTGAAAAAAATGGCCACCTGTCCAGGGTGGCCATTTTTCGTCACGGTTCGTCGAGCTCGACGGTGACCATATTGTCATCGGGCTTGCGGTCGATCAACTTGTTGTCGGGGTCGATGCCCGCCTTGCCGGGCCGGCTGCCGACGATGACGGTATAGCTCGCTTCGCGCGCCGTCATGCGCAGGCGTTCGCGCAGCAGCGGTTGGCCATTCGCATCGTCGACGCCGATCTCGATCCAGTCATGCAGGGGCGCATCGTGTTCCTCTCCCTGTTCGCCGGCCATCAATTTGCTCGCCTGCACCTTGAGGGTGACGGCGTACTTGCCATCGCCGCGTTTGGTGGCCTTGGCCGACAGGGCGCGGTTGTCGAACAGCACGATTTTCTCGAACAGGTCGTCGATCAGGTAAGCCTGCTCGGGCGGCGTGACCTGGCGCAAGCCCTGGACCAGCGCCGTCACGCTCGCATACGGCGGTCCCTTCTGGCCGTAGGTCTTCAGCAGCTCGCGCAGCACGCCGTTGACCTTGTCTTCGCCGATCATGTCCTGCAGCAAATACATGGCCAGGCTGCCCTTGTGGTAATGGATGTAGGCCTGGTTTTCATTCTCGGCCAGCGGCAGCTCCTTCTTGCTTTCTTCGCTGCGTCCCATCAGGTATTGATTCAGGTCATAGCGCAGGAAGCGGCGCATCTTGGCCGGTCCCGTGGTTTTTTTCATCACCATCAGGGCCGAATATTCGGCCAGGGTTTCGCTGAGCACGGTGGCGCCACGCGTGTTGCCGCCCACCAATTGATGCGCCCACCACTGGTGCGCCACTTCATGCGCCGTGACGTAGAACGGATAGTCGAGGTCCTTCGGATTCTTGTCGTCCACCTTGGCGATGAAACCCAGGCCTTCCGAGTATGGAATCGTGTTCGGGAACGACTGCGCAAACGTGGCGTAGCGGGGGAATTCCACGATGCGCAGGACCTTGTGCTGGTAGGGGCCGAAGTTTTTCGTGTAGTAATCGAGCGCTTCCTTGCTGCCACGCACGAAACGATCGAGGTTGTATTCATGGCCAGGATGGTAATACACGTCGATGGCCACGTCCTGCCAGCGCTCGTGCCTGACGGCGTAGCGCGCCGACTGGAACGCGTAGAAATTCAGGATAGGCTGGTCCATCGTGTAATGGAAGTAATGGCGGCCCTTGGCGATCCAGTCGTTGTCCAGCATGCCCGGCGCGATGGCCGTCTGGCCGTCGACGGTGCTGACGGTGGCGTCGAAGTTGATGCGGTCGGCGTCAATGCTGACGTAATTGTCGGCCAATCCCTTCGCATCGTCGCGCGGCAAGGCCCGTTCGCGCGCCGGCAAGCCGTGTTTCTTGCGGTCGCGCGGGTCCGTCAATTCCAGCTGCGCCTGGTAGCCGATGTGCGGCAGCACGGCATTCGTGAAGAAGGTGCCGTTGGCCACGACGGGCGTGTCCTGGCCCAGGCCGAAGATGCCGCGCGGCGCATAGGCAATGTCGAAATCGAGGCCCAGGCTGGCGCCCGGCGCCAGCGGCGCGGCCAGGCGGTAGCTGTAAAAGCCCAGCTTGCCGTCATCGATGCCGGGGTGCACGCGCGCATCGAAACGCAGCCGCATGGTGGCGGTCGGGTCTTGCTGCACAAAAATGTGGCTGATCGGCAGGCTAGTCTTGTTTTGCAGCAGATAGCGGCCCGTGACGGCCAGGGTGCGCTGCGCCGGGTAGATGGCTACATCGAGTTTCACGTCGGTGATTTTCGGCTGCGGCGTGGCGGCAAACTTGCGGTACTGGCGCTCGACACTGGCTCGGTCCGCATCGCGGGAAAATTCGGACTTGTAATCGTTGGCCACGTGAAAGACGTAGAACAGCACGCCGCCGGCGCCGACGAAGATCAGGGCGCCGATGGCAAAGCTGGCCAGCACGCCTTGCGTCAGGCCGTGGCGCGCCAGGCGCAATCGGATGCGCCAGCTATCCTGCGCGCCACGGGGCCAGAACAGCAGCGACAGCAGCGTCAGCATGACGGCCGCGCCGCTCCAGTACAGCAAGTACCAGCGCTCGCGCAACACATAGTGGCCGGCGCCGTTCATGGCTGAATAGATGAAGTCCGGCGTGCTGCCGTACAGCAGCAGCGGGTCGCCCAGGCCCAGCGAGGCAAAGCTGATGCTGGCGATGTGGTACAGAATCATGGCGAAATACGCCAGGTACTTGTGATTGATCACTACCTGCAAAAAGATGGCCAGCACGGCGATCAATGCGTAGTAGGGCAGGTGCGACAGGAACAGCGATTCCAGGTACAGGCCGGGGTCGAGGCGGTAATAGCCCTTGAAGACCTGGATCGACATGCCGCACAGCATGATGACCAGGCTCAGCAATGCTTGCAGGCCGATCAGGGCGAACAGCTTCGACAGCAGGGGCAGCCAGTTTGGCACGGGCAGGGCGTCGAGCATCAGCTCGATGTGCGTTTCCCGTTCGCGCCACACCAGTTCGCCCGCATAGAAGGTGGTAATGACCAGCATGAACAGGGCGAACGAGGCGCTGACCATGTCCAGCACTTTTTCCGTTACGGGATAGGTATTCGTGCCGTACATGGAACCCATGTCCAGCGCGCCCGCATACATGGTCAGCACGCCAGCGAGCACGATGACGACAAAATAGATGTTCTTGATGGTTTCGCGCAGGTTCAGCCAGCTCATCTTGACGAGCAGGGCGGCCAGGTTGCGCTGCGCAAAATCAGGTGCTTCCTGCGTGGACAGCGAAGCGCTCGACAGGCGCAGCGGTACATCGCCCTCGCTGCGGCGCTTGCTGGCGCCCGCGTCCGTCGTGGCGTGGAACTGGAAGCGCCAGTAGCCGAGCAGCAAGGCCACCAGGGCGAAGCCGGACCAGATGGCGCGGTTCAGCAAATACACGCCTTCCAGGGTCACCAGGCGCGTGTTGCGCTCCGCATTCGGCCAGTATTCCGTCAGGCGTATCAGCGCCGTGGTACCGAAGGGGTCGATCAGGGCGGCCAGGGTCTTGTAGTCGAGGTCGCGCGCCAGCGAGGGCGCCACCAGGTAGCCGATCAGCATGACCACCGAGCTGATGTACACGGGCAACATGCGCCGCGTCAGGGCCGCGATGACGAAGAAGATGGCGCCGAAGATGAACAGGTTCGGCAGCAGGGTAAATACATATGGCATCAAATAGGCCAGCGCGCGCTGCGGCCCCAGCCGTTCGGGATCGATGCCGGGCAGCCAGGCGCCCAGCCAGGCCCCGATGACGATGCTGGAAAACACCACGGCCAGCACCAGATAAGCGCCGAGGAAGCGACCGAAGACATACTGGTATTTTTTGATCGGCGCGCTGAAGAAGAAATGCTGCATGCCGTGCTCGAAATCCTGCTGTACCGAGCGGCCCATCATGGCGGCCACCACCACGGCGCCGAAGCAGCCCAGCACGCTGCACGTGAATGCCAGCGAGCGGGGCGCGTTGATCAGGAACTTGCCGCCGAAGCTGATGCTCGCTTCCTTGAAGACACCGCCGGCGGCGGCCATCCACAGCATGGCCAGCGCCAGGAACATGGCGAAATACACCCAGGTGGACAGCAGCTTGAGCCGCTGTCGCGCTTCAAATCGGGCGATGGCAAACATGGCCGCCCCCTCAGTCGCACTGCGGGGCGACGCGGTGGCGCCCGGCAATGGTGGCGAAATACAGGTCTTCCAGGTCGCCGATGGCTTCCTCGAAGCCGTCGCCCGGGTCGTCGTCGCTGTAGACGTGGATCAGGGTGCGGCCCGACAGCAAGCGCGTGGAAATGACGGCGTGGCGCTGCTGGAAGCTGGCGAGTTCCTTTTTTTCGACAAAGCGCGCCCAGATCTTGCAGCTGACTTCATCGATCAGTTCCTGGGTCTTGCCGCACAGCAGCAAATGCCCTTTGTTGATGATGGCCATGTTGGCGCACAGATCGGCCACGTCGGAGACGATGTGGGTCGACAGGATCACCGTCTTGTCTTCGCCGATATCGGACAGCAGATTATGGAAGCGCACGCGCTCCTGCGGGTCGAGGCCGGCCGTCGGCTCGTCGACGATGATCAGTTTCGGGTCGCCCAGCAGGGCTTGCGCGATGCCGAAGCGCTGGCGCATGCCGCCGGAAAAGCTGCCCAGGCGCTGGTGGCGCACGTCGAACAGATTGGTTTGCTGCAACAGGCCATCGACGACCTCGCGCCGGCGCGCCCGCTGCGACAGCCCTTTTAGCATGGCGAAGTGGTCGAGCAATTCGTAGGCCGTCACTTTCGGGTACAGGCCGAAGTCTTGTGGCAGGTAGCCCAGCATGCGGCGGATCTCGTCCTTGTCGTCGAGCACGTCGTAGTCGCCGAAGAAGATGGAGCCGGAATCGCATTCCTGCAGGGTGGCCAGGGTGCGCATCAGGGTCGACTTGCCCGCGCCATTCGGGCCCAGCAAGCCAAACATTCCGGGCGGTATCGTCAGCGACACGTTATCCAGCGCCACCACGCCATTCGCGTAGGTTTTCGACAATTTGCGAATCTGCAATTCCATACAACTCCTGACTCATGCGTTGCTGCCCGATGCTACAGGGCTACTCTATGCTGGCATTGTATTGAATTTACGACGTACTGGGCAGTTGCATGCGATACACGGCATTTTCGCGTGGCCAGAGTGCGGATGGGCGGGGTGGATGGCACCCCGCCGCGAGTCATTTGCAAGCTTAATTGCGGAACAGAACCGATTCGCGGTTAAACCACCAGCGGCACAGCATCAGCAGCGCGCCCGCGATCACCGTGGTCGAGGCCAGGATGACGCCGAACATGCGGTAATCCATGGTGCCCTTGACCAGCTCCTTCATGGCCAGCGATACATTCGTCAGCGGCACCATGGCCCACATCCAGTTCAGCTCGACGCCTGGCAGCATGGCCGCCACCGTGGGCAGGATGACGAACAGCATCAATGGCGTGATCATGCCGGCTGCTTCCTTGTAGCTTTTCGCGTAGATCGAGATCGACAGCAGCAGCGAGGCGAAGATGGCGGCCGTCGGCACCAGCATCAGGGTCACCATGGCCAGGTCGGGCAAGCCGATGCTGCGCACCATGACGGCCATGTTGCCTTCGAGCGAACTGCCGAAGATGGCCAGCAGGGCGCCCATGCTGCCCACCATCAGCACGGCCGAGGTCATGCCCACCGTAAACAGCACGAGGAACTTGGCCAGCACGATGGCGCTGCGCGGCACGGGCGCCAGCAGCAGGGTTTCCAGCGTGCCACGCTCCTTTTCGCCGGCGCCCAGGTCGATGGCCGGATACATGGCCGCCGTCAGGCATACCATCAGCAGCAGATAGGGCAGCATGCCGCCGACGATGGCGCCCATCTGCTCGCGCTCGTTGGCCGTCGACTGCTTGTCGAGCACGATGGGGTGCAGGGCGAAGGCCAGCTGGGCCGGACTCAGGTTCAGTGCCGACAGCGCCCCTTCGCGCAGGCTGGCGTTGTAGGTATCGATAATCTCGCGCACCCGCTGCTGGGTCACGTCGACCGTGCTGGCGCTGTTGTAGTGCAGTACCACCTTGGCCTGTTGCCGTTGCTGCAGCGCCTCTTCAAAATGCGG
The DNA here is from genome assembly GCF_900095235.1 of Janthinobacterium sp. UMAB-60. Lineage (NCBI taxonomy): Bacteria > Pseudomonadati > Pseudomonadota > Betaproteobacteria > Burkholderiales > Oxalobacteraceae > Janthinobacterium > Janthinobacterium sp. UMAB-60. The sequence goes on from NZ_LT607489.1 coordinate 76,980, forward strand.
CGGGATGACGACCGCGAACTTGATGCTGTCGTCGCCGATGGCGCGGCGAATCTCCGCCTCGCTGGCCAGCGGCACTTCGCGCAAGTTGTGCTGCTGCGCAAATCGCGCGCTCAGGCCCGGCGAATAGTCCTTGCCGAACAGCGCATAGCGCATTTCCGCCGTCTTGGCATTCTTGAACATATTGTTCGAGACATAGGCGAAGCCGCCAAAGATCAGCGGCATGGCAAAGATGGGGATGAGGATGGTGAAAATCAGCGTCTTGCGGTCGCGCGTGAGTTCCAGCAACTCTTTCAGATAAATGGTCCACATGGCTCAGGTTCCCTGGTTGATGACGCTGACGAAGGCATCGTACAGATCGGCACTGCCGCCCAGGTGGCGCAGTTCGTTGACCGTGCCATGGAAGGCGGTGGTGCCGCGGTTGATGATGCAGACGCGGTCGCACAGCTTTTCCACCTCGTGCAGATGGTGCGTGGAAAAGATCAGCGGCACGCGCAGCGCCTTGTAGCTGGCGATGAAGTCGAGCAGGATCTTGGCCGACATCACGTCCAGACCCGTGGTCGGCTCGTCGAGGATCACCACCTGCGGCTCATGCACGACGGTGCGGGCGATCGCGCACTTCTGTTTCATACCCGTCGACAACTGATCGGCCCGCTTATTGCCGTACTCTTCCATTTGCAGCAGGGCAAACAGCTCGTCGCAGCGGCGTTTCAGCTTGTCGGCCGGCATGCCGTGCAGGCGGCCAAAATATTCCACGTTCTCGCGCGCCGTCAGGCGCCCATACAAGCCCGTCGAGCCGGACAGGAAGCCGATGCTCTGGCGCGCCACCAGGGGTTGCAGCAGCACATCGACGCCGTTGACGAGGGCGCTGCCCGCGTCCGCTTGCAGGGCCGTCGACAGCAGGCGCAGGGTGGTCGTCTTGCCGGCGCCATTCGGACCCAGCAAGCCCAGCACCTCGCCCGGGGCGCAGCTGAAACTGACGTCGCGCACGGCGTGAAACCAGCCCTCATGCTCGCGCGGATCGCTGACGTGCACGCCCTTGCCCTTCTGGGGCGGCATGCGAAAACGTTTTGCCAGGTGCTTGACTTCAATCATGTGCTTCATCCATTTGACGGTGAAGAACGAGAGTAGCATGCAAAAAATGTAACTTGCAAGATGGAAATATCGTTTGGTCTATTGAAAAAAGCAGCATCTTCATGCAAGCTGGCCTGGTGGGCGCCGGCGGACGGCGCGGGAGAGTGCAATGCGAACGATCGATCAGGCGATGCAGGACAAGGTACTGGCCGTGGCGCGCGCCGGCATGACCAGTGCCGAAGCCATCGGTTTCTTCCGTGTCAGCCTGGGCTTGTACTACCTGGCCGGCCTGATGACGGAGGAAACGCTCGATTTCAAGCAGATCGATGCCAGGTACAACCGCTTTATTTATCACTCGATTGGTGGCGGGCACAGCATCGCCAGCGTGCTGCAATTCATGAGCGGCGAGAAAGTCTTGCGCGTGCTGCAGTCGGAGCGTTTTCGCGCCGCGTTTGCCGAATACTGCCCGGACATCCCCGTCGACAGCATTTCCTTCCTGGTTTCACTGAACCTGGGCGTGGCGAAAAGCCTGTCCGGCCTCGATGCCGTCGGCCCCGTGGTCGACTGGATCGAGCAGGAAAAAACGCGCACAAGTCAATAAAGCCCCGTTCGCCCTGCGCGCGGCGTGGGGGCTGCTGGCCGCTATCGTCCTATAATTCATGCTTTACTACTCATGAGCATAGCCACGATGACCGCGAACCGCCATTTTGACCCCCTGGATCGTTTGATTGTCGGCGCCGACAAGGCCCTGCGTGTGATCGCGGGCGTGGCCTCGGCCTCGCGTCCCTCGCCGGCCGCGCACGCGCCCGATGCACAGCTGAGCGCGGCCGAGCAGCGCCACAGCGCCGGCTTGATGCGCGTCAACCATGTGGGCGAAGTGTGCGCCCAAGCCCTGTACAACTCGCAGGCGCGCTATGCGCACAGCCCGGCCATCCGCGCCCAGTTCGATGAGGCGGGACGCGAAGAGGAAGACCACCTGGCCTGGACGGCGCAGCGCCTGACGGAGCTGGGCTCGCGTCTGAGCCTGCTCAATCCCCTGTGGTATGCGGGTTCGTTTGCGCTGGGCACCATCGCCGCGCGCATGGGCGACGGCCGCAGCCTGGGTTTTGTGGTGGAAACGGAGCGCCAGGTGGAAGCGCACCTGGCCAGCCACTTGCAGGAATTGCCGCCGCAGGACGCGAAATCGCGTGCCATCGTCATGCAGATGGCCCTCGACGAAGTGGAACACGGCGCCGCGGCGCAGCGCCTGGGCGCCATCGATACGCCGGCGCCCGTCAAGGCGCTGATGGGCATCATGGGCAAAGTGATGACGAAGACAGCGTATTACCTGTAGGTCGGATTAGCGCGGCAATGCCGCGCGTAATCCGACACATTGTTGGCGTTACGGGTATTGTCGGATTACGCGCTGGCGCGCTAATCCGACCTACCTCATTCCTCGATGATTTCGAACGAGTGGGTGATCTCGGCAGTTTTCGCCAGCATGATCGACGCCGAGCAATATTTGTCGTGCGACAAAGTCACGGCCCGTTCCACGGCCGTCGGTTTCAGGGCCTTGCCCCGCACGGTGAAATGGAAGTGGATCTTGGTAAACACTTTCGGGTCGGTGTCGGCGCGCTCGGCCTTCAGGGTCACTTCGCAGCCACTGACGGCTTCGCGCCCCCGTTTCAGGATCAGCACCACGTCATAGGCGGTGCAGCCACCCGTGCCCAGCAAGACCATTTCCATGGGGCGCGGCGCCAGGTTGTGGCCGCCGCCATCGGGCGCGCCATCCATGGTCACCAGGTGGCCGGAGCCGGTTTCTGCCCGAAAACTCATGCCCGACGGGCCATTCCAGCTGACTTTGCATTCCATCGTACTCTCCGAAAATTGTAGGCGTTTTGTATTGTAATAGAGGAATGCCTGTCCATGTGCCGCCCGCCGGCCCGCAGCCGGTCCGCATCGTGGCTTGACGCGGCAAGGCAAAGCCGCTTATACTTGTCGGCTTTCCGTTCGCTCAGGAAAAGTAAATAAGGCAGAGTCCGCACAGCAGCATCGGCGGAACCACCATTTGAGCGTGTAATCTATTAGGAAGTCAACATGAAAACATTTTCCGCTAAAGGACATGAAGTCCAGCGCGATTGGTTCGTGGTTGACGCGACGGACAAAGTCCTCGGACGTGTTGCCAGCGAAGTGGCACTCCGACTGCGCGGCAAACACAAACCAGAATTTACTCCTCACGTCGATACCGGCGACTTTATCGTCGTCATCAACGCAGGCAAACTGCGTGTGACCGGTACCAAAGCTACTGAGAAAATTTACTACCGTCACTCTGGCTATCCAGGCGGCATCTACGAAACCAACTTCCAGAAAATGCAACAGCGTTTTCCAGGTCGCGCGCTTGAGAAAGCGGTCAAGGGCATGCTGCCTAAAGGCCCACTCGGCTACGCAATGATCAAGAAGCTGAAAGTGTACGCGGAAGGTTCCCATCCGCACGCTGCTCAGCAACCTAAAGCACTTGTTCTCTAAGGAACTGACATGATCGGTAATTACAATTATGGAACCGGCCGTCGCAAAAGTGCAGTGGCTCGGGTTTTTATCAAAGTTGGCACAGGCTTGATCGTTGTTAACGGCAAACCAGCAAACGAATACTTTTCGCGCGAAACAGGTCTGATGGTCATCCGTCAACCTCTGGAACTGACCGGCAATGTCGAGCGTTTCGACATCAAAGTCAACGTCCATGGCGGCGGTGAGTCGGGCCAGGCTGGTGCAGTTCGTCACGGCATCACCCGCGCTCTGATCGACTACGATGCAGCGCTGAAACCGGAACTGGCGAAAGCCGGCTTCGTGACCCGCGATGCACGTGAAGTCGAGCGTAAAAAAGTTGGTCTGCGCAAAGCACGTCGCGCAAAGCAATTCTCGAAGCGTTAATTCTTACGCTACAGTACCTTTCGAGGTGCTGCTCGAAAAGCCGCTGGACTTCGGTCCCGCGGCTTTTTTGCATTTCAGCGGGATGCGCCGTTGCGCTGTAAAATACGCGGAAAACCCGCAGGGGTAGCGTTTCACTTCATCTTTATGCAATCTCAATCTATACACAAGGAAAGAACATGATCAAAGTTGGCATCGTCGGCGGCACTGGATACACGGGCGTGGAATTGCTGCGCTTGCTGGCTACCCATCCAGATGTTGAGTTGACGGCGATTACCTCGCGCAAGGAAGATGGCTTGCCCGTTGCTGACATGTATCCTTCCCTGCGTGGCCACGTCAAACTGGCGTTTACTTCGCCGGAAAAGGCGAATCTGGAACAGTGCGACGTGGTCTTCTTTGCCACTCCGCATGGTGTTGCCATGGCACAAGCACCAGCCTTGCTGGCCGCCGGCGTGAAAGTCATCGACCTGGCCGCCGACTTCCGCCTGAAAGACCAGGCCAAGTTCGAGCAATGGTACAAGATTGCCCACACGGCGCCCGAGTTGATCGAGCAAGCCGTGTATGGCTTGCCGGAACTGAACCGCGAAGACATTAAAAAAGCCAGCCTGATCGCCAACCCCGGTTGCTACCCGACCACCATGCAACTGGGCTTTTACCCGCTGCTCAAGGCGGGCCTGGTCAACGCGGGCGGCTTGATCGCCGACTGCAAGTCGGGCGTGTCCGGCGCCGGCCGCAAGGCGGAAATCGGCATCCTGTTTTCGGAAAGCAGCGACAGCTTCAAGGCCTACGGCGTGGCCGGTCACCGCCACCTGCCGGAAACGACGGCGCAATTGCAGCGTTTCACGGACGACAAAGTGGGGCTGACCTTCACGCCGCACCTGGTGCCGATGATCCGCGGCATGCACTCGACCCTGTACGCGCAGCTGAACAAGGATGTCAGCAATGAAGAATTGCAATCCTTGTTCGAAGAGCAATACAAGGATGAACCTTTCGTCGACGTGATGCCATTCGGCTCGCACCCGGAAACGCGCTCCACGCGCGGCTCGAACATGCTGCGCCTGGCTTTGCACCGTCCCGAAGGCGGCAATACCGTCATCGTGCTGGTGGTGCAGGATAACCTGGTCAAGGGCGCATCGGGCCAGGCCGTGCAGTGCATGAACTTGATGTTTGGCTTGAAAGAAACGGCCGGTTTGCAACATATCGCCCTGCTGCCATAAAAATAGGCAGCCGTGCTTGCGCAGGTGCGGCGCCTTTTTGCCGGACCTGTGCTAAATTGGACTGCCACGTACACCAACAGGATGACGTTCATGTTCGAGCGCAACGCGAAAAACCCCATCGACACCCTGATCGGCGCCTCCACGCGGATCGAGGGCGACTTGCTGTTTTGCGGCGGCTTGCGCATCGATGGCCATGTGCGCGGCAATGTCACGGGCGAGCCGGGCGAGCCTACGCATGTGGTGCTGGGCGAGGCGGGGCGCATTGATGGCGAAGTGCGCTGCTCCAGCCTGGTCGTCAGCGGCGAGATCAATGGCCCCGTGTATGTGTCCGAAATGCTTGAAATCCAGCCGAAAGCCCGCATTGTAGGGGAGGTGTATTACAAGGTGCTGGAAATGCACAGCGGCGCCTTGGTGCAAGGAAAGCTCAGTCGCCACGACAGCGCCGACCCCGTGCTGCACCTGGCCGTGTCGGAAATGTGAGCAGGAACAACACCGCCCAGCGGCATCAGCGGCGGCCGCAGCGCGAGTTGTGCCAACAGTCTATAATGAGGCTATGTTTTCTGAGGAGTCTGAAATGAATGCAGTCGCTGAAATGCAAGATGTGATCCCTTCGCCTATCATCTTTACCGATAGCGCCGCCGAAAAAGTCGCGCAGCTGATCGAGGAAGAAGGCAATCCCGACCTGAAATTGCGCGTCTTCGTGCAGGGTGGCGGCTGTTCCGGCTTCCAGTACGGCTTCACCTTCGACGAAATCGTCAACGAAGATGACACCACCATGGTCAAGAATGGCGTCCAGTTGTTGATCGATTCCATGAGCTACCAGTATCTGGTCGGCGCGGAAATCGATTACAAGGATGACCTGGAAGGCGCGCAGTTCGTGATCAAGAATCCGACGGCGACGTCTACCTGTGGTTGCGGTTCTTCGTTCTCGGTATAAAGTAGTTTTACCGGAATGTAAAAATAGCGGATCATCGATCCGCTATTTGTGTTTCTACATCCTCTCAACGCGGATACAGCGCACCCAGTACGCGTAAGCCCTGCGCACCCGTCACGGCCGGCAAGTTGCCTGGTTTACGCTGCGTAAAGCGCCAGGCCAGCCAGGCAAACGCCAGCGCCTCGACCTGGCTGGGCGCCACGCCCAAGGCTTGCGTAGACTCTACCGCCATGCCCGGCAATGCAGCGGCCAGTGCTGCCATCAAGCTGGCGTTCTGCGCGCCGCCGCCACATACATACACGGTTTCCGCCTGCGCCCCGTCGCGCGCGATGGCATGCGCCAGGCTGGCGGCCGTCAGTTGCGTCAGGGTGGCCTGCACGTCGGCAGCTGTGGCATGCGGATAGCTGCGCAGCTTGTCCTGCAGCCAGTCGGCATGGAACAGGTCGCGTCCCGTGCTTTTCGGCGCCGGCAAGTTAAAAAATGGTTCATTGAGCAATTCCACCAGCAGGGCAGGCAAGACTTTACCCGTGGCGGCCCAGGCGCCGTTGGCGTCATACGGCTGTCCCAGGTGCCGCAGGGCCCAGCCATCCATCAGCGCATTGCCGGGGCCCGTGTCGTAGCCCGTCACCGTGCCGTCCGCGTGCAGCACGCTGATATTGCTGATGCCGCCGATATTGGCCAGTACGCGCGTGTGGCCGGGCAAATTGAAAATGGCCTGGTGAAAAGCGGGCACCAGTGGCGCGCCCTGGCCGCCGGCCGCCACGTCGCGGCTGCGCAAGTCGGCGATGACATCGATGCCCGTCAGTTCGGCCAGCAGGGCCGGGTTGTTCAACTGGCGCGTAAAGCCCAGTTCGGGGCGGTGGCGGATGGTCTGGCCATGCGCGCCGATGGCGGCGATGGCGTCCGGTCCGATGCCCGCGTCGCTCAACAGCAGGGCGACGCAGTCGGCGTAATGGCGTACCAGTTGATTGGACGCCAGCGCTTCGCGTTCGATTTCATTCTGGCCGGCACTTTGCAATGCCATCAGGTCAACGCGCAGGCTGGCGGGGAAGGGAATATACGCATCGCCCAGGCTGCGCACGCCGCCATCGTCGGAAAAGTCGACCAGGGCGCCGTCGACGCCATCCAGGCTGGTGCCCGACATCAAACCGATATACAGCATGGGTGTTTCCTTGAGTGCGTCAGTGATGGGTGCATTGTGCCGCATTTTCCGGCGGACATAAAACAAAGGCACCGGCCATTTGCATGGGCGGTGCCTTTATATATTGCCAGAATGCAATTTCGTTTAACGCGACGCCAGTGCCGTGTCGTTCGGACGCAGCAGGGTGAAGCGGTGCATCATGTCGGCCGAGACCATGCGGAAGCGGCTCAGCTCGGATGCCGTCAGCGGCGCCTGGGCTTGTACATTCAGCTTGCTTGGATCTTGTGCCACGCCGCCGACGCGGAATTCATAGTGCAAATGGGCGCCCGTGGACCAGCCGGTGGTGCCGACGTAGCCGATCACATCGCCCTGGCTGACTTTTTGACCTTTTTTCAGGCCCGAAGCGAAGCGGCTCATGTGGGCATAGGCCGTGGTGTAGTTGGCCCAGTGTTTCAGGACAACAACATTGCCGTAGCCGTTTTGGCTGCCGACGGTATCGACCACGCCGTCGCCCGAGGCGCGTATAGGCGTGCCTGTTGCTGCCGCGAAATCGATGCCCTTGTGCGCTTTCCAGTTGCCGGAAATCGGATGCACGCGCATGGAGAAGCCGGACGAGATGCGGGAGAATTCGAGGGGGGATTTCAGGAAGGCTTTTTTGAGGGACTTGCCATCGAAACTGTAGTAACCGCCGCCTTGCTTGCTGGCTGGGTCTTCGAACCAAACGGACTGGTAAGTCGTGCCGCGGTTGGTGAATTCACCGGCCAGGATGCGGCCCGCTCGGACAAATTCGCCATCTTGCCAGAACGTTTCGTAGACGACATTGAATGCGTCGCCGCGTTTCAGGTCGGAGCGGAAATCGATATTGGTGGAGAACATTTCCACGATTTGCGCGGAAATCGAGTCTGGCAGGCGGGTGCCGTCCAGGCTGGAGTCGGTGGCGGCGAACAGGGTGGAGGTAATCTTGCGCGCGTGCATTTCAACGCGGCGTTCCAGTTGGGCTGCCACTTCCGTGGCCACGAACTTGTCGCCCTTGCGGGTGATCAGGATGTTCTTGACCGATTTGTCCGTGCCGTCGACGAGGGTGGCGCGCATCCAGTTGAGGTCGCCGTTTTCGGTCGTTTGCGCTTGCACGCGCTTGCCCGATTTCAGCAACATCACGCCGCGCGCGATCTTGTCGGTCTTGATGAAATTGGCGGCCGCCGGATCATCCACGCCGAGACGGGTCAGCAGGGTGGCGAGGGTATCGCCGGCGCGGACTTTTTCTTCGTGGGTGAAATTCTGGTCTACCTGCTCCATCGCGGAAATTTGCGAAGCGAGATCAGGCATTTCCAGGTTCTGGGCGATGGACGTGACCGGCAAGTCCGATGCGTCGGGTGCCATGGGCGACACAGCGACTGCGCCGAAGGCGGCCACGGCGAGCAGCACTGCCGACGCGCCGAGAATGCGTGCCTTGCGTGTCGTCGTCAGCTGTGTGTACAAGCGTGAGCCTGTGATTTTATGTATAGGGTTCATGCAATCAGTTAAAATTTGCCCTTGAACGTGACCTGAACTAATGCTCTTTGTTATTGTTATTTTGGTTCGTTTTCATACGGCAAGATTGATGGGATCGAGCATTATAGCAAACTCCGCAAACCTACTACCATTTTGAGATCTACAGTCAAATTTTATGGAAATCAACACCACCGCATCGCCTACAAAGGCTAACGCCGCTCAGACCGCACTTCCACTGTCGGACAGAGTACAAGAAGCCCTCGCGATTACCAAGCGTGGCGTCGACGAACTCTTGATCGAAAGCGAATTTGCGCAAAAATTAGCGCGTTCCGAGAAAACCGGTGTTCCACTGCGCATCAAACTGGGCCTGGACCCGACTGCACCCGACTTGCATCTGGGTCACACTGTCGTACTGAACAAGATGCGCCAGCTGCAAAACCTCGGCCATCAAGTCATTTTTCTGATCGGCGACTTCACTTCCATGATCGGCGACCCTTCGGGCCGCAACGTCACGCGCCCGCCGCTGACCAAGGAACAGATCGAGATTAACGCGATGACGTATTTCGCGCAAGCATCTTTAGTGCTGGATGCCAGCAAGACGGAAATTCGCTATAACTCCGAGTGGTGCGATCCGCTGGGCGCGCGCGGCATCATCCAGCTCGCTTCCCACTACACGGTGGCGCGCATGATCGAGCGCGACGACTTCACCAAGCGCTTCCAGGGCGGCATTCCTATTTCCGTACACGAATTCCTGTACCCGCTGATGCAAGGTTACGACTCGGTGGCCCTGAAATCGGACCTGGAACTGGGCGGCACGGACCAGAAGTTCAACCTGCTGGTGGGCCGCGAACTGCAAAAGCAGTATGGACAGGAGCAGCAGTGTATTTTGACCATGCCGCTGCTGGAAGGTTTGGACGGCGTGGAAAAAATGTCCAAGTCGAAGAATAACTACATCGGCATCACGGAACCGGGCAACACCATGTTCGCCAAGCTGATGAGCATTTCCGACGTCATGATGTGGCGCTACTACGAGTTGCTGTCGTGGCGCTCGATCGCCGAACTGGCCCAGCTGAAGCGCGAAGTCGAAGAAGGTCGCAATCCGCGCGACGCCAAGGTTGCGCTGGCGCAAGAGATCGTCGCCCGTTTCCACTCGCAGCAGGCGGCCGAAGATGCGCTGGCCGACTTCGTCAACCGCTCGAAGGGCGGCATTCCCGACGATATTCCTGCAGTGACCCTGGCCGGCGCCCCGCTGGGCATCCCGCAATTGCTGAAACAGACTGGCCTGTGCCCGTCGACGTCGGAAGCCATGCGCAAGATCGACCAGGGCGGCGTGCGCATCGACGGCACCGTCATCAGCGACAAGGGCTTGCAAGTGGCGGCGGGCGAATTTGTGTTGCAAGTTGGCAAGCGCAGTTTCGCGCGCGTCACCTTGACGGCATGATCGCGCTGCTGCAGCGCGTCACGCAGGCGAAAGTCGACGTTGCCGGCGCCACCATCGGCGCCATCGACGCCGGCCTGATGGTGCTCGTGTGCGCCGAGCGGGGCGATACGCAGAAGGAAGCGGACGCCTTGCTGACCAAGTTGCTCGGCTATCGCGTGTTTGCCGACGAAGCGGGCAAGATGAACCGCAGCGTGACGGACGTGGCCGGCGGCTTGCTGCTGGTGCCCCAGTTCACCTTGGCGGCCGACACCAAGTCCGGCACGCGCCCGTCGTTCACGCCAGCGGCCGCGCCGCAGGACGGCTTGCGCCTGTTCACGCATTTCGTGGAGCAGGCGCGCAGCCGCCATGCGAACGTGCAAACGGGGCAGTTCGGCGCCGACATGCAGGTGTCGCTGACGAATGATGGCCCCGTCACCTTCTGGCTACAAGTGAACGCAAAACAATAACGATAAAGAGGAGCAAGCGATGAAATTGTGGAGCGAGACGTTTCGTGATGGCGGCCTGATGCCGGCCGAGAATGCTTTTGCCGAGATCGATCCGGCCAGCCGCGTGCGCCTCGCCGGCAACCGCAATCCCCATCTGGCCTGGGACGAGGTGCCGAACGGCACCGAGTCGCTGGCCCTGTTCTGCATCGACCCCGATGCGCCGCAGGACGGCAGCCTGGTCAATGTTGAAGGCCAGGTCTTGCCGCTGACGGCGCCGCGCGGCGACTTTTATCACTGGAGCTTGCTCGATTTGCCGCCCGCCATGCGGGTGATTGCCGCCGGAGAATTTTCCAGCGGCATCACGCCGCGCGGCAAGGCTGCCAGTGCGGCGCTGCGCCAGGGCCTCAACGACTACACGGGCTGGTTTGCCGGCGATGCCGCCATGGCCGGCGATTATTACGGTTATGATGGTCCGTGCCCGCCGTGGAATGACGAGCGCATCCACCACTATATTTTCCGCCTGTATGCGCTCGACGTGCCACAGTTGGCCTTGCCCGAACGTTTTACGGGGCAGCAAGCCCATGCCGCGCTCTACGGCCACATCCTCGACGAAGCCCAGCTCGTCGTCGCTTACTCGCTCAACCCCGAGCTGGCACTTACCCTGAAGAAATAAAGCATGAGCACCACGATTTTACTGATACGCCATGGCGAAACGGCCTGGAATGCGGGCCGCCGCCTGCAGGGCCATATCGACATCGCGCTGAACGAGGCGGGCCTGGCGCAAGCTTGCGCGCTGGGGCAGGCGCTGGCCGATGAGCCGCTGGCGGCCATCATCGCCAGTGATTTGCAACGCGCGCAGCAGACGGCGCAAGCTGTGACCGATGTGAAAGATTTACCCGTGCAGACGGACCCCTTGCTGCGCGAGCGCTGCTATGGCGCGTTCGAAGGCTTGCTGTATGCCGATATTGCCGCGCGCTATCCGCACGAGTATGCGCAATGGCAATCGCGGCAGATCGATGCCGTGATGCCGTCGGGCGAGCGCGACGCCGAGAGTTTTCGCCAGTTTTACGCACGCGCGAACGGCGCCATCGCCCGCTGGGCCGAACGCTATGACGGCCAGACGATCGCCATCGTGGCGCATGGCGGCGTGCTCGAATGTGCTTACCGCGAGGCGGTCGGCATGACGCTCGACAGTCCGCGCGACTTCCAGGTGAAAAATGCCAGCGTCAACCGTTTTTCGTATGCGGCCGGCAAGCTGCATTTAGTGCACTGGGGAAATGTCGAACATCTGAGCGCCCCTGCGATGGACGAGCTGGGCTAAGCGGCCTCATCGTCACTCTGACGCACTGATCGAAAAAAATAGTGCTTATTAATTAGGCAGGGAATCGGTTAAAATAGCAGGTTCCTCCGTCCATTCCAGGTTCTTCAGTGCAAATCGGCCCTCACATTCTGCGCAACAACGTTTTCGTCGCTCCCATGGCGGGCGTGACGGATCGGCCTTTCCGCCAGTTGTGCAAGCAGCTGGGTGCCGGCTATGCCGTGTCGGAGATGGCGGCGTCGAATCCGCGCCTGTGGGCGACGGAAAAAAGCGCGCGCCGCACGGACCACGAAGGCGAAATGGAGCCGAAAGCCGTGCAAATCGCCGGTGCCGATCCGCAGGACCTGGCCGACTGCGCCAGGTTCAACGTGGACCGGGGGGCGCAGATCATCGACATCAACATGGGTTGCCCCGTGAAGAAGGTATGCAACAGCTGGTGCGGTTCGGCCCTGCTGCAAAACGAAAGCCTGGTCGAAAAGATCTTGCATGCCGTCGTCAATGCCGTCGACGTGCCCGTCACCCTGAAATTTCGCACGGGCTGGAACCGCGAAAACAAGAATGCCCTGAAAATCGCCCGCATCGCCGAGCAAGCCGGCATCCAGATGCTGACCTTGCACGGCCGCACGCGGGCCGATGGCTACAAGGGCGATGCCGAATATGAAACCATTGCCGCGGTGAAAGCATCGGTGGGCATCCCCGTGGTGGCCAATGGCGACATTACTACTCCTCAGAAGGCCCGCTTTGTGCTGGATCAAACGGGCGCCGATGCCGTCATGATCGGCCGCGCGGCGCAGGGCCGGCCGTGGATTTGCCGCGAGATCGACCATTTCCTGCGCACGGGCACTTTGTTGCCAGCGCCGTACGTGGATGAAGTGCGTACCTTGATGGACGAGCATTTGCGCGCCCATTACGCGTTTTATGGCGAATTTCTCGGCGTGCGCACGGCGCGCAAGCACATCGGCTGGTATGTCAAGGATCTGGAAGGCGGCGAGGCGTTCCGACAGCAAATGAACTTGCTGGAGTCGACGGACGCGCAATTGCTGGCCGTGGATCAATTTTTTGAGTCGCAATGGAAATTTGGCGAACGGTTACAATACCGCCTCTCCGAATCGAGTGAAAGTGGCCTGATCGATGTGATCAAACCTACGGCCACGGCAGCATGAGCAGATAGCAACAAGCAGGGTAAATCAGTTACCAGCAGTACAAGGGCGAGCGCCTATACAGAGCGTCATGCAATATTAATTACAACACCGAGGCAAGAGGGCAGCACGCGGACCGCATGAGCGGCGCGGCGCCGGATGGCCAGGTGTTCAGCCGGTTGAAGCATAAAAATGAGCAAAGAAAGCATTCAGGAAGTCGTACAGAAAAGTCTAGAAGATTACTTCAATGACCTGGGCGAACAGCAAGCGTCGAATATCTATGACATGGTCGTGCTGACCGTGGAAAAGCCCATCCTGGAAGTCGTGATGACACGCGCCGATGGCAACCAGTCGCACGCCGCGCAGATGCTGGGCATCAACCGCAACACCCTGCGCAAGAAATTGCAGGAGCACGGTTTGCTGTAATGCCGGCATGCAAGTGACGCCAAGATTTGAATCCGCCGCCGCTTCGGTCAGACGACCGAACGGTGCCATTCGCCAAGAACACTTAACCACCTAGCCACAGCCATGATCAAACAAGCTCTCCTCTCCGTTTCCGACAAGACCGGCGTTCTCGAATTCGCCCGTGCCCTGTCCGCCCTCGGCGTCAACCTCCTGTCCACCGGCGGCACCGCCAAATTGCTGGCAGACAACGGTGTTCCCGTCACGGAAGTTGCCGATTACACGGGTTTCCCGGAGATGCTCGATGGCCGTGTGAAGACGCTGCACCCGAAAGTGCATGGCGGTATCCTGGCGCGCCGCGATTTCCCTGAGCACATGTCGAAACTGGTCGAGCACGACATGCCGACCATCGACATGGTGGTGGTCAACCTGTACCCGTTCCAGGGCACGGTCGCCAAGGCCGATTGCACCCTGGAAGACGCGATCGAAAACATCGATATCGGCGGCCCGACCATGCTGCGTTCGGCAGCCAAGAACCACAAGGACGTGGTCGTCATCTGCGATCCGACCGACTACGACGCGGTGCTGGCGGAGCTGCGCTCGGCCGACGGCACGGCCGGTACGGTCAGCTACGACACCAAATTCATGCTGGCGAAAAAAGTCTTTGCGCACACGGCGCAATACGATGGCGCCATCACCAACTACCTGACCAGCCTGGGCCCGACGAAAGTGCACGCCGAGCGCGGCGCTTATCCACAAGTGTTGAATGTTGCATTTGAGAAAGTGCAAGACATGCGCTACGGTGAGAATCCACACCAGAGCGCCGCCTTCTACCGCGACCTGGTCACCATCGATGGCGCGCTGGCCAACTATCGCCAGTTGCAAGGCAAGGAATTGTCTTACAACAACATCGCCGATGCCGATGCGGCCTGGGAATGCGTGAAAAGCCTGGGCGGCTTCGAGCAAAGCGCGGCCTGCGTCATCGTCAAGCACGCGAACCCATGCGGCGTCGCCCTGGGCAAGAATGCGGCCGAAGCGTACGCGCGCGCCCTGCAGACGGACCCGACTTCCGCGTTTGGCGGCATCATCGCTTTTAATACCGAACTGGACGGCGCCACCGCCGGCGAAATCGCCAAGTTGTTCGTCGAAGTGCTGATCGCCCCATCGTTCTCCGCCGAAGCGAAACAGATTCTGTCGAGCAAGCAAAACGTGCGCATGCTGGAAATCCCGCTGGGCAGCGGCGTCAACGCCATGGACTTCAAGCGCGTCGGTGGCGGCTTGCTGGTGCAATCGCCGGACGCGAAAAACGTCGGTATCGGCGACTTGCGCGTGGTCAGCAAGCTGCAGCCGACACCGCAGCAATTGTCCGACCTGATGTTCGCCTGGAAAGTGGCGAAATTCGTCAAGTCGAACGCCATCGTCTTCTGCGGCAATAACATGACCCTGGGCGTGGGCGCTGGCCAGATGAGCCGCATCGACTCGGCCCGCATCGCCTCGATCAAGGCGCAAAACGCGGGCCTGTCGCTGGCCGGTTCCGTGGTGGCGTCGGACGCCTTCTTCCCGTTCCGCGACGGCCTCGACGTCGTCGTCGATGCGGGCGCGACGTGCGTCATCCACCCGGGCGGCTCCATGCGCGACCAGGAAGTGATCGATGCGGCGGACGAGCGCGGCGTCGTCATGCTGTACACGGGCACGCGTCACTTCCGTCATTAATAAGGCGGCCTAAACCTACGGCGCGGCGCGGGGCGCGGCCTGCGATGCTCACTGTGCTCTAGCACAGTTGCGCTTCTCGGCCACGCCGCATCGCCGCTCGCTGCGGTTTATCCCACCTTATTGAAAGGTGGCCAAACGGCAGGCACTGGTTATTCACCGGTGCCTGCCGTATTCATTATAGAATCTGGCGATGATTATTCTTGGCATCGATCCTGGCCTGCGCACGACGGGCTTTGGGGTCATTGAAAAACACGGCAACAAGCTGCGCTATATCGCGTCGGGGACCGTCAAGACGGGTTCCGAAGGGGAATTGCCGCCGCGCCTGAAGATCATCCTGCAGGGCGTGAGCGAAATCGTCGGCACCTACCAGCCCGATTGCGCCGCCATCGAAAAAGTGTTTGTCAACGTCAATCCCCAATCGACCCTGCTGCTGGGCCAGGCGCGCGGCGCGGCCATTTGCGCGCTGGTCCACGCCGACCTGTCGGTGGCCGAGTACACGGCGCTGCAAGTGAAACAGGCCGTCACGGGGCACGGCAAGGCGGCCAAGGAGCAGGTGCAGGACATGGTTTCCCGGCTCTTGTCACTACCCGGCTTGCCCGGCACGGATGCGGCCGATGCCTTGGGCGTGGCCATTTGCCACGCCAACAGCATCGATGCGCTGGCCATGCTCGGCGCGCTGGCGCCACAACTGCAGGGCTTGCGCATGAAGCGCGGCCGTCTCGTTGGATAAAGCAGCACTCTGAAATTTAACATTAGGAACACGCGATGATAGGTCGTCTCTCCGGTATTTTGCTTGAAAAGAATCCGCCACAATTGCTGGTCGATTGCCAGGGCGTCGGCTATGAAGTCGACGTGCCGATGAGCACGTTTTACAACTTGCCCCACGTGGGCGAAAAAGTCGTGCTGTTCACGCACCAGGCCATCCGCGAAGATGCGCACCTGCTGTTTGGCTTTGGCAATGCGGCTGAGCGCGCCGTGTTCCGCCAGTTGATCAAGATCACGGGTGTGGGCGCGCGCATGGCGCTGTCGATTCTCTCTGGCATGACGATTGCCGACCTGGCGCAGGCGATCACCCTGCAGGATTCGGGCCGCCTGGTGAAAGTGCCGGGCATCGGCAAGAAGACGGCGGAACGCCTGCTGCTGGAATTGAAGGGTAAGATCGGTGCGGATCTCGGCCCGCTTGGCGCACACGCTGCGCCCGATGCGCAGTCCGATATCCTCAATGCTCTGCTGGCGCTGGGCTACTCGGACAAGGAAGCAATGGCGGCCGTGAAAAACGTGCCGGCCAGCAGTGGCGTGTCGGACGGCATCAAACTGGCGCTGAAAGCGCTGTCGAAAGGCTGATAAGGCATGAGCATCCAGACCGACAGCTTCACGGAACAGCGCATAATCGACGCGGCGCCCATCTCGCATAACGAAGAGGCGATAGAACGGGCTTTGCGCCCGAAGCAACTCGACGAGTACGTGGGACAGGAAAAGATCCGCGACCAGCTGGAAATCTTCATCACGGCCGCGCGCCAGCGCAAGGAAGCGCTCGACCATACCTTGCTGTTCGGCCCGCCGGGCCTGGGCAAGACGACTTTGGCGCACATCATCGCGCGCGAAATGGGCGTCAATTTGCGCCAGACGTCCGGCCCCGTGCTGGAACGCCCGGGCGACCTGGCGGCGATTTTGACGAACCTGGAAGCGAACGACGTCCTGTTCATCGATGAAATCCACCGCCTGTCGCCTGTCGTGGAAGAAATCCTGTATCCGGCGCTTGAGGATTATCAAATCGATATCATGATCGGCGAAGGCCCGGCCGCCCGTTCCGTGAAACTCGATCTGCAACCGTTTACATTGGTCGGCGCCACCACGCGCGCCGGCATGCTGACGAACCCGCTGCGCGACCGTTTCGGCATCGTCGCGCGGCTGGAGTTTTATAACACGAGCGAACTGACGAAGATCGTCACGCGCAGCGCCGCCTTGCTGAAAGCCCCGATCGACCCGGAAGGCGCGCACGAAATCGCCCAGCGCGCGCGCGGCACGCCGCGCATCGCCAACCGCCTGCTGCGCCGCGTGCGCGATTTCGCGGAAGTCAAAAGCAATGGCGAGATCACCAAGGTGGTGGCCGACCGCGCGCTGGCCATGCTCGACGTCGATTCCGCCGGTTTCGACGTGATGGACCGTAAATTGCTCGAAGCCGTGCTGTTCAAGTTCGGCGGCGGCCCCGTCGGCATCGGCAACCTGGCGGCCGCCATCGGCGAAGCGGCCGATACCATCGAAGACGTGCTGGAACCGTATCTGATCCAGCAAGGTTTCTTGCAGCGCACGCCGCGTGGCCGGGTCGCCACGCCGGCCGCCTATCTGCACTTCGGCGTCAGCGCGCCGCGCATGGGCCCGGGCGGCGAAGCGTGGGAACTGTGATGGCGGACGGCAGCCAACAGGCTATCCAAGGCATGCAGATCTGGATCGACGCCGATGCCTGTCCCGTCGTCATCAAGGAAATTTTGTACCGCGTGGCCGACCGCCTGGAGTTGCCGCTCACCTTGGTCGCCAACCAGGGCTTGCGCGTGCCGCCGTCGCGTTTCATCCGCACCGTGCAAGTACCGTCCGGTGCGGACGTGGCTGACCAGGAAATCGTGCGTTTGCTCAATCCCGGCGACCTGGTCATCACGGGCGACATTCCGCTGGCGGCCGACGTGCTGGCCAAGGGCGGCTTTGCGCTGAACCCGCGCGGCGAGTTTTATACGAAAGATAATATCGCCCAGCAACTGACGATGCGCGCCTTCATGGAAGAATTGCGCAGCGGCGGCGTCGACACGGGCGGCCCGGCCGCCTTCAGCCAGTCGGACCGGCAGCAGTTCGCCAACAGCCTGGACCGGCATCTGAGCAAGCATCACCGCAAGCCGGCGCCAGCGCCATAATCGATGGACGAAAAAAAAACCGGCAAGCCGGTTTTTTTATGCGCGTAAAACTTAACGCATGACTTTTCTCGTGCCCACCACTTCCACCGTTACGCGGCGGTTCTTGGCGCGGCCGGCGGCACTCGTGTTGTCGGCCACGGGCTGCTTTTCGCCCTTGCCTTCCGTGTAGACGCGGCTCGTCTCGACACCTTGCGCCACCAGGTAAGCCTTGACGGCTTCGGCGCGGCGCTGCGACAGCTTCTGGTTGTAGGCGTCGGAACCGACGGCATCCGTATGGCCGACCGTGACGATCACTTCCAGGTCCATGCCGGTCAACTGGCCCACCAATTGGTCCAGCGCCGCCTTGCCTTGCGGCTTGAGCGTCGATTGATCGAAATCAAACAGCGCTTCGGAAGCAAACGACACTTTTTCCGACACGGGCGCCGGCGCCGGCTTCACCTCGGCCACAGGGGCCGGCATGGTTTCGCTGATGGGTGGCAATGCCGCTGGCACCGGCTGGTAGGCTGGCGTGGCGCTGGCCGGGCGGCCCAGTTTATACACGAGGCTGACGGAATACAGGTCGGCATCGCCGCGGTTGCCGACGGCGTCGTTCAGGCGATAACGCTCGACTTCGCCGCGCAGGGCCAGCGCTTCGCTGAACTTGTATTCGAGGCCCAGGCCCAGCTTGGCGTTGAGCTTGCGTTCGCTGGCATGCGTGTTCGTCGAACCCAGCAGGCGGTTGCCGCTGAATTCCGTGTTCGTCTTCGTGTAATGCATGCCGACACGGCCCAGCAAGGACAGGCGCTGCGACAGCGGCAGCTGGCCCAGCAAGTCCAGGTTCACGCCGCGAAAGCCCGCTTCCCCATTCAGCACGCCATTGCCGCTGGTGGTCGACTTGAAGTCGAACTTGCCCAGGTCAAAGTAACCGGCTTCCACGGCGAAATACTGGTTCAGTTGCCGGCCGACAAACAATTTATAGCCGGTGTCGCGCTGGTCCTTGGTAAAACCGGTGACCGTTTCGCCGTTGGCGGCCAGGCTGGCGCGCAGGCGCGGTTCGTCGATGGTGGCGCGCGACTGGCCCACGCCCGCGCCGATGTACCAGGCGCTGTTGGCCCAGTCCGGGTTGATGAAGGTGTTGTCCTGCGCCTGCGCCGATTGGGTTGCCAGCAAGGCGCCGGCCATCACGCTCAGGGCGCCCAGTGTGTGTGCGATCGTCATGGTCATGTCCCGTTTATTTGGTGATCTGGTTGTTGCGCAGGGTGACGGCAGCGGCCGTCAGCACGCGGCCATTGAGCAGGGTCGTGTTGTCGCCCACCGTGATGGCGGCCGACTGGCCCAGGATATTGCCCTTGAAGACGCTGTTCGCGGCCAGGGTGGTCGGGCCGACGGGCAGCCAGCTGACATTGTCGGCTGTGGCGCCGTTGTTCAGGGCAACGATGGAGTTGACGGTCGAATCGAGCGTCAATGCCGTGCGGAAGATGTAGACGCCGGGACCGTTCAGGGTCAGGGTGCCCGTGATACTGATGGCGCCCGCATAGCAATACACGCCGGGACCGAAGGTCTGGCCGCCCAGGTCGATGCCGCCGGCAAAGCTGACGTCGCAGGTCCGGCTATTGCCGTCCGTGATCGCCGCTTGCAAATCCGTCATCGCGCCGGCCAGGATGGCGCCCGACTTGTAGTTATTGAAACCGGCCGCCTGGGTCGGATCGACCGTTTGCGATGGCGCACCGACGTCGCCCGTGATCAGGGTGGTGCCGCCCGAATTATTGGTGATCGAGGTGCCTGCCAGTACGCCGAACGGTGCCGCGCGGCCCAGGATGATCGGGTTGAGGACGGGCGGGATGACTACCGCAGTGACAGTCAGCAGCGCGCTGCCCGACTTGCCGCCGGCCGTGGCCGTGATATTGCTGGTGCCGGCCGTGATGCCAGTGGCGATGCCCGTGTTCAATACCGTGGCGGTGGCGATGGTGCCCGAAGTCCAGCTGGCGCCGTTGGTGATGATGGCGTTCGAGCTATCGGAATAGGTTGCCGTGGCAACGAATTGCTGCTGGGTACCGACAGCGATGCTGGCGGTGGCTGGCGTGACGGCGATGCTGACGATGGTGGCGGCAGGCACGGTGACGGTAGTGCTGGCTGTCTTGCCGTTGAAGCTGGCATTCATGACGCTGGAACCAAAGGCGACGCCGGTGACGAGGCCATTGCTGGCGACGCTGGCGAAAGCGGGCGTGACGGCAAGGAAGCTGCTGCCGGCCGTGACGTCAGCGGTGCTGTTGTCCGAGTAGGTGGCAATGACGGCCAACTGGCGCGTCGCGGCCACTGACACGATGGGGTTTTGCGGCGTGACGGCGATCGACAGCAAGGTGGCCGGGTTGACGGTCAAGACCGTACTGGCCGTGAGCGTGCCCGTGGTGGCCGTGATCTGCGTCGTACCGGCAACCTTGCCCAGTGCCAGGCCGCCGGCGGCGATGCTTGCCGTGGCTGGCGTCGCCGAGGCAAATGTCGACACGGCCGTGACGTCGCGCGTGGCGCCGTCGCTGAAGCTGCCCGTCACCGTAAATTGCTGCGTGGCGCCGATGGCGATGGCTGGCGTGAGCGGCGTGATGGCGATGGCTCGCAAGGTGGCGGGCGAGACGGTCAACTGGGCCGCTGCGCTCTTGCCGCCGAACGCGGCGCTGATGCTGCTGTTGCCGGCAACGATGCCGCTGCTCAAGCCCGTGCCCGCATTGACGGTCGCGCTGGCCGGCGTGGCCGACGTCCAGGTCGCCTTGGCGCTGACGTCTTGCGAAGAGCCGTCGCTATATGTGGCGATGGCCGTGAATTGCTGACCGGCGCCGATGGCGACCGTCGCCGTGGCTGGCGTGACGGCCAGGCTGGACAAGGTGGCAGCCGGCAAGCCGAGGATGGGATCGCGTCCCTGGTCGCCGCCGCCGCAACCGGCGAGGGCGGCCATGGCCAGCAGCCCTGCCGAGACGAGCAAGGGGTTCAGATATCGTTTGAAGAGGTTCATGTGTTTCCTTTGTGCATGGCAGTCACTGCCGGGCATCCGCGGATGAGGTCATCCGGCAGAGCCATGTCGCCCTTCGCTACAGGGCGATGGCGTCACAGGCATGCACTATTTCATTTAGGAAACTGGAGGTATGTGCGCTGGCGCGCTTAGCTTGTCGGCAATTGGAAAACTGTTCAAAAAGGAGTGATTCGGCCTGAAAAACAACGGCCGTGTGCGGAAAACAGACACAAAAAAGCCGGCGCGGGCCGGCTTAGGTCGGGCAGGGCGTGCCTTGCTTACTCTGCGCGCACCCACGTCTGCGAGCGGCCAAACATCGGCACGCCGACATAGCCGCGTACTTGCAGCTTGGTGCCGCCTTCAATCAGTTCGGCCTTGCTCTTGTAGGTCTTGCCATTGGCCGGGTCCGTGATTTCGCCGCCCGTCCATTCCTTGCCGTCATATTTCAGGCCGGACAGGATGACCATGCCGACGATGGGCTGGTCCTTGTTGGCGCCCGTGCACTTGTCGCACTTGGGATTTTGATCTTCGTCAGGACCGCGGAACAACTTGTCGATCTTGCCTTGCAAGACGCCGTTGTTTTCCGTGATGACGATGAGCGATTTCGGCTTGCCGCTGGCGTCGTCGATGGTTTTCCACGTACCGACGGGGGTGTAGTTGCCGTCGCGCGCGATGGCGCTGCCGGCGATGGCCAGGGCGGCCACCATGATGCTTGCTGTGATGCTTGCTTTGAATATTGTATGCATTGCCAGTCTCCAATGGTTTTTTTGATCGGGTCACGAACAGTTATATACCAAGGCAAGACCAGGAGTGCTGCGCGGCGTCACTGGGACGGCCGCGCAATCCTTCCAAACTTGCCTTATGCGCTGGCTAGTTTAGCAAACTGTTCGCGCATTTTTTCAATTGTGGCCGAAAAACTGAGCAAACGCTCGTTTTCTTGCGCAACGATGGCGGCCGGGGCGCGCGCGACGAAGCTTTCATTGCCTAATTTGCTATTCACTTTGGCAATTTCTGCTTCGATACGGGCGATTTCCTTGCCCAGGCGCTCGCGTTCGGCGGCCACGTCGATTTCCACTTTCAGCATCAGCTTGGTGGTGCCGACGATGGCGACGGCGGCAGGCGAGTCCGGCAAGGCATCGACGATCTGCACCTCGGCCAGTTTGCCCAGCGACTGGATGTACGGTGCGTACGAGGCCAGCGCGGCCTTTTCCGTCGCATTGCCCGCTTCGACGATCAGCGGCACGCGCACCGATGGCGAGATTTGCATTTCGCCGCGCAGGTTGCGCGTCGCGTCCGTCAAGGCTTTCAGCTGCTGCATCCACGCTTCGGCCGACTCGTCGATCTTGTCGGTGTTGGCGATCGGGTACGGTTGCATCATGATCGAATCACCCTCTGGCTTGAGCGTCTTGCCGGCCAATGGCGCCACCGTCTGCCACAGCGCTTCCGTGACGAACGGGATGATCGGATGGGCCAGGCGCAGCACCACTTCCAGCACGCGCAGCAGGGTGTGGCGGGTGGCGCGCTGCTGGCCTTCCGTACCTTGCTGCACTTGCACCTTGGCCACTTCCAGGTACCAGTCGCAATATTCGTCCCAGACGAATTTGTAGATGGTGGCGGCGATATTGTCGAAACGGAAGTCTTCAAAGCCCTTGGCCACGTCCAGTTCAGCGCGTTGCAGCAAGGAGATGATCCACTTGTCCGCCTGCGACAGGTCGGCGTCGTTCGGCGTGCAATCCTTGCCTTCCGTATTCATCATGACGAAACGGGTGGCGTTCCACATCTTGTTGCAGAAGTTGCGGTAGCCTTCGCAGCGGCCCAGGTCGAAATTGATGTTGCGGCCCAGCGAGGCATAGCTGGCCATGGTGAAGCGCACGGCGTCCGTGCCGTAGGCCGAAATGCCGTCCGGGAATTCCTTGCGCGTCGCCTTGGTGATCTTTTCCGCGTCGCGCGGGTTCATCAGGCCCGTGGTGCGCTTGACGATCAAGCCTTCCAGGTCGATGCCGTCGATCAGGTCGATCGGGTCCAGCGTGTTGCCCTTCGACTTGGACATTTTCTGCCCTGTCGAATCGCGCACCAGGCCGTGCACGTAGACGGTTTCAAACGGCACCTTGCCCGTGAAGTGCGCCGTCATCATGACCATGCGCGCGACCCAGAAGAAGATGATGTCGAAACCCGTCACCAGCACGGACGACGGCAGGAAAGCCTTCATGTCCGGCGTTTCTTCAGGCCAACCCATGGTCGAGAACGGCACCAGGGCCGACGAGAACCACGTGTCGAGCACGTCGTCGTCGCGCTTCAACGGACCCGTGCTGCCGGCGGCCAGTGCTTTCGCTTCCGCTTCGGCTTGCGTCTTGGCAACGAAGATATTGCCGGCGTCGTCGTACCACGCCGGAATCTGATGGCCCCACCACAGCTGGCGCGAGATGCACCAGTCCTGGATGTTGTTGAGCCACTGGTTGTAGGTGGTGCTCCAGTTTTCCGGCACGAACTTGATTTCGCCATTGGCGACCTTGTCCAGCGCCGTTTCCGCGATCGACTTGCCTGGGAAGAAGGTGCCTTCCGGGGCCGGTTTGCTCATGGCGACGAACCACTGGTCCGTCAGCATCGGTTCGATGACGACGCCCGTGCGGTCGCCGCGCGGCACCATCAGCTTGTGCGGCTTGACCTGTTCCAGCAAGCCTTGCGCGTCGAGGTCGGCGACGATCTGCTTGCGCGCGGCGAAGCGGTCCAGGCCCCGATACGCTGCCGGCGCGTCGTCGGTGATCTTCGCGTCCAGGGTCAGGATGACGATCTGCGCCAGTTTGTGGCGCTGGCCGACGGCGTAATCGTTCATGTCATGCGCCGGGGTGATCTTCACGCAACCGGTGCCGAATTCCTTGTCGACGTATTCGTCGGCGATGATGGGGATTTCGCGGTCCGTCAGCGGGAGTTTGAGCATCTTGCCCACCAGCGCCGCGTAGCGCTCGTCCGTCGGATCGACGGCCACGGCGACGTCGCCCAGCATGGTTTCAGGACGCGTGGTGGCCACCGTCAGGAAGCCGCTGCCATCGACCAGCGGGTACTTGATGTACCACATCGAGCCGTCTTCTTCCTCGGACACCACTTCCAGGTCGGACACAGCCGTGCCCAGCACGGGATCCCAGTTCACCAGGCGCTTGCCGCGGTAGATCAGGCCTTGCTCGAACAGGCGCACGAAGACGTCGGTGACGACTTTCGAGCGCGGCTCGTCCATCGTGAAGTATTCGCGCTGCCAGTCGGCCGAGGCGCCCAGGCGGCGCATCTGCCCGGTGATGATGGAACCGGATTTTTCTTTCCATTCCCACACTTTTTCCACGAATTTTTCGCGGCCCAGGTCATGGCGCGAAATCTTTTGCGCGTCCAGCTGGCGTTGCACGACGATTTGCGTGGCGATGCCCGCGTGGTCGGTGCCGGGTATCCAGGCCGTGTTGTGGCCCAGCATGCGGTGGTAGCGGGTCAGGCCATCCATGATGGTCTGGTTGAACGCATGGCCCATGTGCAGGGTGCCGGTGACGTTCGGCGGCGGCAACTGGATGCTGAAGGAAGGTTTTCCCGCATCGAGGGTGGCGGTAAAGTAACCGCGCTGTTCCCACTCGGTGCGCCAGAATTGTTCAATGTCGGCGGGCTCGAAAGACTTGGCTAATTCCATGATTTGGCGTGTGCTTGGCAAAAGGAACCATTATAAGGGGTGCATAAAGCATGCGCACCAAATAGCGGGCCTGGATGGCCCGAAAAGCCGCGCACGATTGCGCAATATTGCTGCATTGTATTTTTTTCAAGCTATCATCTTTGCAACATTATTTGAAAGCTCAGGCAATCATGAAAAAATTGTGGCAATTGGCCGTGCTCGGCGCCGGATGGGCTGCCGGAGGCGCGTGCGCCGGCGTCCCGGAAGGGATGGCGTTGTTCCAGCGCGGGCGCTGCGTTGACGCCGCGGCCCAATTGCGCGGACCGGCACTGGGCGGCAATATCAAGGCACAAAAGGTTCTCGGCGATATCTACATGGGCGAGCAGCGATGTTCGGACCTGGCGCGCAGCGATGCCGATGCCGGGCGCTGGTATCTGCTGGCTGCCAACGGTGGCGATCGCCTTGCGCAGGAGAAACTGGTTTCCTTGTATACGAGCTGGTCGGGCAGCATGCAGGATCCAGCGCGCGCGCTGCCCTGGCTGCGCCGCCTGGCGTCGCGGGGCGCCGGCGAACCGATGGCGCAACTGGCGCAAATGTATGAACGGGGCGAAGGCGTGCCGGTCGACAGGGTGGTGTCGTATGCGCTCAGGCTGCTGGCGCTGCAAGACAAGGAATGGCGCGGCGCGGCCGAGCTGGAGACATCTCTGCCGGCGCGCCGCCGCGCGATGTCGCCGGACCAGGTCGACGAGGCGCAGCGTTTGGCCAAGCGCTGGAAGCGCGGCGCGCCCCTGCCGGCGACGTCGCTGACGGGACGGCGCGCGCCCGAGCAGTGGTATCGCCGCGCCGCCGAGGGCGGCGACATGGACGCCGCCTACCAGCTGGGCATGCTGTGCTGCAACGAGGCAGGCGGCCTCGATGACATGCAGGCCGCCCGCTGGCTGCGCAAGGCCGCCGAAAGCGGCAACGCCAAGGCCCAGCTGCAGCTGGCCGTGATGTACGGCATGGATCGGGGCGTGCCGCAGGACTATGTGCTCGCTTCCATGCTGAGCCAGCTGGCGGCGGCGGGCGGGGAGCCGGGGGCCGCCGCCAGCGTGGCCGGCTGGGCAAAGGCGATGAATGCGGCGCAAAACGCCGAGGCGGATCAGCTGGCGCGGGCGTGGAAAGCCGGCATGCCGCTGCCGCAGGTCTCGGTGCACGGCATGGAGCGCGTGATCCATTATGTGCGCGAGGCGCGCGACAAGCTGCCGCCGACGCCCGAGGTGAGGGCGCTGTTCGCCGCCGCCAGCGAGGGCGATGAAGCCGCCTTTGGCAAACTGCTCGCCGGCGTCGCCCTGCCGGGCGCCTACCGGATCGGCGAGCGCACCTTGCTGCACGCCTTGATCTTGCCCGCGTACAGCCTGGTCGAAGCCGAATCAGCATGGCAGAAGGCGCAACCGCGTCTGGACGACCCTCTGCTGCAACAGGTGCAGCGGCGGGCGCACCGCGAGGCGCAACGCGCGCGGCACGCCGCGCTGCTGCCCGCCAGGCTGCGCATGATGACGCTGCTGTTGCAGCGCGGCGTGCCGGTCGGCGAAGGCACCGGGGGCAGTAGCGTCGCGCCCCTGCATCTGGCGGCCATGTACGGCAACGCCGCGATGGTGCGCCTGTTGCTGGCCCATGGCGCCGATGTGCGGCACTACGGCGCCGGAAATGAAACGCTGGCGCCGCTGGAATACGCGCTGCAACAGGAAGATGCGGGCACTCTGCCGGAATTGCTCGACGCGGATGAGCGTACGGCGAACATGATCGCCTTGCTGGACGCAGGTTCGGGCATGCCCTATCTGGTGGGCGATCAGCGCATGGCGGAGCTGCGCCATTCACAGAAAAAGACGGTGAAAGACGGCGCGGCGCGGCCAGCCGAGCGGCCGCTGGCCGATCACATGCTCTGGAGCCGCTTGCTGGGCATGACGCGCGGCACCGAAGTGCTCGATAAAATGCTGGCCACCGGCACCACGCCGTCTATCGAAGACACCGGCAAGTCGCTGTACGCCTACGCCGCCGAGGCGGGCAACGCCGGCGCGCTGGACTGGCTCAAGCAGCGCGTGCCCCGGCATGACGCGAAGGGAAGGGACCGCTGGCTCGATGCCGCGATGCGCGCCATGTACAACCACCAGCCGGCGTCCGAGGACGTGCTGCGCCAGCTGGTGATGCCCGGCATGCCATGGCAGCAAGCTGGTCCCGCAGCCGAAGGGTTGCACATGAGAGCGCTGGCGACGCTCGATGCGCTGCACCTGCAAACGGAGACGCTGCTGTGGCATGCGGTGCGCAGCCAGCGACCTGACTGGGTCGCCCGCCTGGCCGCGATGGGCGCGTCCGTCGTCAGCGATGGTGATCGCGCGCCCTTGCTGGCGGCCGTCGAAAATAGCGACGCGGCGATGGTCCAGCTGTTGCTGGGCTTGGGCGCCGATCCGCTGGGCGGCGAGTTCCCCGTATTGAAGATGGCGCTGAAACTGCCGCCGACGCCGGACAATAATGCCGTGCTGTCATTGCTGCTGGCGGCCGTCGCGGCGCGCCAGCCGCCGACCGCCATCGAGTGGTCGCCGCTGGACGAGGCGCTGCGTGCCGTGCGCGATGCGGCCGGCGTCGAGCGGATACGCCTGATGCTGGCGGCCGGCTTGCCGGCCAGCCAGTTGAGCAATAAGGCCGCCATGCTCGCCGTGCGGTCGCCGCAGCGCGCACTGGCGCCGCTGTTGCTGGAACACGGCATGTTGCGGCGCGCCGACGGTGAGCGGCGCGCGCCGGGCGATGCGGTGGTGCTGCAGCAGGCGCTGCGCGCGCAGCGCGACGACCTGCTGCCGCGCCTGCTGGACCTGGGGCTGGACCCGAACTGGCGCGGCGCCAATCAGAAGAGCGCGCTGGAACAGGCCATTCTCAACGGCGATACCGGGGCCGCGCGCCTGTTTATCGCGCGCGGCGCGCGGATCGATGAAAGCTCAGGGTACCCATGGGGTGGCGCGCTGGACCTGGCTGCCGCCAGCCTCAATCCCGCTATGCTGGCCCTCGTCACGCGCGACTGGACGCTGTCGCTGGACAAGGTATGCCTGCCGGACACGCCGAATCTGGTCAACATCGCCTTGCACGCATCCGATGCGTATTGGAACTTGTTGCTCAAGCATGGCTTTGCCGCCGCGCCGCAACAGTGCGACCCCGGCATGGCGCCGCGCCTGATCGCCGCCTTTGCCGATGAGCCGAAGCATATGCTTGCCGGCTGGCTGGGCCAGCGCTTTGCTGCGCGCCTGCCGCGTCTGGCCGGCAGCCTGCGCCAACTCGCGCCCCAGGACTGGAGCGCGCTGCGCGCTGCGGGGCGCGATGACATGCTGGCCATCCTGGCGGCGGGCGGCTGGCGGGTGCCGCCCGCCAAGGTTGCCGCTGCGCCCGCGCACAAGGACAAGGCTGCCGACCTGGCGCTGCAACGGCGCTTGCCGGGACGCTATGCGCTGGGGCGCAGGACCGAGGTCGCGTCGCAGATCGTGCTGCGCGCCGACGGGCGTTTCAGTTACCGGATGCTGTACGGCGCCGATGAGCAAGCGGCGCAGGGACGCTGGTCGGTGCTGGACGGCGAGCTGCTGCTGCGGGGCGATGGGGCGTCGCCCGATGCGCCCTTTGCGCTGTTGCCGCCGCGCCCCGGCGACGCCACTACCGGTCCGGCCCGCATCATCGTCGAATATCGCGGCGAAGCCGTGCCCGATATCGCTCTGGCGGCGTTGGGCGATGCGCCCGCGTTGGCCCAGGGCGTCAGCGGCAAGCAGCCGTGGCAGGTGCCGTTGGCCGGGCCGCTACGCCACCTGGTGCTGTCTCATCCGGAAACAGGCTTTGCCACGGTAAAGCTGCCGGCCCGTCAAGGCCTGTTGCGTTTTGCGCTGTATCCGCCGCACTTGGGCATGCGCGATTTCCACGCCGTCATCGGCATCGAGGATGACAAACTGACCTGGGATCGCGACGGGCAAATGTTGTCGTACGATAAGGTGAAATGAACGCGGCCGCATGGCCGTGTTTTGGCGGCCTGGCGAGTCGTTTTCCCGCAACAGAACGGGGAAAGCGGTGTCGCCGATGCTATAATGCCGGCCTCGGCGCCTCCTGCCCCATCCTTGCGGACGGCGCCAGCAGACGCGGTTGTATAACGTTTCATATCCAGCACTCGTCCGCGTCTCAAGGCCAGCGCATCTGCGATGCCAGCCACCTTCAGTGCGTCCCCTCCGGGCCGGGCGCCTGAGCCACGCGCACCGCCAGCGGTGCACCATTCACGGCGGAATCAAAGCGGCGCGTCCATTGCACGCCGCTGCCGCCACAGCTTAGCCAGGATCTTTTGTCCGGCGCGTCGTCTTTTGATACGGCATCCCCCGCATGGCGCCTTGCCGCTAGTGGTCTTGCCGTGGCCGCCGCTTTCCTGGTGTCGCTTTTACAAGGAAATCATCATGAAAAAAATCGCCATCTTTGCCGGCCTTGCCACCACCCTCGGTGCCTTGCCTGCCGCACACGCCCAGTCGTCCGTCGAAGTGTATGGGCTGATGGATGCGGGCCTGGTGCAGGAAGGCGGCATCAGCAAGCTCACCAGCGGTATCTCGGCCGGTTCGCGCCTGGGCGTGCGCGGCACGGAATCGCTGGGCAATGGCTTGCAAGCCGTGTTCACCTTGGAAGCGGGCGTGCAGGGCGACACGGGCCGCTCCGACCAGGCGGGCCAGTTGTTCGGCCGCCAGGCTTTTGTCGGCCTCAATAGCCCGCTGGGCATGCTGACCATGGGCCGCCAGTACAACCTGCAAAGCCAGGCGCTGACGGACGTGGCCGATCCCTTCGAGGGCGGCTTTGCCGGCGCGGCGACCAATCTGGCCGGCTATTCGGCCACGCGCATCGACAATACCGTGCGCTACACCTCGCCCGAGCTGC
This sequence comes from Janthinobacterium sp. UMAB-60, assembly GCF_900095235.1. Taxonomy (NCBI): domain Bacteria; kingdom Pseudomonadati; phylum Pseudomonadota; class Betaproteobacteria; order Burkholderiales; family Oxalobacteraceae; genus Janthinobacterium; species Janthinobacterium sp. UMAB-60. The sequence goes on from NZ_LT607489.1 coordinate 106,634, forward strand.
GCGGCGTCACCGCCACCGTCATGTACGGTGCCGGCGAACACACGGGTGTAGCGGCAGATCAACGCTCGCTGGGCCTGGCCCTGGGCTATGTCAACGGTCCATTGACCCTGCGCCTGGCGCGCCAGAGCCGTGCCGGCGAGCCGGGCAAGGCCGCCGCCAATAACACCATTCTGGCCGGCAACTACAACTTCGGCGTGGCCACGGCGTTTGGCGGCTATGGCCGCAACACGGGCGATGGCAGCAGCATGTTCTTTGCGGAAAACCCGTATGGCGCGGCGCAGGCGCCGGCCCAGTCCACGGACAGCCGCGACGCCATCGTCGGCGTGTCCGTGCCGCTCGGTGCGACCACCGTGCTGGCCTCGTATGTGTACAAGGACGACCGCAATGCAGCCAACCGCGATGCGCAGCAATTGGCCATCGGCGCTACGTATGCCTTGTCCAAGCGCAGCAAGGTCTATGTGGCCTACGCGCACATCCGCAACCGCAACGACGCCGCCTACATGGTGGGCAATGCGACGGAAGTGGGCACGGGCAACCGCGCCTTCAACGTCGGCCTGCGCCACGCTTTTTAAGCGGACAGCATCTTGCCTTGCAGTAATAGTTCCTCGAAGGCGGGCGCGGTCAGCGGGCGGCTGAACAGATAGCCCTGCATCTGGTCGCAGTCGTGCTGGCGCAGGAAGGCCAGCTGCTGCGCCGTTTCCACGCCTTCGGCGATGACTTTCAGGCGCAGACTGTGCGCCAGCGAAATGATGGCGCGCACGATGGCGGCATCGTCGCCGTGCGTGATGTCGCTGACGAAGGTCTTGTCGATTTTCAGTACGTCGATGGGAAAGTGGCGCAGGTAGGCCAGGCTGGAATAGCCGGTGCCGAAGTCGTCGATCGACAGTTGCACGCCCAGCGCCTTCAGGTTGGCCATGATGGCCGTGGCTTGTTCCACGTCATGCATGACCATGCTTTCGGTCAATTCCAATTCCAGATGGGCGGCGGCCAGCCCCGTTTCAGCCAGCGCCTGCGCCACCGCGTGCAGCAGATTCCTTTGCTTGAATTGTCGCGCCGACAGGTTGACGGCCAGGCGCAGCGGGCCATGGCCGGCCAGCTGCCAGGCGCGCGCCTGGGCGCATGCGGTGTGCAGCACCCAGTCGCCGATGGGGATGATCAAGCCCATTTCCTCGGCCAGGCCGATAAAGCTGGCCGGTGGAATGCGCCCCAGTTGCGGATGTTGCCAGCGCAGCAGCGCTTCCATGCCCACCACCTTGCCGCTGGCCAAGTCCAGCTGGGGCTGGTATTCGAGGTGGAACTGCCCCCGTTCCAGCGCGTGGCGCAACTCGCTCTCCAGGCCCAGCCGCTCCAGGGTGCCCGCATTCATGCTTGAGGCATAGAATTGCCAGTGGCCCCGTCCCTGTTCCTTGGCGCGGTACATGGCGATGTCGGCGTGCTTGATCAGGGTGTCGGCGTCCAGGCCGTCGTCGGGATACACGGCCACGCCCATGCAGCAGCTGAGAAAAAATTCATATTCGCCCAGTTGCAGCGGCTGCGCCACGGCGTCCTGGATGCGCTGCAGGATGGCCGCGCCCGGTTCGCCATTGCCATGCTGGGGCAGCAGCAGCACGAATTCGTCCCCGCCCAGGCGCGCCACCGTGTCGACTTCGCGCGTGGCTCCGCACAGGCGCTCGGCGACGCTTTTCAGCACCAGATCGCCCGCATCGTGGCCCAGGGTATCGTTGACGAATTTAAAGCGGTCGAGGTCGATGAACACTACCCACAAGGGCAGGCCGCTGCGCCGTGTCACGGCCATCGCCTGCTGCAGCCGTTCGCGCAGCAGCAGGCGGTTGGCCAGTCCCGTCAGAATATCGTGCCGCGACTGGAATTCCAGCTCCTGTTCGAAGCGCATGACGGTGCTGATGTCGTATTGCGCCACGACAAAGTGGCTGACGGCGCCATCGCCATCGTCGCGCACGGGCGCGACGAACAGCTCGCTCCAGTAGCAGCTGCCATCCTTGCGAAAATTGCGCACGATGGCCTTGCCTTCGCGCTGTTCGCGCAGGGCCGCTGTAATCTCATGCATGTCTTGCCGCCCCTGTTCGGGTCCCTGCAAGTCTTCCAGGCGCTGGCCGATGACTTCGCCGGCCGCATAGCCGGTGATGCGCTCGAAGGCGGGATTGACGTATTCGATCAGGTAGCCCGGCGCGTCGGCGCTGCACAGGATGATGGCATTGGCCGACACTTCGATGATGCGTTCGCGCAAACGCAGCGACTTTTCGGTGTGCATGCGCGCGGCGATGTCTTCGGACAGGCGCAAATTGGCAAACTGCAAGGCCGCCGTGCGTTCGCCCGTGATGCGGGCAATCACGGAGTTGCGCGACACGAGCTGAAACACATACGCCGTTGCCAGCAGGCTCGACAGCAGTCCGCCCAGCAGCACATACAGGGAGCCGCGATGGTTCGCATCCAGGCTCATGCCGTTGGCGGGCAGCATGGCGGCGCGCAGCGTGTGACCGCTGGCGTGGTACTGCAGCAGCAGCCGGGTGCTTTCCGATTCGATCTGGCGCGCCGAGGCGTAGCACAGGGCCGTCAGGCACAACCCGACCGCCAGCGTGATCAGGGCCGAGGTGGAAACGGAAATGGAGATGCGTTTGAAGAATGATTGCATGATGGCGTCCGGTAAGCAGCGCCGGCGCCGATCCGTGATCCGGCAGCCCTGGCAGTGACTGACTGTAGGGCACGGGACACGTGGCCGTCCGTTCGCTGCCGAACAGACGGCCATGCCAGCAAGAAATATAGTGGCGGCATTGTGCAGGCGCTGTGTTACGCTCCAGCATATGGCGGCCCTCGTTCGGACGTCTTACCTCTATCCCCTAGCTGACGACTGGAAACCAGGAAAACTGCCCATGTCGAGTCCGCATGCCCAGCTGCACAACCCGAATCAAAACCATTTGCTTGCCGCCATGCTCGACGCCGATTTTGCGCGCCTGGCGCCCCACCTGGAGCAAGTCTCCATGTTGCTCGGTGACGTGATCTACGATTCGGGCGACAAGCTGCAGCATGTGTACTTCCCCACCACGGCCATCGTTTCTATCCACTACCTGCTGGAAAACGGCGGCTCGTCCGAGATCGCCGGCGTGGGCAACGAGGGCATCGTGGGCGTGTCGCTGTTCATGGGCGGCAACTCGACCCCCAGCCGCGCCGTCGTGCAGACGGGCGGCATCGGCTATCGGCTGAAGGCGCATTTGCTGATGGAAGAATTCGACCGCGCCGGCCCCGTCATGCGTTTGCTGCTGCGCTATACGCAAGCGCTGATCACGCAAATGTCGCAGACGGCCGTGTGCAACCGCCACCATACGGTGGAGCAGCAACTGTGCCGCTGGCTACTGCTGACCATGGACCGCCTGCCGAACCGCGAGCTGACCATGACGCAGGAACTGATCGCCAACATGCTGGGCGTGCGCCGCGAAGGCGTGACGGAAGCGGCGGGGCGCTTGCAGCAGCGCGGCTTCATCAGTTACCGGCGCGGCCATATCTCCGTGCTGGACCGCGCAGGCCTCGAAGGCCATGTGTGCGAATGCTATGGCGTGGTCAAAAAGGAATTCACGCGCCTGCTGTCGGACGTGCGCCAGCGCCAAAGTTCCTGAACACCGCATCAATTCTCTTATCGTTGTCACAGCCCAGGCTACCTCATGCAATCTGTTGAAAACATTCCTCCGCGCGCACCGTCGCGCTGGCCCATGGCACTGGCGTTTTCATTCAGCGCCATCGTGCTGCTGGCCATCGGCGTGCTGGCCTGGCGCGCGCCGTTCGAGACGGCCTGCGTGATTGACTCGCTGGTCTTCCTGTTGCTGATGCTGCTCGTGGCGCTGTACCGGCGCACGGTGTCGGCCAGCCTGCCGCGCCAGTTGCTCAAGGCGGGCGCCTTGCAGGACGCGATTTTCAATAGCGCCAATTTCTCGTGCATCGCCACCGATGCACAGGGCGTGATCCAGATTTTCAACGTGGGCGCCGAACGCATGCTCGGCTACGAAGCGAGCGATGTGGTCGACAAGCTGACCCCGGCCGGCATTTCCGACGCGCAAGAAATCATCGCGCGCGCCGCCGCCCTCAGCGCCGAACTCGACACCGTCATCACGCCCGGCGTGGAAGCGCTGGTGTTCAAGGCCACGCGCGGCATCGAAGACATCTACGAATTGACGTATATCCGCAAGGATGGCAGCCGCTTCCCCGCCATGGTCTCCGTGACGGCCCTGCGCGACGCGCAGAGCAAGGTCATCGGTTACTTGCTGATCGGCACCGACAACACGGCGCGCAAGCAGGTCGAGGCGGAACAGGCGCTGCTGGACCAGCGCTTGCGCGAGCAGCAGTTCTACACGCGTTCGCTGATCGAGTCGAATATCGACGCGCTGATGACGACGGATCCGCGCGGCATCATCAGCGACGTCAACCAGCAGATGGAAGCGCTGACCGGTTGCACGCGCGACGAACTGATCGGCGCACCGTGCAAGAATTATTTTACGGAACCGGAACGGGCCGAGGAAGCCATCGCGCGCGTGTTGCGTGAAGGCAAGTTGACCAATTACGAGCTGACGGCCCTGGCGCGCGACGGCAAGCAGACGGTGGTGTCGTACAACGCCTCGACCTTCCACGACCGCGACCGCAAGCTGCAGGGCGTGTTTGCCGCCGCCCGCGACGTGACGGAACGCAAGCAGTTCGAGCAAGCCTTGCAAGACACGAATATCGAAATGGAAAAGGCCCGCCAGGCGGCGGAAAAAGCGAATCTGGCCAAGTCCGAGTTTCTGTCGAGCATGAGCCATGAGTTGCGCACGCCCTTGAATGCCGTGCTGGGCTTTGCCCAGCTGATGGCGTCCGAGACGCCGGCACCGAGCTTGCCGCAGCAGCGCTCGATCGACCAGATCCTCAAGGGCGGCTGGTATCTCTTGCGTTTGATCAATGAAATCCTCGACCTGGCCATGATCGAGTCGGGCAAGGTCACCATGTCGGAAGAGGCGATGTCCTTGCTCGACGTGTTGCAGGATTGCCAGGCGATGATCGCGCCGCAGGCGGAAAAACGCGGCATCAGCATGCATTTCCCCCGCTGCGGCAAGGCTTTCTATGTGCATGCCGACCGCACGCGCGTGAAACAGGTGATGATCAACCTGTTGTCGAACGCCATCAAATACAACCAGAGCGGCGGCAGCGTGAAGGTCGAATGCACGCGCCATGCCGACCGCGTGCGCGCCAGCGTCACCGACAGCGGCGCCGGCCTGAATGCCGAACAGATGAGTCAGTTGTTCCAGCCCTTCAACCGCCTGGGTCAGGAAAGCAGCACGGAAGAGGGCACGGGCATCGGCCTGGTCGTCACCAAGCAGTTGGTCGAACTGATGGGCGGCACCATCGGCGTCGACAGCACGGTGGGCGTGGGCACCACCTTCTGGGTGGAATTCAAGGCGTCGCGCGCGCCCGAACTGCACCTGGAAGAGGGCGTAGCCTTGCCCGTGGTGGAGGAAGACCAGGAAAGCCAGCGCACCTTGCTGTACGTGGAAGACAATCCCGCCAACCTGGCGCTGGTGGAGCAATTGATCGCCCGCCGCAGCGACTTGAAACTGCTGACGGCCATCGATGCGCACCTGGGCATCGATCTGGCGCGCACCTACCAGCCGGACGTGATCTTGATGGATATCAATCTACCCGGCATCAGCGGCTATGGCGCCCTGAATATCCTGCATGATGATCCCCTCACCAGCCACATTCCCGTCATGGCCCTGTCCGCCAACGCCGTGCCACGCGACATCGAGAAGGGCCTGGAAGCGGGCTTCTTCCGCTATCTGACCAAGCCCATCAAGGTCGTCGAATTCATGGATGCGCTCGACGTGGCCCTGCACCATGCGGCCTCGCACGGCCTGGCCGACGACACTCACACAGTACGCTAATTCAGCATTTAATTTTAGGAATACCGCCATGCTTCAAGCCACCGAGATCCTGAACGCCAGCATCCTCATCGTCGATGACCAGGAGGCCAACGTCATGCTGCTCGAACAGGTGCTGCGTAATGCAGGCTACACGCACATCACCTCCACCATGGACCCGCAAGCCGTGCGCGCGCTGCACCAGCAGCACCGCTACGACCTGATCCTGCTCGACTTGCAGATGCCGGAAATGGATGGCTTCGAAGTCATGGAAGGCTTGCGCGACATCGAGGCGGGCAGCTATCTGCCCGTGCTGGTGATCACGGCCCAGCCCGGCCACAAGCTGCGCGCGCTGCAAGCGGGCGCCAAGGACTTCGTCAGCAAGCCTTTCGACCTGGTGGAAGTCAAAACGCGCATCCACAACATGCTGGAAGTGCGCCTGCTGTACCAGAAACTGGCCGAATACAACAAGTCGCTGGAACAGATGGTGGAAGAGCGTACGGCGGAGTTGCGCGAAAGCGAAGCGCGCTTCCAGCGCTTCACGGAACTGTCGTCCGACTGGTACTGGGAACAGGATGCGCAGGGCAACCTGACGCGCTTTTCCGGTCCCGTGGCTGAAATGCTGGGCATCGGCAGCGAAGAAGAGCCGCAGCGCTGGAACGCCACCGAACGCGCCTTGCTCGACGCCAAGATCGCCGCGCGCGAACCGTTCCTCGATTTCATCTACAGCCGCGCCAACCTGGACGGCAGCACGCAGTACCTGCAGGTCAGCGGCGAACCGATGTTCGACAATGGCAGCCGCTTTATCGGCTACCGCGGCATCGGCCTCGATGTCACGGAGCGCTTGCGGGGAGCGTGATTTATACTTGGTGTCATCGACATCGACAAGGAATGCATCATGGCTGATAAATCTCCCTCCTACTGGTTTCCCGCCAAGACCTATGGCTGGGGCTGGGGCTTGCCCATCACCTGGCAAGGCTGGCTGGTGTTTCTGGCCGCGCTGGTGCTGTTCGCCTGCGGCGCCTTCCTGTTCCCGCCGCAAACCATGTTCGTCGGCTACATCGTGTATGAAGTGGCTGTCGTCGCCGCGCTCATTTTCATCTGCCTGCTGAAGGGCGAACCGACCGCCTGGCGCTGGGGCAAGAAGAAGTAGGTCGATGCACAAAGACTACACCTGCAAGAAATCATCTGGCCGCGCGGCGTGAACCGCGTATAATTGGCTCGCTGCCGCAAGGCGGCAAACGCTAGGGGTCCTGCCTTTCGCTGTGGAAACACAGTGCAAGCGCGGGTGAGAAATACCCTCCGAACCTGATCTGGATAATGCCAGCGAAGGGAAGCTTTAGGATGAACGCACCCCGCCTTTCCGCGTGCGCGCAGCCGAACCTCCTTAGCTGGCTCCAGGCTTAAAAATAGTCTAGCCAAGGAGCCAAAATGAACGCCAACCCGAAATTCCTCTCCGCCACCGCCACGGTCGACGCAGCCGCCATCGCGCCGCTGCCCAATTCGCGCAAGATCTACGTCGAAGGCAGCCGCCCCGACATTCGCGTGCCCATGCGCGAAATCAGCCAGTCCGACACGGAAGCGTCGTTCGGCGGCGAAAAGAATCCGCCGATCTACGTCTACGACACCTCCGGCCCCTACACGGACCCGGACGTGCAGATCGACATCCGCTCGGGCCTCGATACGCCGCGCCTGCCGTGGATCATGGAGCGGGCCGACACGGAAGAATTGCCCGGCCCCACCTCCGACTACGGCATCGCCCGCCTGGCGGACCCGAAACTGGCCGAGCTGCGTTTCAACTTGCACCGCAAGCCGCGCCGCGCCATCGCCGGCAAGAACGTGACGCAAATGCACTATGCGCGCCGTGGGCTGATCACGCCGGAAATGGAATTCGTCGCCATCCGCGAAAACATGCGCCGCCAGGAGTATTTGCGCGAACTGCAAGCCTCCGGTCCCATGGGCGAACGCCTGGCCGACCTGATGGGCCGCCAGCATCCGGGCCAGTCGTTCGGCGCCAGCATCCCGGCCGAAATCACGCCGGAATTCGTGCGCGAGGAAATCGCCCGCGGCCGCGCCATCATTCCCGCCAACATCAACCACCCGGAAGTGGAACCGATGATCATCGGCCGCAATTTCCTGGTGAAAATCAACGCCAACATCGGCAATTCGGCCGTCACCTCGTCGATCGGCGAGGAAGTGGAAAAGATGACCTGGGCCATCCGCTGGGGCGGCGATAACGTGATGGACTTGTCCACCGGCAAGCATATCCATGAAACGCGCGAATGGATCGTGCGCAACAGCCCCGTGCCCATCGGCACCGTGCCCATCTACCAGGCGCTGGAAAAGGTCAATGGCAAGGCCGAAGATTTAACTTGGGAAATCTTCCGCGACACCCTCATCGAGCAGGCGGAGCAGGGCGTCGACTATTTCACCATCCACGCAGGCGTGCTGCTGCGCTATGTGCCGATGACGGCCAAGCGCCTGACGGGCATCGTCTCGCGCGGCGGCTCCATCATGGCGAAATGGTGTCTGGCGCACCATCAGGAATCGTTCCTGTACACGCATTTCGAAGACATCTGCGAAATCATGAAGGCGTACGACGTGTCGTTCTCGCTGGGCGACGGCCTGCGCCCCGGCTCCATCTACGACGCCAATGACGAGGCACAGCTGGGCGAACTGAAAACCCTGGGCGAGCTGACGCAGGTTGCATGGAAGCACGATGTACAGGTGATGATCGAAGGTCCGGGCCACGTGCCGATGCAACTGATCAAGGAAAACATGGACTTGCAGCTGGAGCAGTGCGGCGAGGCGCCGTTCTACACGCTGGGACCATTGACCACCGATATCGCGCCCGGCTACGACCACATCACCTCGGGCATCGGCGCGGCCATGATCGGCTGGTATGGCACGGCCATGCTGTGCTACGTGACGCCGAAGGAACACCTGGGCCTGCCCAACAAGGCGGATGTGAAGGACGGCATCATCACCTACAAGATCGCGGCGCATGCGGCCGACCTTGCCAAGGGCCATCCGGGCGCGCAGATCCGCGATAACGCCCTGTCGAAAGCCCGTTTCGAATTCCGCTGGGACGACCAGTTCAACATCGGCCTGGACCCGGACAAGGCGCGCGAATTCCACGATGAAACCTTGCCCAAGGATTCGGCCAAGGTGGCGCATTTCTGCTCCATGTGCGGCCCCCATTTCTGCTCGATGAAGATCACGCAGGAAGTGCGCGAATACGCGGCCGGCATGGGCATCGCGGAAGACCAGGCGCTCAAGCAGGGGATGGAGGTGAAAGCCATCGAATTCGTCAAGAACGGCGCCGAGCTGTACCGCAAGGTCTGAAGGAGAGCGTGATGCCTGCATTGATATCCATCACGCTCAACGGCGCGCCGCACCAGGTGCCGCCGGGACAGACACTCGATCAATTGATTGCCGCGCTGGCGCTGGAAAACCAGGCGCTGGCGCTGGCCGTCAACCGCAACGTCGTGCCGCGCAAGGCGTGGCCGGGCAAGACCTTGCAAAGCCAGGATCAAGTGGAAATAGTCCGCGCCATCGGCGGCGGCTAGACTAAGGAAAAAGCAATGACAAGTAATAACAACGACGACCTGCTGACCATCGCAGGCAAACAGTATCAATCGCGCTTGCTGGTGGGCAGCGGCAAGTACAAGGATTTGCCGCAGACGCGCGAGGCGACGGACGCGGCCGAGGCGCAAATCATCACGGTGGCCATCCGGCGCGTGAATATCGGGCAAGACCCGAACGCGCCCAGCCTGCTCGACTTCGTGCCGCCGGACCAGTACACGATTTTGCCGAACACGGCCGGCTGCTACAACGCGAAAGACGCCGTCTATACCCTGCAACTGGCGCGCGAACTGCTGGGCGGGCGCAATCTGGTGAAGCTCGAAGTACTGGGCGACGAAAAGACCCTGTTTCCGCACATGCCGGAAACGTTGATTGCGGCCGAAGCGCTGGTCAAGGACGGTTTTGACGTGATGGTTTACTGCAGCGACGACCCCATCCAGGCGAAGATTCTGGAAGACATCGGTTGCGTGGCCGTCATGCCGCTGGCCTCCCTGATCGGCTCGGGCATGGGCATTTTGAATCCGTGGAATCTGTCGCTGATCATCGACCAGGCGAAAGTGCCCGTGCTCGTCGATGCTGGCGTGGGCACGGCGTCGGATGCGGCCATCGCCATGGAACTCGGTTGCGATGGCGTGCTGATGAATACGGCGATTGCCGGCGCGCGCGACCCCGTGCGCATGGCCCGCGCGATGAAGCTGGCCGTGCGGGCCGGGCGCGAAGCGTTTCTGGCGGGACGCATGCCGCGTAAATTTGCTGCGTCGCCGTCGTCGCCGATGGCGGGCCGCCTGGCGTGATGGTGCCAACGTTGCCGACGGTGCTGGTGTTTGCCGGCGCCGATCCTTCGGGCGGCGCCGGCATCGCCGCCGATATTGTCGCCATTGCGGCGCAGGGCGCGCATGCGCTGCCCGTCATCACGGCGCTGACGGTGCAGGACAATGACCGCGTGTTTGCTGTCGAGCCTGTGGCGCCGGCATTGCTGCGCCGGCAGGCGCAGGCGCTGATCGACCAGATGGCGATTCATGCCGTGAAAATCGGCATCCCCGGCAGCGCCGCGAATGCGGCCGTCATCGCGCAACTGATCGCGCAATTGCGGCAGGCCCGCCCAAGCTTGCCTGTCGTGCTCGATCCCGTGCTGGCCAGCGGCCATGGCGACGTGCTCAGCCGGGACGACGCCGTGCTGGCGCTGGCGCCCTTGCTGCCGCTGACGACCGTGATCGTACCGAACGGGCCGGAAGCGCTGGCCCTCGGTGGCGCAGAAAACCTGCGCGCGCGAGGCTGCCAGCACGTGCTGGTGACGGGCGGCCATGGCGAAGGCGAGGTGATCATCAACCGCTGGTTTGACGCCGGTGGCGGCGAGCGCGAGTGGCGCTGGCCCCGTCTTCCCGGCGAATTCCACGGCAGCGGCTGTACCCTGGCCTCCGCCATCGCGGCGCGCCTGGCGTTGGGACAGGCGCTGCCCGAAGCGCTGGATCTGGCGCAAAGCTATTGCCATGCGGCCCTGGCCGGCGCGTATGCGATTGCGCCAGGTCAACTCATGCCGCAACGATTTTTTACATAAGGAAAACATCATGCGTGGACTGTATCTGGTCACCCCGAACTGGGATGACACCGACCGCCTGCTCGACGTGAGCGAGCAAGCCCTGCAGGAAGGCGTGGCGCTGCTGCAATATCGCCACAAGAGCGCCGAGGCACAGCAGCGGCGCGAGCAGGCGGGCGCCTTGCTGGCGCTGGCCCGCAAGTATGGCGTGCCCTTCATCATCAATGACTTTATCGAACTGTGCGAAGAACTGGACGCGGACGGCGTGCACGTGGGTGGCACGGATGCGTCCGTCGCGCAGGTGCGCGCGCGCTTGGGCAAGGACAAGATCGTCGGCGCTTCCTGCTATGGCGACATGGCCCTGGCACGGACGGCCGAGGCGGGCGGCGCCAGCTATGTGGCCTTCGGCGGTTTTTATCCGTCGTTGGTGAAAAAGTACCCGGTGACCACGCCCCTCGATATCGTGCTGCAAGCGAAACGCGAGATCGCCTTGCCGTGCGTGGTGATCGGCGGCATGACGCCGGACAACGCGGCACCGCTGGTCGCGCGCGGCGCCGATATGGTGGCGGCCATCAGCAGCGTATTTGGCAAGGACTACCAAGCAGATGATGTGGATATCGCGGTGCAGCAATTCAATCACTTGTTTGCGGCATGAACACGGGCAGGGAGGGCTGATTTGAGGGAATAATCGGCATATAATAAGAGCATCATTCATTACCGAGGTCCCCCACCCATGAGCCAGCCAGCCGCCGCGAAACGCCTTATCCTGATCGTTGACGATGACCAGCTCCTGTTGGAATTCCTCGGCGAAGTCCTGCGCCATGCCGGCTACGAGACGGCCCTGGCCAATTCGGCCGAAGTGGCGCTGCAGCTGGTCGCCCAGCGCGAGCCGGACCTGGCCTTGCTCGACATCCACATGCCGGGCATGTCCGGCCTGGAACTGGCCAAGCGCCTGCATGGCGAGACGGGCGTGCCGTTCATGTTCCTGTCCGGCAGCGGCGACAGTGAATCGGGCAAGCAGGCAGCCGCCTACGGCGCCGTCGGCTATGTCGTCAAACCCGTTGATGAAGGCCGCTTGATGCCCGCGTTCGAAGCGGGCCTGGCGCGTGCCGACGAGATCCGCCAGCTGCGGCGCACCGAGCTGAACCTGAACGCGGCGCTGGCCGCCGGGCGCGAAACGAGTTTGGCCGTTGGCTTGCTGATGGGCAAGTTCCAGACGGACCGCAACACGGCCTTCGAGGTCCTGCGCGACCACGCCCGCTCCAGCCGCCGCAAGATCAATGAAATCGCCAGCCAGCTGCTGCTGGCCGAGGAAACCCTGAACGGCTTGCACGGCGCTTTCCTCAACCGCGCGAAAACCAAGTAAGCGTTTCAACCATACACAGGACATACATGAAAACCAAAGCAGCGATTGCATGGAAGGCGGGCGCGCCTTTGACCATCGAAGAAGTCGATCTGGCCGGCCCGCGCGAGGGCGAGGTACTGGTCGAAATCAAGGCCACCGGCATTTGCCACACCGATTACTACACCCTGTCGGGCGCCGACCCGGAAGGCATCTTTCCGTCCATCCTCGGCCATGAAGGCGCCGGCATCGTCGTCGATGTGGGCCCTGGCGTGAAAAGCCTGAAAAAGGATGACCACGTCATTCCCCTGTACACGCCGGAATGCCGCCAGTGCAAATTCTGCCTGTCGCAAAAGACGAACCTGTGCCAGTCGATCCGCTCGACGCAGGGCCGCGGCCTGATGCCGGACGCGACCTCGCGCTTTTCCATCGACGGCAAGCCCATCTTCCACTACATGGGCACGTCCACTTTCTCGAACTACATCGTCGTGCCGGAAATTGCCCTGGCCAAGATCCGCGAAGACGCGCCGTTCGACAAAGTCTGCTACATCGGTTGCGGCGTGACGACGGGCGTGGGCGCCGTGCTGTTCACGGCCAAGGTCGAGGCGGGCGCGAACGTGGTCGTGTTCGGCCTGGGCGGCATCGGCCTGAACGTGATCCAGGCGGCCAAGATGGTCGGCGCAGATAAAATCATCGGCGTCGACATCAACCCCGCGCGTCAGGCCATCGCGCGCAAGTTCGGCATGACGCATTTTGTCAACGCCAACGAAGTGGAAAACGTGGTCGATACCATCGTGCAGCTGACGGACGGCGGCGCCGACTATTCATTTGAATGCATCGGCAACACCACCACCATGCGCCAGTCGCTCGAGTGCTGCCACAAGGGCTGGGGCCAGTCCATCATCATCGGCGTGGCGGCGGCCGGCCAGGAAATCTCCACGCGTCCATTCCAGCTGGTGACGGGGCGCGTATGGAAGGGTTCCGCCTTCGGCGGCGCGCGCGGCCGCACGGACGTGCCGAAGATCGTCGACTGGTATATGGAAGGCAAGCTCAATATCGACGATTTGATCACGCACCGTTTGAAACTGGAAGATATCAACCAGGGTTTCGACTTGATGAAGAGCGGCGAATCGATCCGCTCCGTCGTGCTGTATTAATGAATTGAAATACGCCGTACCACGGCGTTTTTGCGGAGGCTGCGGCCTCCGTTTTTTTTTGCCCCGCTTCCATCCATCGTCTATGCTTGCCGTCCAGGCAGGGTTTTTTGCGGCCTGTCGCAGCGCGCTGGAGGCCAGGTTCACTTGCCGCTACAGTCAACGCTCCACTACTTTTGCGACGAGGCAGCCATGTCCATTTCCCACCGTTTGATCCTCAGCCTGGCCGGTATCGTGCTTGGCGGCAGCGCGCTGGCCGTGCAGCCGCCGCAGCCGACCGCGCCACCGGCCCCGCCCGCGCCGCCCAGCAAGCAAATCAATATTTCCATGGGCAGCGGCGATGGCTATGCGCTCGTCGACAGCAGCGAGGATAGCGTCACCATGGCCGGCACCGATGTCGATGGCCAGCAGATCAAGCAGCTGCAGCGCTCGCTCAAGGGGCAGTTCTTGTGGTTCCGCGACCAGGGCAAGGGCTATGTGACGCAGGACGCCGCGCTGCTGGCCCGCGTGCGCGACGCCTGGAAGCCGTCGCAAGATCTGGGTTTTCAGATGAGCGGCCTGGGCAAGCAGATGAGCGAGCATGGCAAGGCGATGGGCGAACTGGGCAGCAAGATGGGCGCCCATGGCGCGGCGCAGGCGAACGTCGGTGCGCGCGATGTGGCGCAACTGCAGGCGCTGGGGCGCCAGCAGCAGGAACTGGGCCGCAAGATGGGCGAGGCGGCACGCCGCCAGGCGCAGGCGACCACGGAGACGGCGCGCCGCGCGGCCGGACGCGAGGTGGAACGCCTGCAGCAGCAGATGGAAGATGCGCAGGACGCCATGGAAGAGGTCAACGACCGCATTGCCGCCGCGCAAGAACGCGAGGCGGACAAGGTGGATGTGCTGTCGCGCCAGATGGATCAGCGCGGCAAGCCGATGGAAACGCTGGGCAAGCAAATGGAAGCGCTGGGACGCCAGCAGGAAAAGGCGACAAAAGCCGCCGACAAGACCACGCGCCAGGTGATCGCCCAGGCGCTCAGCGAAGGCAAGGCCAAGCTGGTGCGCTAGATTTGGTTCCAGGCGGCCGCCACGGCCCGGTATTGCGCCGGCAGCTGCCCCCTGGCCTCGTCCGCGCTGGCATACACCTCATCCTGCACGGTTTCCCAGCGAGAGTCGCAGCTGAAACGGTACACGCGCGCCTCGTCGCCGTAGCGGCATACGGCCAGGCCGTGGATGGCGATGGGGGCGGCGCCGTGCTCGTCGGCGACATGGCCGAACGGCAGGTCGGACCAGGCCCAGGCCAGTACGCGGGCGCCGTCGAGGTGGGTGGGTGGTGTCATGGGATACAGGCCGCTGTGTGGGGACGCCGATTGTAGCGCGCACATGGAAAACTGGCGCGACCGCTGGACAAATGCACAGTATTTTTAGCCATGCCGGTATAATCACGGGATGCAAAATCTTCTTCACAACCTCAATCCCGAACAATACGCCGCCGTCACCTTGCCGGCCCAGCATGCGCTGATCCTGGCGGGCGCCGGTTCGGGCAAGACCCGCGTGCTGACCACCCGCATCGCGTGGCTGATCCAGACCCAGCAGGTATCGCCGCCCGGCATCCTGGCCGTGACGTTTACCAATAAAGCCGCCAAGGAAATGCTCACGCGCCTGTCGGCCATGCTGCCAATCAACACGCGCGGCATGTGGATCGGCACCTTCCACGGCCTGTGCAACCGCTTGCTGCGCACGCATTACCGCGACGCGGCCTTGCCGCAGACATTCCAGATCCTCGATTCGCAGGATCAGTTGTCCGTGATCAAGCGCTTGTTGAAGGCGAACAATATCGATGATGAGAAATTCCCGCCGAAGACGGTGATGTATTTCATCAACAACGCCAAGGACCAGGGTTTGCGCGCCACGGATGTGGAAGCGTATGACGCGCACGAGCGCAAGATGGTCGAGCTGTACCAGCTGTACGACGACCAGTGCCAGCGCGAAGGCGTCGTCGATTTTGCCGAATTGCTGCTGCGCACGTACGAATTGCTGAGCCGCAACCAACCGCTGCGCGAACACTACCAGGCGCGCTTCCGCCACATTTTGGTGGACGAGTTCCAGGATACGAATAATCTGCAATACAACTGGTTGAAATTGCTGGCCGGCCACGGCAGCCGCGATGGCGGCGCCCTGTTTGCCGTGGGCGACGATGACCAGAGCATTTACGCCTTCCGCGGCGCGAATGTGGGCAACATGAGTGCCTTCGAGCACGAGTTCCAGGTGAAGAACTTGATCAAGCTGGAGCAGAACTACCGCTCGCACGGCCACATCCTCGACAGCGCCAACGTGTTGATCGCGAACAATAGCAAGCGCCTGGGCAAGAATCTGCGCACGGACGCGGGCCATGGCGAGCAGGTGCGCGTGTATGAAGCCAGTTCCGATTTGCAGGAAGCGCAGTGGATCATCGAAGAGGCAAAAAGCCTGATTGCCGATGGCGCCTCGCGCAGCGAAATCGCGATTCTGTACCGCTCGAATGCGCAGTCGCGCGTGATCGAACACGCGCTGTTCTCGGCCAGCATTCCGTACCACGTGTACGGCGGCCAGCGCTACTTCCAGCGCGCCGAGGTCAAGCACGCGATTGCCTATTTGCAATTGATGGACAATCCGCACAATGACTCCGCTTTCTTGCGCGTGGTCAATTTCCCCACGCGCGGCATCGGCATGCGCTCGATCGAGCAATTGCAGGCCGCGTCGGAACAGTACGGCATTTCGCTGTACGCGTCCGTGCCGTATGTGGCGGGCAAGGCGGGCAGCGTGCTGGCCGGCTTCGTCAAGCTGATCGAAGGCGTGCGTTTTGAGACGCAGCAATTGTCGCTGCCGGAAATGGTCAGAGTCGTGCTGGAAGCGAGTACCTTGCTGCAACACTATCAGAATGAAAAAGAAGGCGCCGACCGCATCGAAAACTTGGAGCAGATGGTCAGCGCGGCCAGCCAGTTCGTTTCCGAAGAAGGTTTCGGCCAGGCGGCACCGGCCCATCTGGGGCCAGCCGCCCAGGCCCAGTCGGGCGCGCCCGTCGTCAACCAGGATGGCATCGAAATTCTGGATGCCGATGCGCCGTTGCCGGCCGTCATGTCGCCGCTCTCCGCGTTTTTATCGCACGCGTCGCTGGAAGCGGGGGACAACCAGGCGCAGGCGGGCCAGGATGCGCTGCAGATGATGACCGTGCACTCGGCCAAGGGCCTGGAGTTCGACAACGTGTTCATTACCGGCCTGGAAGAGGGCTTGTTCCCGCACGAAAGCAGCTCGAAGGAAGACAATGGCGTGGAAGAGGAACGCCGGCTGATGTACGTGGCCATCACGCGCGCGCGCAAGCGGCTGTACATGAGCTTTGCGCAGACGCGCATGCTGCACGGCCAGACGCGCTACAACATGAAGTCGCGCTTCTTTGACGAGTTGCCGGAAGAAGCGCTGAAATGGCTGTCGCCGAAGGTGCAGGCGAACTGGTTCGGCAACCGCAAATCGGCCTGGGACGAGGCGCCCAAGGTGGCCAGCTTGGGTTCGGACAATGCGATTGCGCAAAAGATCGCGCAAAAAGCCACGGGCGGCGGCTGGCGCATCGGCGAATCGGTGGCGCACGCCAAGTTCGGCGAAGGCGTGATCGTCAATATCGAAGGCGGCGGCGGCAATGCGCGCGCGCAAATCAACTTCGGACAGCACGGCATGAAGGTGCTGGATCTGGGAATTGCCAAGCTGGAACGGCTGGGACGGTGATGTAGAACGCGGGATGGCTGACGATGGCGTCGGATTACGCCTTCGGCTAATCCGACCTACGCCTGGAACGGTGATCTGGTCTGGCGCGTAGGTCGGATTAGCGCAGCGTAATCCGACAACATTGTTGGCGTGCAAGGCATTCGATATATAAAAAGGGGCAGCCTGCGCAGGCTGCCCCTTTTTACATCTGACCGGCGATCACTCGCCGGCCTTGTCCAGCGACACCGTCTTGCCCTCATCGACGGGCACGCCGAAGATCTGGCGGTAGGCGGCGTAGAACGAGCAATGCATGATGATGGTGAGTATCATCGACAGCGGCATCATCAGCTGCATCATCAGCGGCGTGCGGCCAAAGATGACGGCCAGCAACTGGCTGGTGACGACGCTGATGGCGAACCAGGTGGAAGCGAAGACGATGAAGGCCGACAGCGAACGCCAGACGGCGAAAAAGCTGAAGAACAGCGCCTTGCCCAGGCTGACTTGCTGCCAGTAGATCAGCGGCGCGGCAAAGCAGAAGGCCATGGCGGCCGGCACATACAGCACGATGGCCAGCAGGATGCCCAGACCCAGGCGCGATTCGGGGATGGCGGCGCGCGCCGCTTCTTCCGTCAATTGCCCGGTGACCAGTTGCCACAGCAAGCCGTCGTCCACCAGGGTCGAGGCGCCGATGGCAACGATGGCCATCAGGATGTACAGCACGCCCAGGCCCAGCAGGGAAGGAAGCGCGGGCTTGCGGAAACCCGAGATCAACAGGCTGGGCAAGACGCGCTTGCCCTGGTCGATATTCAGGCAGCCTTGCACGAAGGCGATGGAAAACACGGGCACGAGGATGACGGGCAGCATTTGTCCCAGCACGGGCACGATGCTGACGGCCAGCATGCAGAACATATAGCCGAGAAACAGCATCGACATGCCGCCAGGTTGCTTGCGAAACAGGGAGAATCCCTGTTTCACCCATTGCCAACCTGTACTTGCAGGTAATTTTTCCATGTTTAAAACAGTTCCGGGGCAGGTGTGGCGATACGTTCGCGCAGAATGCGTTCGAAATGCGTGGGGTCGTGCGGGGTCAGCATTTCCGCTTCGCGCGGCTGGTAATAATCGTACAGGCGCGACAGCCAGAAGCGCAGCGCGGCGGCGCGCAGCATCGCTTGCCATGCCGTCTGTTCTTCGTGCGTGAACGGGCGCACGGCGCGGTAGGCATCGAGCAGGGCGCGCACTCTCGCCTTGTCGAGCACGCCCGTGGCCAGGTCCACGCACCAGTCGTTGACGGTGACGGCCACATCGAACAGCCAGGTGTCGCAGCCGGCAAAGTAAAAGTCGAAAAAGCCCGTCAGGCGCTCGCCGTCAAACATGACGTTGTTGCGGAACAAGTCGGCATGCACGGGACCGCGCGGGATGGCTTTATAGGTATCGCAGGCAGCAAAGGCGTCCTGGAAATGGATTTCAGCGCGCAGCAAATGCGCCTTGGCATCGTCGAGGTGGTGCAAGACCAGCGGCGTGGTGGCGTTCCACCACTGCAGTCCCCGCAAATTCGGCTGCTGCAGGGGGAAGTCCTGCGCCGCCAGGTGCATCTTCGCCAGCATGGCGCCGACAGCCGCGCAATGCACGGCTTGCGGCGCCATCTGCGAGCTACCGTCGAGTTTGCTGACGATGGCGGCCGGCTTGCCTTGCAGGGCCGTCACCAGCTGGCCATCCGCGTTGGCGATCGGCGCGGGCACCAGCACGCCCCGGTCCGCCAAATGGCGCATCAGTTGTAGATAGAACGGCAATTGCTCGAAGCTGAGGTTTTCAAAGATCGTCAGCACGTACTCGCCGCGCTCCGTGCTCAGGAAGAAATTGCTGTTTTCGATGCCGGACGCGATGCCCTTGAGCGCCAGAGGTTTGCCGAGTGGAAACTGCGTGATCCACTGGCCGATATCGTCCAGGTGTAGCGCGGTAAAAACTGCCATGGGAAAGGGAAGAATGGTCTAAAAGGTCAAAAAAAAAGCCGGCTGCCCCGCAAGTGGCCGGGGCAGGGCAGAAGAGAGTGGCTGCTTACTTCGCTGCTGCGGGCGGTGCTGGCGCGTCCGCTGCCTCTTCATCGCGTTGTTTCTGTTTCTTCTTGCCCAGATCAAATTCCAGCACTTTCCATTGCGGGCCGCGCAGGGCGTTGCCGTTGGCCTGGTCGGCGCCGGCGGCCGGTTTCATGTAATAGGTGCTGCCGCCGCTGGTGACTTTCACTTCGCTGGTGACACCCGCTTCGCGTTTTTCGGTAATCTGCTGCTTGGCGGGGGCCGGCGCCACGGTGATGGGCGCTTCGCCCATTTCCTCGATACGTTCGAGCTGTGGCGGCGCTTCGCTCGGTTTGGCCGGCGTCTGGGCGCTGGCAATGGCCGAACCTGCCAGCAGGGGCAGGGCGAGGAATGTCCAGAGTGTCGATGTACGCATCATGATGGGTTCGCTTCCATGTGTGGGACTGCAGCGCGTGCAGTGGTGTAATGCCGTCAATTTATCTATAAGGCATTGTAACAAACTGGTAGGCAATGCTGTTTAAATGAGGCGAAATGGCTGGCAGTGGCAGCCCGCGTGCCCGCACGGGGCCGCCAGAGTGGCAAAAACGGCAGGAACGAGACGCGTTGCGGCCGGTGGCGCGGGCCTAAACTCTGCGATAATTGGGCGAACTTCCACCCGCCCGCCGCTGTTTCTTCCCGGTTGGCGCGGCTCACCTTATTTTATTGGCATTATGCAAAACACCCTGCTGTTAGTCGACGGTTCCAGTTACCTTTATCGCGCCTTCCATGCGCTGCCCGACCTGCGCAGCCCGGACGGCTATCCCACGGGCGCCATGCACGGCATGGTCAACATGCTGCGCCGCCTGCGCGCCGATTATCCGGCCGCTTACATCGCCTGCGTGTTCGATGCCAAGGGTAAAACTTTCCGCGATGATATGTATCCCGAGTACAAGGCCACGCGCGCCTCGATGCCGGACGACCTGCGCTTGCAGATCGAACCCATCCACGAAGCCGTGCGCGCCATGGGCTGGCCCATTTTGATGGTCGACGGCGTGGAAGCCGATGACGTGATTGGCACCCTGGCCGTGCAGGCGGCCGCCGCCGGCATGAACGTGGTGGTGTCCACGGGCGACAAGGACCTGGCGCAGCTGGTCAACAGCCAGGTGACCCTGATCAATACCATGAGCAATGAAAAGCTCGACGAAGCGGCCGTGCTGGCCAAGTTCGGCGTGCCGCCGAACCGCATCATCGATTATCTGTCGCTGATCGGCGATACCGTGGACAACGTGCCGGGTGTATCGAAATGCGGCCCGAAGACGGCCGTCAAGTGGCTGACCTTGTATGACAGCCTGGAAGGCGTGATGGAAAACGCGGCCAAGGTGGGCGGCGCCGTGGGCGAACACCTGCGCACGGCCCTGCCATGGCTGCCGCAGGCGCGCGCCTTGATCACCGTCAAGACCGATTGCGATCTGTCGGGGCACATGACGACCATCGCCGACTCGCTGGTGGCGAAGCACGAAGACAAGGAAGCGCTGCTGGCCTTCTTCAACCGCTACGGCTTCAAGGCCCTGCTGCGCGAGCTGGGCGCGGCGCCGCCTTTGACGTCGCCAGTCGGCGCACCGGTAGCCACGACGAACACCACGGGCGACATGTTCGCCGATGCCACACCTAAGGTGGAAGCCGAGTATGAAACCGTGCTGACGGACGAACAGCTGGATAAATGGATTGCCCTGATCGATGCGGCGCCGTTGACGGCCGTGGATACGGAAACCACCTCGCTGGAACCGATGACGGCGCAAATGGTCGGCATTTCCCTCTCTGTGGCCGAGCACGCCGCCTGCTACATCCCGCTGGCGCACGACTACGCGGGTGCGCCAGATCAGCTGATGCGCGAACATGTGCTGGCGAAGTTGCGCCCGTGGCTCGAAGACGAGACTAAACCCAAGCTGGGGCAGAACCTGAAATATGACAGCCACATCTTCGCCAACCATGGCGTGGCCCTGCGCGGCATCGTCCACGATACCTTGCTTGAATCGTATGTGTTCGAGTCGCACAAGAAACACGACATGGACAGCCTGGCCCTGCGCCACCTGAATTACACGACGATCCCGTTCGAGGATGTGTGCGGCAAGGGCGCCAAGCAGATCACTTTTAATCAGGTGGAGGTGGAACAGGCGGCCAGGTATGCGGCCGAAGATGCCGACGTCACTTTGCGCTTGCACAATGCCATGTGGGGCAATGTGGCGAATGATGAAAAACTCACCTTCATCTATGAAAAGATCGAGATGCCGACGGCCGTGGTCCTGCAAAAGATCGAGCGCAACGGTGTGCTGATCGACGATGCATTGCTCAATATTCAGTCGGCCGAGTTGGCCATCAAAATCCTGGAGCTGGAAAAGAAGGCGTATGAACTGGCCGAGCAGCCGTTCAACCTGGGTTCGCCCAAGCAGATCGGCGAAATTTTCTTTGAAAAGTTGAAGTTGCCGGTAATTAAAAAAACCCCGACGGGCGCGCCCTCAACGGACGAGGAAGTGCTGCAAAAGCTGGCCGAGGATTATCCTCTGCCGAAAGTGCTGCTCGAATACCGGGGCATGGCCAAGCTGAAGTCGACCTACACGGATAAATTGCCGAAGATGATCAACGTCACCACGGGCAGGGTGCACACGAACTATGCGCAAGCCGTGGCCGTGACGGGCCGATTGGCGTCGAACGACCCGAACTTGCAGAATATCCCCATCCGCAGCGCGGAAGGCCGGCGCATCCGTGAAGCGTTCATCGCGCCGCCCGGCAGCCACATCGTTTCGGCCGACTATTCGCAGATCGAATTGCGCATCATGGCGCATATCTCGGGCGATGAAGCCATGCTGCGCGCATTTGCCGACGGCATCGACATTCACCGCGCCACAGCGGCCGAGATCTTTGGCGTGCCGGCTGCGGAAGTGCAGAGCGAGCAGCGCCGCTACGCCAAGGTCATCAACTTCGGTTTGATCTACGGCATGAGCGCGTTCGGCCTGGCCGGTAACCTGGGCGTGGACCGCACGGCCGCGCAAAGCTATATCGACCGCTACTTTGCCCGTTTCTCCGGCGTAAAACAGTATATGGAAGACACGCGCCAGCAAGCGAAGGCGCGCGGCTACGTGGAAACCGTGTTCGGCCGCCGTTTGTGGTTGCCGGAAATCAATTCGCCAAACGGCCCGCGCCGCCAGGGCGCGGAACGGGCCGCGATCAACGCGCCGATGCAGGGCACGGCCGCCGACCTGATCAAGCTGGCCATGATCGCCGTGCAAGGCTGGCTGGAAACGGACGGCTTGCAAACAAAAATGATCATGCAGGTGCACGATGAACTGGTGCTGGAAGTGCCGGACGCGGAGCTGGAACTGGTCAAGCGCAAGCTGCCGGAACTGATGGCGGGCGTGGCCGAGCTGAAAGTGCCGTTGACGGCCGAGGTAGGCGTAGGCAAGAACTGGGACGAAGCGCATTGATGCTGCGTCGGCTTACGCGGGGCATGCCCCGCTAAGCCGACCTACATGTTTACTTGAGTTACTTGAGCAATGACCGTAGGTCGGCTTAGCGCAGCGTAAGCCGACATTTTTTTGTCAACACACCTTTCAGGAGAAACGCATGAGCGACATGATCACCGATTGTGAAAGTTTGCTGGGCCAGAGCAGCTTGTCCGGGCCGGACGGCCGGCGTGGTTTCCTGAAGGTGGCGCTGGGCGCGGGCTTTGCCGTGGCCGTGCTGCCCGTGGCGGCGCAAAACGTCATCAAGACGGATTCCGCCGGGCTCGTCGCGGGCACCATGTCGGTGATGGTCGATGGCCAGGCCGTGCCCGTGTATGCGGCCCAGCCGGAGGGCAAGACGGGTTTGCCCGTCGTGTTGGTCATTTCGGAAATCTTTGGCGTGCATGAACATATCGCCGACATGGCGCGCCGCTTCGCCAAGCAGGGCTACCTGGCGCTGGCACCCGACCTGTTCGTGCGCCAGGGCGATCCCACCAAGGTCAGCAGTATTCCGGAACTCATGAAAGGCATCATCGCCAAGACGCCGGATGCGCAAGTGATGACGGACCTCGATGCGGTTGTTGCGTGGGCGAAACAGAATGGCGGCGACACGAGCCGCCTGGGCATCACGGGCTTTTGCTGGGGCGGGCGCATCACCTGGCTGTACGCGGCGCACAATCCGGCCGTCAAGGCGGGCGTGGCCTGGTATGGCCGCCTGGTGGGCGAAGCGACTGCCTTGCAGCCGAGCAACCCCATCGATATCGCCCCGACCTTGAAAGTCCCCGTGCTGGGCTTGTATGGCGGCAAGGATACGGGCATCACGCAGGAATCGATCGCGAAGATGAAGGAGGCGCTGGCCAAGGGCGGCAACCAATCCGAGTTTGTCGTGTATCCCGATGCCGGCCACGCCTTCAACGCCGATTACCGCCCCAGCTACGTGGCGGCCGATGCAAAAGACGGCTATGCGCGTTGTTTAGCCTGGTTCAAGACACACGGCGTGGCGTGAGCCACAACAGAAAATACCTGAATTTTCCGGAAATTGAACCGAAAGACGCACCGGGCTGTAATGCCCGCTGCGCGCCAATGCAGTACAATTGCATCTTCATCGCGCCACGCTGTCGCCAAACGCGCAAAAAAATTAAATAATAGATAACAACGCATTCATCAGGCCAGACGCCAGCATCGCGGGCGCCAGTGACCCGGCGCCATTTTGAGGTAAGAAAATCATCGATCCCGTCCTTATATCCATTTTGCTCGCGACCACGATCGCGGGCGTCTTCAGCATTACCGCGGCGGCGATCTTTTCGTTTGCATTCCTGTCCAAGGTGGTCGAGCGCATGGTCAGCTTGTCCGTCGGCATCATGCTGTCGACGTCCTTGCTGCACGCCTTGCCCGAAGCGTTCGAATCGCAAGCGGACCCGCGCAGCCTGTTCGCCACCCTGCTGGCGGGCTTGCTGGCCTTCTTCATGCTGGAAAAATTCGCCATCCTGCGCCATTCGCACCACCACGAAGGCGATGGTCACCAGCATGCGCACGGCCACGACAAGCACGAGGCGGGCAAGGCCGGCTGGATGATCCTGGTCGGCGACGGCATGCACAATTTCACGGATGGCATTTTGATCGCCGCCGCCTTCCTGGCCGACCCGAAGCTGGGTCTGGTCACGGGCCTGGCCATCATCGCGCATGAAATCCCGCAGGAAATCGGCGATTTTATCGTGCTGCTCAATGCGGGCTTTTCGCGCCTGCGTGCCTACATCTTCAATCTGCTGTGCAGCCTGATGGCCGTGGCCGGTGGCTTGCTCGGCTATTTCACCCTGGACCGCGCCAGCAATTTGATTCCTTACGTGCTCGTGTTCGCCTCTTCCGGTTTCATCTATATTGCGTTGTCCGACCTGATGCCGCAGATGCAGCGCCGCGCCACCCTGCGCGAAACCATTCCGCAAGTGCTCTTGATCGCATTGGGTGTGTGCATCGTGCTGTTTTTGACGCATAAGCGCCACGGTGGTTGATACGCCATTCTGTCGGCGCAGTGCCACCTATGCTATATTGCCTTTCTGACTAACTTGTCCAGAAAGGAGGAAAATATAATGGAAGAAAATTTGTTGCTCGCCTTGTGGCGCGCACGCTCTTTAAGCGCATTTGCCCGCTCTTGCCCACGTTCTATCGCGCTGCGATAACCTGGCCAGAGCAAAGTTACCCTCCTCTACGAGTCCTTTCCTGGTACTCCGTTGTCGTTAGCGCTCCTGTTAACGCGGATGCTTGCATCCCGAACAAAGACAAGAGCCATGACCACCCTTATCTCTACCCAAGCTTTACAGCTGGATACCCACGACGGTTTCCTCTTCAATGAACTCGCCTTTACCTTGCGCCAGGGCGACCGCATCGGCCTGATCGGCCACAATGGCTGCGGCAAATCCACCTTGCTGGGCTTGCTCAGCGGCACGCGGGAAGCCACTGCCGGCACCATCCACTATGCCCGTGCCTGCCGCTTGCAGCATGTGGAACAGCATTTGCCGTCGGAACTTGCCAGCCTGAGCCTGTACGATGCCTTGCTGGCGCCCGTGCTGGAGCAGCCGGAACTGCATTGGCGTGTCGACAGCCTGCTGGCCGAGTTAGGCTTCGAGCACGAGACGGCGCAAGTGCCCGTGCATTCCTTGTCTGGCGGCCAGCACACGCGGCTGCTGCTGGGGCGCGCCCTGCTGCAGGAACCGAACGTGCTGCTGCTGGACGAACCGAGCAATCACCTGGACTTGCCGTCGCTGCTGTGGCTGGAGCAATTCCTGCTGACATGGCGCGGCGCCTTCATCCTCGTCTCGCACGATCAGCGCCTGCTCGACAACGTGGCCACGCGCAGCTGGATCTTGCGCGATAGCCGCCTGTACGACTTCGACTTGCCGTGCGGCCCCGCGCTGGCGGCGCTGGCCGAGGCGGACGTGGCTGCCGCCGCCCGGCATGCGGCCGAACAGAAGGAAATCGACCGCCTGGCCGTCAGCAGCACCCGCCTGGCCTTGTGGGGCAAGATTTACGATAACGTCGGCATGGCGCGCAAGGCCAAAAGCATGCAGCGGCGCATCGACAAGCTGCAGGACGAGCAATCGTTCGTCAGTGATGGCGCACCCTGGCGTTTGAGTTTGCGCGGCAAGGCGCTGGCGGCCGACCAGCTGCTGGCGCTGGACGGGCTGGACGGGCTGGACGTGCGCGCCGTGCCCGCTTCTCCCGCGCTGTTCCAGATGGGTCAGCTGTGGCTGAAACCGGGCGACCGGGTCGCCTTGCTGGGCGCCAACGGCAGCGGCAAGTCGTCCTTGCTGCGCCTGTGCTGGCAAGCGATCCAGGCGCAGGAGGAACGTGCTGACTTGCGCTACCACCACGCGGCCAACATCGGTTACTACGACCAGTCGCTCAGGCAACTGGCCGACGATGCGGATTTGTCCGACGCCTTGTACCCGTTTGCCGTGCAGAACGAGGCTGCGCGCAGCCAGGTGGCGCGCAAGCAAGCCTTGATTTCAGCCGGTTTCCCGTATGCGCGCCATGGCCAGACGGTGGCCACCCTGAGCGGTGGCGAGCGGGCGCGGCTGCTGTTCCTGGGGCTGTCGCTGGCCAGCTATCATTTATTGTTGCTCGATGAACCCAGCAACCACCTGGACATGCAGGGCAAGGCGGAGCTGGGGCAAGCCTTGCGCGGCTTTGCAGGCGGCTGTTTATTGGTGTCGCATGACCGCGACCTGATCGAAACGGCCTGCAACCGCTTTTGGGTGGTGGCCGACGGCCAGCTGGAAGAGTGGCCAGACGCGGCCAGCGCATATGCACGGCTGAGCGCCGAGGACGGGCCGGCGTTGACGCCCGCGCCGCGCGTGGAGCATGCGTCTGCGGTGCTGACGGACATCGACCTGCAGCTGGAGCGTTTGTGCGAACTCGAGCAATTGCTGGCGGAAGACCAGGCGAGAAAACCGCGCCACCAGAAGCCTGCCAGCCAGCAGGCGTGGCAGGCGGAGCTGGCGCAGTTGAATCAGGTGCTGGGGATAAGTTAATAGTTATCCACGGGTGAAAAAATAGCGGACCATCTGGTCCGCCATTTTTTTAGCTGCCCGTCGCCACCGGCCGCGCCGGATCGGCGCACCATTCGCTCCACGAACCGGGATACAGGGCCGCGCCGCTTAAACCGGCCACTTCCAGGGCCAGCAGGTTGTGGCACGCCGTCACGCCGGAGCCGCACTGCATGATGGCCGCTTGCGGAGCGTCAAACAGGGCGCCGAAATCGCGCCGCAGTTCCTCCGCGTTTTTGAAGCGGCCGTCCGCCTGCAAGTTATCCTTGAAGAAACGGTTTTTCGCGCCCGGGATATGGCCGCCCACGGGGTCGATGGTTTCGTTTTCGCCGCGATACCGGTCGGGGGCGCGCGCGTCGATCACGCTCAATGCCTGGGTTTCCAGGTTGGCGATGACGTCCTGCACGCTGACCGTGCGCGTCAGGCTGGCTTTTTCCCTCAGATTGCCGACAGGGCGCGGTGCCACGGGCGTGACCAATGGGAAACCTTGCGCCTGCCAGGCGGCCAGGCCGCCGTCGAGCACGGCGACGGCTGGGTGGCCGAGCCAGCGCAGCAGCCACCACAAACGGGCGGCGAACATGCCGCCCTGGCCGTCATAGGCGACCACTTGCGTGTCGTCATCGATGCCCCAGCCGCGCAAGTTGGCCAGCAGGGCGTTGCGGTCGGGCAAGGGATGCCGTCCCGTAAAGTCCGCGCCGCGCGCCGTCTTGGGACCGGACAGGGCCGTGTCGATATCGGCAAACTGCGCGTTCTGGATGTGGCCGGCGGCAAACGCGTCGCTGCCGGCCGTCGGGTTGAGCAAGTCGTGGCGGCAATCGAGGATGACCCAGTCGCTGTCATTCAGGTGGCTGGCCAGTTCGCTGGCCTGGATCAAGGTGGTGTACATCAGGAAACGCTCCTTTACACTTCGCTGGCGATGGGATCCGTGCGCGCGATCGCCGCGCCACGGGCCGTGTTGCGGGTATTGTAATAGGTGGCGGCGATGCCGGAGGCGAGAATGATGCCGATGCCGGCCCAGCCATGCCAGTCGAACAGGTCGCCAAAGATCACCACGCCCCAGAAGCTGGAAAAGACGATGCCTGTGTATTGCAAATTGGCAACAACGAGCGTTTTGCCCAGGCGGTAGGCGCGCGTCATGGCCATCTGCGCCATGGTGGCGCACAGGCCGATGGCGGCCAGCAAGCCGATGCCGTAGGCGCTCGTGTGCGCATGCCAGACGACGGGGCCGCCGCCGGCGCTGGCCACGTTGCCGATCACGCCGGCGAGGAAATTGACGACCGAGAAATAGAAGACGACCCGGTATTCGGGCTCGCCCAGCAAGCCCAGTTTGCGCACCTGCAAGTAGGCGAGGGCGGACAGCATGCCGGAAATCAAGGCCGTGATGGCGCCACCCAGCTGGTCCGTCTCGAACACGGGTTGCAGCAGCAGGGTCACGCCGACAAAGCTCATGGCAATGGCCGCCACCAGCGGCCACTCGACCTGTTGCATGCCCTTCCACCAGCCGCCCGCGAGCAAAATCACGGCGATCCAGATGGGCGCCATGTAATTGAGCGTCATGGCCGTGGCCAGCGGCAGGATGGCGATGGCATAAAACCACAACCACAGGGCGATCACGCCCACCACGCCGCGCCACAGATGCTGGCCCGGCATCGTGGTTCTGAAGCTGCCACCTTGATAGAGGATCGTGCAAGTCATGACGGTCATGCCGATGATGCCGCGGTACATGACGATTTCGGACGTCGAATACATCTCCGACGCCAGTTTCACGCACACGCCCATGATGGCGAACATGAAACTGGCGAATAACATCCAAAGTGACTGCATGAGTAAATCCTGACGATGAAAATGAAAAAGGGCCGCGCAATGCGGCCCTTGAGGGAATTACAGTTCGATATTGCTGCGGTACCACTCGTGGAAATGCTGCATGCCGTCTTCCATCGGTGATTGGTAAGGGCCCACTTCGTTCTCGCCGCGCGCCATCAGGGCCTTGCGACCCGCATCCATGCGCAGGGCGATTTCATCGTCCTCGACGCAGGTTTCCATGTAGGCAGCCCGTTCCGCGTCGACGAAGTCGCGCTCGAACAGCACGATTTCCTCTGGGTAATAGAACTCCACCACGTTGCGCGTCTTTTGCGGACCGTCGGGCCACAGGGTCGAGACGATCAGCACGTGCGGATACCATTCGACCATGATGTTCGGATACAAGGTCAGCCAGATGGCACCATACGGTGGTGCTTCGCCGCCACGAAATTGCAGTACTTGCTCCTGCCATTTCTTGTAGGCGGGCGAACCGGCCTGCTGCAGGCCGCGGTGCACGCCCACCGTTTGCACGCTGTAATCCTTGCCGAACTCCCAGCGCAGGTCGTCGCAGCTGACGAAGCTGCCCAGGCCCGGGTGGAACGGTTCCACGTGATAATCCTCGAGGTAGACTTCGATGAAAGTCTTCCAGTTGTAGTCGCACTCGTGGATTTCCACGTGGTCGAACATATAGCCGGAAAAATCGAGTTCTTTCGAAACGGACAAATCTTTCAATTTTTCCATCACGTTGTAGCCATTTTGCTCGAACAGCAAGCCATTCCAGCTTTGCAGCGGCGTTTTCGACAGGTTCAGGCACGGCGTCTCGGGGAAATGCGGCGCGCCGATCAATTCACCCTTGAGGTCGTAGGTCCAGCGGTGCAGCGGGCAGACGATGTTATTGGCATTGCCGCGGCCATTGAACATCAGCGCCTGCCGGTGGCGGCATACGTTGGACAGCACTTCGATGCCATTGGCATTGCGCACGAGCATGCGCCCTTCGTTCTCAGACGCCAGGGTCGCAAAATCGCCGGTTTCCGGCACCATCAGCTCATGCCCGACATAGCGCGGGCCGGCTTGGAACAATTGCTGCATTTCACGCTGCAACAGCGTTTCGTCAAAATAGACGTGGACCGGAAGTTGCGCGTTTGAACGCGCCAGCTTGGCGTGAGTAGCCAGATCGGACATCCCAACCCCCCATAAATGTACAACGGTCAGCAGTGCCCCAGGCCATTCCCTGGGCAACCGCTACAGAGAGAAAGAATCCGCAAAGACCTGAATTCAAATTTGTTGAAACGGTATTTCGGACAGAACCGGCGATTATAGCGCGTATCGGCCTCGGCATTGCCAAACCCCTTCGGCAAATAGGCTACTCTAATGATAAACATTGTCATTTACCGTGCAATTTCCGACCGATGGGGGGGATTGCGCTAGAATTCACTGCCAAGCTGGTAACGTCTTCCCCTTTGAGCACGCCGATTGCGCTTAAGTTTTCACTTAATAGTGTGGTTTGTTCTAAAATAACGCTTCTATGCTGGCCGGGAGTCCCCGGCGTCTCCCTACATACCCCTCGTGCCACGAAGAGATCTGAGTCTATGTCGAAGAAATTAACTGCCGCTGCCGCAGCGCCGGCCTCGTTTGAAGAGGCGATGGCGGAACTGGCGCAGCTGGTAACGCAAATGGAAGCGGGCCAGTTGCCGCTGGAAGCATCGGTCGCGGCGTATCAGCGCGGCTCGGAACTGGTCAAGTATTGCGCTACCCAGCTCGATAGCGTCGAGGCGCAGGTGAAAGTACTGGAAGGCGACATGTTGAAACCGTTCGTGGATGCCGGCGAGGCCGCTCAATGATGGCCAGCGTGCACGGCGTCACCTTCGGCGACTGGATGCAAGCCACCCAATCCGGTGTGGAAGGCCGGCTCGACCAATTCCTGCCTGCGGCAGACGTAGTGCCGCACAAGCTGCACGCGGCCATGCGCTACGCGCTGTTGGGCGGCGGCAAGCGCGTGCGTCCGCTGCTGGTGATGGCGGCCGGTGAATTGTTTGATGCCGATCAAGATACCCTCGCGCGCGCCGCTTGCGCGCTGGAAATGATTCACGTGTATTCACTCGTGCATGACGACATGCCGTGCATGGATGACGATGCCTTGCGCCGTGGCAAGCCCACCGTGCACATCGCTTACGATGAAGCGACGGCCCTGC
The DNA here is from genome assembly GCF_900095235.1 of Janthinobacterium sp. UMAB-60. Classification (NCBI taxonomy): domain Bacteria; kingdom Pseudomonadati; phylum Pseudomonadota; class Betaproteobacteria; order Burkholderiales; family Oxalobacteraceae; genus Janthinobacterium; species Janthinobacterium sp. UMAB-60. The sequence goes on from NZ_LT607489.1 coordinate 137,410, forward strand.
TGGTCGGCGACGCGCTGCAATCGCAGGCGTTCATGCTGCTGGCCGATGGCGCGGCGATTCCGCCCGCGCGGCAAATGGCCATGCTCCAGCTGCTGGCGCACGCGTCCGGGTCAAGCGGCATGTGCGGCGGCCAGGCGATCGACCTCGACAGTGTCGGCCTGGCCTTGACCTTGCCGCAGCTGGAACAGATGCATCAACTCAAAACGGGCGCCTTGCTGCGCGCGGCCGTGATCCTGGGCGCGCTGGCGGGCAAGGACTTGACGCCAGACGAGATGACGGCGCTGAACGCGTATGCGCGCGCCGTCGGCCTGGCCTTCCAGGTGGTGGACGACGTGCTCGACGCCACGGCCGATTCGGCCACCCTGGGCAAGACGGCGGGCAAGGATGCGGCCGCCAACAAGCCCACTTACGTATCGATACTGGGGCTGGAACCATCGCGAGCCCTGGCAGAACAATTGCGGTGCGACGCCCATGCGGCGCTGGCGCCATTCGGGGACAAGGCACGCCGTCTGCGCGAGCTGGCAGACCTGGTCGTGCAGCGGAAGGCATAAATGAAACTGTTAGAAACCATCAATGAACCAGCGCAAGTGCGCAAGCTGGCCCGCTCGCAACTGGTGCCGCTGGCGCAGGAATTGCGCAGCTTCCTGCTCGATTCCGTCTCCAAGACGGGCGGCCACCTGTCGTCCAACCTGGGCACGGTCGAGCTGACCGTCGCGCTGCACTACGTGTTCAACACGCCGCACGACCGTATCGTCTGGGACGTGGGCCACCAGACCTATTCGCACAAGATTCTCACCGGCCGGCGCGAGCGCATGCACACGCTGCGCCAGAAGGATGGCATTTCCGGCTTCCCGAAGCGCGACGAGAGCGAATACGACACGTTTGGCACGGCGCACTCGTCAACGTCCATTTCCGCCGCGCTGGGCATGGCGCAGGCGGCCAAGATCAAGGGCGACCCGCTGCACGCGATCGCCGTGATCGGCGATGGTTCGATGACGGCCGGCATGGCTTTCGAGGCGATGAACAATGCTGGCGTGCAAGAAGACGTCAACCTGCTCGTGATCCTGAACGACAACGACATGTCGATCTCGCCGCCCGTGGGCGCGCTGAACCGCCACCTGGCGCGGCTGATGTCGGGCCAGTTCTATGCGGCAGCCAAGAATGTCGGCAAGTCCGTCTTGCCCGGCCCCGTGCTGGAATTGGCGAAGCGCTTCGAAGAGCACGCCAAGGGCATGGTCGTGCCCGCCACCATGTTCGAGGAATTCGGTTTTAACTATATCGGCCCCATCGATGGCCACGACCTCGATTCGCTGATCCCGACCTTGCAAAATATCAAGCAATTGAAGGGTCCGCAATTCCTGCACGTGGTGACCAAGAAGGGGCAAGGCTACAAGCTGGCCGAGGCGGAGCCGATCCTGTACCACGGCACGCCGAAGTTCAATCCCCTGGAAGGCATCAAGCCGGCCACGGCGCCGGGCAAGATGACGTACACGGAAGTGTTCGGCAATTGGCTGTGCGACATGGCCGCGCACGACAAGCGCCTGGTGGGCATCACGCCCGCCATGCGCGAAGGCTCGGGCATGGTCAAGTTCGAACAGCAATTCCCCAACCGTTACTTTGACGTTGGCATTGCCGAGCAGCATTCCGTGACCTTCGCCGCAGGCCTCGCTTGCGAGGGCTTGAAACCCGTCGTGGCCATCTATTCCACGTTCCTGCAGCGCGCCTACGACCAGCTGATCCACGACGTGGCCCTGCAAAACCTGGACGTGACGTTCGCGCTGGACCGCGCCGGCCTGGTGGGCGCCGACGGCGCCACGCACGCGGGCAATTACGACATGGCGTTTTTGCGCTGCATCCCGAACATGGTCGTCATGGCCGCGTCCGACGAAAACGAATGCCGTCAAATGTTGACGACGGGTTACCACTATCCGGGCCCGGCCGCCATCCGCTATCCGCGCGGCGCCGGTGCCGGCGTGGCCATCGTGCCGGAACTGACCAGCATCGAGATCGGCAAGGGCGAGCTCAAGCGCCAGGGCAAGCGCATCGCCATCCTGGCCTTCGGTTCCATGGTGGCGCCGAGCGTGGCGGCGGGCGAGAAGCTCGACGCGACGGTGGCCAACATGCGTTTCGTCAAGCCGCTCGACGTGGCGCTGGTGAAGCAACTGGCGCATGACCACGATTACCTGGTGACGGTGGAAGAGGGCTGCATCATGGGCGGCGCCGGTTCGGCCGTGGCCGAGGCGCTGGCTGCCGAAGGGATCGTCAAGCCGATTTTGATGCTGGGCTTGCCCGACGTCTTCATCGACCATGGCGACCCCGTGCAACTGCTGAAAAGCGTGGGCCTGGACGCTGCCGGCATCGCCGCCTCGATCGAACAGCGTTTCCCGGCAGTAGGGCCGCGCCTGGCGATGGTCAGTTGATCTTGATATTGCCCCAATAAAAAAGCGACGCCATGCGTCGCTTTTTTATTGGGCTGTGGCCGGCTATTTGCGCAGCGGCTTACACTTGAGTAAGAGGTAAATCGTGTAAATATGCGCTGCCAGCGTGATGAAGGGGCCAAGTATCATGCCCAGCACATAGCCAGCCAAAAAGACCAAGCCTATCTTTTTCAGATGCTGTTTGACGACAGACCAGCGCTTGATGGCAATGGCGATCATGACGGGGACAGTGATCAGTCCCGACATGGCCAGACCGAGCAAGGCCATGATGCCATATTTGGAAAAATAGCCGGCGGCCAGTATCAATCCCGCAAACAGCACGGCGATGCCGAAAAACAGGGGCAGCACGGACGGGGCGTGGCCACCGTCTTCCATCGGCAGGGGCGGTGGCAGCCTGTATTGCGTGACCTTGTTGGCCGCATCGTAGGGGGTATCCATATACGAAACGCCAGCGTCGATCTGTTCCTGGCGCGTGGCGCCCACCCCCAGATCGTTATTGGCAAAGATACCGCTCATTTCACGTTCGTTGTCCATTTTTTCGCCGGTGATTACATGAAACGTGCATGGGTCGTCTGGGGATATGGCGCACCGAGCAGTTCTGCGGTTTCCTTGCTCCGAATGGGGAAACTGCGGCCCAGATGCGTGGCATCGAGCGTAAACAACGGCGTGCGATCAGTGGGATCGAGGGCAACGACGGCATCGACGACAAAAACCACGCGGTATTCAAACTGGTGGACGTGGGCGGCGACCGTATGGCCCAGCAGGATGACCGGTAATGACAGCGCCTTGCCGTCAGGATTGGCGACCTTTGCCAGCCTGCTTTCAATGTGGCGCGCAGCGTCTTCACTGGGCGGCCGGAATATGGCTGACTGCGCCGCTTGCGAGGCAGGCACGCTACCGCCGAGCACCAACAATCGCCAGCTGTCGCGCTGTATGCCCGGCGTGTTCGGTTTGGCGAAGTACAGCTCGCGGTCCTCGGACCAGGCCAGCTGAAACGGGAAGCCCTTTTCCTTGTCGTCATAGTGTTGCAGCTGCAAGGGCTCGGCCTTCCGATAGTAGATGGAAAAGTGCTTGTTGGCACGGGCGTCCGCAAAGGCCGCGTCGAGCAGGGCGCGATTCGAGCGGATCAAGTCCGTGCGTTGAAAACTGTCTTGTACTTTCGGAAAACCTGCAATGAAATCGACGGCCAGCAGGGTGTCGTCGCGCTTGGCTGCTGACCAGTACATCTGGCGAAAATGCTCCGAAATCCGGGTTTCTTCTGCATTTGGCTCTTGCGGGGAAGCAGGACCGGCGATGTATGCCGCAAGCGGCAGCAAGGCCTCGCGCTGTAATTGAGGAATGCCGTCCTGCCCTATGCTCGCGCCAGATCCGGCGTCTGCGTTGCTACTGGTGCTGACGGGAGCCGGGGCGCTGGCGACGGCGGCAGTTTGCTGATCGCAGCCGCCGAGCAGCAAGGTGGCAAGCAATATATAAAGTGTCGGGTGCAATGACATGGGCGGCTTTTCATGGGAAGACAGGGCATCGAGTGGATGAATATATTTCCATTAATAATGGAAACATCGCTAAGCTTGCGCATTGTCGATGCAAAAGCATGGCAGCGGTTTCATTCAAACTGATGATATTGTGTTGGCGCCCATGCCGGCATAATGCGCCAGGCCGCCAAAACAAATCCATGATGTATTTCTTCTTTTAAAAGATCCGGGACGCCAAATGAAACTGGATATGGAGCAGTGGGATAAATCGTTGGGCGACTTATATCAGACGGTGCTGCAGCCTGCATTGCTGACGCCTGCGCTCACGGGTATCAACGCCATGATGGATTCCGATTTTTGCCACTTGTTCGGTATTACCTCGGCAGGCGAGGAATCATTCACCATCGTCACTAACAAGGATAGAGTAGCGGCGGTGGAACAGTATGCGCAGGAATATGGAAGAATTGATCCGCGTCGCCATTTTGTCGACAGCGTCCCGACGGGACAGACTTATCGCTGCAGTTCCATTTGCGGCCCGGCTTTCGTCGCGCGCAGCGAGTTTTATCAGGATTATCTGATTCCCCATGATTTGCGTTATCTCATCGGTGCGTGCTTGTACCGTGGCGAGCAGCAGAGTATTTACGTGGGATTCAATCACGGCGCGGGACGCGCTGATTTTACGGATGAGGAACACCGGCATTTCAGCGCGCTCGGCACGCACCTGAAACGCACGGTGGAAGCGCTGATCCAGGCTGCACCGGTCACCCAGGCATTTGCCGTCAGCGAATTTGCCTTGAATGCGCTGCATTATGGCGTGATTGGCATCAATGCCTTGCGCAATGTTACCTTTGCCAATCAGTTTGCGGAAAACTGCATACTCGGACGGCCCCGTCCCGATGTGGTGAGTGGCAAACTGGTCGATGGCAGCGAACTGGACATGCTGTTCCGGCAAGTGCGTGCGGATGGCCGCGTGCATAGCCTGCGCATGCGCTCGATCACGCCGCTGTATGTGACGGCGCTGCCGTTTTCCTGCGATCCAGGCGAACACGGCTACAACGCCTTGCAAGCCACGGTGGGGACGGCGGTGGTGCTGATCTTTAGCTTGGGAAAGAGCAAGAAGATGGCGTCGCCCAGCCAGTTGATGCAGTGGTTTCCGCTGACGCCGGCCGAAGCGCGGCTGGCACATGAACTCGGTAGTGGAATGTCGATCGATGACTATGCGCATAAATATCACGTGGGGGTGCCGACGGCCCGTACCCAGTTGCGGGCATTGCTGAAAAAAACGGGTGAGGAGCGCCAGCAAGATTTGGTGCGGATGTTAATTTCATTGCCATCCCCTGCCATATTCTCCTAAGTAGCATCGCCACATTACGCTGCACTGCAACATTTTTGTGACTGACGGTGATACGATGACGCTTTGATACCTTTCTCAAAGTCCACCTTGCATTTCAGGAAACTTCACCGCCGTTCGCGTGCACTGGCCGGCCGCTGGCTGACGGGCATGCACGCCTATACCGACAAGCTGGCGCAGCGCCGTCCCCTGTGGATGGTCAGCCTGGCCATCGATGAAACGAATCTGTCCGAGGGCTTGCGGGCCGCCTGCGCTTCCAGCGCCATGCTGCTGTTGGGCTTGCTGTTCGACCACCCCGATTTTTCCTGGGCCGCCATCGGCGCCTTCTGGACTTGCCTGGCCGACGCGGCCGGCACGCGGCGCATGCGCTTCGTCTCGATGCTGGGCTTCGGCCTGCTGTCGACCGTGGCCGGCGGCCTGACGGCGCTGGCGGCCGGCCATGGCGTGGCGACGGCGGCCGTCGCCGTGCTGCTGTTTTCCTGGGCCGGCGCGCTGGCGCGCATCTGGGGCGCGGCCACGGCGCAAGTGGCCATTCTGGCGGCCACGGCCTGCGTGGTGATGGTCACGCACCCATTGGAATCGATGACGCAGACGGCGCCTTTCCTGGGCCTGTATATGTTCGGCTGCCTGTTTGCCACCGTGCTCAGTTTTACCGTCTGGCGCATCCACCCGTTCAACCCTGCCAGGCGCGCCATCCGCGCCGCGTATTCGCGCCTGGCCGGCATCGCGCGCGACAATGCGCGCTTCCTCGAACATGACGCCGCGCAGGCGGGTGTTGCCGCGCATGGCGCCAGCTACCGCTCGCAGGCGCGCGCCGCGCTGGAAGCGGCGCGCGTGGCGCTGGCCGCCGTGCCGCCCGCGCGCGCCGGGCGCAGCGCCCTGTACGACAACTTGCTGCTGGCGCTCAGCGACGCCGAGCGCATCTTCGCCTATCTGATCGCCGTCACGCATACGTGCGAGCGCGAGCAGCAGCGCCTGCGCCAGGACCCGCGTGCGCGGCGCAGCCTGGAAGTGATGGCCGTGCTGCTGCGCCGCCTGGGGCAAGCCGTGCAGCGCCAGCCGGAAACGCCGCCCCTGGAATTGCAGCGCCGCCTGGCCGGCTGCGGACGACGCCTGGAAGCGGCGCTGGGTGCCTTGCTGCCGCTGCGCCTGAATGTCGACTTCATGGAACTGGGCTTGCCGCGCGCGGCGCAGCTGCCGTGGCGCGAAGCGGCTTTCCTGGCGCTGGGGCAGGCGTGGCAAACGGCGAAAGTCAACGCCACGCCGCGGTCGCTGAGCTGGCGCCATGCGGCGCGCGTGTCGCTGGCGACGACGGCCGGCTTCCTGCTGGTCGAGGCGCTGCATATTCCGTTCGGCTATTGGGCCACCATGGCGACCTTATTGATACTGCAGCCGTCCGTGTCGACCACCTGGCCGCGCGGCATCGAGCGGGTCGCTGGCAGCGTGCTGGGCGCCGTGCTGGCCGTGCTGATCGGCCTGGCCGTGCATACCCCGCTGGCGATTTCGCTGGTGGTGTTTCCCCTGATCGTCGCCACCATGGCGTTGCGCCGCGTCAGCTACAGCCTGCACGTGCTGTTCATGACGCCCGCCTTCGTGCTGGTGGCCGACTATGCGGCGCCCGCCAGCGAGATGGTGTATGCGGCTAGCCGCCTGGGCAACAATGTGCTCGGTTGCGTGCTGGCCTTGCTGGCCACGTTTTTCCTGTGGCCGGACCGCGAAGCGGACGACCTGGACCAGCGCCTGGCAAAAGCCGTGTCCGCCAACCTGAAATATTTGCTGGCCGTACTGGCGGCCGGCGGTAAATGGGATAGCGCCATCGCGCGCCTGCGCCGCGAGGCGGGGCTGGCCAGCAATAACGCGGAACAAGTGCTGCAGCGCCTGCGCATCGAGCGCCGCCTCGACCGCAGCGCCGGCGTGGGCCTGGCGGCGCTGCGCACCTTGCCGCTGCTGCGCCGCGTGGCGGGCAGCACGGCGCGCATCAGCCTGAGTCCCCAGGCCGAGCCGGCGCCGCCCGAGCTGCAGCAGTGGATTGCCGCCGTCAGCGCGGAAATCGATGCGCTGTTGCGCGGTGAAGCCGATGCCGGCGCGCCTGGTCCTTGTGCTGCCGAGGGTTTGACTGCCTTGCAGGCCGACGCCGTGGGGCAAGTGCAGTTGCTGCGCGGCTTGCTGCGCGAGCATGTGCAGGCGCAGGCGGAGGGAAGTCCGGGAAACTTGACGCAGGTCACAAAATAGAACCGGCCGCACGCGTTCATGCGGTGACTGCAATTGCTCATTGTTATCATTTGCCGATACCAATATGGATGTAGGGCAGGGCAGAGTCATGACAGCTGGGTGGATGAAAAAAAATGCGGCGCTGGCCGTGCTGGCCACGGCAGCCGGACTGCTGTTCAGCCAGGGCGGCGCGGCGCGTGAAGCGTCGTCGTCGTCGACGGACTGCGCCACGCACGATGGCTGGGATCTGGCCTGTTTGCGCCAGATCTATGTCCGGCCCATCGCCGGCTGGCCCCGTCCGCACGTGCCCGCTGGCGTGACGCCGCAGGAAATGGTGCCCGTCTCCGCCATCCCCGTGGTCCTTGTCGCGCCGGCCGTCGCGGCGCTGGGGCTGCGCCTGTTCAACGACCCGCGCTTGTCGCGCTCGAACGCGGTCGCCTGCATCAGCTGCCACAGTCCCGCGCACAGCTTTGCCGACAGCAAGCGTGTTTCCGTCGGGCATGCGGGACGCCTGGGCCAGCGCAATACGCCGGGTTTGCTGGGCGTGGCGCAGATCACGCCGCTGTTCTGGGATGGCCGCGCCAGCACCCTGGAAGAGCAGGCGCTGGGACCCTTGCAGCATCCCGATGAAATGGCCATGGATGCAGCGGCGTTGCCGGCCAAGCTGGTCGCGCTGAACGATTACCCGGCGCAATTCGATGCTGCTTTCGGCAAGAAAGATGGCGTGACCCTGGCGCGCATCCTGACGGCGCTGGCCGATTACCAGCGTACCTTGCTGCCGCCCGTCACGCGTTTCGATACCTTCCTGGAAGGCCAGCGCTCGGCCCTGAACGACCGCGAGCTGCTGGGCCTGCATCTGTTCCGCACCAAGGCGCGCTGCATGACCTGCCACAGCGGCGCCCTGCTGACGGACCAGCAATTCCACAACCTGGGGCTGAGCAATTACGGCAGCCGCAAGTATGAAGACCTGGGGCGCTACCTGGCGACGGGCAAGCATGAGGACGTGGGCAAATTCCGCACGCCGGGCCTGCGCGGCGTGGCCGCTTCGGGCCCGTGGATGCACAATGGCGCGTTTGCGCAGATGGTGGGGATGCTGAACATGTACAACGCGGGCATGTCGCGCCCCGTGCCGCACAACGCGCAGCAGGCGGCCGATCCGAAGTTTCCCGTCACCTCGCCCCTGCTGCAGCCATTGCAGCTGACGTCCGATGAAATCATCGCGCTGAAGAGCTTTCTGGAAGCCCTGTAGCCGCTCGGCCGGTTGCGCCCGCAACCGGCCTTTCCTGCTTGCGGCGCCGACATTGTATAGACGTTTGGTGCGCCGCAATCTCTCCAAATGCCACATTTCAGGGGCATTGCCCGTATATTTTCCAAATTGGAAATTTATCGAAAGGAAACGTTGACTCTAAAATAAGTGCGGTCTATATTCGTTTTTGTAGCAAGCAGTGACGAAATCTGTATTAATTTTTTACGACTGGTCTGACGCGATTGCCTGAGGCAATGGCTAACATGGAGAGTATTAAATGAAAAAGATTGCCGCATTTATTTTTACCCTGGGATTGAGTGCTTCCTATGCCATCGCTTCCGATATCGGCTGCTCTAGCTGCGAGGAGGAATTGCGGGAATGCACGATGATGAATGGCGACAGATCCCCATTTTGCATCGGCAGTTACAAAGCCTGTCTGAGAGTCTGCCAAATCGGCTCCTGATATCTATTTTTGCATTGCATTGCGAGGCGGCCGGCAAGCGTATGCGGCGTCGGCCGCCCTCGATCATCTACGCCTCTGACAATACTTATGATGCAGAAAAAAATTAAGATTATTGCCATGTATGGCTTGATCCTGGTCGCCGGCCTGGGCAGCGGTTATGGCTTGTCCTTGTTGCCTGGCTTGCTCAAAGCGGATTACACGGAAGGCAATTACGCCGCGTATTTCCCGAATGCCCAGGCGAAGGTCGTGTTGTACGGCACGGACTGGTGCGGCTATTGCGCCAAGACGCGCGCGTACTTCAAGGAAAACAAGATCGAATTCGTCGATCTCGATATCGAGAAATCGCCGGCAGCAAAACAAGCCCATAAAGCACTCGGTGGCGGCGGCGTGCCCGTGGTGCTGATCGGCAACCGCAAGATCACCGGCTACGACACCGGCGCTTTCCAGGCGGCGTTGAAGAATACCGCTGGCTGATTCCATTCCTGATTTTTGTGCGCAACATGAATCGACGGGGTGTTGCGTGTTTTATTTTACGTCGCCCATAAAAGGAATAGCATGTTTAAAAAAATCGCTTTTTTTCTTTTTGTTGCAGGTGCCAGTCTGTCGTTCAACAAGGCCGCGAACAGTACGCCGAGCTGTGGTTTTCAGTGTGCCCAACTGAGGGGAATTTGCCTCGATGAAGGCCGGGGCGATGCTTCTTGCCGCGACAACTACAATTTCTGCCTTGAAAATTGCCGCAATGGCATTTATCCGGACATGCCGGAATAAGCGGTAACACGCCGTGGCGGCATGGCCGCGTCATCTGGCGCGGTCATGTCGCCACAGCACGTCGCTGCCGCCGGCAAAGCGGTTCAGCACGCGCGACAGCACAAACAGCAGGTCCGACAGGCGGTTCACGTACTGGCGCGGATGTTCATGGATAGGCTCCGCATTCGCCAGCGCGACGATGCTGCGCTCGGCGCGGCGGCACACGGTGCGGCATACATGCGCCAGCGAGGCGGCGCGCGAACCGGCCGGCAGGATGAATTCACTCAAGGCGGGCAAGTCCGCATTGTATTTCGCCAGTAAATCATCGAGGCGCAGCACATGCTCTTCCTTGATCAGCTGGTAGCCGGGGATGCAGATTTCCCCGCCCAGGTCGAACAGGTCGTGCTGGATGGCCACCAGCTCTTCGCGCAAGGCGTCGGGCATGGCTTCGCACAGCAGCAAGCCGATATTGGAATTGAGTTCGTCCACGTCGCCCATGGCGTGGATGCGGGCGCTATCCTTGCTGGTGCGGCTGCCGTCGCCCAGGCCGGTGCTGCCATTGTCGCCCGTGCGCGTGGCGATTTTCGAGAGTCGATTGCCCATGATGCTGATCCTGTCAATGAAGAATGGGGGCAGCATACGACACTGCGCGCCGCCTGGCCGCGGATTTGGCGTCGAAATGGACAAAAAAAACGCTGCGCGCCACTTTTGTGCTTACAATCGTTGCACGCCCATGCCCTTTCCCCCCCATCTTATGCTCAATGCTGCTCCTGAATCCGGATTGACCGCCGCGCGCCAGCAAGCCGTCGTCGCGGCCCTGCTGGCCGTGCTGCCGGCCCGCTGCGTGCTGTCCGACGCCGAAGATACGCGCCCGTACGAATGCGACGGCCTGGCCGCCTACCGCCAACTGCCGATGGTGGTCACCCTGCCGGATACGGAGGAACAGGTCATCGCCATCCTCGGCGTCTGCCGGGAACTGAAGGTGCCGATCGTGCCGCGCGGCGCCGGCACCGGCTTGTCGGGTGGCGCCTTGCCGATTGCCGACGGCGTGGTGCTGTCGACGGCGCGCCTGAACCGCATCGTGCGTCTGGACGCCTACGCGCGCACGGCCGTGGTGCAGCCGGGCGTGCGCAACCTGGCCATTTCCGAAGCGGCGGCACCCTACGCGCTGTACTACGCGCCCGATCCCTCCTCGCAGATCGCCTGCAGCATCGGCGGCAACGTGGCGGAAAACTCGGGCGGCGTGCATTGCCTGAAATACGGCCTGACCGTGCACAATGTGCTGCGCGTGCGCATCGTCACCATCGATGGCGACGTGCTGGAGCTGGGCGGCGAATGCCTCGACTCTCCGGGCCTCGACCTGCTGGCCGTCTTCATCGGCTCCGAAGGCATGCTGGGCATCGTCACGGAAGTGACCGTGAAACTGATCCCGAAACCGGCCACGGCCAGAGTCATCATGGCGTCCTTTGACGACGTCGTCACGGGCGGTAACGCCGTGGCCAACGTGATTGCCGCCGGCATCATCCCGGCCGGGCTGGAAATGATGGACCAAACCTCCTCGCGCATGGTCGAACCGTTCGTCAAGGCCGGCTACGACATCGACGCGGCCGCCATTTTGCTGTGCGAAGCGGACGGCACGCACGAGGAAGTGGAAGAGGAAATCGCCCGCATGACGGCCGTGCTGGAAGGGGCGGGCGCCAGCGCCATCGCCGTCTCGCAGTCGGAAGCGGAGCGCATGAAGTTCTGGTCCGGCCGCAAGAACGCGTTTCCCGCCGCCGGGCGCATCTCGCCCGATTATTACTGCATGGACGGCACCATCCCGCGAAAAAAACTGGCGCAAGTCCTGACGGGCATCGCCGGCATGGAAACGACGCATGGCTTGCGCTGCGCGAATGTGTTCCACGCGGGCGATGGCAATCTGCACCCGCTGATCCTGTTCGATGCCAACAAGCCCGGTGAATTCGAGCGCGCCGAAGCGTTTGGCGCCGACATCCTGGCCCTGTGCGTGGCCGTCGGCGGCACCATCACGGGCGAGCATGGCGTGGGCATGGAAAAGATCAATTCCATGTGCGTGCAGTTTACGCGCGCCGAACTCGATGCCTTCTTTGCCGTCAAGCGCGCCTTCGACCCGCATACCCTGCTGAACCCGGACAAGGCGATACCCACCTTGAACCGCTGCGCCGAATTCGGCAAGATGCATGTGACGGCAGGGCGCCTGCCGTTCGCCAACCTGCCCCGTTTTTAATTTGCCGGAGACTCCTTTGCAAGCGATAGTGGAACAATTCAGGCAGGCCATCCTGGCGGCCAGCGCGGCGGGCAAGACCTTGCGCCTGCGCGGTGGCGGCACGAAAGACTGGTATGGCCAGCAATTCGACGGCGAGGTGCTCGACACGCGCGCGTATGCTGGCATCATCGACTATGAACCGACGGAGCTGGTGATTACGGCCCGTTGCGGCACGCCGCTGGCGGAAATCGAGGCGGCGCTGGCCGCGCGCAACCAGATGCTGGCCTTCGAGCCGCCGCACTTCGGTCCTGGCGCCACGCTGGGCGGCGTCGTCGCCAGCGCGCTGTCCGGCCCGCGCCGCGCCAGCGCGGGCGCGTTGCGTGATTTCGTGCTGGGCGCCGTGCTGATGGACGGCCATGGCGAACGCCTGGCTTTCGGCGGGCAAGTCATGAAAAACGTGGCCGGCTACGATGTCTCGCGCCTGCTGGCGGGGTCCATGGGCACGCTGGGCCTGATCCTGGAAGTGTCGCTGAAGGTATTGCCCTTGCCGCTGCGCGAAGCGACGTTGCGCGTGGCGTGCGCGGAAATCGCCGCCTTGCGCTTGCTCAATGAATGGGCGGGCAAGCCGCTGCCGATATCGGCCAGCTGCTGGCACGACGGCGTGCTGACGGTGCGCCTGTCCGGCGCCGAGGCGGCCGTGTCGGCGGCGCTGCGCACGCTGGGTGGCGAGCTGCTGGCGCCCGAAGACGCGGCCGCCTTCTGGCTGGCCGTGCGCGAGCAGACGCACGCTTTCTTTGCTGGCGCGGGCAGCCTGTGGCGCTTGTCGCTGCCGCCGCACGCCAGCGCCGTGATTTTAAAAGGACGCCAGATGATCGAGTGGGGCGGCGCGCAGCGCTGGCTGAAGCTTGAAGGCGACGCCGATGCGGCCAGCAGCGAGTCCATCCGCCAGGCCGTGGCCGCGCTTGGGGGCCACGCCACCCTGTTCCGCGGCGGCGACAAGGCGGTGGGCGTGTTCCACCCGCTGGCGCCCGCCATCACCACCATCCACCAGCGCCTGCGGCAGGCTTTCGACCCTGCCGGCATCTTCAACCCGCACAGAATGTATTGAGCGCGCATGCAAACCAATCTCGCCGATTTCATCAAGAATACGCCGGCAGGCGACGAAGCCGAAGCCATCTTGCGCGCCTGCGTGCATTGCGGCTTTTGCACGGCCACCTGTCCCACCTACCAGCTGCTGGGCGACGAGCTCGATGGCCCGCGCGGACGCATCTACCTGATCAAGCAAGTGCTAGAAGGCGCGCCCGTCACGGCCAAGACGCAGACGCACCTGGACCGCTGTCTGACCTGCCGCAACTGCGAGTCGACCTGTCCCTCTGGCGTGCAGTACGGGCGCCTGGTCGACATCGGCCGCAACGTCGTCGAACAGCGCGTGCAGCGCCCCTTGCGCGAACGCGCCTTGCGCTTCGCCCTGAAGGAAGCTCTGCCGCGCCGCTGGCTGTTTACGCCCGTGTACAAGGCGGGGCAGGCGCTGCGGCCCTTGCTGTCAAAAGGCTTGCAGGATAAATTGCGCCCGGGCGCCGCCGCCGGCGCATGGCCCGCGCGCCAGCACGCGCGCAGCATGCTGCTGCTCGACGGCTGCGTGCAGCCGGCCATGTCGCCCAACATCAACGCGGCCACGGCGCGCGTGCTCGATGCGCTCGGCGTGCAATTGATCGTCGCGCCGAAGGCCGGTTGCTGCGGTGCGCTGCGCCATCACCTGAACGACCAGGAGGCGGCGCTGGACGACATGCGCCGCAATATCGACGCCTGGTGGCCGTATGTCGACAGTGCGGAAGCCATCGTCATGACGGCGTCCGGCTGCGGCGCCACGGTGAAGGAATACGGCCATCTGCTGGCGCACGACGCACAGTATGCGCAGAAGGCGCGGCGCATCGCGGAACTGACGCGCGATTTGTCCGAGATCATGCCGGCGTTTGAAAACGAGCTGGTGGCGCAGCTGAAAGGGCGCATCGGCAAAAAGGTCGCGTATCACCCGCCGTGCACCCTGCAGCACGGCCAGCAAATCCGCGGCAAGGTGGAGCAGGTGCTGCGCGCCGTCGGCGTCGACGTGCGCCTGTGCGCCGACAGCCATCTGTGCTGCGGTTCGGCGGGCACGTATTCGATCCTGCAGCCGGCCCTGTCGCAGCAGCTGCGCGACAACAAGGTGGCCAACCTGGAAGCATGCGAGCCCGATGAAATTGTGTCGGCCAATATCGGCTGCCTGAGCCATTTGCAGTCGGGCACGCAGACGCCCGTGCGGCACTGGGTCGAGCTGATCGACTCCGCTTTGTCTCAGGTCAAATAGACACTTCGCTGTATTGCGCAGTTTTCCATTGCGGCGCCGGGATGAAATTGTGCGCCCACTCCAGCACGGCGTCGGCCGGCATGGGGCGGGCGATGCCGTAGCCTTGCGCCAGGTCGCAGCCCAGCTGGATCAGGCGCGCGCCATGTTCGACGCTTTCCACGCCTTCGGCGATCACCGTCAGGCTGAATGAACGGGCCAGGCCGATGACGGCGCGCACCAGGTGCAGGTCGTCTCGGTCGTTGAGCATGTTGCGCACGAAGCTCTGGTCGATCTTGACGATGTTCGCCGGCAGGCGCTTCAAATACGACATCGACGAGTAGCCGGTGCCGAAATCGTCGAGCGCGAACGTGATGCCCAGCGCCTGGCAGGCGCGGATGATGCGGCGCACGTCCTCGATGTCGTGCAGGGCCGACGATTCGAGGATTTCCAGTTCCAGCATGCTGGCGCACACGCCGGGAAACTCGCCGAGGATGGTTTCCAGGCGCGAGACGAAGTCGGGTCGCTGGAAGTGGCGCGCCGCGATATTCACGCTGACCACCCAGTGCTTGCCGCAAGCCACCCAGCGCTGCATCTGCCACAGGGCCTGGCGCAGCACCCATTCGCCGATGTCGATGATCAGGTCCGTCTGCTCCACCAGTGGCAGGAATTGCGCCGGCGCCAGCACGCCGCGGCGCGCATGCTGCCAGCGCAGCAGCGCTTCCATGCCCACCACGGTGCCGGCGCGCATGTTCACCTTGGGCTGGTAGTACAGCCGCAGTTCGCCGTTGATCAGGGCCTGGCGCACTTCCGTGCGCTGGTTGTGGTGGGTGCGTACTTCTTCGTCGAGGTTGGTGTCGAAGAAGTGATACTGGTTGCGCCCCGTCAATTTCGCCTGGTAGACGGCGTGGTCGGCGTGGCGCAGCAGGCTTTCTGTATTCAAGTCCTTGCCCGCATAGACGGCGATGCCGGCGCTGGCCGTCATGTGCAGCGCCTGCTGGTCGCACTGGTAGGGGCGGCTCAGTTCCTGCAGCAATTGCGTGACGTTCTGTTCGATGCTGGCGATATTGGCCTGGCCGCACAGCAGCATGACGAATTCATCGCCGCCCAGGCGCGCCGCGTAATGGACCTGGCCCGTAAAATCGTGCAGGCGGCCCGCCACCTGCTTGAGGATTTCATCGCCCGCTTCGGCGCCGTAACGGTCGTTGATGACCTGGAAGTGGTCGAGGTCGAACAGGCAGACGGCCAGCAGGCGCTGGCGTTCGCGTGCCAGGAACAGTTCCTGTTCGAAACGGGCGGCCAGCGCGGCACGGTTGGGCAAACCCGTCAGTACATCATTGTAGTTTTGCCATGATAGTTTTTGCAGCGCCTGCTGCATGTGCACGGTTTCGTTCAGCTGCTCGCCCAGCTGGCGCTGGCTGGTCTTCAGCGAGGAAAACAGTTCTTCGACATCGCCGGCCATGCTGTTGAACGAGTGCGACACGGCTTGTGCTTCGGGCGTGGCGCCAGCCGCCAGGCGCACGGCGAAGTTGCCTTCGCGGAAGCGGTCGGTCGCTTGCACCAGCCGCGCCAGCAAGCGCCGGTGCGTGGCCAGGATCAAGCCCAGCAGCAGGAAGACCAGCACGATATTGATGCCGCTGAGGATGGCTTGCTCGCGCACCCGCTGCCACACTTGCGCCAGTGGCAGGCCGGGCGTGTAGTGCAGGGCGAGGATGCCGTCGCCGCCGTCCGGCAGCGCCACCGTCAGGCGGCTGCGGATGGCATTGATGCCGGCCAGGCGCGCGAACCACGCGGGCACCGTGGCCAGTGTGTCGCCAGGCTTGCTGTCGGCCAGCACTTCGACATGCCCGTCAGCCGTATCCCAGCGCGCGGAGGCGAGGCTGCGGTTCAGCGGCAGGGCGCTGCGCAGCACCTGGCGCACGCTGTCATGCATCGCGTGACTGTCCGCGTGCACGGCCAGCGGCAGCACGCTATTGGCCAGGAACAGGTCGAGTTGCCGCGCATCGCTCTGGTAGCGCGCCTTGGCCAGCGCCGTTTCCGTACCGAGCAGGGCGTGATAGCGAACGGCGGAAACGGCGAGTATCAGGAAGAAAATAGGAAGAAAGAGGCGGGAATAAATTCCCATCCGCATCCATGAAGATAATATTTTCCCAAAGACTGGCATCGTTTTTTGATCGATATCTGCGAATAATTATGCAAACATTATCACCGAAATTTGCTATTGGAAACACAATATTGATATCAAGTATGAAATAAATACGGATAGCTTGATTTCATTGTTTGTTGTTTTAAATCAAACCATCGAATTGCTATTCCTGTAGCAATTGCCGAATGTCGGCCGCCAGGCTGGCCGGTTTGCTGGCCGTCGCGTAGCGGCGAAATACGCTGCCATCCTTGCGCACCAAAAACTTGGTGAAATTCCATTTGATCGACTGCGTGCCGAATATGCCGGGCGCCGCCTGTTTTAATTGCGCAAATACGGGATGGGTATGCGGACCATTCACGTCGATCTTGGCAAACAGGGGAAAGGTGACGCCGAAGTTTTTCTCGCAAAAGGTTTTGATTTCCCCGTTCGAGCCCGGTTCCTGCTGGCGGAATTGATTGCAGGGAAAACCCAGCACGACCAGGCCCTGGTCGTGAAATTCGCGGTACAGCGCTTCCAGGCCCTGGTATTGCGGCGTGAAACCGCAGGCGCTGGCCGTGTTGACGATCAGCATTACCTTGCCCTTGTAGCGTGCCAGGTCGACCGGCGTGCCGTCCAGCGCATCGGCCTGGAAATCGTGGATGTTGCTCATGTCAGAGGAGTCCCAGTGTGGTGGCGCCCGTTTGCGGGGCCGGTTCCGGCGCCGTTGCGCCCTTGAGCTTGATCGCCAGGCGCAGGTCGTTGACGGAATCGGCATTGCGCAGCGCGTCTTCATGGCTGATGGCGCCCGCTTCGTGCAGGTCGAACAGGGCCTGGTCGAACGTCTGCATGCCGTGCTCGCGCGATTTCTTCATCAGCTCCTTGATCTCGTGCACCTGGCCCTTGAAGATCAGGTCGCTCATCAGCGGCGAATTGAGCAGGATTTCCAGCGCCGCCTTGCGCCCGCCGCCGTCCTTGTTGGGGACCAGCCGCTGCGAAATCATGCCCTTCAAATTGAGCGACAGATCCATCAGCAGCTGCTGGCGCCGCTCTTCGGGGAAGAAATTGATGATGCGGTCCAGCGCCTGGTTGGCGTTGTTCGCGTGCAGGGTCGCCAGGCACAGATGGCCCGTCTCGGCGAATGCGATGGCGTGGTCCATGGTCTCGCGGTCGCGGATCTCGCCGATCTGGATCACGTCGGGCGCCTGGCGCAGGGTGTTTTTCAGGGCCGTGGCCCAGTCGTCCGTATCGACGCCCACCTCGCGCTGGGTGACGATGCAGTTGCCGTGCGGATGGATGAATTCCACGGGGTCTTCGATGGTGATGATGTGGCCGTGGCTGTGCGCGTTGCGGTGGCCCAGCATGGCCGCCAAGGTGGTCGACTTGCCGCAGCCCGTGGCGCCCACCATGATGACGAGGCCCCGCTTGCTCATCACGATGTCTTGCAGGATGGCGGGCAGGCCCAATCCATCGAGCGTGGGGATGGCGGTATTGATCAATCGCAAGACCATGCCTGCCTGACCCATCTGCACGAAGGCGGACACGCGGAAACGCCCGAGGCCGTCCGGGCTGATGGCGAAATTGGCTTCGCGGCTGGACGCGAACTCGGCCGCCTGGCGTTCGTTCATGACGGCGCGCACGTAGCCGGCCGCCTGCTGCGCATCGAGCGCGCCGCCCGCCAGCGGCGTCAGCTT
>NZ_LT607489.1:155761-171519 GCF_900095235.1 Janthinobacterium sp. UMAB-60
GCCGCCCCGTGCGCGCATCTGCGCCAGCAGCGCGTGCATGGCGCCATCGTGTTCGTGGTTGGTCTGCATGGGCTTATCCGGGGAAGTTTTCGGGAACCTTGGCGGCCGCGCGGGCCGTCTCCGCCGTAATCGTGCCGCGCCGCACCAGGTCGGACAGGCACTGGTCCAGGGTCTGCATGCCGACATTGCTGCCCGTCTGGATGGCTGAATACATCTGCGCCACTTTTGCTTCGCGGATCAGGTTGCGCACGGCCGGCGTGGCCAGCATGATTTCATGCGCGGCCACGCGGCCCGCGCCATCTTTGGTTTTGAGCAAGTTCTGTGAAATGACGGCTTGCAAGGATTCGGACAGCATGGCGCGCACCATTTCCTTTTCCTCGGCGGGGAAGACGTCGATGATGCGGTCGATCGACTTCGCCGCCGACGAGGTGTGCAGGGTGCCGAACACGAGGTGGCCCGTTTCGGCCGCCGTCAGCGCCAGGCGGATGGTTTCCAGGTCGCGCAATTCGCCCACTAAAATCACGTCCGGGTCTTCGCGCAGGGCCGAGCGCAGCGCGTTGCTGAACGAATGCGTGTGCGACCCGACTTCGCGCTGGTTGATCAGGCATTTTTTCGGTTCATGCACGAATTCGATCGGGTCTTCGATGGTCAGAATATGGTGGTTCAGGCGTTCGTTGACGTGGTTCACCATCGCCGCCAGGGTGGTCGACTTGCCCGAACCCGTCGGCCCCGTGACCAGCACGAGTCCCCGTGGACGCATGGCCAGCTCGCCGAAGATGCGCGGCGCGTTCAGTTCTTCCAGACTCAGCACTTTCGAGGGAATCGTACGCAGCACGGCCGAAGCACCGCGTTCCTGGTTGTAGGCGTTGACGCGGAAGCGGGCCAGGCCGGGAATCTCGAACGAAAAATCGCATTCCAGCGCTTCTTCATACGCCTTGCGCTGGCTGTCGTTCATGATGTCGTAGATCATGCTGTGCACTTCCTTGTGCTCGAGCGGCGCCACGTTCAGGCGGCGCACGTCGCCATGGACCCGTATCATCGGCGGCAGGCCGGAAGACAGGTGCAAGTCGGAAGCCTTGTTGCTGACGGAGAAAGCGAGTAATTCGGAGATGTCCATTTATAATCCCTGTGCCTGCATTGATGGGCTGGCGCACTGTGCCGCCGCCCCTATACACTAGAAAATGATTATGTCCACAATCGAACAGAACTTGCAAGCCGTGCGCGACAGTATTGCGCAGGCCGCCGCTGAGGCGCAGCGCGCCCCTGGCGACGTGACCCTGCTGGCCGTGTCAAAAACCTTCGGCGCGGACGCCGTGCTGGCAGCCATGCGCGCGGGCCAGGCGGCGTTTGGCGAAAATTATCTGCAGGAAGCGCTCGACAAGATCGCCTTTGTGAAGGAGGCCGCACCGCAGCACGTCCCGGCATGGCACTTCATCGGCCCCATCCAGAGCAACAAGACGCGCCCCATCGCCGAGCACTTCGATTGGGTGCACACGGTGGAGCGGGAAAAGATCGCCGTCCGGCTGTCCGAGCAGCGCCCGGCCGGCTTGCCGGACCTGAATATCTGCCTGCAAGTCAATATCAGCGGCGAAGCGAGCAAGAGCGGCGTGACGCCATTTGACTTGCCGGCGCTGGCGCGCGCCGTGGCGCAACTGCCCCGCCTGCGCTTGCGCGGCCTGATGGCGATTCCCGAGCCGGAAACGGATGTCGCCCTCCAGCGCAGCGCCTTTGCGCAATTGCGCGTGCTGTACCAACAATTGCAGGCGGAAGGCCTGGAGCTCGATACCTTGTCGATGGGCATGTCGGCCGACCTGCGCGCCGCCGTGCTGGAAGGCGCCACCATCGTGCGCGTGGGCAGCGCCATCTTCGGTTCCCGTAATTACTCTCACTGATTGAATGGAAGAATCACCATGACGACAGAATTGAATATCGCATTTGTAGGCGGCGGCAACATGGCCGCCGCCCTGATCGCCGGCCTGGCGGGCAAGCTGACCCTGGGCGGCAACATCCACGTGATCGACCCCCATGCGCCCGCGCTGGAAAAATTGCAGGCGCAATTCGGCGTCACGACGGCCACTGCCGCCGGTGAAGCGCTGCGCGGCGTGGACGTGATCGTGCTGGCCGTCAAGCCGCAAAGCATGCGCGAAGTGGCGGCGCAATTGCTGCCCTTCCTCGACGGCGAGCGGGCGCCATTGGTCCTGTCGATCGCCGCCGGCATCCGCGCCGCCGACCTGTCGCGCTGGCTCGGCGGTTACTCCGCGATCGTGCGTTGCATGCCGAACACGCCGGCCCTGATCGGCATGGGCATCACGGGCATGGTGGCCAGCAGCGGCGTCAGCGACGAACAGAAAAAGACGGCGGACGCCATCCTGCGCGCCGTCGGCCAGACCGTCTGGCTCGATGACGAAGCGAAGATCGACCCTGTGACGGCCGTGTCCGGCAGCGGTCCCGCCTACGTGTTTTACTTTATCGAAGCGATGCAGCAGGCGGCCGCTGAACTGGGTCTCACGCCCGAGCAGGGCACGCAGCTGGCGATCGCCACGTTTACGGGGGCGGCGCAGCTGGCGGCCAACTCCAGCGAACCCGTGTCCCTGCTGCGCGAGCGCGTGACGTCGAAAGGCGGCACGACGTATGCGGCACTCACCAGCATGGAAGAGAGCGGCGTGAAGGCGGCCATCGTCAAGGGCATCAAGGCGGCCGCGCAACGGGGGCGCGAGATGGGGGACGAGCTGTCCAAGTAACTAGATCACCTTGACGGCCCGGCCGATGTAGAGCACCGGCCCCGTCGGCCGGCCCGTGGGCGAACCCGTAGTCGGTTCCAGCGTGATTTCAAACAGTTGCTCCGGCTGTAGCGGCGGCAGCTTGTCCAATGTCAACTTGAGGCTTTGCCCCGGCTTGACCAGGCCCAGCGAGACGGGCGCGCCCCAGTCCTTGCCCTTGGTCCAGAATTGCAGGGCTTTCTGCTGCGGCACGCTAGTTGGGCCCAGCGGGATCAGGCTCAGGTCGCGGTTCTTGCCGCCGCGTCCGCCCGCCTGCACGATCCAGCCCGGCGATTTATCTTGCGGCGCCACCAGCACCACCAGGTAGCCGGGTCCGCCTGGCGCCTGCAGTTGCACCGTGACCAGCACGGCCAGCACGGCCGTGGCCAGCAAGCCGCCGCCGGCCAGTATTCTCCAGAAGGCCAGGCTGTTCCACCACGCCTGCCAGCCGCCCGCCTGCCGCACGGTGTTCGGCGTAAACAGGCTGGTGCTGATGCGCGGCCACAGTTGCGCCGAGGGCGTTTCGGGCGGCGCCAAAGTCGTCAATGGCAGCAAGCGCTGTTCCCAGGCAGCCACGGCGTCGCGTAGGGCGGCGTCGCGCGGCAAGCGCTGTTCCACTTCCGCGTGCTCGGCCAGCGCCAGTGTGCCCAGTACATATTCGCCGGCCAGCCGTTGTAATTGCTCGTCGCTGTCGATCATCCCATGCACTCCCGCAAGGCGGCCAGGCCCCGCTTGACCCAGGCCTTGACGGTTCCCAGCGGCGCTTGCAGGCGCTGCGCGATTTCGCTGTGGGTACAGCCATCGACGTAGGCGTACAGGATGCTGTTGCGCTTGGGTTCGTCCAGGTGGCCGAGGCAATCGTGCAGTTTGCCCATGTTCGCCTGAAGCGCGTAGGCGTCACCGGCGTCGTCGCCTTGGCGTTGGTGCAGCAGGGTTTCCACGCTATCCTCGTCGGCCGATACTTCATGGGCGCGGGCGCGCGCCACGTTCAGTGCCTGGTGCCGCACCACCACATAGATCCAGCCCTTGCCGCTGCCGCGCGTGGCGTCGAAGCTGCCGGCACGGCGCCAGATATTCAGGAAGGCATCGTGCAGCACGTCTTCGGCCAGGGCCCGCTGACGTACGATGCGCAAGGCCACCCCCAGCCGGTAGCGGCTTTCCTGCTGGTACAGGCCGTGCAATGCCTGCTGCTCGCCCCTGGCGCAGGCGCGCAGGGCGGCATCGTAATCGTAAGGGGCGGCTGGGGCTGGCAAGGTCGGCGCAATCGTTTGGAGTTGACGGTTAGCAAGTTTTCAGTGCCGAGTATAGGCCAGAAACCGGCTTGCTAAGCGTCAATTTAACGCTGTTATGCAGCTTTCCAAAAGATGTAGTCGGCCTGGTAGGGCACCCATTGCTTGATGCCAACGGTGTCCATGCCGCAGGGGCTGCTTGGCGCCACGCCACCGCTGGTGGCCACGCGCTGGATGTAGCTGACGCCCTGCATGGCGCCGCTGCCCGTGGCCGGGTTGGCTTTGACCAGCTGATACGGGATGTTGCCCGCGCCGGCCGGCGCCACGGCCACTTGCGTCGCCGTCACTTTCGAGCCGTCCAGGTTGGCCCAGGTGGCAGGAGGACCGACATACGTGCCCACTTGCATGCCGTCGCGGTCATTCAGGGCCGCGTCCGGTCCCACGAAGACCCATTCATGCCCCGTCATGTCCTTCTTGGCCTTGCATTCGTAGGCGATCTTGCCCACGCCCACCGTCTGCATGGCCACCTGGTGGCCATCGGGTACCTTGACGGCGTTCGGCAATTGTTCCTGCGAATAGCGCGCGCTCATCGGTGCGCAGGCGGCCACGAGCAGGGCGGCGCACAGGACGGTGAGTGTAGGGGCGGTATGGCGTGGGGCGGTGATGGCATGCATGGCAAGCTCCTGGTAGTTGGCTCAACCGGCTGGTTGATACGATTACTACGCATGGGTCTGCCATTTGGATGCAGCCAGGTAAAAATATTTTAAGGCGGCGTGTCTTTCTTGCTGAAACGCTGCGCCAGCGCCAGCACGACGGGCATGGCGGTGCTGGCGTGCTTGAGCAGCGCGCCGCTGGCCCGCAGCAGCGGCAGGAAGCGTCGCGGACGCACCAGCAGCAGGCCCAGCACGCCGCCTCCTATCATCAGGGGAACTTTAAAACGCGTGGCCAGGGTGTGGCGCAGATTGCCGCCCGTCAAAGGTTCCAGCAATTGTCGCGTCTGCACGCCCAGGGCCAGGCGCTGCAGCGCGCATTCGGCCAGCAGTGCGTCGCGCCGCCGCGCCAGACTGGCGGCCGTGTGCACATGCGACAATTTGGTGGGATGCGTGGTCATGGCCGCTCCGCTCCCCGGCGCGCCAGCAATTGCAGCTCGTCCAGGTCTTTGTTCAGTTCGGAAAGTGTGAAGGACAGCAGTTTCGGCTTGCTGCGGAAACTGGTGCGCACGCCCAGCAGGGTGGCGAGGGCGGCAGCGATGAAGACGGCGGCCGTGACGGCGATGGCGGCGATGCGGTGCGTGTCCCAGAACAGCACGATGACGAGGAAGACCAGCAGCACCAGGCCGACAAACAGGCACAGCACTGCCAGCATGGCCAGCGCCAGATAGGACAGGAAGCGCAGCGACTCTTCTTCCATTTCCACGGCCGCCAGGGCCAGACGGGTCTGGACGATGGCGGCGAGAGTCGCTGCGACTTGGGCGACATGGTGCACGATAGCCATATGCTGCCTTTCGCGTCAGGAGACGGCGAATGCCGTCGCTACTTCTACTCCTACTACTAGCGGCGTGACGAGGAAAGCAGCAGGCCGAACAGCACGCCCACGACGGCGCCCGCGCCCACGGCTTTCCAGGGATTGTCCTGCACGTACTCGTCGGTGGCCTTGGCCGCCTTCTTGGTGCGTTCGAGCAAGTCTTCTTCCAGCTTGATCAAGTCTTTCCTGGCCGTTTCCAGGGTGGTGATGAACTTGTCCTTGACGGCTTTGACATTCTCGCCCGTCTGATCCTTGGCGCCATCGAGCCAGCCTTCCGCTTCATTGATGACGGTTTTCAGGTCGCCGACCAGTTTGTCGCGGGCCTTGTCGGCGTCGGCGAGGATGCTGTCGCTGCTGGATTTTCCGGTATGTATCGAGCTCATGTATTACCTCATGGAAGTGAAACTGCACAGTGAAATACCAGTGTAGGCAACAGCGGCCAGTGTGTCTTGCGCCGCCTCAAGGGCTGCCGCGGCGCAAGGATCATTGCTTAACGGAAAGCAAAGTCCAGCACCACGCCCGCAAACACCGCTGCTCCTAGCCAGTTATTATGCCGGAACGCCGCAAAACACGGCATGCGCTCGCGTGCGCGGATCAGGGTGTAGTGGTAAACGGCGCAAGCGGCCGCCACCAGCAAGCCCGCCACATACCAGTAGCGCAAGCCCAGGTGCCAGCCGCAGACCAGCCACAACAGCAGGAAAGCGGCGTAGCACAGCATGATGATGGCCACGTCGTAGCGGCCAAAGGTGATGGCCGAGGTCTTGATGCCGATCTTTAAGTCGTCGTCGCGGTCGACCATCGCGTATTCCGTATCGTAGGCCACGGCCCAGAAGACATTACCCAGCAGCAGCAGCCAGGCGACGACGGGCACGGAATCCGTGATGGCGGCAAAGCCCATGGGGATACCGAAGCCGAAGGCGATGCCCAGGTACGCTTGCGGAATCGCAAAGAAACGCTTGAAGTAGGGATAGGTGCCGGCGATGATGACGGCGGCCACCGACAATTGCTTGGTGAGCGCATTCAGGGGCAGGATCAGGCAAAAGGCCAGCACGGTCAGCACGCCGGCCACGGCCAGCGCTTCCTTGCCGCTGATGCGCCCGCTGGTGATGGGACGGTCCACCGTGCGCTTGACGAATTTGTCGATATCCTGGTCGGCGTAGTCGTTGATGGCGCAGCCAGCCGAGCGCATCAGGAAAGTGCCAAGCGTAAAAATGAGCAGCAGCCGCCAGTCCGGTACACCCTGCTGCGCCAGCCACAGCGCGCACAGGGTAGGCCACAGCAGCAATACGGTACCGATAGGCTTGTCCAGCCGTATCAGGCGGAAATACAGCGCCAGCTTGTTCATGGAAGACTCGATCTTGTTGAAGAGAAAGGTCGATTATCGCAAATAGTATGCAAATGTACTATTTGATGTCCTCGACCTACTCCTCGCAGAGTGGTGTGATGCCAGGCAAGTCGCAACTGGCGATGGCCGCGCACAGGGCATCGATGGCGGCCTTGCGCGTAAAACTCTTGCGCCACAGCATCACCACCCTGCGCGATGGCACGGGTGCGGCGAAGGGCCGGTATTCGAGCATGCCCTCGGTGGCGTGCATATTCGACACAGAGGCACGCGGCAAGACCGTCAGGCCGATGCCGCTGGCCACCATGTGGCGGATGGTTTCCAGCGAGGAACCTTCGAACGTGCGCTGCATGCCGTTGCCGGGCGAGGAAAAGCGCGCCATTTCGGGGCACACTTCCAGCACCTGGTCGCGGAAGCAGTGGCCATTGCCTAGCAGCAGCATGGTTTCCGATTTCAAGTCTTGCGCGGCAATTTGTTCACGCGCTGTCCACGGATGCTGGCGCGGCATGGCCACGACGAACGGTTCGTCATACAGTTCTTGCATGGCCATGCCGTGGTCGGGCAGGGGCAGGGCCATGATGGCCACGTCCAGTTCGCCCTGGCGCAGCAATTCGAGCAGGCGAACCGTGAAGTTTTCCTGCAAAATCAAAGGCATCTGCGGCACCTGGTCTATCATGGCCTTGACCAAGGGCGGCAGCAGGTAGGGGCCGATCGTGTAGATCACGCCCAGGCGCAGGGGGCCGGCCAGCGGATCCTTGTTCTGCTTGGCGAGTTCCTTGATGGCGGCCGTCTGTTCCAGCACGCGTTCAGCTTGCGCGATGATCTGCGCGCCCAGGGGCGTGACGGAGATTTCCGCGCCGCCCCGTTCGAACAGGACCACGCCCAATTCGTCTTCGAGTTTCTTGATGGCCACTGACAGGGTGGGCTGCGCAACGAAACAGGCTTCGGCGGCATGGCCGAAGTGCTTCGCTCGCGCGACTGCAACGATATATTTCAGTTCAGTCAGTGTCATAGTTTGATTGAAACACAGGAAGTGCTCACTTGCAATGAATGAAAGGTGGCGCGCACGTGAAACTGTGGCACCGGTGGCGTATTGTAGCGGATCGCCCCCTATAATGCGGGAGCGGGCAGCGAAGGGAGAGGACTGCAGGCGGCATGCAAGGCGATAGCCACGCCTGAGCTTGACCATAGCGTGCCCCTATTTAACCCAACAAGAGATATCCATGCCTGATTTTGAAAACAAACTGTGCGACCGTGACGAACTGCGCGCCCGCGCCGCGGCGCTGCCGAAACCGGTGGTGGTGACGAACGGCGTGTTCGACATTCTGCACCGCGGCCACGTGACGTACCTGGCGCAGGCGCGCGCGCTGGGCGCCTCGCTGGTGGTGGCCGTGAATACCGATGCATCGGTGAAACGCCTGGGCAAGGGCGACGACCGTCCCCTGAACAGTTGCGAAGACCGCATGGCCGTGCTGGCCGCGCTGGAAGCGGTGAGCCTGGTGGTGCCGTTCTCGGAAGACAGCGCCCTGGAAGTGGTGCAGGAAATCGAACCGGAAATCTATGCCAAGGGCGGCGACTACGACATGGCGGCCATCCCTGAAGGCAAGGCCGTGCTGGCGTATGGCGGCCAGGCCGTGGCCATCGATTTCGCGCACGACCGCTCGACCACCAAGCTGCTGACGAAAGTGCGGACGCAGCAGGGCTGAGGAACGCCGTCAATGTTTTCATACAGATAAAAAGACGTTACTATGAGAACTGCCAGGGTTGCGACCTCGTTGCGTCAGCCCCAGCACCCGTTACACCGCCTGATATGCATTGCTAGTCATAGAAAATACATGGATCTTAAAACTTCTGGGGATTGGGCCGTGCCCTCCGGCGTCTGGTACGTCGACGACGATGGCGCGTGGAGCATGCAGCGCAGCGCGGATGGCCAGAACGTCTCGCCCCTGCTGAGCCCGGCCGATATCGGCAAGCTGATGCACGCGCGGCGCCTGCCGGCTGCCGCCGGTGCGCCCGTGCGGCTGTTTCCGCCCGAATTCTCGTTCGACCCCGCCTCGGGCGCGGCCTTGCAGGTGCCGCCTGGCACGGCGCTTACACTGCCCTGGGTTCCGCCTTTCGGCGCGCAGCCCGTCAGCGACGTGCCACCGGCTGGCGCGGCCGGCTTGCGCCAGGCCAGCGTGCCCTTGAAGCTGGCGGACCAGCGCGCGCGCGAAGAGCATGCGCAGGCCGACGCCTCGCTGCCCATGCCGCCACCGGGCGAATACGAATTCTTTTCCGCCCAGTTCGGCACCAGCGCGCCCGCGCTGCTGGCGCTCGATCCGCGCAAGGCCGTCTTGCACGCCTGGCTGCCCGCCTCGAAACGCTGGCTGGCGCTGGACCCCGACCATGGCGGCTTGCTGGCCGAATCGGACCTGGCCCACGGCGCCTGGCGCGCCGAGCTGGTGCCGGAGTTCAACAGCGTGCTGGTCTTGCCGACCAGCCATGGCCTCGCCTGCATCCGTCCCGACGTGCCTTCGCTCACTTACGTGGTCGAGCATGTGGGCGGCGCGCCGTGCGTGGCGGGCCCCGTCTGGTTCCAGAATCGCCTGTGGGCGCCCTTGCGCGACGACGATGGCCGCATCCGCTTCGTCAACCTTGACGCGCAAGAAAAGTCGGGCAGCGACGTGCTGCTCGACGGCATGATGGATCTGGGTGCCGTCGGCGCGCCCGTGGCCTACAACCGCATGGCCGTGTGGCCGTGCGCCAACGGCCAGCTGCGCTTGCAGCTGCAGCCGGATGGCAACGTGGCCGCCTCGTTCACGCCCTGGCCTGAAGGGCTGGTGCCGCACTTCGAATTCGGCAGCCCCTACCTGTCGCGCGACGGTGGCCTGTGGCAACTGTGCTTTGAAAGCCGTCGCGGCACGTATGTCTATGTGAAACTGGGCGCCCAGGTCGAGAAGGCCGACGCGCTGGCGCCGCGCCTGTGTTCGGGCAGCTTCAATTACCGCTTCGCCACCAAGCTGAAAACGGCGCCGTGGGAAGAGCCGGAACACGGCGACGATGGCGGCAAGAACCAGGCCGTCATGCCGCTGCTGGAATCGGGCGGGGGCAATAGCGTCTTTGGCGTGAAGTTTGCCACCAGCGCCGGCCTGTCCAGCGTGCTGCGCTCGAACGAGCGCCTGGCGGCCCAGCTGGTGCAGGACGATGAATTGCGCGAAACCGTGTTTCATACCTTTGCCGTCAGCGAGCCGTGGCGCGTGCGCCTGTTTGTCCATGAAGGCACGCTGTGGGCTTACCACCCGCTGCTGTCGCGCATCGATGGCTGGGCCTTGCAGGCATGAAGGCGCGCTTACTGACGGTGGCCTGCGCCGCGTTGTTCAGCGCTGCCGCCGCGCACGCGGCCGGCGTTCAGCAAGCGTTTCTGGTGCAAAACTCGGGCTGGATGGAGCCGTTTTATACAGATGAACATTCGCAACTGAAAGCCTTGGTGGGCGCCGTGGCGCAGGCCGCCACGAGCCCGTCCGATAAAGTCTACACGCTGGCCTTCAGCCAGAGCAGCGGCAGCAATGTGTCGCCCGCACTGATCGGGCAAGGGCAGGGTGGCGCCGGCGTGGCGGGCCAGTTGGCCAGCCTGGGTCTGGCGCGCAAGAGCGCCGGCGGCGCGCTGGCCGACACGGATTTCCAGGAAGCCGTGACCAAGACCATCACGGGGCCGTTTCAGTCCGCTTCCGGCATCGTGTGGATCTTTACGAATAACAAGAACAGCCCGAACAACGACAGCCAGACGGCCGAACGCAACCGCGACTTTTATCGCCTGCTGCATTTGGAACCGTCGATTACCAAGACCTTGGTGTTTCCGCTGCGCATGCCTGTACAGGGCAAGCTGTACAGCGCCAAAGGCTTGATGGTGTATGCGCTCGCGTATGGCCAGCCCGCGTCCGAGGCATTGAACCGCATCCTGGCCGAAGGGCGGCTGTCGCAAGTGCTGACGCGCCCGCCCGCGCGCTTGAAACCGGTGGACCAGGATGCCGTGCGCATCGTGCCCCAGTCCGTCAAGAACAGTGCCAACGTGCACGCCAGCCTGGGCCGCGACGGGCGCACCATCGTGCTCGACGTCGATGCGGCGAACCTGGTGCCGCAAGTGGTGCTGCAGGCGTCCTTGCAAAACATGTTTTTCCCGTACGTGATCGACAGCGCCAAAGTGCACGCCAGCCTGGCGGGCCAGAACGCGCCGCTGCACGTTGCGCCGGATCAAATCCGCCAGCTGCAGCCGGGCGCCAGCCAGGCCGTGCAGGTACAGTTCGCGTTGCCGATGGCGCAGATTCCCTCGCCGTGGTCGGCGCAGGCGATCGCCGCCATGGGCAAGCAGGTGATGCTGCCCATGCAGGCGCAGGTGGGCCTGTCGGAACAGCGGCTGGCGCTGGCGTCCAGCTTCGGCAAGGATTTGCAGGAACTGTTCCCCGGCGACCCGATCTCGGGCATGTTCACGCCGCCCGACAGCGTGCGCGCGTCGCAGGCGACGATCCCGCTGCTGGTGCGCATCCAGTATCCGCTCTTGCCCGTGCTGGTGATCCTCGGCGGCGTGCTGGCGCTCGTGCTGGGCCTGCTGGCGCTGGGTTTGCTGGGCACGCGCGCCACGCGCTACAAGGTGATGGCTGACGGCGTGCAGCGGCAAGTACTGCTCAAACCGTTCAAGAGCGTGCAGATCCGCGATGATGACGGCCGCGATATCGGCGAACTCAAGCGTGGCTTGGGCAAGCCGGCCGTCGCGCGCGTGGCCGAAGGCCATACCCTGAGCCTGGCCTGAGCAACCATTCTTAAAAAAACCTTCTATTCAACTGAGGCATACCATGGCGCAAGAGACTCCAAAAGACAACAGCGGTTTTACCCTGCCGGCCCCCGCATCCGCGCCGCCGGCAGCCGATGCATCCGCTGCGGCCAGCGCCACCACGGCGACCACCGAGCCGGCGCCCGCATTGGACCCTGCCAGCGCGACCGACACCTCGTCGCGCGACACCCTGGTCGGCGGCGTGGTGCTGTTGCTGCTGTTCATCGCCTTTTTCTTTGCCAAGAATGCCTATGCGAATGGCCTGGTGGCCAAGCGCGTGCCGCCGAACAAGGCCAATGCCTCGGGCTGGTGGCTGTTCATCTTCCTGGCCAGCCTGGCGACCGGTGTCGTGCTGGCCGCCGTGAACGCGCATAAATTCCTCGCGCCACTGTTCATGGGACCGCTGGTGCTGGTGGGCCTGGTCGCGTTACTGTTGACCTTTACATCGAGCCGCCGCTAAGCCGCACGCCGTCGTACGCATCATCGAAGGAATCACCATGGCAGAGAACCTGAACCAAACCATCACCGGCGGCGCCAGCGAGCGCAAGCAGGACAAGATCATCGAACTGCGCCCGACCCTGTTCATCGGCATCGGCGGCACGGGCATGCAGGTGCTGATGCGCGTGCGCCGGCGCATCCTCAACACCCTGTGGGGCGGCGCGGGCAACCGCACGCGCATCGAGGGCTTGGCCGACTTTCCCATCGCGCAATTCATCCATTTCGACCTCGACAATGGCGCCGTGATCGAGAGCGGCGAGTCGCAGGCGAAGGACTTGCAGTTCGACCAGGTGAAGTTCACGGATGACGACAAGGTGGTCGAATCGTTCGACATGGACAAGTACAGCCGCGATGAAGATTCTCTGGAAAAATATCCACACATCAAGGAATGGCTACCGCTGACGCCGCAGCGCATCCGCGAGCTGCGTTTCGACATGAGCAGCGGCGCCGGCCAGATCCGCGCCGTCTCGCGCCTGTATTTCTTCGACAAATACGCGAAGATCCGCGACAAGATCCGCTTGAAACTGAAAGCCTTGAAGGCGGGCCTGTCGCACGAGCGCCAGCTGGCCGAACTGGGCTTGCGCATGGAAACGAACCGTTTCCGCATCGTCATCGTCGGCTCCGTGGCCGGCGGCACGGGGTCCGGTTCCTTCCTCGACATGGGTTTGCTGGCGCGCTGGCTGGCGCGCAGCGAAGTGGGCGCGGCCGACGTCGAGCTGATGCTGTTCTTGCCGACCGGCTACACCAAGGCCAACAAGGACCGGGTCGAGGCCAACGGTTATGCGGCGCTGATGGAGCTGGAATCGGCGATGATGGGCAACAAGGGCTATGTGGGCCGCTGGGATGCCTACGACCGCCCGGAACTGACGCGCGAACCGTACAGCGAGGTGTACCTGATCGATTCGGGCAACCTTGCCCAGCAGCACACCAAGGATGTCAGCGACGTCTACCACATGGTGGCCGACTCGCTGTTCGAGGATTTTGCTTCGGCCGACTTCGCGCGCGCCAAGCGCTCGATCGCCGTGAACCAGGCGCAGCACAAGAACTCGCTGTACAACGCACCCGTGCCGCAAGACCGCTTCGGCGACATGCGCCTGTATTTCTCGAAGCGCTTTTCCTCGTTCGGCATGGCCGTGCTCGATACGCGCCAGGAAGCGGCGCGCGACGAGCGGGCCCACCGCTGGGCCGGCGCCATGCTGCAAGCGTTCTTCGGCGTGGGCGGCACGGATGCGGGCGCCAACCGCGCCACCGATACGCAGCGCGATAATTTCCTCGCCGCCAATATGTTCCTGAAGGGCGCGCCGTTCAGCGATTTCCCCGAGTTTTCCGACAAGAGCATCGAACTGAAGCGCTCCAGCGGCGACTTCATCGATTTCCGCATCGTCGACGAATTGCTGGAAGACCGCCACGGCCACTTGCTGGCCGGCGTGGAAAACCGGGTCAACACGCGCATCAACGATATCCGCACGGGCTTTGACCGCAGCGAATGGCCGGCGCAGGTGCGCGACGCCATGAAACACCTGGAACGCGACGCCGTGCGCGACCAGGACTCCACGGCCGACACGACGGAAGACCGCATCAGCAAGCGCCGCCGCGAAGTGCTCGACGATGTCAAGAAAGTCGTGCGCGACCAGCTGTATGGCTACCTGGACAACAAGGAATTCGGCGGCCTGGAATACGTGCTGTCGCTGGTGGAACAGATCAAGGACCGCATCGAGGCGACGGGCAGCGGCTTGACGGCGCAGATCGGCAACAATGCCGAGCGCTACCGCGAGATCAAGGAAGCCGTGCGTTCGCGCGAATACGAGCGTCTGCTGAACAATCTGGAACAGACGCGCAGCACCTTCGGTTTCCTCAGCAATGGCGAAAAGCAGGCCGGCGTGGTGATGGATCATTTGCGCACGGAAATGGCGAATGCGCTGAAATTCCACCTGCGCGCCAAGGCGGCGGACGAGTCCGTCATCCTGCTGGGCGAACTGTCGCGCTGGCTGGGCAACCGGGTCGGCGTCGATGCGCAAGGCCGCGCCCAGTGGAATGGTCTGGTGGGCGAGCTGCAAACGGGCCGCGAAGGCGTGCTGGCCATGCTGGCGGAACTCAAAACGGCCAATACCATCCTGCAAAAAGACCTGGACAAGGAACACGCGACCCTGATCGTCATTCCCGTCACGGAAAAAGACATTGCGCTGCCATCGGCGGCCACCTTGCGCCAGTGGGCCGATGAAGCGTTCAAGGACATGGGCGGCTCGAAAGCGCTGTTCCCCATGCTGGCCGAACCGGCGCAACGGGGCTTGATCCTGGCCAAGGTCACGCGCATGGCCGAGAATATGATCGCCACGGCGGGCCTGGTGGAAGGGGCGACGAGCACGTCCGACCCCCTGTTCGAGGCGCTGGAACAGATGGACGTGTCCGAACGCCTGGACCGCTTCCGCAAGCTGCTGGCCTGCTCCATGCCGTGGATCGACGCCAATATGGCGGGCGACTTCACGGTCGTGTCGGACCAGTTCAAGTGCGTGATCGGCGTGGCCAACGCGGCCGCCTTCAAGGCGAAGTTCGGCGCCGAGCTCGAATCGTGCGTGCCGACCCAGGTGGGCATCACGGTGAGCCAGCTGGAAATCGTCGAGACGGGCATCCGCGGGCGCGCCGTCTGCTATTGCGAACTGGCCGGCGTGCCGATGACGGTGCTGCGCGGCCTGGAAGGCTGGCGCACCAGCTACCGCAAGGAAGGCGACAACGACAAGGCGCCGACCCACACGCACATCGATCCGACGCAATTCACGCACCCGATCGCGCCGAACACGGACGAGATGAAGCGCCTGGCGGAAGACTTCGGCGAATTCCTGCAAGCCATCATGCTGGGCATACTGACGCGCCACACGGGTCGCGTCGTGCCGCCGGGCCAGTACCAGTTTGCCGTCGAGCCGGGCGACCTGCGCCGCATCGGCAATGAACGGGCCATCCGCCAGAACGGCATGCCCGCCTCGTACGAGAAAAATATCGCCCTGCGCATCGAGGAAAAATTGGCGGCGCTTGACGCCGTGCAGACGGCGGCCCTGGCGGCGCTGGCAAAATACTATGAACGGGGCGTGTATGCGCCCAAGCTGGTGGCGCAGGCCGATGGCTCGCAGCTGCCGTATATCGGCTTTGGCAGCGCCATTTCCGCCGAGGTGGGCGCGCGCCTGCGCGAGTCGGCGCGCCGCAAGGGCATGGCCAGCGATGAGCTCGACCGCACGGTGCAAGCCCTGCTGGGCCGCCTGAAGGAATGGGCGAACGTCATCGGCGACTCCGACAGCGATGCCTACGACTGGGAAGTGCGCGAGCCGGAAGCGGATGGCCAGCCCCGGTTGAAATACGCGATCAAGGGGGAAATGCTGGAAGCGGGGCGCCTGGAGCAATTGCTGCGCCCGGCCGGAATGGCGGCCGCTGCGGCCCCCGCCTTTGGCATGGCGCCGCCACCGCTGGGCGGCATGCCGCCGCCTTTGGTGGAATACCAGTATTTCCTGGGCATAAACGGCCAGCAGCAGGGACCGTTCACGGCCCAGCAGATCGTGCAGTACGTGCAGGCGGGGCAAGTCGCACCTGGCACCACCAAGGTGTGGCGC
>NZ_LT607489.1:171553-218414 GCF_900095235.1 Janthinobacterium sp. UMAB-60
CCTCAGCGCGCCGCCACCGTTGATGCCGCCGCCCCTGTGAACGCTGGAATGACGTTGGAATGAAGGATTAGTTTTGGATATCTGCATCAAATGCAAGGGCGGCCTGTTCAGTGCTGTCAGCCATTGCCCGTACTGCGGTCACGCCGTGACTGGCGCTGCCCGGCCAGCTGCGGCCGTGCCGCCAACGCTGCCGCCCATGCCCGCGCCTATGCCAGTAGCGCCGCCCGTGGCGCCCAAGCCGCCGCCCCAGCCGGTAGCTCCGGCGCCTGCGCCGAAACCACCGCCGAAACCGGCCCAGCCGCAGCCGCAAGCCGCGCCGAAGCCTGTACCGGCGCCAGCCCCGGCCGCACCGCTGCCGCCGTCACCGCCGCGCAAGTGGCTGCGCTGGCTGGGCGGCGCCGTCGTGCTGGCGGCGGTCATCGTCTACATGAATGGCAAGCCTGGCGGCAAGAGTGAATCGGCCTGCAACGACGCCATCGACAGCGGCCTCAAACTGGTAGCGAATGGCAGCCTGGACGGCGCCCGCCAGAAGCTGGCGACGGCGAAAAATGTGTGCACGGGCAAGTCCAGCGCCAAGGCCGACGATTTGCAGGCGGCGATCGGCAAGGCGGGCGCCGCATCGGGCAGTTGCCAGCGCGGCGTGCGCGCCATCGAGCGCAGTATTGATGGCCATCAATTGCAAAGCGCGGCCAGCGGCATCGCCGCGCTCGACGCCGATTGCGCGGGCGCATCCAGCGTGGATTCCTTGCGCAAGCAGCTGGCGCGCCAGCAGGCGGCAGCCGCGTCCGTGCTGGTGGGAGTGCGCCAGGCGCTCGATGGCAAGGATGCGGCGGCGGCACGCAATGGTATCGCCCGGCTGGAAGCGATCGACCGCGAAGCCCTGGAATTGCCGCAGTTGCAGGTCGATGTGCAAGCGTTGTCGGCGCCTGCGCCCGTTTCAGCACCGGCACCGCTGGAAACGGCACCGGCCCGCAGCGTGTCGACGGAACCGGCGCCCGCGCGCGCGGTCGAACGTCCAGCGGTGACGGAACGCCGTCCGCTGGAAACGTCGCCCGTCGATAGCGGCGCGGCCATGCGCAGCGAGATGGCGCAATCGTTCCTGCGCGACGCCGAGCGTTCTTTGTTGGAAGGCAAGTTCGATGCGGCCAAGACGTATCTGGAAAGCGCGCGCCGCGTCGATCCGGGCAATGCGCGCATCGACAATCTGTCGCGCCGCATCCGCGAACGCGAGCGGCAAGTGCTGCAGACGGAAACAACGATCAATTAGTCCTCGGGAGCACCATGCTGTATCACGCCACCTCGCGCGCCACCGCCGCACTGACCATCGCCGCCATGCTGGCCGGCTGCGCCACGGCGCCGATGAATCCGAACGGCGTGCGCCAGGATAATTCCTATCCGCAAGGCGCCACCCAGGCGGCCACGGATGAAGATCCGTGCAGCGTGGGCACGTCGGCGGCGGCCGGCGCGGCCGTGGGGGCGCTGCTGGGCGCGCTGGCGGGTGGCAAGAATGGCGCGCTGAAGGGCGCGGCCATCGGCGGCGGCCTGGCGGCGGCCGGTTGCCTGGCGATCAATGTCAATTCGCGCCAGACCAAGACGGCGGCGCAGGCGGACCGCGACTACATCCGCGCACGCGGCGCGCTGCCGCGCGAACCGCAAGTGGTGGCGTACACGCCGCAGCTGAGCGCGTCGACCGTCAAGCGCGGCCAGCCGTTCAAGGTGCATTCGGTGGTGGAACTGGTCAATGGCAGCGCGCAAAGCGTCAACGACGTGCGCGAAGAACTGGTGGTGCTCGATCCGCAAGGCCAGCCATTCAAGTCCGGCTCGAAGGCCTTGGCCAGCAGCAATAAATCGGGCGGGCGCTTCGAGAACTCGTTCGAGCTGACCTTGCCGGCCGGCGTGTCGCAGGGCATCTATGGCGTCAAGACGAATTTATATGTCAACGGCAAGCTGGCCGCCACGCGCGACCTGCACACGCAGCTGGTGATGCTGGATGTGGATACGGGCGTTGACGCGCAGCTGGCGCTGCGCTGATTGCCGTATGCAAACGCGTGGGTCGGATTAACGGGGTAAAGCCCCGCGTAGTCCGACAACACCACTAACGCCAACAATGTTGTCGGATTACGGCCCCTTGGGCCTAATCCGACCTACGCGCCGCCTTGGTACCCGTGCTGGCGCCAGGCCTCGTAGACGACGACGGCCACCGTGTTCGATAAATTCAAACTGCGGTTGTCCGGGCGCATCGGCAGGCGGATGCGTTGCTCGGCAGGAAAGCCGTCGCGCAGGGCGGGATCCAGGCCTTTTGTCTCCGAGCCGAACACGAACACGTCGCCCGGCAGGAAGGCCACGTCGCCAAACGGGCGCGAGCCGCGCGTGGTCATGGCGAACATGCGGGATGGGTCCGGCTGGGTGTCGGCCAGGAACGCTGCCCAATTCTTGTGCACCTTCATCTTGGCGTAATCGTGGTAATCGAGGCCGGCGCGCTTCATCTTGGCATCGTCGAGCGGAAAGCCCAGCGGTTCGACCAGGTGCAGCTGCGCGCCCGTGTTGGCGCACAGGCGGATGACGTTGCCCGTGTTGGGCGGGATTTCAGGTTCTACCAAAACAACGTGAAACAAAATGCTCTCCTCATATATGTAGCGAATTCAATGCGGCGGCGTGCGCGCCGCCACCAATATGCTGACCCTGGCCGCGCCTGCGTGCTTGCAGGCGGCGGCCAGCGCGTTGACGGTATGCCCGCTGCTCATCACGTCGTCGACGATGCCCACATGGCATCCTTGCAACAACGCCGCATGTTCGGGCGCGATGGCGAACGCCTGCGCCAGGTTGGCTCGCCGTTCCTGCGGCGCCACGCCGCTTTGCGCCCGCGTTTCGCGCACGCGCAGCGCCAGGCGGGACTGCAAAGGGACGTCCAGCAGGCGCGCCAGCGGACGCGCAATTTCCAGCGCCTGGTTAAAGCCCCGCTGGGCCAGCCGGGCCGGGCCCAGCGGCACGGGGCACAGCAGTTGCGGCGCGTCCCAGTCAGATTGTTGCTGAATGGCAACGTGCATCAGTTCTGCCAACAGGGGCGCCAGTGCCAGGCGCGCGCCGAATTTCAGCTGCAGCAGCAACTGGTCGACGGGCGCCGCATAGTCGAACGCCGTGACGGTGGCGTCATACGCGGGCCGCTGGCGCAAACAGCGTCCGCACAGCAGCGCCACCTCGATGTCCGCGAGCGGATTGGCGCACTGGCGGCAGCGGGGACGACTGTGTCCAAGATACTGCGCGCGGCAGGGCGAACACAGCATCTCCGGGCAGCCGATGCCGCACAGCGCGCATTGCGCCGGCAGCACCGTGGCGCCCAGCCACTGGCGCAGCGCCTGCCAGGTGGCATCAAGGCGGGGCTGGGTGGCGGTCCGCATCGCGATGGTGTCGTTCCATGTACACTGCCGACATTATCTCACCTCACCGGTTTCAACATGCCAGTTCCCGCCAATCCACCCAAAATGAGTGCGCCCATCGATGCGGTGCAAGTACGCGATTTCTTTTCCCGTCCCGCGCGCGTCGCGGCGTCGGATTTCCTGCGCCGCGAAGTGTCGGCACGCATGCACGAGCGCCTGGAGCTGGTGAAAATCACCCCCCTGCGCGTGCTCGACGCCGGCTGCGGCCCGGGCGCGGACCTGGCGCAGTTGCACAAGGATTATCCCGCCGCGCAGATTATCGGTCTCGATGCAGCGCAAGCGATGATGCAGGCGGCGCGCGCGCCCGCCTCGAAACTGGCCAGCCTGAACCAGTTCCTCAGCAAATTGCTGCCGGCCAAGGCGGGCGTGGATTTGCTGTGCGGCGACCTCGGCGACCTGCCGCTGGCCGCCGGTAGCGTCGACCTGGTCTGGTCCAACCTGGCGCTGCACTGGCATGCCCAGCCCGACCGCGTGTTTGCCGAATGGCGGCGCGCGTTGCGCCTCGCTGGCTTGCTGATGTTTTCCTGTTTCGGTCCCGACACCTTCCGCGAAGTGCGCGACGCGTTTGCCGAGGCGGATTTATATCCGCACGCCTTGCCTTTTGTCGACATGCACGACTTTGGCGACATGCTGGTCGAGACGGGTTTTTCCACGCCCGTGCTGGACATGGAAATCATTACGGTGACCTACGACACGGCGGAAAAGCTGCTGGCGGACGTGCGCGCCTTTGGCGGCAACCCGCTCACCACGCGCCGGCGCGGCCTGATGGGCAAGGCGGCCTGGCAGCGCATGCTGGACGCGCTGGAAAAGATGCGCCGTCCCGACGGCAAGCTGGGCCTGAGTTTCGAGGTCATCTATGGCCACGCCTTCCGTCCCGCGCCGCGCGTGACGCGCAATGGCGAAGCCATCATCCGCTTTGATTTGCCGAGAAAACCCAAATAAAAGGGCAAAGAAACCGATACTTGGTCGCATTTGCGCGCGATGTGGCAGCTTGGCGTTGCAAAGCGCGCGGCGACCGGGAGAAGGGCGCGCACAAAGCCGATTATTGCTTGATGGATTCAAGTTTACTTGACTATAATCGTTGACTGTTTGTCAGCTTGTTAAGTACAAAAAACAAGGGCTGCATACAAAATAAAAAAAACAAAGCAAGACTAATTCGAAGTTACTGCATTAGTATAGTAACCATCTTCCACACGAGGCCATTTCAAGGTGGGGAAGAAAAACAGGGTTCCAGCATGGTTGTGCGCCGCCGTTTTTGCTGCCGCAGCCAGCATGGAATTCGCTGGTGCTTGACGCACATGGCCGTATTCCGGCCGTGTTGCTTTCATGGAGGAGCGGCAGCGGTCCAGTACGGAGAAATCCGCAGCCGTTTAAAATATCATTATTTTTGGGTGGTTGGGGAAAACATGACACATGCAAAGCGACTTCAATCGTTGCTGCTCGGGCTGTCTTTGACAGCGTTTGGCATCGGGCGATGGGCCACGGCAGCACCGGCTGCCGGCACCTATCCCGGCACCGGCGGTCCCGTGCCGTTCGAAATGAATCTGCAACCGCCGGCGACGCAGATCGCCCATGAAATCTACGATTTGCACACCCTGATGATGATCATCTGCCTGGTGATCTTCGTGGCCGTGTTCGGCGTCATGTTCTATTCCATCTTCAAGCACCGCAAGTCCCTGGGCCACAAGCCGGCCACTTTCCACGAAAGCACCACCGTCGAGATCGCCTGGACCGTCGTGCCTTTCCTGATCGTCATTGGCATGGCCCTGCCTGCCACGCGCACGGTGGTGGGCATGAAGGACACCTCGAACGCCGACATCACCATCAAGGCCACCGGCATGCAGTGGAAATGGGGCTATGACTACCTGAAAGGCGAGGGCGAAGGTATTTCCTTCCTTTCCAACCTGGCCACGCCGCGCTCGCAAGTGGGCGCGCCTGGCGTGCCGCCGACGGAAAAACGGGGCGAAAACTACCTGATCGAAGTCGACAACGAAGTCGTCGTGCCGGTCAACAAGAAGATCCGCGTGGTGCTGACGGCCAACGACGTCATCCACGCCTGGTCCGTGCCCGCCTTTGGCGTGAAGCAAGATGCGATTCCCGGTTTCGTGCGCGACACCTGGTTCAAGGCCGACCATATCGGCACCTTCCGCGGCAATTGCGCCGAGCTGTGCGGCAAGGAGCACGCCTTCATGCCCATCGTCGTCAAGGTCGTCTCAGCCGATGACTACAAGGCCTGGGTTGATGTAAAACAAAAGGAAATGGCGGCATTGGCTGATGATCCAAGCAAGGTGTGGACCATCGATGAATTGAAGGTCAAGGGCGAGAAAGTGTATACGGCCAACTGCGTGGTCTGCCACCAGGCGACCGGCAAGGGCGTGCCAGGGGCATTTGCGCCGCTGGACGGCTCGGCCGTGGTGAACGGCCCGAAAGCCGATCAGATCCACGTCTTGCTGAACGGGCAAAAGAGCGGCAAGTATCCCGCTGAAATGCCAGCATGGAAACAGCTGTCCGACACGGAAATCGCCGCAGTGATCACTTACACGCGCAATTCCTGGTCGAACAAGGCCGCAGAGAACATCGTTCAACCAGCCGAAGTCGTGGCTGCACGCAAGTAATTAGGAGCCGCATATGAGTACGAGCACGAGCACCTTGGACCACGCCGGTCACGACCACGACCATGCCCACGACCACCCGACCGGCTACCGCCGCTGGCTGTTTGCCACC
Organism: Janthinobacterium sp. UMAB-60; assembly: GCF_900095235.1. Taxonomy (NCBI): domain Bacteria; kingdom Pseudomonadati; phylum Pseudomonadota; class Betaproteobacteria; order Burkholderiales; family Oxalobacteraceae; genus Janthinobacterium; species Janthinobacterium sp. UMAB-60. The sequence goes on from NZ_LT607489.1 coordinate 177,715, forward strand.
AACCACAAGGATATCGGTACCCTGTACCTGTGGTTCTCGTTCATCATGCTGCTGTCGGGCGGCGTGCTGGCCCTGATGATCCGTACGGAACTGTTTCATCCAGGCTTGCAATTCTTCCACCCTGAATTCTTCAATCAACTGACCACCATGCACGGCCTGGTGATGGTGTTTGGCGCCATCATGCCGGCCTTCGTCGGCTACGCCAACTGGATGATCCCGCTACAAGTGGGCGCTTCCGACATGGCGTTCGCCCGCATGAACAACTTCTCGTTCTGGCTGCTGCCGCCGGCCGCGCTGCTGCTGGCCACGTCCTTCCTCGTGCCGGGCGGCGCCACGGCTGCCGGCTGGACCCTGTATGCGCCGCTGTCGACGCAGATGGGCCCCGGCATGGACATGGCGATTTTTGCCATGCACCTGATGGGCGCTTCGTCCATCATGGGTTCGATCAACATCATCGTCACCATCCTGAACATGCGCGCACCGGGCATGACCCTGATGAAAATGCCGATGTTCTGCTGGACCTGGCTCATTACCGCGTATCTGCTGATCGCCGTCATGCCCGTGCTGGCCGGCGCCATCACCATGACCCTGACGGACCGCCATTTCGGCACGTCCTTCTTTAACGCGGCAGGCGGCGGCGACCCCGTCATGTACCAGCACATCTTCTGGTTCTTCGGCCACCCCGAGGTCTACATCATGATCTTGCCGGCCTTCGGCATCGTCTCGCAGATCCTGCCCGCGTTTGCCCGCAAGCCCCTGTTCGGCTACGCCTCGATGGTCTACGCTACCGCTTCTATCGCGATCCTGTCCTTCATCGTCTGGGCGCACCACATGTTTACCACCGGCATGCCGGTGACCAGCCAGCTGTTCTTCATGTACGCGACCATGCTGATCGCCGTGCCGACGGGCGTGAAAGTGTTCAACTGGATCGCCACCATGTGGAAGGGCTCGATGACGTTCGAAACGCCGATGCTGTTCTCGGTGGGCTTCATCTTCGTCTTCACCATGGGCGGTTTCACGGGTCTGATCCTGGCCGTGACGCCGATCGACATCCAGCTGCAGGATACCTATTATGTGGTGGCGCACTTCCACTACGTGCTGGTGGCCGGTTCGCTGTTCGCCCTGTTCGCCGGCTTCTACTACTGGTCGCCGAAATGGACGGGCCATATGTACAACGAGACGCGCGGCAAGATCCACTTCTGGCTGTCGCTGATCACGTTCAACGTGACCTTCTTCCCGATGCACTTCCTGGGCCTGGCCGGCATGCCGCGCCGCTACGCCGACTATCCGGCGCAGTTCACGGACTTCAATATGATCGCCTCGATCGGCGGCTTCGGTTTTGGCCTGATGCAGGTGTACTTCCTGTTCTTCGTGGTCTTGCCGACCATCCGCGGCGGCAAGGCTGCGCCAGCGAAACCATGGGAAGGCGCGGAAGGCCTGGAATGGACCGTGCCGAGCCCGGCGCCATTCCACACGTTTGAAACGCCGCCGACCGTCAAATAATGTCAGTGTCACGGGCCGGCGTGTTGCGCGGCCCGTCTTGAATAAAGTGCCTGCCATGACCGAAGTGAAAACTGAGCGTAAAAAACCGAACAACCTGCGTACCGGGCTGATCTTGGCCGCCCTGGCGGCCTTCTTCTTCCTGTCCGTATTCGTCAAGCGCATGTGGCTCTGACGTGATGACGCCCCACCAACAGGAAACACGCGGCCTGAACCGCAAGATGCTGGGCAAGCTGCTGGTCATTGCCGTGCTGATGTTCGGCTTTGGCTATGCCCTGATTCCCGTCTACAAGCAGATTTGCGAAGTGATGGGCATCAACGTGCTGACGCAAAAAGATGGCACGGTGGCCTACGACAACAATACGCAGGTCGACACCACGCGCAGCATCACCGTCGAGTTCGACGGCAATGCGCAGGGACCATGGCGCTTCCGCCCGACCGTCTCGAGCATGCAGGTGCATCCGGGCGAGCTGGTGACCGTCTTGTATGAAGTGGTCAATACGCAAAACCGCGTCGTCAACGCGCAAGCGATTCCCAGCTACGCGCCGCAGAGCGCCACGCCGCATTTCAAGAAGGTCGAGTGCTTCTGCTTCAAGCAGCAGACCTTGAAACCGCACGAAGCGCGGCAGATGCCGGTGGTGTTCTTCCTCGATCCGGCCCTGCCGAAAGAGGTGAAGACCATCACCCTGTCGTACACGTTTTTCGAGATTGCCGGTCTGAGCAAGGCTCAGACGCCGGCCGTCCAATAGGAGAGTGCCATGGGCGAATCCAAGCAGCCGGAAAAAGCGTCGTTCCTGTATTCCTTGCGCGCCGTCGTGTGGTCGTTCACGGGACTGCGCCGCAAGAGCGATTTCGACACGGATTCGGCCAAGATCAATCCCGTGCACATCGTCATCGCCGGCTTCCTGGTGGTGGCTTGCCTGATCGGCATCCTGATTTCAATTGTTAAATTCGTCGTTTTATAAATTATAAAAAAACCACCCTACAAGTTTTTGAGGAGATGATGATGAGTTCCAACCACGCCGCCGTACCTTATTATTTCGTGCCCGGCCCGTCGCGCTGGCCCATGCTGGGCGGCGCCAGCCTGCTGCTGACCATGATCGGCGCCTCGGCCTGGGTCAACGACGTCTCCTGGGGGCCGTATGTGAATTACCTGGGCATCGCCGGCATCCTGCTGGTGCTGTATTTCTGGTTCGGCGACGCCATCAGCGAATCGGAGCAGGGCCTGTACAGCGAGCGCATCGACCACTCCTTCCGCTGGAGCATGAGCTGGTTCATCTTTTCGGAAGTCATGTTCTTCGCCGCCTTCTTCGGCGCCCTGTTCTATGCGCGCAGCATCTCGATGCCGTGGCTGGCCGACCTCGACCACAAGGTGATCTGGCCCGATTTCGCCGCCCACTGGGGCAATACGGGCCCGGCCGGCACGGTGCAGGAATTTACCACCATGACGCCGTTCTGGATTCCGACCATCAATACGGCCTTGCTGCTGCTGTCGGGCGTCACGTTGACCATCTCGCACCACGCGCTGCGCGCCGGCCACCGCGGCATGACGGCATTGTTCCTGTTTGCCACGATTTTGCTGGGCGCCATCTTCATGGGCTTCCAGGTGTATGAATACGTGCACGCCTACAGCGAACTGAACTTGAAACTGACGTCCGGCATCTACGGCGCCACCTTCTTCATGCTGACGGGTTTCCACGGCTTCCACGTGACCCTGGGCGCCATCATGCTGTCCGTCATCCTGTACCGCGTGCTGAAAGGCCACTTTACGCCCGACCACCACTTCGGCTTCGAAGGCGCCGCCTGGTACTGGCACTTTGTCGACGTCGTCTGGCTGGGCCTGTACGTGGTCGTGTATTGGTTATAATGGCGGGGCAGGGCACGCGCCGTTGTTAGGCGGCCTGCACCATAAAAAAAGCCGTACCGGGAGATCCTGGGTACGGCTTTTTTCTTAGTGTGAAGAATTTGCCAATCAGGCAAGAACGGGCTTAATGAATTCCCGTCGGCTGGATGTAGCCCAGATGATGCGCCAGCAGGATCAGCAGGAACAGGGTGATCGACAGCCCCACGCGCAGGGCCAGCGCCTGCACGGTGCGGTTGCTCTTGCCCTTGTCGCGCATGAGGAAGAACAGGGCCGAGCCCAGGCTGCCCAGGATCAGGATGAAGGCGATGGCAACGAGGATTTTCATGGATGGTAGCGCCAGGCTTGAGGAGGTTTCATTGTAATGCGTATCCACTTCCATTTTAGATGGATTCCATTTATTGTAATGCTGCTACTGGTGGCGTTGGGCGTGTCGCTGGCGCAATGGCAGCAGCGCCGTGGCGATGAAAAAGTCGCCCGCGCCGCCCGGCTGGAAGCGGGCAACCAGGCCGCGCCGCTGGCATTGACGGCCGCGCCCCTGCTGCCGGCCGACGCGCAAGCGATCGAGTACCGCCGCGTTACCGTCACGGGCCATTTTGTGCCCGCCTGGACGGTCTACCTGGACAACCGCCCTTACAAAGGCCAGGCCGGTTTCCACGTGCTCACGCCATTTCAAATAGACGGTTCCCCCATGCACGTGCTGGTGGCGCAAGGCTGGCTGCCGCGCAACAATGCCGAGCGCACGCGCATTCCCGATTACGCCACGCCGGCCGGCACGGTGACGATTACCGGCATCGCGCGCCTGAACGCGGGCCATGTGATGGAACTGGGCACGGCGCCCGCCCTGGCGCCGCACGCCATCGTGCAAAATGCCGATATCGGCCAGCTGGCCAGGGCCAGCGGCCTGGCCTTGCAGCCATTTATTCTCGAACAAACGGTCGACCCAGTTGATCCGCCAGCATCTGGCCAGCTTCCCGTGCGCGACTGGCCGGCGCCCGACCTGGGCGTGGACAAGCACCGCGGCTATGCCTTCCAGTGGTATGCCCTGGCACTGATGGCTTTTTTATTTTTTGTCTTTACAGGATTTCGACGTGCAAACAAACAGCCCTGAAGCAACGCAAGACAGCCCCGAGAAACAGACGCAGAACAACGGACGCTGGAAACTGCTGGCCGTGGTGGCCGTGTGCGCCTTTCCCATCATCGCTTCGTATTTCACGTATTACATCATCAAGCCCACGGGCCGCAACAACTACGGCGCCCTGATCGATCCCCGTTTGCACCCGATTCCCGAAGAACAATTGCACGTGACGCAACTCGATGGCAAGGCGTCGCCGCTGGCGCAATTCAAGGGCAAGTGGGTGCTGCTGCAAACGGGGCCATCCGACTGCCAGGAAGCATGCAAGAAGCAATTGTTTGACATGCAACAACTGCGCCTCATGCAAGGCAAGGAACGCGAACGCCTGGAACGGGTGTGGCTGGTGACGGATGCCCAGCCGCTCGACACGCTGGTGATGCGCGAATTCGACGGTACCAGCATGCTGCGTGTGAATAACGACGCCCTGAAAGCGTGGCTGCCCGTGGAGCCGGGCGGCAAGACCAGCGACCATTTGTATTTGATCGATCCGCTGGGCAATCTGATGATGCGCTTCCCGAAAGACGCGGACCCGAACAAGATCAAGAAAGACATCGCCAAGCTGCTCAAAGCTTCGGCGATCGGTTGAGGAGTCTGCATGCCGACGATGCATCTCTCCGCGCTGGCCCAGCTGGGCTTGACGGGTCTGCTGGTGGCGCTGCTGCCGCTGACCATGGTCTGGGTGTCCGCGGACGCCAATAAATACCGCAAGCTGGTGTGGATCGCCGTCTTTTTGACGGTCGACCTGATCATGTTTGGCGGCTTTACGCGGCTGTCCGATTCCGGCCTCGGTTGTCCTGACTGGCCAGGCTGTTATGGCTCGGCCAATCCATTCCTCGCGCACGAGCATATCGTGGCGGCGGAAACCCTGATGCCGACGGGACCCGTCACGGTGGTGAAAGCGTGGATCGAAATGACGCACCGCTACCTGGCCATGGCCATTGGCGTCTTGATCGTGGCGATGATGGTGCAGGCGTGGCGCCAGTGGCGCAAAAGCCGCCGGGCGGAATTCGCCCCGGCGCTGCCGACGGCGCTGTTTTTGTTCGTCTGCCTGCAGGGCGCGTTCGGCGCCTGGACCGTCACCTTGAAACTGCAGCCGGTGATCGTCACCATCCACTTGTTGCTGGGCATGGGGCTGCTGGCCATGCTGACGTGGCTGGGCGGGCGCCAGGATCATGCGGTGAAACCCTTGCTGCGCGCCGATGCGGATGCGTCCGTGCTGCGCCCCGTGCGCGCGCTGGCCGTCATGTCGCTCGTGCTGCTGACGGTGCAGATCGCGCTGGGCGGCTGGGTGAGCACCAACTACGCCACCCTGGCCTGCACGGATTTCCCCCTGTGCGGCGGCAAGGTCATTCCGGAGATGGATTTTGAACATGGTTTTCATTTGTGGCGCGAGCTGGGCAAGACGGCCGCCGGCCACTATTTGCCGTTTGCCGCGCTGACGGCCATCCACTGGGTGCACCGCAATTTCGCCTTCATCGTGCTGGCCGGTGTCGGCTATACGGTGTTGCGCGCGTGGAAACTGCCGTCCCTGCGCGGCACGGCACGCTGGGTGGCGTTGGTGCTGGCCCTGCAGGCGGCCACGGGCCTGGCGACGATTTACCTGAGCTGGCCCTTGTCGATCGCCGTGCTGCATAACGGCGGGGCGGCGCTGCTCGTGTTGTTGCTGACCATGTTAAACTACAAGGCTAAATTCCAACTCGATGTTGCGCGCACTGTTCAGCGCGCTTGCGCCTCCGCGCCAGTGCCCACGGCACCAGCCAGTCCTTCCCGTACCGCATAAATGACTACTCAGACCATCAGCCGTAAACCATCCCCCCGCATCGCCCAGTACTGGGCGCTGACCAAGCCCCGCGTGACGCAACTGGCCGTGTTTTGCGCCGTCATCGGCATGTTCCTGGCCAGCGAGGAGTTGCCTGACTGGCGCGCGGTGGTGTTCGGCACCATCGGCATCTGGCTGCTGGCCGGCGCCGCGTTTGCCGTCAATTGCCTGGCCGAGCGCGAAATCGATGCGCGCATGGCCCGCACGGCGCGCCGCCCCATGGCCATGGGCGACATCACGGTGAAACAGACGGTGGTGTTCGCGCTGGTGATCGGCGGCCTGGGCATGGCGATTTTGTACAACCTCGTCAATCCGCTGACCATGTGGCTGACGTTCGTCACCTTTGTCGGCTATGCCTTGATCTACACCATGGTGCTCAAACCGGCCACGCCGCAAAACATCGTCATCGGCGGCCTGTCCGGCGCCATGCCGCCCGCACTGGGCTGGGCCGCCGTGGCCAACGACGTGCCGATGCAGGCGTGGCTGCTGGTCCTGATCATCTTTGTCTGGACGCCGCCGCACTTCTGGGCGCTGGCCATGTATCGCCGCGACGACTACGCGCGCTCGGGCTTGCCCATGCTGCCCGTCACGCACGGCATGCAATTCACGCAATTTCACGTCTGGCTGTACTCGATCGCGCTGGCCGCCACCACCTTGCTGCCCTTTGCCGTGCGCATGAGCGGCCTGATCTACCTGGCCTCCGCCGTGCTGCTCAATGCCGGCTTCCTGTATTACTCATGGAAAATGTACCGCCACTACACGGACTTGATCGCGCGCAAAGCGTTTACTTTTTCCATCATTTACCTGGCATTGCTGTTCGCGGCCTTGCTGGTCGACCACTATATTCCCCTCGGAACATGAAAAAAACCCTGACCCTGTTGTTGGCGGCCACCCTGGTCGCCGTCCTCGCCGGCTGCGGCAAGCCTGCCGCACCGAAGCTGGAATTCAAGAATACGGACGTGACTGGCCTCGGCTACGCGCGCGAGTTCGCGCTGACGGACCACACGGGCCACCCGCGCACCCTGGCCGACTACAAGGGCAAGCTGGTGCTGATGTTCTTCGGCTACACGCAATGCCCGGATGTGTGCCCCACCACCATGGCAGACATGGCGCAAGTGATGCGGGAAATGGGTCCGCAGGCGGACCAGGTACAAGTGCTGTTCGTCACCGTCGACCCCGAGCGCGACACGCAAGCCTTGCTGGCGCAGTACGTGCCCGCCTTCGACAAGCGCTTCGTCGGCCTGTATGGCGATGCGGCCGCGACGGCCAAGGTAGCCAAGGAATTCAAGGTGTATTACGCCAAGGTCGAAGGCGAAACGGATAGCAGCTACACGGTCGACCACACGGCCGGCACCTATGTGTTCGACCGCGAAGGCAAGATCCGCCTGTTCGTGCGCCACGGCGAAAAACCTGCCGCCATCGCGCACGATCTTAAACTTCTGCTATCCTGACCCGGTCGCGCCACCAGGCGCCATCTTCAGGATTTGCAGTACATGGACAAACGTTTCGAGCCGCACGCCCGCCTGGCAGCCATCATCTTCTTGCTGATCGGCTGCTTTTTCGTCTTGCGGCCCTTCCTGGCCGCCATGCTGTTTGCCGCCTGCGTGGGCATTTCCAGCTGGCCCCTGTATATCCTGCTGCTGGAACGCCTGAAAGGCCGCCGCAACTGGGCCGCCGCCATCATGACGGTGTCGCTGATCCTCGTCATCGTGCTGCCGCTGGCTCTCGTCACCTACAACCTGGCCGACAATGTCTCGCGCATCTATGACCAGATCCGCGCCGCGCTGGAATCGGGCGGCCTGCATCCACCTGCCTGGCTGGCCAGCATTCCCGTGGTGGGCGAAACCATCGCCGGCTACGTGGAGCGCCTGCTGGCCGACCGCGAGGAATTACTGAATTTGGGCAAGACCATGCTGGAGCCGGCGCGCCATTTCCTCGCTTCCGGCGGCATTTTGCTGGGCACGGGCCTGGCGCAGACCAGCCTGGCCGTGTTCGTCAGCTTCTTCCTCTACCGCGACGGCCAGCAACTGAGCCGTGCCCTGATGACGGGTGCGGGCCGCATCATCGGCGACAGCGCGCCCGGCGTGGGCCTGACCATCAGCCGCACCGTGCGCGGCGTCATGTACGGCTTGCTGGGCACGGCGCTGGCGCAAGCGCTGGTGGCCGTGATCGGCTTTCTGATCGCCGGCGTGCCCGCCGTGGCGCTCTTGGGCGTGGCCACCTTCATCTTTTCGCTGATCCCCGTCGGCCCGCCCCTGATCTGGGGCGGCGCCGCCATCTGGCTGTTTTCCGACGGCCAGACGGGCTGGGGCATCTTCATGCTGGTGTGGGGCGCGCTGCTGATCAGCGGCGTGGATAACGTGGTCAAACCCATGCTGATCAGCCGCGGCAGCAGCCTGCCGTTCCTGCTGGTGCTGCTTGGCGTGCTGGGCGGCGTGCTGGCCTTCGGCTTCGTCGGCATCTTTATCGGGCCGACCCTGCTGGCGGTGCTGTACAGCTTGCTCCAGACGTGGACGGTGGGCGAGACCACCGTGCCGCAGGGCAAAGATTCGCTGACGTTGAAGAAGTAATCAGTCGCGCAAGTCTGCGTCGAGGTCGCGTTCCTGCTTCGGAATCACTTTGATCAGCACGATGCGGGGTCCGTTCATCTTCTTGACGACGATGTCGAAGTCGACAAAGGTGATGCGCTGGCCCTGCTTCGGAATATCCCCCAGCTTGACCATGATTAAGCCGCCCACCGATTCCACATCGTCCAGCCCCAGTTCCTCGTTTTCGATATCGATGCCGAGGATGCGTTCGAGCGAGAAGATCGGCAGGCTGGCCTTGCCGATCAGGGTGCCGTCGCTTTGCTTGAGCCAGTCGTTTTCATTGCGGCGGAATTCGTCGCGGATTTCGCCCACCATGGCGCCGAGCAAGTTATCCAGGGTGATGAAACCCAGCGGGCGTTTGCCCTTCTCTCCGATCAGGGCGAAGTGCGGCGCGCCGTCGCGGAAGCGGCGGAAAAGTTCGAGTGCCGGCGTGCGCGCGGAAATGATGTCCACGGGACGCAAAAACGGCGTGAGCGAGGTGATTGGTTTACCCGCCTGCTGGGCAAAGAACAGATCCTTCAAGTGCACCACGCCCAGTACGTCGTCTTCATTCGTGTCGAAATACGGGTAGCGGCTGAAGCGGTTGCGCAGCACCGTGTCGAGGTTTTCTTCCAGCGTATTCGAGGCGTACAGGGCGATCACTTCATTGATCGGGCGCATCAGGTCAGACACCGTCATTTGTTCGAAGTCGAGCGACTGCGCCAGGATGTTGCGCTCGTCGCGCGTAAATTTCTCGCCCGGCTGGCTGGTGCGCAGGATCAGTTTCAATTCTTCGGACGAGTAATGCGCATCGTGGCCGCCCTTGCCGGACAGGCCCGCCATGCGCAGCACCCAGTTGGCGCTGGCGTTGAGCAGGTAGATGGCCGGATACATGGCCCAGTAGAAACCATACAGGGGAATCGCGCTCCACAGGCCGACGGCTTCCGGATTGCGGATGGCCATCGATTTGGGGGCCAGTTCACCCACCACAATGTGCAGGAAGGAAATGACGCTGAAGGCGAGGACGAAGGAAATGCCGTGGATCAGCTCTTGCGAGGTGACGCCGATGGCGCCGAACACGGGTTCGAGCAAGCCGGCGAACGCCGGTTCGCCGACCCAGCCCAGGCCCAGCGACGCCAGCGTGATGCCCAGCTGGCAGGCGGACAGGTAGGCGTCCAGCTGGCCATGCACCTTGGCCAGGATGCGGCCCCGCAGTCCCTGTGTCCTGGCGATGGCGCGGATGCGCGTGCGCCGCAAGGTGACGATGCCAAATTCGGCGGCAACAAAAAAACCGTTCAGCGCGACCAGGAAGAGGGCGAGCAGGACTAGCAAGACATTGTGCATGGGGGCGCAAAAAGATGGGCTGTAAAAACGTCATCTTAAACGACGAAGGCCGGCATAGCCTAATTTAGCCGCGCACGCCGCCCGTGCAGGCGGGCGCGCGCGGCGTTTTTTTCACGCTTTATCAGCTGTTTTCAGCCCTTGGCCGCCGTTTGCGGCCCACCGCGCATGGCAAACACCATGACGGCCGAGACGATGGCGGGGATGGCGACGACGAGGAAAATCGTGCTGTTGGGCCAGTTCAGGCGGATCAGCTCGCCACCGAGCACGGGGCCGATGATGGAGCCGATGCGCCCGATGCCCAGGCTCCAGCCGATGCCCGTCGAGCGCAAGGTGGTCGGGTAGTAGCTGGCCGCCAGGGCGTTGACGGCCGGCTGGCCGCCCACCACGCAAAAGCCGGCGATGAAGATCGTGATGAACAGGAAGGCCAGCGACACGTCGGGACGGCCGATCAGGGCAATGGCGACGGCGGCGACCAAAAAGCATGGCAGCAGGATGCGGCGGAAGCTGGAACGGTCGATCAGCTGGCCCATGACGAGGGTGCCGATGGTGCCGCCCACTTGCAGGGCCGTGCCGGCAAGCACGGCGTTGGCCGTGGACAGGCCCGCTTCCTTGGCGATCGTCGGCAGCCAGTTCGACAGGAAATACAAGTTCAGCAAGTTCATGAAGTTGATGACCCACAACAAAATCGTCATCTTGGCGCGGCCGCCCGTAAACAATTGCAGCACGGGCGCGCCCTTGTGGGCCTTCTCATGCACGACATACTGGGTCTCGGCCGTGATCGTTACTGTCGGGTCGATGCGTTTGAGCCACTTGGCGACTTTATCCAGCTTGCGTTGCTTGAGCACCAGGAATTGCATCGATTCCGGCAGCAGGAAGAACATCAGCACGCCGATCACCAGCGGCACCACGCCGCCCACGTAAAACACGGATTGCCAGCCGAAGGCGGGAATCAGCGCGGCGGACAATAATCCGCCCAGCACGGCGCCCAGCGTAAAGCCGCACGAGACCAGCATCATCAGCGTGACTTTCTTGCGCAGGGGGCTGTATTCGCCGGCCAGCGCCATGGCGTTCGGCATCACGGCGCCCAGGCCCAGTCCGGTAATAAAACGGATCAGCTGCAATTGCTCGATGGTCGTCGCCAGCGGCGTGACCAGCATGCACAGCGAAAAGAAGATGGTCGAGCCGATCAGCACGGGACGGCGGCCGAACTTGTCGGCCGTGATGCTGAAGACGAGCGAGCCGACCAGCATGCCCAGCAAGCCCGCGCCAAACACGGGGCCCAGGTTAGCCTTGCTCACATGCCAGTCGGCAATGATGGCGGGTGCCACATAACCCATCGCCTGTACATCGAAGCCATCCATGATGACGCACAGCCCGCACAGGATCAGCATGCCGATCTGGAAGGAGCCGATCTTGTTGTTATTGATGAGATCGGGAATATCGATCGTCTTGCCTGCCGTGGACATGGTGCCGCTCCTGTTTTTTTATGGTGGTCGCGCCCTTCCGGCGAGGGACAGGCGCGTGTTTGTCTCAGGCTTCATTACAATCGCTTTTGATTGATTATTCAAACGTTATTTTCGAATGGATTTATCAGGTTTCCTTGTGAATCTTCGGGTGACTCTGGATGGCGGCCAGGATCACGTCCAGCGCCGGGTGCATGATCTTGCGCTCGTTCGAAATCACATAAAACTGTTCGCGCAGGGACGAGGCGTCGCCCACCAGCACGGCGCCGAATTGCTCCTCGATCTCGTCGGCCAGGCTGGCCGAAGCGAAGAACAGGCCCAGGCCCTTGCGGCCAAACGCGTTGAGCATGGCGTTGTCCTCGAATTCGCCGACCACGTCGGGGCGCACGCCCTGCTGCACCATCCATTCGTCGATGCGCCCGCGCAGCGCGTTATTGCGCGCGGGCAGTAAAAATGGCGCGCCGTGCAGGCTGTGCGGGAAATTGTCGCGGTATTGTTCCGCCAGCGCGGGGATGGCGAACAGCTTCATCGCGCTCTCTCCCCACAGGTGGCTGGAGACGCGCAAGCTGGCGCCGGCCGGCACGGCGCGGTCCGTCAGCACCAGGTCCAGCTTGTGCAGGGCCAGGTCGGCCAGCAGGGACTCGAATTCATCTTCCAGGCAGACGAGCTTGACGGGCTTGTTCAGGCTGCGCGTGGCGTCGAGCATGCGATACGCCATCAGTTTCGGCAGGGAATCGGAAATGCCCACCGTCAGGCGCATCTTTTCCGCGTCCGTGTCGGCCAGCGCTTCCTGCATCTGTTCACCCAGCAAAAAAATCTGGTCGGCATAGCCGAGCGCCAGCCGGCCCGCTTCCGTCGGCACCAAACGCCGTCCCTGCGGCTGCAGCAGCGACTTGCCCAGTTCCTTTTCCAGCAGGGCCAGCTGGGTGCTGATGGTTTGCACGGCCAGTCCCAGCCGCTCGGCCGCGCGCGTCACGCCGCCTTCCTTGGCGACCACCCAAAAGAAGTACAAATGGCGGTAATTGAAACCGGTCGTTTTCATCGCATGGTCCTATCTTCTGTTTTTACGAAGTAATGCTTCCATTATCTTCTATTTTTAAATGTGTCACATGTCCTTATACTACGTTCCATTGAATTTGGATAAAGGGGAACTATCGATGAAACATTTCAGAGTGTCATTTCTAGTGACATTTATCTGCCTGGGTATTTCCGCCTGGTGGGGTTACACGCACGGTGGCGTGTCGACCATGCTGTCGGCATTGGGCATAGCGGTGATTCTGAGCGTGATGGAAGTCTCGCTGTCGTTCGATAACGCGGTGGTCAACGCCTCGGTGCTGAAGAACTGGGACAAGTTCTGGCAGAACCTGTTCCTCGGCGTGGGCATCATCATCGCCGTGTTCGGCATGCGTCTGCTGTTCCCGCTGGTCATCGTGGCGCAAGCGGCGGACCTGGGCTTGCTGGAAGTATGGAATCTGGCCCTGAGCAATCCGGAACAGTATTCGATGCACCTGACGAATCACCACGCGGAAGTGGCGGCTTTCGGCGGCATTTTCCTGCTGCTGGTGTTCCTGAACTTCCTGCTGGACTCGGAGAAAGAAACGCACTGGCTGGGCCGTATTGAAGAAAAACTGGGCGCGCTGGGCAAGATCTCGTCGATTTCCGTGATGATCGCGCTGGGTACCCTGATGGCCAGCCTGTCGATGATCGACGAAGGCCAGAAACTGGTGGTCCTGACGGCCGGTCTGTGGGGTATTTTGACCTACGTGGGCGTCGATGTGATCAGCGGCTTGCTGGAAGGCGATAACGGCGACGGCAACATGGGCGACATCATCAAGCGCGGCGGTATCGGCGGCTTCCTGTACCTGGAAGTGCTCGATGCATCGTTCAGCTTTGACGGCGTGATCGGCGCGTTTGCCATCACCAAGGATGTCGTGATCATCATGCTGGGCCTGGCAATCGGCGCGATGTTTGTGCGTTCGATGACGGTGTTCCTGGTGCGCAAGGGCACGCTCGACGAGTTCGTTTATCTGGAGCACGGCGCGCACTATGCGATCGGTATCCTGGCCGTGATCATGTTGGTCAGCATGAAGTTCCACATTCCCGAGATCTTCACGGGTCTGATCGGCGTGGCCTTCATTCTCGCCTCGCTGTGGTCGTCGATCCGCCACAAGCGCAGGATGGCCCTCGAAGAAGGCCAGACGCAAGCGCTGGAGCCGGTCAAGGCAGTGTAAAGAATGCGCGACAAACGACTACACCCGTTTGTCGGCAAGTTGTAGCAAGCGTCGCCGCCGGCCTGGGGAGTCAGGCCGGTGGAGGGCGCCAGGTGTTTGGTCATACACAACCCACATAGGAGAAATACATCATGGCAATCAGTCTGCAAAAAGGCGGCAACGTCAACCTGAGCAAGGAAGCCCCCGGCATTTCGAAGATGATCATCGGCCTGGGCTGGGATGCCCGCGCCACCGACGGCGCCGCATTCGACATCGACGGTTCGATCTTCCTGCTGAAGGCCGACGGCAAGGTTCGCGCCGACGTCGACATGATTTTTTACAACAACCTGAAGTCGAGCGACGGTTCCGTCACCCACTCGGGCGACAACACCACCGGCGCCGGCGATGGCGATGATGAAACCGTCATCGTCGACCTGGCCACGGTGCCAGCCGAGATCGACAAGATCGCCGTCTGCGTCACGATTCACGATGCCGAAGCGCGCAAGCAAAACTTTGGTATGGTGTCGAAGGCCTACGTGCGTTGCGTGAACGCCAACGGCAACACGGAAATCGCCCGCTTCGACCTGTCGGAAGACGGTTCGGCGGAAACGGCGATGGTCTTCGGTGAAATCTACCGCAATGGCGCCGATTGGAAATTCAAGGCCATCGGCCAGGGTTACAAGGGCGGTTTAGGTCCTTTGGCTGCCTCGTTCGGCGTCGGCGTCTAAGTCGTCAATAGCAAAGGCGGTCCGCGGTGCGGGCCGCCGCCATCAGCATCATCGTCAAGGAAGGAACAGTTGAATGCCAGTTTTTACTATTACCGGGGATGTCGACCCGTTCCTGCATGTGTCGCTGGCCAAGGGCGAGAAGATTTATTGCGAATCCAACGCGATGGTGATGATGGAAACCAATCTTGAGCTGAAAGGCAAGATGACTGGCGGCATAGGCGCGGCGCTGATGCGCACCTTTGCCAACGGGGAATCGTTCTTTCAGCAGCATATCGAGGCCATGCGGGGCGACGGCGATTGTCTGCTGTCGCCGACCTTGCCCGGCGCGATGCGGGTGCTGGATGTGGGCAATGAGATTGGCGCCCAGCAATACATGATCAGCGACGGCGCCTTCGTGGCGGCCAGTGCTGGCGTGGAATTGAAGGTGCGCACGCAAAGCCTTGGCAATGCGCTGTTTGCCCAGAGCGGTGGGTTTTTCATCACCGAGACGGCAGGCAGCGGCCAGTTGGCGGTCTCCGGTTTTGGCGCGATGTCGATACTGGAAGTGACGCCTGGCAAGGACGTGGTGATCGATAACTCGCACGTCGTGTGCTGGGATAACCGCCTGCAATACGAAATTTCCATGACGACCGGCGGCAGCAGCGGCTTTCTGGGTAATCTGATTAATAGCCAGACCAGCGGCGAGGGCGTAGTGCTGAAATTTTCAGGCACGGGAAAAATCCTCGTGTGCTCGCGCAACCGCGCAGCCTTCCTCGCCTGGACGCAAAGCAAGCCGGCGTAAGAGCAGTTAATGCAACCAACCAAACAGGAGCAATGCGTATGTCTGTCAATTTGAGCAAAGGCCAGAAGATTTCTCTGGACAAAGAAGCTGGTACCACCCTGACCCGTATCACCATGGGCCTGGGCTGGGATGCGGCCAAGACCAAGGGTTTCCTCGGTTTCGGTTCGAAGACGGAAGCCGTCGACCTGGACGCCTCGTGCGTCATGTTCGATGAAAACAAGAGCACGTCCGACATCGTCTGGTTCCGCCAGCTGAAAAGCAAGGACGGCAGCATCGTTCACACGGGCGACAACCGTACGGGCGCGGGCGATGGCGACGACGAACAGATCAATGTCGATCTGTCGAAAGTGCCGGCGAACGTGAAAAGCCTGGTCTTCACCGTCAACAGCTTTACAGGCCAGAACTTCTCGCAGGTGGAAAACGCCTATTGCCGCATCTTGAATGCCAGCAATAACCAGGAAGTCGCGCGTTTCAACCTGTCTGTGCAAGGTACCCACACGGCACAGATCATGGCCAAGCTGTACCGCCATAACGGCGAATGGAAGATGCACGCCATCGGAGAAAACGGCAACGGTCGCACGTTTGACGACTTGATGCCGCAGATTGCCGTGCATCTATAAATTGTAGTTGTAAGGAGCAGTACGCAGCGGGCGGGGGACGGACCGGATACCGGCCCTTGTCCGCTGCTCTATTTTGAAGGAGAGTATGTCGTGATGCGATTGCTGATAGCCTTGCTACTTCCGTGTCTCACGTTTTTCATGCTGGGGCGCCCGCTGGCCGGTGCCGCCGCCTTGATCTTGCAGTGCACTGTGATCGGCTGGGCGCCGGCGGCCCTGTGGGCCCTGTACACGGTGAACCAGCATAAAACGGAGCAGGAACTGGAAGGTGCGTTAAGCCGCAGCTACATGCGCAGGCGTAGTCGGTTGATTTAAATCAACCGGGCGCCAGGAATCCTTGCGCTAAAGCCCGCACGAGCGATCATGCGGGCTTTTTTGTGCGCGTGCGAGGCGCTACTCATCGCTTTCGACGGGGCATATTGCCGCTTGTGCGGCCTCTTGCGAGGACGTTTCCGCTGCCGCCAGGAGGGTGTCGACGGTGCTGGCGTCAACGCGCTTCATGTCTTTCGACCACGATACGAGTAAGGCGAAAGACAGCAACAGGCTGATCACGCCGATGACAAGCGAAAGACCGATGCCCCATTGCGACCACTTTCGTTGTACCAGGTTGAAGTGTTCAACACTTTGCCATTTTCCATTTTTCCAGGCCATCTCACGGCCTTTGATGCCCAGCCAGATGGCAACCCCGATGCCAACGTAGGGGATCAGTGCGAGTAAGCCTATCCACGTGCGGTTGCCGATCGCCCATATCCCCAGTTCAGCAGGAAGGCGCCCCAACTCCAGCCAGCCACACCGGCAGGCAGTGCCTCGGCGGCGTCACTGCGCGCGCCACAGTTGGCGCAAAAGTGCGTCTTGCCTTCCGCTTGCTGCGTCCCGCATGCCGTGCAAAACATGGGCTATCCTTCACGATGAATGGAATGGTGGCCAGGCGGCTGCGGTGCATGGGTTTATTCACCGCAACAGCCGTACAGTGCATTCTTCTTCTTCGACGTCATGGCTGTCTTGATTACAATCAAGAGTTACCCTTGTCGTGACAGGCAGCTCACTTCTTGCAACGTATCGGCACGTTCACGGAATTGCCGTCCGAACTCAGGTTGCGGTACTGCAAGTCTTCGCTTTCGATGGCGAAGCGGGGCACGGCGTGCACGTAGCGCTGCTTGCAGACAGTGTCGTCATTGATCAGCTGGCCCGCCAGCATGTAGTCGCACAGGGCGAAGCGCGATTCCTCGTCGTCAAGGATCAGCACGCGCGCGGCGCTGTACAGCGCCGATTGCAGGACGTCCGGGCTGCAATTTTCCGGGCCCGTCAGCTTCAGATGGGTTTTCGTCTGCGTGGCCAGGCGCTGCAGCTTGACGAGGGCGGCGCGCTCTTCCTTGCGCGCGCCATCGATTTGCGCATCGCCGCTGGACAGGCGCAGCGCCAGCGAGGCGATCTGGTCGATGGAAATATGCCAGGCAAAGCCTTCCAGCCGCGTGCGGATCTGGCCCGGCAGGGGATCGGCCGCATCGACTTCGCAGCGGTACTGGCCCAGATGGGGCCGGCACAGCACGGGAATGGCAAAGGCCGACGTGCGCTTGCCCTTGACGAATTTCTGGCTCAGGTCGCCAAAGTTTTCATGCGTGATGGTATCGAAGCGGGCTTGCCCAAAGCCCATCTTGACGAGGTTTTCCTTGCGCTGGCGCGAAAACAGGGCGTCGACGGCATCGTAGATATTCTTGTTGAAGATGCGGTCCAGCGGCTGGCGCTCGTCCGACATCTTTTCGAACACGGCGCTGGAATTGGGCGCGTTGGCATCGATGGCAATGAGGATGAAGGGCTTGCTGTTCAGGCGCGGCGGCACGACGGCCATGTCGTTGCCGTACAGCTGAGTCAAGGCCACGTCCCACAGGGTTTCCACGCCCAGGTTGTCGGCCGCGCCGCCGTCGAACAGGTGCACGTAGGACGGCGATTCGCGCGATTCGGAACCGAGTTCCGGCACAAAACTGTTTTTCGGGCGGAAACGCTCGAAGGTGACGGAATCGAACACGCCGGGAAAGGCGGCCGAGGTGGCCACGGCCGTGGCCAGGCGGATATCCTGGATCGGCGAATGCAGGGTGTTATAAAAATACTCATAGGAAAACACCACGCGCTTGCCGCCATCGGTGGCGTCCGTCGCGTTGGCCAGGAAAATGGGGCCGTCGTGCGGCAAGTCCTGGTAGGTTTTTTTGTCGTACAGCACATCGTCCAGCACGTCGGACAGGAACGAGGTGCGCGTCTTATTCGTCAGCAACATCGTCGTCAGGTTGGCGGGTTTCAGAATGGTCTGGCCGAAGAAATCCGTTTTGAGTTTGCTGCGCAGCAAGGGCCAGTCCGTCTGCTTGCCATGCAGCGCATAGTAGCCGCCCGCGATGGCGCCGCCCGAGACGCCGGAGATGGCAGAGGCGCCGCTGACGAGACCGAACTCTTCCAGCTGCTCCAGCGAGGCGGCCGAGAAATTGGCGGCGCGGCTGCCACCGCCGGACAGGGCGATGCCGATGAAGTGGTCGCTGGGCATGGGATTCTGGATGCGCGCCTTGGGCGCGTCGATGCGCAGGCGCGGGGTTTCCTGCACGGCAAACGTACGGTTTTCGACGCCGCTGTTGGGGCGCAGGGCGAGTACCGTGCAGCCGCTCAGCAGTGCAACGAGGACAAAGGGTGCGAACAAGCGTGGATGCATGCGGGATCTGTGCGTAGTCAGGGGTTGGGATACGGACGGAAACGTGTGCGATTCTAACAAACTTGCCCATGCTCATGCATAGAGTTGCACCGCGAGGATGGCCGCGTTGTAGAGCGCGTGCGTGAGCATGGGCGCCAGCAGCGAACGGCTGCGTTCATAGGCGGCGCCCGCACACAGGCCCAGCACGAAGACGGGCAGCATGGAGACAGGCGGATGCACGATGGCAAAGATGGCCGCGCCGATGCCGATCGCCTGCCAGGCGGGCAGCGAGCGGCGCAGGCCGCCCTGGATCAGGCCACGGAAAATGAATTCCTCGCACAGAGGCGCGGCCAGCAGCATCAGTCCTGCCAGCCAGACTCCGTCCCAGCCCGCCCCGGCCGCCAGCGGCGCGCGCGCGGGTGACCAGCCGCAGGCTTGCACGATGGCCAGGTAGCCGATGCCGAAGAGGGCCGCCAGCAGCGCGGCTGCCGCGCCCCGACGCCACGCTTGCCGGCCCGGCCCGATGCGCGGCACGCCTGCCGTCTTGCTGCGCCAGTAGACGAGGCGCACCAGCACATACGTAAGCGCGCCGGCCGCGCCGAAGGCGATGGCCACATGCGCCAGCGTTGCACCGGCCGTATCCTTGAGCAGGATCAAGGCCAGTGTCTGCAGGATGAAAAACAACATGGCGGCGATCAAGCCGTCCGCCGCCGAGACCCTGGCCGGCGGCGAGGCGGCCGGATCGAGCAGGTACGGCAGCTCGTCGCGCGCCTTTTGCCACAGGGCCAGGGCCAGCGCACCCGTGAGCACGACAAACACCAGTTGCTGCGCCACGCCGCCGGCCGCCAGCGCGGCGAGGTACAAGCCGGTCAGCAGCAAATACAGGTACATATAGGTGGGGCGTATCTTCGCCGTCGCTTCGGTGGCCAGCGGATCGCTGGCAAACACGCCCAGCGCCACGGCGATCATCGAATACAGGGGAATGCCGGCCAGGGCCAGCAGCATCAGTCCCGCCATGTCCCAGCGCCATGCGGGCAGCCAGGCCAGCGCCGCACCAAACAGGATGAGCGGATACAGCAGGGCCAGCACGGCCCACAATTGCGCCTTTTGCCGCAGCGCCTGCTCAACGGAAACGGGAAACGTGTAGAGCAGCCACAGCGCGCCGCCTTCCTTGTTCAGGGTCTGGAAGGCCGACATCATCAGCACATAGCTGCCGAGGAAAAAGCCGGTCGATGCCAGCAGGGCGGGGCTGGCCAGCAGCGCGTGCAGGTCGCGCGCCTGGCCCGAAAAGAGCGCCTGGCCGCCGAGGATCAGCAGCGGCATCAGCAGCGTTTGCACCATGAAATTACGGTCGCGCATCAGCAGGGTCAATTCGCGGCGCTGGATCACCGTGCCGATGCGGGCGCGCCACCGGCCAGCGGGCAGCGCCGCCGGGGAACGCTTGCGGCTCGCTTCGCGCTGGCCCGCGCCCACCACGCCGTGGCGCAACTGGCGGCGCAGCATCGCCATGCCCAGCCACATCAACAGCAGCACTTGCGCCAGCAGCAGGCCGGCCGGCAGCAGCGCGGCCGCCGGGCTGGCGGCATTGAGCACGCGCACCAGCAGGCCGGGCGGCGTCCAGCTGCTCCAGGCGGGCATGGCCGCGGCCCAGCCATGGGCAAAGCCGCCCGCGCCCATGCCGAAGGACATGCCCATATACATGGGAAACACCCCGGCCACCGACAGCAGCGCCTGCAGGTTGCCCAGTCGGGCCGGACTGAGCGACAGGCGCAAGCCCGTATCGACCAGGGTGCGCAGCATGGCGGCCAGGGCCAGCAGGAGCAGGCTGGCCGCCAGCCCGGACAGCGGAGAAAGCCAGCCCTGGCCCGAATACCAGGCGATCATGGTGGTGCTGGGCCACAAGGCCAGCAGGCCGGCCGGATTGACGACCGTGCGTTCGAGCACGCGCGCCCACAGCAGCGTGGCTTTGTCGACCGGCAAGGTGACCAGCCATTCCAGGTCCCAGTCCGGTTTCGACAGCTCGCCCATGCCTAGTGGCAACAACACGCTGACCAGCCACAGCAGCATCAATTGCAGGGCCAGGCCGCCTGCCAGCGCCGTACTGAACGGGTGCCCGATCAATTCGGCGATGACGGGCGCCAGCAGGCGTTCTCCCGCCTGCATGCTGCCTTGCGCCTGGCAGGCCGCCACCTGGTCGAGCAGGCAGTGCATGTTGAGTACGCCATGGCGCGCGATAGTGCCGAAGGAAAACAACATGGGCAGGAACAGCAGCAAGCCCAGCAGCCAGCGGCCCCGTTTCTTGCCCGGCGTGGCGGGGCGGCCCTGCCGGGTCTTCTTGAAGGCCAGTCCGCGGCCGCTGACGTTGAGCAGGCGTTGCAGACGCAAGCGGGTCAGCAGCCAGATGGCGCGCCAGGCGGTGAGCGGCGCCGGCGTCATGCGGCGGCCGTTTCATCGGTAAGCTGCAGGAAGAGTTCTTCCAGGCTGCCGTCGCTGGACAGCTGCCGGCGAATCTCGTCCAGGCTGCCCGTGGCCGCCAGCGCGCCGCGGTGGATGATGGCCACGCGGCTGCACAGCTTTTGCGCCATGTCGAGCAAATGCGTGGAAACGAAGATGGTGGTGCCGGCGGCGGCGATGCGCAGCAGCCGTTCCTGTACTTCGCGCGAGGCGCGCGGGTCCAGGCCGTTGATCGGTTCATCGAGGACCAGCACGGCCGGATCGTGGATCAGCGCGCAGGCCAGGCCCAGTTTTTTCTTCATGCCCAGCGAGTAATTGACGGCGAAATCCTCGCCCGCTTCGTCCAGGCCGAATTCCGTCAACAGACGCGCGGCGCGGTCGGCCGCTTCCGCGCGCGAATAGCCATGCATTTCGGCGACGAATTGCAGGATTTCGCGGCCCCGCAAATAATCGTAAAAGATCGGGGTGTCGGGCAGGTAGCCCACTTTGCGCTTGACGGCGGCGCCATCACGGTGGCAATCGAGGCCATCGACCAGCACGCGGCCGCTGCTGGGAACCAGGATGCCCATCAGCATGCGGATGGTGGTGGTCTTGCCAGCGCCATTCGGCCCCAGGAAGCCGAAGACTTCCCCCTTCCCCACCTGCAAGGTGAGCGGGTGGACGGCGTCGAAGGTGCCGTAGCGTTTGGACAAACCCTGGAATGCGATCATCGTGTGCCCTGCAAGAATGTAAACAATGGCAAGATGATAGCGTGCTGCCCGGGTCTCGTCGATTTATTGGCGTTCCAGCGGGCCCTGCGTAATCTTGACCTTGACCCGGTAGGCGGGCGCGGCCGCGTTGAGGGCGGGTGGCGTGGCCGGGTCGACGTCGAGCAGGGTGAATGTCAGGTGGTTGACGCTGACGGAACTGGCGGCGCCGGGCATGGACTCGGACAGGACGATGTCGGTGGCGCCTGCGCTGTTGAGCAAACTGAAACTGTAGCTGACGTAGCCTTTCCACACGCACACGGCGCCCTTGCGGCAGCGGCTGTCGTTGACACGCTCCAGTTTCAGGGTATCGGTGGCCGTGATGGCGACCTGTTCGCCCGGCGACAGCACGTGGGTGACGCTGCGCGGCGTGTTTTCCGCGTCGCCGGCGCTGCCGGCCGCGCCGCAGCCAGCCAGCACGGCCAGGCAGGCGATGAGCAGGGGCAACAGCAGGGTACGATAAGAGTGGTTCAGAGTAGACATGTTTTTCCTTTCAGGTAGAACGTCCCGGGCGTGCTTGTTCGTGCGTGGGATAAAATGATGGTAACAAAATGATATTTTCTCGGCGCACTATTGGCGCGCTGCCGATGAATTGATGCGCCGGTCACGCGGCGCGCCGATTACTGCGTAGAATGGCTGTTTTGAAAATCAGGAAACAACCATGAAAAAAACTGCCCTGGCGAAAAGCGATGCCAAGAAACTGATGGGAAAGATGAATGTTCCCGGCGCCGGTGCATTCGGTAAGGAAGCGGTGGTCGTCGACCGCCGCGAGCAGCGCAAGCGCGATCAGGCGCTGGGCCTGGTGCCATTCGCCGTCAAGCTGAACAGCGATCTGGTGTTGCAATTGCAGACCCTGGCCAAGGAGCGCGATGCGGATCTGAATGAATTGGTCGCCGAGCTGATCACCAAGGGTTTGGCTGCAGCATAAGGGCTGACAATGTTTATCTGTTGATAAATATCACTGTAAAACTAAAAGGCGCCTTGCGGCGCCTTTTGCATTGCGGCATTGTTTTCGATTACACCCAGGCGGCCAGCGCGCCCTTCATTTTTTTCAGCGCCGCCACTTCGATCTGGCGGATGCGTTCGGCCGATACGCCGAACTCTTCTGCCAAAGCGTGCAGGGTGGCGCCGGAACCGTCGTCGTTGGCCAGCCAGCGCGCTTCGATGATGCGGCGCGAACGGGCGTCCAGCTTGCTCAAGGCCGTTTCCAGGCCTTCCGATTGCAGGCGCGTCACTTGTTCCGCTTCCAGCACCTTGGTCGGTTCGCTTTGCTCGGACGACAGGTAGGCGATCGGCGAAAACTTGTCGTCTTCATCATCGGTCGGCGATTCCAGTGCAATGTCGCGGCCGCTCAAACGCGTTTCCATTTCGATCACTTCTTCGCGTTTCACGTCGAGCAGCTTGGCCAGCGCATCGATCTGCTTCGGCGTCATTGCATCGAGGCCCGTCTTGTGGCTGCGCAGGTTGAAGAACAGCTTGCGCTGTGCCTTCGTCGTCGCGACTTTGACCAGGCGCCAGTTTTTCAGGATGTACTCATGCATCTCGGCTTTCACCCAGTGCATGGCGTACGACACCAGGCGCACGCCCTGGTCCGGATCGAAGCGTTTCACGGCTTTCATCAAGCCGATATTGCCTTCCTGAATCAGATCGGCATGCGGCAAGCCATAGCCCAGGTAGCCGCGGGCAATCGAGACCACCAGGCGCAGGTGCGACAGCACCAGTTCTTGCGCGGCGGCCAGGTCATTTTTTTCACGCAGGCGTTTCGCCAGCGAAATTTCTTCATCGTGGGTCAACATGGGCAGGCGGTTCACGGCCGAGATATAGGCGTCGATATTGCCCAGATTGCCAGTGAATCCGAGGCCCAGCGCATTACTTTTGGTCGGAACCAATGCGGATGTAGCGGACATCATAGTCATGTTTTCTCCCTCGTAGTCTTGCTTTGTTCCAGTTGGCCATGTCACGCGACGTGGCCCGATTGTCTGTTCGTTTTGCGTATGCGGTCTTGCACTTGCAGATCGCGGCACCATCTTCATCTGGCGTCCATGGCGGTTCTGCTGTTGGTATGTCCCTATATTAGCACTCTCTGCTTGAGAGTGCCAATCAGCACATTTAATCGTCCTGATAGCCTAAATACTATGATGATTTAATGCTTGATATATATCGATATAGCGCTTCACGACAACGTAGCCAGTCTACGGCCTCTGGCTGAAGCGAGCCTTAAGAATACTTGCTAAATATCAAGATAACAGCATTGTGGGGACGCATGGCGGCGCCTGGGGCGCCGCCATGGGAGGCAGGCAAGGTCAGTTCAGGCGCGCCAGGTGGCGCTGTACGCAGAGGAAGGCGCCGATCAGGCCCAGGCCGGCGCTGACGGCCAGCAAGCCGGCCATCGGCAGCGGCGCCAGCGGCACCAGCTGGAATTCGGACGCATACAGGCGGGCAAACTCGGCAATCGCGGTATTGAGCGGCTGCAAGGCCAGCGCCACGGCACCCAGGGCCAGCGCACCCGCGCACAGGCCCAGCAGGGCGCCCGTGTAATAGAAGGGGCGGTGGATGAAGGTGTCGGTGGCGCCGATCAGTTTCGAGATGCTGATTTCATCGCGCTGCTGCATCACCTGCAGGCGGATGGTATTGAAGACCACGGCGATGACGGCCACGCCCAGGGTGATGGCCAGCAGCAGCAGCACCAGGCGCAGCACGCCCAGCAGGGCCGCCAGGCGCTTGACCCAGGCCGAATCGACTTGCGCCGATTCCACGCCTGGCAGGTGGCGCAGCTGCTCCGCCACCGCATCGACATCCTGCGCTTCGCTGGCGCTGCTGAAGGCGTCGAGTTTCAGCACATAGCTGTCGGGCAGGGGATTGTCGCCCAGGGTACTGAGCACGTCGGCCAGGCCGTTCTTGTTTTTCAGGGTGTCGAGCGCCTGTTCGCGCGGAATGAAGACGATCTTCGCCTTTTGCGCGCCGACGATGTTGCGCATGGCGCTCGCCAGGGCCACGGCTTGCTCGCGCGGCGTGTCGATCTTCAGGAAGACGCTGATTTCCGGGTCGACCGACATCTGTTCCGACATGGGGCGCACATTGTCGAGCATGGTCAAGCCGGCGAACGGCAGCGACAGGGCGATGGCGACGACGAGCACGTTCAGTAAAAAGCCGCCGGGCGACTTGCGTAAATGAATCAGCGCCGAGCCCAGCGCGAAGCGGTGTTGACGGAACCAGCCTCTCATGCCTGTTCTCCCTGCGCGTCGTCCGGGTCGGGGGCGGGCGCAAAATCGGGGTCGGGCGGCGCGAAGACGGGCGCCTGCGTGGCCTTGTCGATGGCGACCAGCTGGCCGTTCTTCAGGTGGATCACGCGGGCGGCGGCGTCGAGCATCTGTTCGTCATGGCTGGAAATGAGGCAGGTCACGCCCACCGAATGGAATGCTTTGAGGGCATCGAGCACCTTGTTGGCGCTGGCGCGGTCCAGGTTGGCCGTCGGTTCGTCGGCCAGGATGATCTGCGGCCGGTTGACGATGGCGCGCGCGATCGACACGCGCTGCTGTTCGCCGCCCGACAGCGACAGCGGACGCGCCATGGCGCGGTCCAGCAGACCGACTTTGTCGAGGGCGGCGCGCGCGCGCTGCTCCGCCGCAACTTTATGCGCGCCGACGACGAGCAGCGGCAGCATGACGTTGGCCAGGATGGAGCGGTCGTTCAGTAATTTTTGCTGCTGGAAGATCAGGCCCATGTTACGGCGCAAAAACGGCACGCCGGCCGGCTTGATCTTTGCCATGTCCTGCCCATTGACGATCAGCTTGCCCGAGCTGGGGCGTTCCATGGCGGCGATCATTTTCAGCAGGGTGGACTTGCCGGCGCCGGACGGGCCGGCCAGAAAGACCAGCTCGCCTTTGGCAATGCTCAGCGAAATGTCGCTGAGGGCCACGGCATCGGAGGAGTATTGCTTGGAGACGTGCTGAAATTCAATCATGTATAGGCTTATCCGAGCAGCGCTTCGACAAATTCGGCAGCCACGAAAGGCTGCAAGTCTTCAATTTTCTCACCGATGCCGATGAAATACACGGGCACGGGGCGTACGCGGGCAATCGCCGCCAGCACGCCGCCCTTGGCGGTACCATCGAGCTTGGTGATCACCAGGCCGCTCAGCTGCAGGGCATCGTCAAACGCTTTCACTTGCGTGAGGGCATTCTGGCCCGTGTTGCCGTCGATGACGAGCAGGGTTTCATGCGGCGCGCCCTCCATGCCCTTGCCGATCACGCGCTTGATTTTCTTCAATTCTTCCATCAGGTGCAACTGCGTCGGCAAGCGGCCCGCCGTGTCGACCATCACCACGTCGATGCCGCGCGCTTTTGCCGATTGCACCGAGTCGTAGGCCACGGCGGCCGGGTCGCCCGATTCCTGTGAAATCACGCTGACGTTGTTGCGCTCGCCCCAGACCATCAGTTGCTCGCGCGCGGCGGCGCGGAAGGTGTCGCCCGCGGCCAGCAGCACGGACTGGTTGTTCGACTGCATGTGCTTGGCCAGCTTGCCGATGGTGGTGGTCTTGCCGGCGCCATTCACGCCGGAAATCATCATCACCAGCGGCTTGTGGCGGCCCAGCTCGAAGCGCTTTTCCAGCGGCGAGAGCAGGTCGATCAGCAGTACCTTCAGCGCGGCCTTGACGGCGGCGGCGTCGAGCAGCTTGTCTTCCTTGACCTTTTTCTTCAATTCCGTGAGCAGGAATTCCGTGGCGTCGATGCCCGCGTCGGACATCAGCAGCGCCGCCTCCAGCTCTTCGTACAGGGCGTCGTCGATCTTCGCGCCGACGAACAGCACGGACAAGGTATTCGAGGTTTTCGACAGGCCCGCCTTCAGGCGCGTCATCCACGATTTTTTCTCGGGTTCGGCGGCCACGATGACGGGCACGAGCTCGGCCGGCGCGCCGCTCAGGGGCGTAGCGGCAGGCTGCGGTGCGGGCGGCGTGGCGGCGGGAAGGACGAGGGGCTCGGCTGGCGCAGCCTCGGGAGCGATGGGTTTTTTCTTGAAGAAACTAAACATGGATGTGTGGTGGCGGGTGCTGACCTAAGGCCCGGCGGCGCCGGACACTGTGTTACGGGCTATTCTACCAGAGCGCGCCCGGCCCTTCATGCTTTACTGTTCGATTGGCAACATTGCGCGGCTATCCACGGAGATCGCCGCAGTTGCCGCGCTTTCCAGCCGGTTCAGTGGGTTTGCAGGGCCAGCGCCTGATGGCGGCGGCGCCAGTCGGCGATGCTTTCCTCGACTTGCCGCAAGTCCAGCACATGCACGAACGCCGGCGGCTGCTTGTACAGCACGGGACTGCGTCCGCCAGCCCACAATTCCATGTCTGGCGGCAAGCTTGCATGCAACTGCTGCAGGCTGTCGCGCGTCTGCCGTTGCTTGCTGGCGCTGGAAAACGACAGCGCCACGATATCGGCCCGCTGCGCGCGGGCGGCCGCGACGATGTCCGCCAGCGGCGTTTCCACCCCCAGCGACATGCAATGGGCGCCGGCCGCCGCGCATAGCGCCTCGGCCATCAGCAGCCCCAGGCCATGCCGCTCCTGCGGCAAGGTACTGAGGACGATACGCGGCGTGCGCGTGGACGGGCTGCTTGCCTGCGGCAGGGAAAAAATGGCATGGCGCATCACCGTTTGCAAGGTTTCGCTATACAGATGCTCTTCATACACGGCCAGGTCGCCGCAGGCCCACGCTTCGCCGACCAGGCCCGTCAGGGGCGCGATGACGTCGATGGTGAACGCTTTCAAGCCCAGCACGGCCAGCGCCTGGCGCAGCGCGTCGCCCAATTCCGCCATCTGGTGGCTGCGGCACAGGGCCAGGTAGTGTTCGAGTTGGGGGGGCGGCGTGGATGGCGCCGCACTGCCGGCGCTGGCCAGCTGCTGCAGTTGCAAGGTGCTGTGTTGCATGATTTTGCCCGGACGAAATCCGAGGTCCAGCAGGCGCTTGACCATGCGCAACTTCTGCACTTGCTCGGCCGGATAGCTGCGCTCGCCAAAGGCGTCGCGCTGGGGCTGGGGAAAGGCGTAGCGGCGCTCCCACACACGCAAGGTTTCCTTGGCCAGCCCCGTATCGCGCTCGACGTCGCTGATGCTGAAAGCGGAAGGGGGTTGCAGGTCAGTATCCATACACGGGCTTGCTCGCATGCCAAAAGAACGTGGGATGCATTTTACGCCTTCCGCCGCTCCGGACCAAATAGCTGAATCCGATTGGAAATTGCCTGCGTATAAGTTTCTGAGCGGCTCGCGTCCTCATTGACATAAATCAATATTTAATCGATTATTTGATTTGTCCTGGACAAACTTGATACGGATACTGTTATGAAAATTGCTGTCGTCGGAGCGGGAATTGCCGGTTTGTCGTGTGCCTATGGCCTGGCGCAAGCGGGCCAGGACGTCACCTTGTACGAGGCGGGCGACTATTTTGGCGGCCACAGCCATACGGTGGATGTCACGCTCGATGGCGTCACGCATGGCGTCGACACGGGTTTTCTCGTGTTTAACCATGCCACCTACCCGAACCTGGTGCAACTGTTTGACGAACTCGGTGTCGAGGCAGCCGACAGCGATATGTCGTTTTCCGTGAAGATGCCGCTGGGCACTGCCGCGAATGACCGCGTGCTGGAATGGGCGGGCGCCAATTTCGATACCGTGTTCACCCAGCGCAGCAATCTGCTGCGCCCCGCCTTCCTGCGCATGCTGCGCGATATCGTGCGTTTCAACCGGCAAGCCAGCGCCCTGGCCACGGCCAGCTTGCCGGCGCCGGCCATGTCGCTGGGCGAGTTTCTCGACCTGCACGGCTACGGCGCCGAATTCCGCCACTGGTACCTGCTGCCGATGGCCGCCTGCATCTGGTCGTGTCCGGCGCGCCAGATGCTGGCCTTTCCGCTGGCTACCTTCATCCGTTTCTGCCACAACCATGGTTTGCTGCAAGTGAGCAACCGGCCGCAATGGCGCACGGTGCGCGGCGGTTCCCGCGTGTACGTGGAAAAACTGCTGGCCGGCATCCCGCAGCGGCGCCTGGCTTGCCCCGTGCTGGCCGTGCGTCGCCAGCCGCACGGCGGCGCGCGCATGGTCGAGCTGCACACGGCCGCCGGCGTCGAGCATGTCGATCACGTCGTGCTCGCTTGCCACAGCGACCAGTCGCTGGCCTTGCTGGGAGATATCCGCGACGACGAGCGCTGCGTGCTCGAAGCCGTGCGCTACCAGCCCAATCGCGCTGTGCTGCACACGGATGCGTCCTGCCTGCCGCAGCACCGCCGCGCCTGGTCGGCCTGGAATTACCAGGGCCGGCCGGCAGTGGAGGAAGGCGAGGCGCCGCAGGTATGCGTGCATTACTTGCTGAACCAGTTGCAGCCTTTGCCCTTCAGCACGCCCGTCATCGTCTCGCTCAATCCGCTCGACGAGCCCGATCCGGCCAAGGTCATCGACGAGTTTTCTTACGCGCACCCCGTGTTCGATGGCGCGGCCATTGCCGCCCAGGCGCGCCTGGCCGGCTTCCAGGGCGCGCAGCACACGTGGTTCGCGGGCGCCTGGACGGGCTACGGCTTTCATGAAGACGGCTTGAAGTCGGGCCTGGCGGTGGCGCAAGCGCTGAACGGCATGGCGTCGGAGGAGCTCGGCCATGCCGCGTGATCCATCGCCGCCCGTGCCGTCGCAGCCCCAGCTGTGCCTGGGACGGGTGCGCCATGCGCGGCTGCGTCCGCGTGTGCATGCCTTTGCTTACGGCATGTTTTATCTGCGCCTGCCCTTGCGCAGCATGGGGAGGCAGGATTTTCCCGCTCGCCTGATCTCGCGCAATGGCGCCAACGTGCTGTCCTTCCGCGACAGCGACCATGGCGATGGCGCGACGCCGCTGCTGGAGTGGATCGATGGCTTGCTGCGCCAGCATGGCGTGTTGGACGCGGGCGGTGAAGTCTGGCTGCAAACCATGCCGCGCCTGTTCGGCTATGTCTTCAACCCTGTCAGCTTCTGGTTTTGCCATCGCCCGGATGGCGCGCTGCGCGCCGTGGTCTGCGACGTGCGCAATACCTTTGGCGAGCGCCACCTGTACTTGCTCGAGCAGGGCGGCGCCATCGCGTATGGCAGCGAGTTGCGCGCCAGTAAGATTTTCCATGTGTCGCCGTTTTGCAAGGTGGAAGGCAATTATCGTTTTCGTTTCCTGCGCAACCACGACAAGGATGGCGAACGCCACCTGGCCCGCGTCGATTACGACGACCTCGACGGTCCTATTTTGCAGACGAGCTTGTCCGGCACGGCGCGGCCGCTGCGCGATGGCGCCATCGCCTGGGCGTTGCTGCGCTATCCCCTGATGACGTTTGGCGTGATGGCGCGCATCCATTGGCAAGCCTTGCGCCTGTGGCTGCGCCGCGTGCCGTTTTTCAGCAAACCCCACCCCCCACAAGAAAAGGTGTCCCGATGAGCTCCGAATCCCTGCCGACCGGCCTGCAGGCGCGCAGCAGCGCATGTCCCCCCGCGCATCTGGACATGCCCGCCGCCGCGCGCATGATCGTGCGTCTGCTGGAAAAATTGCAATATGGCGCCCTGCGCCTGCGCACGCCTGACGGCAGTATCTTGCTGTACGGCGATGGCGGCCAGCCCGTCACCCTGGACTTGCACAACTGGCGCCTGTGTGCGGCCGTGTTGCGCTCGGGCGATATCGGCTTTGCGGAAACGTTTATCGCCGGCGACTGGCGCACGGACAATTTGCCGGGCTTGATCGAATTGATGATACGCAACCGCGCACAGGTCGAGTCCTTGATCTACGGCAACTGGTGGGGCAACCTGCTGTACAAGGTGCGGCATTTGCTCAATCGCAATTCGCGCGCCGGCAGCAAGAAAAATATCCACGCCCATTACGACATCGGCAACGCCTTTTATCAGCTGTGGCTGGACCCGTCGATGACGTATTCGAGTGCCCTGTTTACCGAAGGCGCCAGCCTGGAGCAGGCGCAAGGTGCCAAATACCGCCGCATCGCCGATCAGCTGCAACTGCAGCCGGGTCAGCGCGTGCTGGAAATCGGCTGCGGCTGGGGCGGCTTTGCGGAAACGGTGGCGCGCGACCACGGCGCCCATGTGACGGGCCTGACCTTGTCGACCGAACAGCTGGCCTATGCACGCCAGCGCCTGCAGGACGCGGGGCTGGCTCAGCAGGCCGATCTGCAACTGTGCGACTACCGCGACAGCCATGGCCAGTATGACGCCATCGCCTCGATCGAGATGTTCGAAGCCGTAGGACAAAGCTACTGGCCCGGCTATTTCGAATGCGTGGCGCGCAACCTGAAGCGGGGCGGACGCGCCTGCATCCAGACCATCGTCATCGCCGACGCATTGTTCGAGCGCTACAGCAAGAGTACGGATTTCATTCAACAGTACATCTTCCCGGGCGGCATGTTGCCTTCGCCAATGGAATTTCGCCGCGCCGCCGAGGCGCAGGGCTTGCGCGTGGTGGACGCCTTCAGCTTTGGCCTCGATTACGCGGAAACCCTGCGCCAGTGGCGCGCCAGTTTCCTGGCCCGGCGCACGGCGCTGGAAAAGCAGGGTTTCGATGGCCGTTTCCTGCTGACCTGGGAGTTTTACCTCGCGTATTGCGAGGCCGCCTTCCAGGCGCACAACACGGATGTGATGCAATTTACCCTGATCAAGGAGTGACCATGCGCCGCCTGCTTGCCACTGTCGTGCTGTCCTTGACCATGTTGGGCGCCGCGGCCGCGCCGCCTGCCTTTATTGCTGCCGACGTGCCTGAAGCCCGCCTGGCGGGGGAGGGCGACTATACGTGGTTCGGCATGCGTATTTATCGGGCACAACTGTGGGTGGGCGCGAACGGTTACCAGGGCGCGGCGTCGGCTACGGCGCCTTTCGTGCTGGAATTGCGCTACGCGCGTGCGCTCGACGGCAAGAAGATCGCCGAGGCCAGTTATGAACAGATGCAGAAAATTGGCGCCGGCACGCCGGAGCAGCGCCTGGCGTGGCTGGCCACCATGCAGCGCATCTTTCCTGATGTCAAGGAAGACCAGCGCATCGCGGGTGCCTACCGGGCCGGCATCGCGCCCGGCGTGCGCTTTTATCTCGATGGCAAGGTGCTGGCCGACGTGAGCGATGGCGACTTCGCACGCGCCTTTTTCGCCATCTGGCTGTCGCCCGGGTCGACGGCGCCGACGCTGCGCGCGGCCCTGCTGCAGAGCGCGGCGCCACTGCCATGAGTAGCGGGGCCAGCGCTTTGACCTTGCCGGCCCTGTTCAGTTATGGCTTGTTCGGCTTGCCGCTGGCCATGCTGGGGCTGCCCATCTATATCTATGTGGCGCCGTTTTATGCGCTGCGCAGCAGCCTTGATCTGGCGCAAATCGGCGCCGTGCTGTTGGCGGCCCGCATCGCCGCCGCCTTCATCGATCCTGCCCTCGGTGCCTGGATGGCGCGCGGCGGGCGCAGCTATGCCGCGTATGTCGGCGCCGCGCTGCCGTTGTTGCTGCTGGGCTTTGGCGCCCTGTTCCATCCGCCGTCCCTGTCGCATGGGGCCACCTTGGCCTGGTTCCTGGCCGCCTTGCTGCTCGTCTACACCGCCTATGGCCTGGCCGGCATCGCGCACCAGAGCTGGGGCGCGGCCTTGAGCCATGCGCCCACGCAGCGCGCGCGCGTGGCGGCCGTGCGCGAAGGCTGCGGCTTGCTCGGCGTGATCCTGGCGGCGGGACTGACCTCCGTGCTCGGCTATGACGGCTTGTCGCTGGCCTTCGCCGTCTGCCTGCTGGCGACGGGCGCGCTGCTGCTGGCGCGCGCGCCGCGTCCCGCCTTGCGCAGCGCCGGGGACGCGGTCGCCGACCGCGGTTGGAAAGTCCCGTTGCGCCAGCGCGCGTTTCGCTGGCTGTTTGCCGTCTTGCTCGTCAATGGCGTGGCCGCCGCCATCCCCGCCACCCTGTTCCTGTTCTTTGCCGGCGATTATTTGGGTCTGGGCCATTACGCGGGGCCGTTCCTGATTGTGTATTTTTGCGCGGCGGCCGCCTCGATGCCCGTGTGGGTGGTGCTGGCGCGCCGCTTTGGCGAAGCGCGTGCCTGGGGCGGCGCCATGCTGCTGGCCGCGACCGTGTTTGTCTGGGCGTATGGCCTGGGCGCGGGCGCCGCCGGGGGCTTTGCCACCATCTGCCTGCTGTCGGGCCTGGCGCTGGGCGCCGACCTGGCCTTGCCACCGGCCTTGCTGGCAGGGCTGATCGGCGCGGCCGGCCATGCCGGGCGGCATGAAGCGGCATATTTCGGCTGGTGGAACTGGGGCGTGCAAATGAGCCTGGCGCTGGCGGCCGGCATCGCCTTGCCCCTGCTGGCCTGGCTCGGCTATGTGCCGGGCAGCAGCAAAGGCTTGCCGGCCCTGTCCGCCGCTTACGCTTTGCTGCCCTGCGCCTTGAAACTGCTGGCGGCGCTGCTGCTGTGGCGTGCGCCTCTACAACATATATATAGCGACCACCTGGAGAATCGACCATGCACCTCATGAAACACTGCCGGCGCGGCATGACGGCCGCCGCCTTGCTGCTGGCGCTGGCCGCCTGTTCCACGCCGCCCACGCCGGCCACGTACGCGCAGGAATTGCCCGTACTGGATCTGCAACAGTACTTCAACGGCACGCTCGACGCCCATGGCATCTTCCAGGACCGCTCGGGCAAGGTCGTGAAACGCTTCACGGTGGTGATGCGGGCCAGCTGGGCGGGCGAGACGGGCATCCTGGACGAGGATTTCACATATTCGGACGGCAGCAAACAACGCCGTGTGTGGACCCTGCGCAAGACGGCGCCCGGGCGCTTCATCGGCACGGCGCCCGACGTGGTCGGCGAGGCCATCGGCGAAGTGGCCGGCAATGCGCTGCGCTGGCAATACGTGCTGGCACTGCCCGTCGATGGCACGGTTTACCACGTCGATTTCGAGGACTGGATGTTCCTGATGGATGACAAGGTCATGCTCAACCGCGCCGCCATGAGCAAATTCGGCTTCAGCCTGGGCGCCGTCACTTTATCGTTCAGCAAGCGTCCATCACAGGCGGCCCCATGAATCGCAAGATCAGCAGCTGGGCTGGCAAGCGCGTGTGGGTCATCGGCGCTTCCAGCGGCATCGGCGCCGCATGCGCCACCTTGCTGCTGGAGCAGGGCGCGTGCGTGGCCTTGTCGGCCCGCCATCGCGCCAGCCTGGAGCTGTTGTGCCAGGGGCGGCCGCTGGCGCAGGCCTTGCCGCTCGATATCACCGAGCCTGCGCAGCTGCGGGCCGTCTGCGCGCAATTGCAGCAGCAGTGGACGCATATCGACCTGATACTGGTGGTCGCCGGCGGCTATCAGGCCATGCGCGCCGATAGCTTTGACCTTGAGGCGGCCCAGGGCTTGCTGGCCCTGAATGTGGGCGGCGTCTTCAATTGCCTGGAGCAGGCCTTGCCGTGGCTGTTACGCCAGGGCAGCGGCGGCATCGGCATCGTCGCCTCGGTGGCCGGTTATGGTGGCTTGCCCAAGGCGCTCGCGTATGGTGCCAGCAAGGCGGCGCTGATCAACCTGACCGAGTCGCTGTACCTGGATTTGCATGGGCGTGGCATTGATGTGTATCAAATCAATCCCGGCTTCGTCGCCACGCCGCTGACGGCGGACAATGATTTCACCATGCCTGCCCTGATGACGGCGCACGACGCTGCCGCCGCCATGCTCGACGGCATCGAGCGGGGCCAGTTCCACATCCACTTTCCCAAGCGCTTCACGAATACCCTGCGCCTGGCGCGGCTGTTGCCGTACCGTGCCTATTTCTGGCTGATCCGTAAGGTGACGGGACTATGAACGCAAGCATGGACGACCCGCTGGCGCGCCTGGTGGCGTTTTACGAGCACCTGCGCATCGAAAGCCTGGCGCAGCTGGGCGCCGTGTACGCGCCGGACGCCTATTTCAAGGACCCGTTCAACGAAGTGCAGGGGCATGCCGCCATCCTGGCCATCTTCGAGCACATGTTCGTGCAAGTCGATGCGCCGCGGTTTGTCGTGCTGGAAAGCCTGGGGCAGGGGACGCAAGCCTTCCTGACGTGGGAGTTTCATTTCCGCATGAAACGTCTGGTATCTGGCGAACAATGTATTCGTGGCGCCACCCATGTGCGCTTCGATGCGCAGGGACGGGTGGTCTTGCACCGCGATTATTGGGACGCCGCGGAAGAATTGTATGAAAAGTTGCCTTTGCTGGGCGGTTTCATGCGCATGCTCCGACGCGCAAGCCAGCGTTAAGCTTGTTTCTTGATGCTCTTAAGCAAAAAATCAAAAAAAGAAAAAGTAAATTGTGTGAAATCGGGCTGAGAAAAACTTGATCGCGATCAATGTGTCGTTTTTTTGACACAAATTTGTCAAAATATTGAGAAGGCAACATTGTAAGAAATTGTTTCAATTGATGCGAAATTTGCAAGCAAGAGTCGTCCTCATGCGTTCCTGGCGGGTAGCTGGCGCAGGCGCTGGTAAACATGGAAAACATTTATATGTGAGCAATTTAAATTACCGGAAAGTCAGTAATTTTATTATCACTCTGGCCATTTTTTGGACGCGTACGCCGACGCGCGAATTGGCGTCTACGCCCCTGAATAATGCGGCAACGCACCAAAACAGGGCGCATTATTTCCCGTTTTTGGGCATCCGGCAGCAAACATCGGCGATGCCGTGTATGCTTCGTTCCGTTTATCCATTATCGCCTGACAAATTGCGTGCTTTGTCGCGTAAGTCTTGGAGGGCAAATGATGGGTAAAGCATGTTGACGTTTTAATCACTCGCCTGATACTGTTGCACTAATACAACGGGTACCGGCAAGCCATGCGCTATGATGGAATGGTCAATCAGGCCCATGCATTGGTTGGCAAGGGGCACTGGCTCTGTCGCGTAGTACGGTTGGCGATGGTCGGGATGCCTGAAAAAGCCCCCGGCCTGGTACCGGAAGTAACATGTTGGAACTTGATGGAATGTGAAACGGTCGTTATAGTGCCGCTTCCGGTGCCGTTTGAGCACCGAACCGGCGCACGAATGACGGTCGTTATGCAGCCTTCAAGCTTATCGGTGCAATAGCGTGCCGATACCGATATGAATGTTCCTCTGACCGGAACAGCAATGTGGCAGGTGGAGACCTTGCCCTCACTCATAAAAAGCGCTCTGCTAGAGCGCAGCTCGAGATGCATAGGCTGTATTACTTTTTGCTTCAAAAATTAAAGGAAATCGCAATGAAAAAAACTCTGATCACCCTGGCAGTCCTGGCAGCAGCCACCGGCGTAGCCCAAGCTCAATCGAGCGTTGTTATCTACGGTACCGTTGACGCTGGTTTCGTCAGCGAGCGCGGCGGCGCAGCCGGCACCACCAACAAAGTAGACAGCGGCATTGCTTCGGCATCGCGTCTGGGCTTCAAAGGTACCGAAGATCTGGGCAGCGGCCTGTCGGCACTGTTCGTTCTGGAAGCTGGTTTCGGCGTTGACAACGGTGCGCAAGCTAAACAAGGTTCCTTGTTCAACCGTCAATCGTACATTGGCCTGAGCAGCAAAACGGCTGGTACGCTGACCCTGGGTCAACAATACACGCCTTGGTACAACACCCTGTCGAAAGTTGCTGATCCATTCGCAGTAGGCTACGCTGGTTCCGCCAAGAACTTGTTCCCAGCGAACACCCGCACCAGCAACACCGTGCTGTACACCTCGCCAAACTTCAACGGCTTTGACGCTGATGTTGCTTACACCTTCGGCGAACAAGCTGATTCGAACAAATACGGCCGTCAAATCGGCGCGTCGGCTGGCTACTCGAACGGTCCTCTGAACGCACGTCTGGCTTACAACACCACCAGCAACGAATCCGCTATCAGCAACAAAGGTAGCGCACGTAACTGGTTGGCTGCAGCTAACTACGACTTCGCAGTTGTTAAAGCTTATGCCGCATACGGCGTCAACAAAGGCGACAACAGCGCGACCTACAACTCGGGTCTGAACAACAACAACGCCGCTGTTGCTGGTCAAGCTTTCGGCGCCGCTGGCAGCCTGAACTCCTACGGCTACCGCGCTGCTGCTCCTAGCACCGACAGCGCCAACCTGCTGATCGGCGCGACCGTACCAGTTGGTCCAGCTGGCACCGTGATGGCTTCGTACATCAAGACCAACGACAAAACCAGCTTGAATGCTGACGCTGATCAATGGGCACTGGGTTACTCCTACGCTCTGTCGAAGCGCACCAGCACCTACGCTTCGTACGCTAAAATCAAGAACAAAAACGGTGCAGCTTACACCGTTGGCAACAACAGCACCGTTGGTTCGGGCGACAAAGCCTTCAACGTTGGTGTTCGTCACTCGTTCTAATATTCGCGCAAGCGAAGCTTAGTACCGCTGAGGCATCCCTTCGGGGATGCTGCAAGCAAAGAAACGCGCTGTCTGGCTTCGGCCTGGCGGCGCGTTTTTGCATGGGCGGCGCCAGTTATAATGGCGTCGTTACTCAAGGAAAGGAATGCCATGTATTCATTCACCTCGCCGCGCCTGGCTGTCATGCTGGCCGCGCTGCTGCTTGCCGGCGCCACGGTCACCGCTGTCGCCGCCGCCAAGGGCAAGAAGCCGGCCGGACTGGAGCGCTATGGCGTGGCCGTCTACTCGGACCTGTGCCTGCAAAAGGATAGCGGCGAAATCGGCGGCCAGCGCGTGACCCTGCACCGCTTTGCCGAGGCCGACTCCGTCATCTACGAATTCACGGCGGGCGCCCTGAGCTGGCCTATCGTCGCCAATGACGTCAACCTGGACGCCGCCACGGGCGCCTTCGATTTCACCATCGCCGGCGCCGACAGCGAAGAGCGCACCATCGTCGGCAAGTTTTCCAAAGACGGGCAAACCCTGACCCTGGAAGGCGATTACTGCGGCGGCAACGTGCGCATGCCGATGAAACTGAGCCGCGTGCGCGATTTCGGCCGTCCCTTGAAAAATTGCACGCCATGCCCGCCGGTGCCGGAAACGCCTGCCGAGGAAAGCGCACCAGTACCCGCTGCCTGAGCGATTGCCGCTGTCAAAAAGAAAAAGGCCCGGTATCGACCGGGCCTTTGTTGTTTTTAGCGCTGAAACGGGCTTATTTGGCCGCCTGCGCCTTTTCCGCCGTGGCGCGGATGGTGGCGAGCGTCGCGTTCGGCGTGATCAGGTTGCCGTCATAGCGCAGCTCGATCAAGGCTGGCAAGTTGTGCGCCCTGGCGTGCGCCAGCGCCCGCTGCAGGGCGGGAGCGAACTCTTCTGTCGTAGTCACCACTTCGCCATGCGCGCCATACGCCTGCGCCAGCGCCGCAAAATCCGGGTTGTGCAGGGTCGTGCCCGACACGCGGCCCGGGTAATCGCGTTCCTGGTGCATGCGGATGGTGCCGAACATCTGGTTATTGAAGACGATGATGACCACGCCCGCCTGGTATTGCACGGCGGTGGCCAGTTCCTGGCCATTCATCATGTATTCGCCATCGCCGGCAAAGGTGATCACGGTACGCTCCGGATGCACGATCTTCGCCGCCACGCCGGACGGCACGCCGTAGCCCATGGCGCCGTTGGTCGGCGCCAGCTGGGTGCGCATGCCGCCGTAGCGATAAAAACGGTGCGCCCACGAGGCGTAATTGCCGGCGCCGTTCGTCAGGATGGTATCAAGGGGGGCCTGCGCCATGATCTCCTGCGTCACTTGCCACAGGTCCAGCGGTGCCTGGCCATCCTGGAAGATGGGCGGGCGCTGCTGGTAAGCGGCCAGCTCGGCCTTGGCTTCGCCCGGCGTATGTTTCCATGCGGAAGCGTCGACGGGGGGCATGGCGGCCAGCATGGCGCAGACCTGCGGCATGCCGCTGTTGATCATCAGTTCGGCCTGGTAAACGCTGCCCAGTTCCTCGGCGTCCGTGTGGATGTGCACCAGGCGCTGGCGCGGCACGGGCGCGTCGAACAGGGTGTAGCCGCCCGTCGTCATTTCACCGAGGCGCGGGCCGATGGCGATGACCAGGTCGGCATTTTTCACGCGCGCGGCCAGTTTCGGGTTGATGCCGATGCCCACGTCGCCGATGTAGTTGGGGTGGGCATTGTCGAGCAAGTCCTGGAAGCGGAAGGCGCAGGCGACGGGCAGGTGGTTGCTTTCCGCGAACTGCTGCAGGTCGGCGCAGGCCTGCGGTGTCCAGGTGGTGCCGCCCAGCAAGACCAGCGGACGCTGCGCCTCGGCCAGCATGGCGCGCAATTGCAGCAGTTGCTGTGCTGATGGTGATGCCTGCACGCTCTGGTAGGCGCGCGTGTCGGCGACAGTCGCCATGGAAATGAGCATGTCTTCCGGCAGGGCCAGCACGACAGGGCCGGGGCGCCCGCTGGTGGCGACCTGGAAGGCGCGCGCCAGGTATTCGGGGATGCGCTCGGCGCGGTCGATCTGCGCCACCCACTTGGCCATCTGGCCGTACATGCGGCGGTAGTCGATTTCCTGGAACGCTTCGCGGTCGACGAAATCATTGCCCACCTGGCCGATGAACAGGATCATCGGCGTGGAATCCTGGTAGGCCGTGTGCACGCCGATCGAGGCGTTGGTGGCACCCGGTCCGCGCGTGACGAAGCAGATGCCCGGCTTGCCCGTCAGCTTGCCGTAGGCTTCGGCCATGAAGGCGGCGCCGCCTTCCTGGCGGTTGATGATGAAGCGGATGCCTGAATCGTGCAGGGCGTCGAGCACGTCCAGGTAGCTTTCGCCAGGCACGCCAAAAGCGGTGTCGACACCATGGATCTGCAGGGCATCGACCAGGATCTGGCCGCCGGTACGGGATTGTTGCGTCATGTTCGGCTCTTTATATTCTAGTGGGGTGGCAAAGAAAATCGGGCAAGCGGTGCGCATGCGCTCGCATGCAAGCAGCTTGCCTCATTCTATGTGAGCCGATTTGGCCCGGCTTTTGAAATGGCGACACCGAATTACACAATCCCCCGGGCCGGGGCCCGGCGAGCGGTGTCGTTCCTGCACAGGCCTTTTTGCAGAAACATGCTGCGGCGCGGTACAATGGCGGGTGAAGCAGGCCAGACAGTCGCTGGCCGGCGCAGCAATGCGCTGGCGGGAGGAAGGTCCGGACTCCATAGAGCGGGGTGACGGTTAACGGCCGTCCGCTGAAAGCCGACCCGGCGTACTTGTATGCCGGGGGAGTATAAGGCGAGGAATAGGGCCACAGAGACGAGCGTATTAAGTTACGGTGAAACGCGGTAACCTCCACCTGGTGCAATTTCAAATAGGCACGCGATGATGCTGCTCGCGGAGCGTGCGGGTAGAAAGCTTGAGCGCCCGAGTAATCTGGCGCCTAGAGGAATGACTGTCATAGCGCCAACCTGCAAGGGAAGGCGCCGTAACAAAATCCGGCCTACCGGTCTGCTTCACTTGAATTCGTGCTCCCTGGTCTGCCGGGGAGTGTATCGGCCGCAGCGGTTTGCTTGCTGCGCGCCGCCAAAAAGCCCCCGCGAAGGGGCTTTTTTTGTTTCTAAAAATAGTGCACTCAAGATAAAGTTGTATATACAACTAAAGTGGACAATTGGTTAAAGTTTCTTCGATCTAATTAATTGCTGCATTGCAAAAATAGTTGATCCGCATCAGGCCAACCCCGGAAAACAGGGCCGGTACGCGGCAAGGGCGCAATTTTTTTGCCTTAAACCAAGTCTTTTGCTGTGGCTGCTTGCTGTTGTGCCTGGATAGCGAAAGTATTGTCATGTGTCAACTAACTGTAAAAAATTCAATTTTTACATTTCGTCTTTTTCGATGTTTACGGTAGGAAAACACATGTGTGCAGATGAGGTAGCACATTCACTATCTTTCATA
>NZ_LT607489.1:218464-268959 GCF_900095235.1 Janthinobacterium sp. UMAB-60
AATTCCTGTTTTGCCAATCGGAAACCGCTTGACCACTATCTTTGCTTACTCTAAAGTGGGCAACTGTGTGAAAAAGTGTGTTTTTGTGGGAAATTTCCCCTTTTCATCATGATGCGCAAGCGTCGCAACCCAAGCTCAAAAAAGGTCTTCCGTGTTTCAAGGCGCGTCCGCAATCAATCTCGATGCCAAAGGCAGGATGTCTATCCCTGCCAAGCACCGTGACGCGCTGGCGATTCAATGCGAAGGCCGTTTGACCCTGACCAAGCACCCCGATGGCTGCCTGCTGTTTTTCCCCCGTCCCGTGTGGGAAAGCCACCGCCAGCAAATCGCCGCCTGGCCCATGTCGGCGCGCGCCTGGCAGCGCATCTTCCTCGGCAACGCCGTCGACGTCGAACTGGACTCGGCCGGCCGCGTGCTGATCTCGCCCGAATTGCGCAACGCCGTGGGGCTGTCGCGCGAAGTCATGATGATCGGCATGGGCAGCCACTTTGAAATATGGGATGCCGCCAGGTTGGCCGACAAAGAACAGCAGGCGATCGATGCCGGCACCCCCGATGTACTTTCCAATTTTTCTTTCTAAGGCTCCGTAATGACACAACTCA
Source organism: Janthinobacterium sp. UMAB-60 (assembly GCF_900095235.1). Lineage (NCBI taxonomy): Bacteria > Pseudomonadati > Pseudomonadota > Betaproteobacteria > Burkholderiales > Oxalobacteraceae > Janthinobacterium > Janthinobacterium sp. UMAB-60. The sequence goes on from NZ_LT607489.1 coordinate 219,067, forward strand.
CGGTGCCGGAATTTCAGCATCGCACGGTGCTGCTCGATGAAGCGGTCGATGCGCTCGACCTGTCGGGCGACCGCGCGCACGGTATTTACGTCGATGGCACGTTTGGCCGCGGCGGGCATAGCCGATTGATTTTGTCGCGCCTGGCCGCTGATGCGCGCCTGATCGGCTTCGACAAGGATTTGCAAGCCATCGCCACGGCCGAACAGATCGGCGACCCCCGCTTTGAAATTGTCCATGACAGCTTTGCCACCATGACGGCCAGCCTGGCCGCGGGTGGCGTGCAGCAGGTGGACGGCATCTTGCTCGACCTGGGCATCTCGTCGCCGCAGGTCGACGACGCGGCGCGCGGTTTCAGCTTCCGCAACGACGGACCGCTGGACATGCGCATGGATACGACGCGCGGCATCTCCGCGGCCGAATGGCTGGCGGTGGAAACCGAGCAGAATTTAGAGAAAGTGATACGCGATTATGGGGAAGAACGGTTTGCTTTTCAGATTGCAAAGGCGATTGTTGCTGGCCGGGCAGTCCAGCCAATTTCAAGCACACGACAGCTTGCCGGCATCGTGGCAGGCGCCGTCAAGACCCGCGAGAAGGGTAAGGACCCCGCTACCCGCACCTTTCAGGCAATCCGCATTTTCATTAACAAAGAGCTCGAGGATCTCGAGATCGGTCTGAACCAGGCGTATGCCTGTCTGGCGCCCGGCGCGCGCATGGCCGTGATCAGTTTTCATTCGCTGGAAGACCGCATGGTCAAGCGCTTCTTCGCCTCGAAGGCGAACGTGGAGCAGCCTGACCGCCGCCTGCCGATCCGCGCGGTCGACTTGCCGCAGCCGGAAATGAAGCTGATATTGAAGATGAAGCCGTCCGATGCCGAGATCGAGGGCAACCCGCGTTCGCGTTCGGCCGTGATGCGCGTGGCGCAGCGTTTGCCCATTCCAGTCAGTGGCGGCGTCCGATGACTGGCAAGCTGTGTGTCGTGCTGTCGGCGCTGCTGGTGTGCTGCGGCCTGTCGCTGGTGAACGCGCAGTACCAGTCGCGCCACCTGCTGATCGACCTGGAGCGCGCGCAAGCGCTGTCGCGCCAGCTCGACATCGACTGGGCACAACTGCAGCTGGATCAGTCCACTTTGGGCAAGCATGAACGCATCGAATCGATCGCACGGCGCGACCTGAGCATGACGCCGCTGACGGCGGCGCGTACGCAATACCTGACGGAGGGCGAATAATGAAGTTGGGCGGTAACAGCAACGGCCGGGTGGCGGCATCGAAAGGCGTGCCATTCTCGAAGAACCCCGTACTGGCAGTGCGTCTGCCCGTCTGGCGTTCGCGCGTCGTGCTGTTCCTGCTGTTCTTCGCTTTCGCCGGCCTGGGCGCGCGCGCCCTGTGGCTGCAGGGCGTGTCGACGCAGTTTTTGCAAAAGCAGGGCAAGGCGCGCTATGAGCGCACGCTGGAATTGCCGGCCACGCGCGGCAAGATCACCGACCGCAACGGCCAGGTGCTGGCGTCGTCCGTGCCCGTGAAAGCCATCTGGGCCATTCCCGACGACGTGCTGCAGGCGTCGCCCGAAAAAATCAACGCGCTGGCCGGCCTGCTGGAAATGAACGTCAACGAATTGCGCAAGAAGCTCGATTCGGACCGCAGCTTCGTTTACCTGAAACGCCAGGTCGAGATGGACGTGGCCGACAAGATCTCCAAGCTGGGCATCGACGGCATCGACGAGCGCAAGGAATACAAGCGCTTCTATCCACAGGGCGAAGTGATGACCCACGTGGTGGGCTTTACCAACGTGGAAGACGTGGGCCAGGAAAGCATGGAACTGGCGCAGCAGAAAACCCTCGTCGGCACCACCGGTAGCCGCCGCGTGATCAAGGACCGCCTGGGCCACATCGTCGAAGACATCGGCTTCATCCACGAACCGCATGACGGCAAGGACCTGACCCTGTCCGTCGACAGCAAGATCCAGTACATCGCCTTCACGCAGTTGAAGGAAGCGGTGGAAAAATTCAATGCCAAGGCCGGCGGCGCCGTGGTGCTCGACGTGCACACGGGCGAAGTGCTGGCCCTGGCCAACTACCCGAGCTACGACCCGAACGACCGCCGCAAGCTCACGGGCCAGCAGCTGCGCAACCGCGTCATGACCGACACCTTTGAACCCGGTTCGACCCTGAAGCCGATCACCGTCTCGCTGGCGCTCGACACGGGCCGGGTCAAGCCGACCACCCTGATCGACACGGGCCCGGGCCGCTACACCATCGCCGACCGCACCATTACCGACACCAAGCCGCACGGCGTGATCAGTGTCTCCGAAATCATCGAGATGTCGTCGAACATCGGCACCTCGAAAATCGCGCTGGGCATGCCGTCGCAGGAAATGTGGGAAATGTTTACCAAGGTGGGCTTCGGCCAGCAGCCGAAATGGGGCTTCCCCGGCGCCGTGGCCGGCCGCGTGCGTCCGTATAAATCGTGGCGCCCGGTGGAGCAGGCCACCATGAGCTACGGTAACGGCATTTCCGTGTCGCTGATCCAGCTGGCGCGCTCCTACATGATGTTCGCGCGCGATGGCGACACGATCCCCCTGTCATTCCAGAAGGTCAATGAGCTGCCCGTGGGCCAGCAGGTGATCAAGCCGAAGACGGCCGCCGAAATGCGCGCCATGCTGGAACTGGTGGTCTCCGGCGCGCACGGCTCGGCCAAGCGCGCCCAGGTCGCCGGCTACAGAGTCGGCGGCAAGACGGGCACCGCCTACAAGGTGGAAAACGGCCGCTATGCGATGCCGCGCAAATACATCGGCTCTTTCGTGGGCATGGTGCCGATGTCGGCGCCGCGCTTCATCATTGCCGTGATGATCGATGAACCGACCGGCGCTGCCCACTATGGCGGCCAGGTTGCCGCTCCCGCTTTCGCGGCGATTGCGACCAACGCGCTGCGCGCGATGAACGTACCGCCCGATTCCTCCGTTACCGAAATCGTGGTCCCGGCCAATGCCGGCCCGGAGGCCATGTGAAGTCACTCATGACCATACAAGACATCAGTTTGTGGATCAAAGCGGCTGCCCCGTCCGGGCAGCTGACGTCCGACTCGCGCCGCGTGCAAAGCGGCGACGTGTTTTTCGCCTATGCGGGCGCCACCGATTTTATCGCCGCTGCCATCGCGCAGGGCGCCGCCGCCATCGTGCATGACGCCGTGGAATGGAACGCCGCATGGAATGTGCCTCACCTGCTGGTCAGCGACCTGAAACGCCTGGCCGGCCCCGTGGCGCATGCTTTTTACGACATGCCCGACAGTGCCATGTTCAGTGCCGGCGTGACGGGCACGAATGGCAAGACCTCGTGCGCGCTGTGGCTGGCGCAGGCGCTGGCACGCCTCGGTGTAACCTCGTCCGTCATTGGGACTTTGGGCGTGGGCCTGTGCAAGCCGCGCGGCGCCATCGAATTCGACGTCACCGGCTACACCACGCCCGACGCCGTGCTGCTGGCGCGCAAACTGGCCGCCATGCGCGACGCCGGCGCCAAAGCCGTTGCCATCGAAGTGTCGTCGATCGGCCTGGACCAGGAACGCGCGGCCGGCATGCATTTCGATGTCGCCATGTTCACCAATTTGACGCGCGACCACCTCGATTACCATGGCGACATGGCCACCTACGAGGCCGCCAAAGTCAAGCTGTTCGACTGGCCCGGCCTGAAAACGGCCGTCATCAACCTCGATGACGCCATGGGCTTGCGCCTGGCGGCGCACGTGGACGGCAAGCTGGCGGGCGAATATCCCGTCATCGGCTATACCTTGCAGGATGCAGCCAGCCAGCCGGACTTGCCGGGTGTGCTGATGCTGCGCGCCAGCCAGTTCCGCAGCCGCAATGCCGGCACCGACTTCCACCTGGAATGCGCGCTGGGCGTGGCGCTGGTCAAGACGCAACTGGTGGGGCACTTCAATATCAGCAATGCGCTGGCCGTGCTGGGCGCGTTGCTGGCGCACGGCACCGGCCTGCGCGCCGCCATCGACGGCATCGAATCCTTGCAGCCGGCCCCGGGCCGCATGCAGCAGGTGGGCGGCCAGGAAGCGCCGATGGTCGTCATCGATTACGCGCATACGCCGGACGCGCTGGAAAAGACCCTGGCCGCCTTGCGCCAGGTGGCGCAGGAACGTGGCGGCCAGCTGTGGTGCGTGTTCGGCTGCGGCGGCGACCGCGATCCGGGCAAGCGTCCGCAGATGGGCGCCATCGCGCAGCTGGCCGATCACGTGCTGGTCACCAGCGACAATCCGCGCAGCGAAGATCCGCACGCCATCATCGCGCAGATCGTCGCCGGCATGCGTGCCGACGGCCCGCAGCCGCAGGCCATCGAAGATCGCGCCGCGGCCATCCTGTCGGCCATCAAGCACGCCGCCAAGCCGGACGTGATCCTGTTGGCGGGCAAGGGCCATGAGCCGTACCAGGAAATCAAGGGCAAGAAACTGCCGTTCTCCGACGCCGATCATGCGCAGCTTGCCCTGTCCGCGCGCCTGACCATGATGAGGACGAACTGATGCGCGGCACCCTGACAGAACTGATGCCGTCGCTGGACGGCGCGCAGCTGACGGGCGACGCCGTTTTTGACGGCGTGTCCACCGACAGCCGCAGCGCCCAAGCCGGATCGCTCTTCGTCGCCTTGCGCGGCGAGAGTTTCGACGCCCACGATTTCCTCGAGCAGGTGGCCACGCGCGGCGTCGCCGCCGTGGTGGTCGAGCGCCTGCCCGCAGGCTGGGACAGCGGCAAGGTAGCGGCCATCGTGGTGCCCGATACCCTGGTCGCGCTGGGCCGCATCGCCAATTTCTGGCGCGGCCGTTTCAATGTGCCCGTCATCGGCGTCACCGGCAGCAATGGCAAGACCACCGTCAAGGAGATGATTTCGTCGATCCTGGCGGCGGCCTTTGGCGAAGAAGCGCGCCTGGCCACGCGCGGCAATCTGAATAACGAGATCGGCGTGCCATTGACCCTGTTCCGCCTGAATGTAGAACACAAGGCGGCCGTCATCGAGATGGGCATGAACCATCCGGGCGAAATCGCGCGCCTGGCGGCAATCGCCGCGCCGACCCTGGCGATGGTCAACAACGCGCAGCGCGAGCACCAGGAATTCATGCATACGGTGGCAGCGGTGGCGCGCGAGAACGGCGCGGCGCTGGCGGCATTGGCCGACGACGGCGTGGCCGTCTTCCCGCACGGCGATGAATTCACGCCCGTGTGGCGCGAGCTGGCCGGCGCGCGCGCCGTCATCACCTTCGGCCTGTCGAAAGAGGCGGACGTGAGCTGCACGCATCGCGCGGCCGAGGATTTTGGCAGCGACATGTTCGTCAGCGTGCGCGCGCAGGACGGCAGCTTGCGCCAGTTCTTCGTCGGCTTGCAGGCGGCGGGCGAGCACAATGTGCGCAATGCGCTGGCGGCCGTGGCATGCGCCGTGGGCGCGGGCATCGCCATCGACCATATCAAGCAGGGCCTGGAGGCGTTCGCGCCCGTGAATGGCCGCCTGCAGAAAAAACGTGCCGCCAACGGCGCCACCATCATCGACGACACGTATAACGCCAATCCGGATTCGGCGCGCGCGGCCATCGATGTGCTGGCGCAGGCAGCAAAGCCGCGCATCCTGGTGCTGGGCGAGATGGGCGAAGTCGGCACGCAGGGGCAGCAGTTCCACGAAGAGATCGGCGCCTACGCCGCCGCCAAAGGCATCGAACACGTGCTGGCGACGGGCGGCCTGGCGCGCCATCTGGTGAATGCGGCGCAGGCTGCCGCCAGCCAGGAATCAGGCACGGTCGTGGAGTATTTCGAACAGTTCGACGGTTTGCTGGCGGCGCTTGATGCGCATTTGTCCGGCCGTTCGGATGCAACAGTATTAATCAAGGGCTCCCGCTTCATGAAGATGGAACGGGCCGTGCAGCATTTGATTGGTTCAAACAACAATAACAAGGAAGCTCACTAATCATGCTGCTCTGGCTCGCTCATTATTTCCAGGACGACATTGGCCCATTGCGGGTCTTTAACTTCATCACTTTCCGCGCCGTCTTCGCCACCCTGACGGCGATTTTGATCGGCCTGTGCGCCGGTCCCGCCGTGATCCGCATGCTCACGCGCATGAAGGTCGGCCAGGCCGTGCGCACGGACGGCCCGCAGACGCACCTGAAAAAACACGGCACGCCCACCATGGGCGGTGTGCTGATCCTGATCGCCATCGGCATTTCCACCCTGCTGTGGGCCGACCTGTCGAACCGCTTCATCTGGCCGGTCCTGATCGTCACCCTGGGCTTTGGCGCCGTCGGCTGGGCCGACGACTACCGCAAGGTGGTGCACCAGGATCCGGAAGGCATGCGCTCGCGTGAAAAATACTTCTGGCAGTCGCTGATCGGCATCGTCGCCGCGTTTTACCTGGCGTTCTCCGTCTCCGTGTCGGAACCGGACGCGGGCCACGTGTGGAATCTGATCTACGCCTGGGTGCAGTCGGGCTTCGCCATGGACCTGCCGCCGAAAGCCGATCTGATCGTGCCCTTCTTTAAAACCATCAGCTATCCGCTGGGCGTGTGGGGCTTCATCGCGCTGACCTATTGCGTCATCGTCGGCACCAGCAACGCCGTCAATTTCACCGATGGCCTCGATGGCCTGGCCATCATGCCGACCGTGATGGTGGGTACGGCCCTGGGCCTGTTCGCCTACCTGACGGGTAACGCCACGTATGCGCGCTACCTGTTCATTCCGCACATTCCAGGCGCCGGCGAACTGGTGATCTTCTGCGGCGCGCTGGCCGGTTCCGGCCTGGCCTTCCTCTGGTATAACACGCACCCCGCGAAAGTGTTCATGGGCGACGTGGGCGCGCTGGCACTGGGCGGCGCGCTGGGCACCGTGGCCGTCATCGTGCGCCAGGAAATCGTCCTGTTCATCATGGGCGGCATCTTCGTCGTCGAAACGCTGTCCGTGATCATCCAGGTCGTCTGGTTCAAGTACACCAAGAAGCGCTATGGCGCTGGCCGCCGCGTTTTCCTGATGGCGCCACTGCATCACCATTTTGAACAAAAAGGCTGGAAAGAGACGCAGGTTGTCGTGCGTTTCTGGATCATCACCATGATGCTGGTGCTGCTCGGCCTGACCACCTTGAAGCTGCGCTGATGATGTACGACGCTAAAACCGCACTGGTACTGGGCCTTGGGGAGTCGGGCCTGGCCATGGCCCTGTGGCTGGCCCGCAGCGGTGCGACCGTGCGCGTGGCCGATACAAGGGAAACCCCTGAGCGCCTGGCCGCGCTGCAGACCGCCGTGCCGCAGGCGCGGTTCATCGCCGGCGCCTTCACGGCCGAGCTGCTCGATGGCGTCGATTTCGTCGCCGTCAGCCCCGGCCTGGCGCCGCAGCGCGAACTGGCGCAGATCGCGCCGGCCGCAGCCGAGAAAAATATCCCCGTGTGGGGCGAGATCGAACTGTTCGCCCAAGCCTTGGCCGCGCTCAAGGCGGAACGCGGCTATGCGCCGAAAGTCATCGCCATCACGGGCACCAACGGCAAGACGACGGTCACCAGTCTGGTGGGCCTGCTGTGCGAACGCGCCGGATTGGTCACGCGCGTGGCCGGCAATATCAGCCCGGCCGCGCTGGACGTGCTGCGCGAAGTGCTCGATGCCGAGCCCGCGCCGCTGCCGCTCGATGCGGACGCTGAAGCGGCGGAACCGGTCGCCAGCACCTTGCCGCAAGCGTGGATTTTGGAGTTGTCCAGCTTCCAGCTGCACACGACGTTCAGCCTGCAGGCCGATGCGGCCACGGTCCTGAATCTGTCGCAGGACCACCTGGACTGGCATGGCGACATGGCCTCCTATGCGAGCGACAAGGCGCGCATCTTCGGCGACCAGACCGTGCGCATCCTGAACCGCGACGATGCGGCAGTTATGCACATGGCCGATCCGCTGGCCGCGACGATCACCTTCGGCACGGGCGAACCGGCGGAAGTCGACAGCTTTGGCCTGGTGAATGAACGCGGCATCTTCTGGCTGGCGCAAGCCGTGCCCAGCGAAGAAGTCATCGAGAAAAAACGCCGGAAGAACGATCCGGCGCCGGAACCGGTGCCGACGATGGCCAAGAAACTGATGCCGGCCGACGCGCTGAAGATCCGCGGCCAGCACAATGCCTCGAATGCGCTGGCGGCGCTGGCCCTGTGCCGCGCCATCGGCCTGCCGTTCGCGCCGCTGCTGCATGGCTTGCGCGAGTACCAGGGCGAGCCGCACCGGGTGGAACTGATCACCGCCGTGAATGAAGTCGAATACTACGACGACAGCAAGGGCACCAATGTGGGCGCGACCGTGGCTGCGTTGTCCGGCCTGGGCAAGGCGTTTGGCGGCGCGGAACAGCGTTTGGTGCTGATCGCCGGCGGTGACGGCAAGGGGCAGGATTTTTCGCCGCTGGCTGAACCCGTGTCGCGCTACGTGCGTGCCGTGGTGCTGATCGGCCGCGATGCGCCAGCGCTGCGCGCTGCTCTGGAGCCGGCTGGCGTGGATATCATCGACTGCGCCACCTTGCCGGAAGCCGTCAAGCGCGCCAGCAGCCTGGCGCAGGCCGGCGATGCCGTGCTGCTGTCGCCCGCCTGCGCCAGCCTGGACATGTTCAAGAACTATGCGCACCGCGCGCAGGTGTTTGTCGACGCCGTGCGCGACATCGCGCTGGAAAACGGACAGGATATCTGATGGCCTTCCAACTGCCCTTCAGCTTTGGTTCCGGCTCGGCTGCCAAGCCGCTGGATAGCCGTGCGCGGCAATCGAAGATGATGGACTATGACAAGCCGCTGGTGTGGGTGGTCCTGCTGCTCATGTTGCTGGGCATGGTAATGGTGTATTCGGCGTCGATCTCGCTGTCGGACGCGCGCAAGTTCGCCGCTTACACGAACAATTACTTCGTCGTGCGCCAGGCATTGTTCATCGGTATATCGATCATCGTCGCCGCGCTGGTGTTTCGCATCCGCGTCGCTACCTGGCAAAAGATCGCGCCGTGGCTGTTCATCGGCACCCTGGTGCTGCTGGTGATGGTCTTGATACCGGGCCTGGGCGTGTCGGTCAACGGCGGTCGCCGCTGGCTGAACCTGCCGGGCCTGCGGCCGCAGCCGTCCGAGCTGATGAAGGTGGTGATGGTGCTGTACGCGGCCGATTACACGGTGCGCAAGCAGGAATACATGCACAAGCTGACCAAGGGCTTCATGCCGATGGCGCTGGCTGTGAGCTTCGTCGGCCTGCTGCTGCTGATGGAGCCCGATCTGGGTGCTTTCGGCGTGATCGTCTGCATCGCCATGGGTATCCTGTTCCTGGGCGGCGTCAACGCCATCTGGTTCGGCGGCATCGGCGCCATGCTGACGGCGATCTTCGTCACCATCATCGCCTTGTCGAAATTCCGCCGCGAGCGGTTTTTCGCGTATCTCGATCCGTGGCAGGAAGACAATGCCCTGAACAAGGCTTACCAGCTGACGCACTCGCTGATCGCCTTCGGGCGCGGCGAACTGTTTGGCGTGGGCCTGGGCGGCAGCGTGGAAAAGCTGCACTACCTGCCCGAAGCGCATACGGACTTCTTGCTGGCCGTGATCGGCGAGGAACTGGGACTGGTGGGCGTGCTGATCGTGATCGGCATGTTCTACTGGATTATCAAGCGCGCGTTCGACATCGGCCGCCAGGCGATCGCCATCGACCAGACCTTCGCGGGACTGACGGCGAAAGGCATCGCCATCTGGATCGGCGTGCAGACCTTCATCAACATGGGCGTGAACCTGGGCCTGCTGCCGACCAAGGGCCTGACTTTGCCCCTGATGAGTTATGGCGGCACGGGCGTACTGATTAACTGTATCGGCCTGGCGATCTTGCTGCGCATCGATTACGAAAACCGGATCCTGATGCGCGGAGGCCGGCTATGAACAACGTGACGAACTTGAAAACGACGAAAAGACTGATGATCATGGCGGCCGGCACCGGCGGCCATATTTTCCCGGGCCTGGCGATTGCGCAGACCATGCGCGCGCGCGGCTGGGAAGTGAGCTGGCTGGGCACGACCCATGGCATGGAGCAGGAACTGGTGCCGAAGAGCGGCATTCCCATGGACGCCATCGAATTTTCCGGCATGCGCGGCAAGGGCCTGGCGCATACGCTCAAAGGCGGCTTCAGGATGCTGGCCAGCCTCTTTGCCATCCGCCGCTTCATCGCCAGCCGCAAGCCGGACGTGGTGATGGGCATGGGCGGCTACGTCACCGTGCCTGGCGGCCTGATGGCGCGCCTGAAGGGCGTGCCGCTGGTGCTGGTCAATGCCGATGCGGCGCTGCTGTTGTCGAACAAGACGCTGGTGCCGCTGGCGCAGCAGGTGTGCTTCGGTTTCCCCGCCGATTTCGGCAGCGCCGCCGGCAAGGCCGTCGTCACGGGCAATCCCGTGCGCGCCGAGATCCTCGCCATGGCGCCGCCGGCCTCGCGTTTCGCGGGCCGCAGCGGGCCGCTGCGCATCCTGGTGGTGGGCGGCAGCCTGGGCGCGAAAGCGCTGAACGACAATCTGCCTGCCGCGCTGGCACTGATGCCGGAGGGCGTACGTCCGCGGGTGACGCACCAGTCGGGCAAGAAGAATATCGACGCCCTGCATGCCGCGTATGCGCAGGCGGGCGTGCAAGCCAATGTGGTCGACTTCATCGACGACATGGCCAGGGCGTATACCGAGGCCGACCTGGTGATTTGCCGCGCAGGCGCCATCACTCTGTCGGAATTGACGGCGGCCGGCGTGGCCAGCGTGCTCGTGCCGCTGGTGGCGTCGACCACGAGTCACCAGCGCGACAATGCGCAATGGATGGCAAAACAAGGCGCGGCGATTCATCTGCCGCAGACGGAAATGAGTGCGGCGTCGCTGAGCACCCTGCTGGCGTCCTTGACGCGCGACAGCTGCCAGCAGATGGCGCAGGCGGCACTGGCAGCAGGCAAGCGCGACGCCAATGAGGCGATCGCACACGTATTGGAAAAACTGGCATGAGGTTAGCTCTGTGAAGCATAAAGTAAACAATATCCACTTTGTCGGCATTGGCGGCAGCGGCATGAGCGGCATCGCCGAAGTGCTGGTCAACCTCGGCTACAAGGTGTCGGGTTCCGACCTGGGCAGCAATGCGGCGACGCAGCGCCTGGCGAGCCTGGGCGCGACTGTCATGCTCGGCCACGCGGCCGAGAATATCGGCGACGCCGACGCGGTGGTGACATCGGGCGCCGTCCCGCAAGACAATCCGGAAGTGGTGGCCGCGCGCGCGCGCAAGATCCCGCTGGTGCCGCGCGCCGTGATGCTCGGTGAATTGATGCGTTTGAAACGCGGCATCGCCATCGCGGGCACGCACGGCAAGACGACGACCACCAGCCTGGTCGCGTCCGTGCTGGCGCAGGGCGGCCTCGACCCGACTTTCGTCATCGGCGGACGCCTGACCAGCGCGGGCGCGAACGCCAAGCTGGGCTCGGGCGACTACCTGGTGGCCGAAGCGGACGAATCGGACGCCTCGTTCCTGAACCTGACGCCGATGATCGAAGTGATCACGAATATCGACGCCGATCACATGGACACCTACGAGCACGATTTCGAAAAGCTCAAGCAGGCCTTCGTGCAGTTCACGCACCGTTTGCCTTTCTATGGCCGCGCCATGTTGTGCATCGACGATCCGCACGTGCGCGCCATCATCCCCTTCGTGACCAAGCCGGTCACCACCTACGGCTTCGCGGAAGATGCCGAAGTGCGCGCCATCAATGCGCGCGCCGTGGGCCTGGAAATGCATTTCACCGTGCTGCAGGAAGGCTATCCCGACCTCGACGTGGTGCTGAACCAGCCCGGCATGCACAATGTGCAGAATGCCTGTTCGGCGATCGCTATCGCGCGCGAAATCGGCATCGCCGACAGCGCCACGCAGCAGGGCCTGGCGGAGTTTTCCGGCGTGGGCCGGCGCTTCACGCGCTATGGCGACGTGGCGCTGCCGAACGGCGGCAGCTTCGCCCTGGTCGACGATTTCGGCCACCATCCGGTGGAAACGGAAGTCACCCTGGCCGCCGCGCGCGCCGCCTATCCTGGCCGCCGCCTGGTGCTGGCGTTCCAGCCGCACCGCTACAGCCGCACGCGCGACCTGTTCGAAGATTTCGTCAAGGTGCTCGGTGCGCCCGACGTGCTGCTGCTGTCCGAAGTGTATGCGGCGGGCGAAGCGCCTATCGTCGCCGCCGACGGCCGCGCCCTGGCGCATGCGCTGCGCGCGCGCGGCAAGATCGAACCGATTTTCGTCGAGTCCATGACGGACATGGCCGACACCATCATGAGCGTGGCGCGCGACGGCGACGTCGTGCTGACCATGGGCGCCGGCTCGATCAGCGGCATCCCGCAACAACTGACAACGTATCAATCTCACACTGCAAAGGCCTGACGTGAACCAAGCTTCAGCTATCGACGTTAAACAATTGGGCAAGGTCGGCGTCCTGTTCGGCGGCCGCTCGGCCGAGCGCGAAGTGTCGCTGATGTCCGGCGCGGGCGTGCTGGCCGCGTTGAAAAGCCGTGGCGTGGACGCGCATGGCTTCGACACGGGCGAACGCAGCCTGGCGGAACTGGCCGCAGAAAAATTTGACCGCGTCTTCATCGCGCTGCACGGCCGCTTCGGCGAAGACGGCAGCCTGCAGGGCGCGCTGGAACAACTGGGCATTCCCTACACGGGCAGCGGCGTGATGGCTTGCTCGGTGGGCATGGACAAGGTTTACACCAAGATGATCTGGCTGATGCACGAGCTGCCGACGCCGAAGTACGCGGTGCTGGACGACAGCTCCGACCTGGCCAAGGTCGCCGCGCAACTGGGCTTGCCGCTGATCGTCAAGCCGCCGCATGAAGGTTCGAGCATCGGCATCACGACCGTCAATGAGGCGTCGGCCTTCCAGGCGGCCTATGACATCGCCGCCGGTCTCGATGATTCGGTGCTGGCCGAGGAATTCATCAAGGGCCGCGAGTTTACCGTCGCGATCCTGGGCAAGGGCGCCGCGGCGCGCGCGCTGCCGCCGATTGAAATCGTCGCTCCGCAAGGCAATTACGATTACCAGAACAAGTACTTCACGGACGATACGCAGTATTTCTGCCCGCCGCAGCTGGACCCGGCGATCATCGCCGAGATGGAACGCATCGCCCTGGCAGCGTACCGCGCCCTCGGCTGCGAAGGCTGGGGACGGGTCGATGTGCTGATGCGCGCGGCCGACAGCAAGCTGTTTTTGCTGGAAGTGAATACCTCGCCCGGCATGACGGGCCACTCGCTCGTGCCGATGGCGGCGCGCGCGGAAGGCACCTGCTATGAAGACCTGTGCCTGGAAATCGTTTCCGGCGCAAGCCTGAAAATGCACAAGGGACAGCGCTGATATGTGGCATGACGCTAAAAGCCTGAATACGACTGCCAACGGCTTGTTGGCCGCGGTTCTGGTCGTATGCGTGGCGGCCGGCGTCTGGTGGGTGTCGCAGCGTCCCATGTTCGACCTGCGCAGCATCAAGGTGGAAAGTGTGGACGACAAGGGTCTGCGTCACGTGAATTACCTGACCCTGCGCAGCGGTACCTTGGGCCGCATCAAGGGCAATTTCTTCACGACCAACCTGGAAAGCGTGCGCGGCGTGTTCGAATCGGTGCCCTGGGTGCGCCGTGCCAGCGTGCGGCGCGAGTGGCCGAACCAGCTGATCGTGGCGCTGGAAGAACACGAAGCGCTGGGCACCTGGGGCGAGGATGGACGTCTGCTGTCGGTCAAGGGCGACGTGTTTACGGCCAATGTGGCCGAAGCCGAAGATGACCATGAATTGCCTGCCTTCGCCGGCCCCGATGGCAGCGAGAAGGAAGTGCTGGCCACCTACGTGCAGCTGGCAAAGTGGTTTTCACCTTTGAAGATGGTGCCTGAATCGCTGTCGCTGTCGAGCCGCTATGCGTGGACGGTGAAACTGGATAACGGCATGAGCGTGGCGCTCGGGCGCGAGCAGAATCATACGACCCTGAAGGCGCGGGTCGACCGGCTGGTGGGCATCTACCCGCAGCTGGCGAGCCGGCTGGAGAATATCGACACGATCGATATGCGCTACCAGAATGGCCTGGCGCTCAGTTCCGCCGGCCTGGTGATACCGGCCGAAGGCAAGGATGGCAGGCCGGCGCCGGCGATCAGGAAGAAGAATGGCAGTCCGATTAAAAAACCGACTTAACCCAATAATTTTAATTTATAGCCCATACAGTAGGCGACAGAAATGACAAAAGACGCGAAAAACCTGATCGTCGGCCTCGACATCGGCACCTCGAAAGTGGTGGCGGTGGTAGCCGAAGTGATGTCCGACGGACGCCACGAAGTGATCGGGCTGGGCCAGCACGAATCGAAGGGCCTGAAAAAGGGCGTGGTGGTCAATATCGAGGCCACGGTGGAATCCATCCAGCGCGCGCTGGAAGAGGCCGAGCTGATGGCTGACTGCAAGATCCGCAATGTGTACGCGGGCATTGCGGGCAGCCATATCCGCAGCTTCAATTCCAGCGGCATGGTGGCCATCAAGGACAAGGAAGTGACGGCGACCGACGTGGCGCGCGTCATCGAGACGGCAAAAGCGGTTAACATTCCGACCGATCAGCAATTGCTGCACACGGTGCCGCAAGAGTTCATCGTCGACAGCCAGGAAGATGTGCGCGAGCCTATCGGCATGAGCGGCATCCGCCTGGAAGTGAAGGTGCATATCGTCACCGGAGCCGTGTCGGCGGTGCAGAACATCGTCAAGTGCGTGCGCCGCTGCGGCCTGGAAGTGTCGGACCTGATCCTGCAGCCGATGGCGTCTGCCGATGCGGTGCTCACGCCCGACGAGAAGGAACTGGGCGTGGTGCTGATCGACATCGGCGGCGGCACGACCGATGTGGCGGTATTCTCCGATGGCGCGATCCGCCATACGGCAGTCATTCCCATCGCCGGCGACCAGATCACCAACGACATCGCCATGGCCTTGCGTACCCCGACCGCGGAAGCGGAAGAAATCAAGATCCGCTATGGCGTGGCCAAGCAGGTCCTGGCCGACCCTGGCGAATCGCTGGAAGTGCCAGGCTTGGGCGACCGCGGCCCGCGCAACCTGTCGCGCCAGGCGCTGGCGGCAGTGATCGAGCCGCGCGTCGAGGAACTGTTCGCGATGGTGCACCAGGTGGTGCGCGAATCCGGTTATGAAGGCGTGCTGTCGTCGGGCATCGTGCTCACGGGCGGCACGTCCATCATGCCCGGCATGGTGGAAATGGCGGAAGACATTTTCCTGAAACCGGCGCGCCTGGGCACGCCCGAGTATCGGGGCCAGCTGGCCGACGTGGTGCGCAGTCCGCGCTATGCCACGGTATTGGGCCTGCTGCTGGAAGCGAAGAAGCAATACCTGCGCGGCCACATTGTGACGCGTCAGGACGGCTCGGTGAAGGCAGTCTGGCAGCGCATGAAGGAATGGTTTTTAGGCAATTTTTAAGGGCGTACTTCAAGCCCGGCAGCACAGGTTTTTTGGCAGCATCGCAGGTACACACACATAACTTTATTTTATATTTAACCGCAGTTTTCAATCTCCAGTTCTCCTACCAATATGAGGCCTGGCGCTTGGAAACCGCATCTGATAGGAGCACATCATGGAGTTCGATATGGTCGATAACACAGCTATAGGTACCGTCATCAAGGTCGTCGGCGTCGGCGGTGCGGGTGGCAATGCAGTCCAACACATGATCAACAAAGGCATGTCGGGTGTGGAGTTCATTGCCGCCAACACCGACGCACAGGCCCTGTCGACATCGAAGGCGCACAACATCATCCAGATCGGCGATACCGGCCTGGGCGCCGGCATGAAGCCTGCCGTCGGCCGCCAGCTGGCAGAGGAATCGCGCGCGCGCATCGCCGACGCGCTGCGCGGCGCGCACATGGTCTTCATCGCTGCCGGCATGGGCGGCGGCACGGGCACGGGCGCGGCGCCTATCGTGGCCGAAGTGGCCAAGGAACTGGGCGCGCTGACGGTCGCCGTGGTATCGAAGCCCTTCTCGTACGAAGGCCAGAAGTGCATGGACATCGCCGACGAAGGCCTGGAGCAGCTGTCGCTGCACGTCGATTCGCTGATCATCATCCTCAACGAAAAACTGGAAGAGATCTACGAAGACGAAAGCATGCTGGAATGGATGCAGCACGCCGATGATGTGCTCAACAACGCGGTGGCCGGCATTGCCGAGATCATCAACGTGCCGGGCCACATCAACGTCGACTTCAATGACGTGAAAACCATCATGGGCGAGCAGGGCAAGGCCATGATGGGTACGGCGACCGCTTCCGGGGTCGACCGCGCGCGCATCGCCGCCGAACAGGCTGTCGCTTCGCCGCTGCTGGACGGCATTGATCTCTCTGGCGCGCGCGGCGTGCTGGTCAACGTCACGGCCAGCCGTGGCTTGAAAGGTAAAGAGATCAAGGAAGTCATGGCTGCCGTGCGCGCGTTTGCCGCGCCGGACGCGTCGATCGCGCAAGGTATCGCCTACGACGACGCCATGGGCGACGACATCCGCGTCACCGTGGTGGCCACGGGCCTGGGCCGTGCCAAGAAAAACATCCAGCTGGTACCGCAGCAAGTGCTGCGCACCGGCACCCACAACAGCCCGCTGACCCCGTCGGCTGCCATGGGTAGCGCGCAAGCGGCGACGACGACGGTTGGCGTGGCCACGCCGGCAGCCGGTTTCGACGGCATGAAGGCGCCGGCGGTATGGCGCCGCGAATCGGCTTCCGAGCAGGTGCGCGCGATGGAAAAGAATGGCATGGAAACGTATGACATTCCTGCCTTCCTGCGTAAACAGGCTGATTAAGGTGGTTTGATGCAAGCAACGATAACGGCGGCCTGAGGGTCGCCGTTTTTTTGCCGTTTTTTGACTTTTGCCTTTGCCTTTCCGGCCACTTTCTGCACAAATACGGCAAGTCAGGCATACTATCGCGCAGTGTCGGCATCATGCCGGCAGCATCCTCAACCGACAGTACACAAGGAGTCAACATGACCATCAAGATCGGCGACACCCTGCCAGAAGGCACCCTGGCCGAATTCATCGAAAGCGAAACCGAAGGTTGCGCACTGGGCCCGAACACGTTCAACGTGCAAGACCTGGTCAAGGGCAAGAAGATCGCCATCTTCGGCCTGCCAGGCGCGTACACTCCGACCTGCTCCGCACAGCACGTGCCAGGCTATGTGCAGCACGCTGCCGACCTGAAAGCCAAAGGCGTCGATGAAATCTGGTGCATCTCCGTCAACGACGCGTTCGTGATGGGCGCCTGGGGCCGCGACCAGAAAGCCACGGGCGTGGTACGTATGATGGCTGACGGCAATGCCGCCTACAGCAAGGCCCTGGGCCTGGACGCCGACTTTTCCAAGCACGGCATGGGCACGCGCTCGCAGCGCTACTCGATGCTGGTCGACAATGGCGTCGTGACGCAATTGAACGTCGAGCAGGGCGGCAAGTTTGAAGTGTCGAATGCCGAGACCTTGCTGGGCCAGCTGGCGTAAGCCGACGTGCGGAATTGGCATCACGTTTGCTCTGGCATTGTTGGATTACGCGCTGCGCGCTAATCCAACCTACGCAATAAAAAACGGCGCCATCGGCGCCGTTTTCACATTTACTGTACCTGCGGCTTGGTCGCCTCGAACATGGCCGCATCGATGCTGAACGAATAATCGTCCTGCAGCGCAAAATATCTGCGTGCTTCTTCGGGTGCGCCATCGAACAGGTTGCGGATGGCCGCTACGCGTTCGGCGGGCGTGCGCATGCGCGCCACCCACTCGTCGAACTGCATCGTCAGCTTCCACACGCTGCGCAAACTGTGCGTAAAGCCCGCGTTATTGAATTTGGCGCCCCACTCGCAGCTGCGGTAATCGCGCACGTGCGACGCGTCGCGCAGCATTTCCACCGCCTGCAGGGTGCTGTCGTACAGGGCCGTCTTGGGCGCGACGATATCGACCACTAATAACGTGCCGTTCGGGCGCAGCACGCGCCAGGCTTCCGCCAAGGCGGCGGCCACGTCGTTCCAGTGGTGCGCGGAAAAGCGCGTGACGACCATGTCGAAGCTGGCGTCGGAAAACGGTAACCGGGCCACATCGCCCTGTTGCGTGCGGATGTTGTGCAAGCCGCGCTGCACCCTGGCGCAGTCGACCACGTCGAGCATCGGCTGCGCCAGGTCGTAGGCGACGACGGATGCGGCCACGGGAGCGACGGCGAAGCTGGCGTGGCCGGCGCCGCAGCCCAGGTCGAGTACCACCGGCTTGCTGTGGCGGCGCGCGCACTCCTGCATCAGCACCAGGTCGGCCCCTTGCGCGTGGATCGCGCTGCTCAGGTAGGCATTCGCCGTCTTGCCAAACTGTTCGGTAACGACATCGTGCTGTTGCATGGTTTTCTCCTGTTGATGGGTGAGTTCCTGCAGAATAGGGATAAAATTATCCTGTAACAAGACCATAACTTATACTGGTATATTTACTACCATGCATCCCTGTCATGTCGAGCAAACTCGCTGAATTCATTCGCGCCCGGCGCGAAGACGTCACTCCCGCCATGGCCGGCTTGCCTGGAGGTGGGCGCCGCCGCACGCCGGGCTTGCGGCGCGAAGAGCTGGCGCAGCTGTGCGATGTCAGCCCCACCTGGCTGACGTGGCTGGAGCAGGGGCGGCCCGTGTCGGCGTCGGCCAAGATGCTTTCTCGCCTGGCGCAGGTGCTGCGGCTGAGCGCGGCCGAGCGCGCCTATCTGTTCGAGGTGGCCGACAAGCATGACCCCAGCCACGGCACAGGCGAGGGCGATGGGCCCGCTAGCGCCGAGTTGATGGCCATCGTCGCCGCCATCGACGCGCCCGCGTACATCCTCGACCGCGAATGGAATGCCGTGGCGTGGAACGGAGCCGCGTCCAGCTTGTTCACGGGCTGGCTGCATGGCAACGGGGACGCGCCGAACCAGCTGCGCTTCATGTTCCTGGACGCAGGAGCGCGCGAGCTGGTCGTCGGCTGGCCCGAACGGGCGCAGCGGCTGGTGGCGGAATTCCGCGCCGATATCGGCCGCCAGGCGGACCAGGCGCCGCTGGCCGGCCTGATCGCGGAACTGGCCGGTGCCAGCCTTGAATTTCGCCAGTGGTGGGGCGCGCAGCAGGTGCAGGGCCGCGATGGGGGCTTGCGCCGCTTCCAGCATGCGCAGCAGGGGCTGCTGGAGTTCAATCAGGTGACCTTGCACCTTGCACGCCAGCACGACTTGAAACTGGTGATGCTGTTGCCGGTGTCATAAGGTAAACGGTCGCGCTTGCTATAATCGGGCTGACGGTGTGGCCTTGCCAACCGGTCCTGGCTCCGGCCGTCGCCATGATGACGGTCCCGTTCTTTTGCCCGGAGTCTGTCCTGTTACCCCGCAACCAAAACCTGCGCAGCATCTATGTGATGCTGATCGCCGTCGCCATGTTTTCCCTGATGGACACAGCCATGAAGCTGTTGTCCGCCCATTATCCGCCCATGCAGGTGACGGCCTTGCGCGCCCTGTCGTCCTTGCCGCTCGTGTGCCTGTACCTGCTGTATCGCGGCGCTTTCAAGAACGTGCTGAAGGTGCGCTGGCCGCTGCACTTGCTGCGCGGCGCGCTGGGCGTGCTGATGATCACCTTGTTCGCCTACGGCTTGAAGCGCATGTCGCTGGCCGAGACGTATGCGCTGTTCTTCGTCGCGCCCTTGCTGATCACGGTCCTGTCGGTTTTTATTCTGAAGGAAAAAGTCGATGTCGCGCGCTGGTGCGCCATCGCCGTGGGGCTGCTGGGGGTGCTGGTGGCGCTGCGTCCGGACGGCTCGGGATTCTTTTCGCTGGCCGGCCTGGCCGTGCTGGGTTCGGCCGCCTGCTACGCCATTTCGGCCGTCACGGGACGCATCCTGAGCCGCACGGACGCCAGCGAAAGCATGGTCTTCTGGCTGATGGTGATGATGGCCATCGGCGGCGTGGCCCTGTCGGCGCATGAGTGGGTGAGCATCCGCCGCGAAGACTGGTGGCTGCTGGCGGGCTTGTCCGTCAGCGGCTTCCTGGGCCAGCTGGCCATCACGGAGGCATTTCGCTTTGGCAAGGCGTCCAGCGTGGCGCCGTTCGAATACTCGGCCCTGGCCTGGGGCATGGCCCTGGACTGGCTGCTGTGGCGCGCCTTGCCCGACGAATACACCCTGATCGGCGCGGCCATCATTATCGGCAGCGGCATTTACCTGGTGCGGCGCGAAGCCGTGCACGCCGAGAGCGAACATCCATGACGGCCGGATGTGGTTTTTCTGGCGTGGCTCATGCCGCGCCGCAACGAACATTGAGCAAATAGATATAATCGACAGATGTTAAAACAACGCACTATCAAACAACAGGTCCGCACCATCGGTGTCGGTTTGCACTCTGGCACCAAGGTCGAGCTGACCTTGCGTCCCGCCGCGATCGACACGGGCATCGTGTTTCGCCGCATCGACCTCGATCCCATCGTAGAATTTCCCGCCAGCGCCATGGCCGTGGGCGATACGCGCATGGCTTCCGTGCTGATCAAGGATGGCGCCAGGGTGTCTACCGTGGAACATCTGATGTCGGCCGCGGCCGGCCTGGGCGTGGACAATATGGTTATCGACGTGAATGCGGAAGAAATTCCCATCATGGATGGTTCCGCCTCGTCCTTTGTCTATCTGCTGCAGCAGGCTGGCGTGGAAGAGCAGCAGGCGCCGAAGAAATTCATCAAGGTCATCAAGCCTGTGGAAGTGCGTCACGGCAAGGGTGACGCGGAGAAATGGGCGCGCCTGTCGCCGTACGACGGCTTCAAGCTCGATTTCTTCATCGAATTCAACCATCCTGCCGTCGACGGCACGATGCAGCGCGCCTCCGTCGACTTCGGCGACGTGTCGTATGTGCACGACGTGGCGCGCGCGCGCACCTTTGGTTTCATGCAGGACGTGGAAAGCTTGCGCGGCATGGGCCTGGCGCGTGGCGGTTCGCTGGAAAACGCCATCGTCATGGATGAATACCGCATCTTGAATGCCGATGGCCTGCGCTATGAAGACGAGTTCGTGCGCCACAAGATCCTCGACGCCATCGGCGACCTGTACCTGGTGGGCCACCCCTTGCTCGCGTATTACACGGCGCACAAGTCGGGCCACGCACTGAACAACCAACTGCTGCTGGCGCTGCTGGATCAGCCGGATGCGTATGAAATCGTCTCGTTCGATACCAACGAGGCGGCGCCGCAGTCGTATCTTCGTCAAATGGAGCGCGAGTGGTCGTTGACGTAGGTCGGATTAGGCCGCAGGCCGTAATCCGGCAACCCCGCAGGCGCCAACAATGTTGTCGGATTACGGCCCGAAGGGCCTAATCCGACCTACGTGCTGCCGCCTGGCGTTGCTAATCTTTAGGTTCGCGGTGGTGGCGGACCATATTGCGCAGCGCCGCGATCAATTGCTCGTTTTGCTTCGACGCGGGCAGGGCCGTGCTCAGCTCTTCCAGGGCCGACATGGCTTTTTCCGGCAAGACCAGCGCCCGTGTATGCACGATAGGCGCGATGCTCTTGATGACCTGCACTTTCAGCTTGATGCCTGAAATTTGCCAGCCCTTTCTTTCCAGTTCCCCTTGCAGTTTCGGCAATTGCTGCTTGAGCTTGGCCGCCAGCGCCGCGTTCGGCGTGGCCAGCACCAGCTGGCCGCCCTCGAATTGCAGGATGTCGCAATGCTCGAACATCGCCGGCAAGGCCTTGGCGCAATCTTTTTGCAGGGCGGCCAGGCGCGTGACGGTGGGCATCAGGGATGCCATCGTCGCATTGCCGCGCAGAAAATCGGTCGCGCCCGTCGCGGCCGGGCCTGAGCGGGCAAAGCCGTAGCCGCGGCGCGGTGCCGGAGAATAAGTGGGAGTTCGCATGGCCGAAACATAGCACACTCGCCCGCGCATGACGAGTGCGGCGGCGGGTGCGGCGCAGGCGGGCAGGCCGTATTGCCTTACAGTATGGGAAATGTCCGCACTTTCTGCCATTTGTTTGTCATTAAGCTATTGTTATATGGTGCATTAGCCCAACCTTGGCGGGAACGCATGATAAAATCATCGTCTTTTGCCATAGTCGAACTCCGTGCGGTCACGCGATTGTTACCTCGTTGTCACCTACCGAGCTTTTTTTAACGGCGTTTTTTCAAGAATTCAAGCATGTCATTACTGACCCAGATTTTCGGTAGCCGCAACCAGCGGCTGCTCAAGCAATACCAAAAAACGGTACGCGAGATCAATGCGCTCGAGCCGGCCATCGAAAAGCTGTCGGATGCCGAGCTGCAAGCGAAGACGCCTGCCTTCAAGGAACGCATCGCCGCTGGCGAAGCGCTCGATGCCTTGTTGCCGGAAGCATTTGCCGTCTGCCGCGAGGCCAGCAAGCGCGTCCTGCGCATGCGCCATTTCGATGTGCAGATGATCGGCGGCATGGTCTTGCATTTCGGTAAGATCGCGGAGATGGGCACGGGCGAGGGCAAGACCCTGATGGCCACCCTGCCAGCCTATCTGAATGCCTTGTCGGGCAAGGGCGTGCATATCGTCACCGTCAATGATTACCTGGCGCAGCGCGATGCCGAGACCATGGGCCGCCTGTATGCATGGCTGGGCCTGTCGACTGGCGTGAACATGTCGCAGATGGAGCACAGCGCCAAGCAGCAGGCGTACAACTCCGACATCACGTATGGCACGAATAACGAATTCGGTTTCGACTTCTTGCGCGACAACATGGTCTACGAAGCGCGCGAGCGCGTGCAGCGCAGCCTGAACTTCGGCATCGTCGATGAAGTCGATTCGATCCTGATCGATGAAGCGCGTACGCCGTTGATCATTTCGGGCCAGGCCGAGAACCACACGGACCTGTATTACAAGATCAATGAAGTGCCTGCACTGTTGACTTTGCAGATCGGCGAAGAAACGCCGGACGGCAAGGGCAAGGTTGACGTGCCGGGCGACTACACCAAGGATGAAAAGGCGCACCAGGTGCTGCTGACGGAAGCGGGCCACGAAAAGGCCGAGCGCATCCTGATGGAAATGGGCCTGCTGCCGGAAGGCGCTTCGCTGTACGATTCGGCCAACATCAGCCTCGTGCATCACCTGTATGCGGCCCTGCGCGCGCATGCGCTGTACTTCAAGGATCAGCACTACGTGGTGCAGAACAGTGAAGTCGTCATCGTCGATGAATTCACGGGCCGTCTGATGACGGGCCGCCGCTGGTCCGATGGCTTGCACCAGGCCGTCGAAGCGAAGGAAGGCGTCAAAATCCAGAACGAGAACCAGACCTTGGCCTCGATCACCTTCCAGAACTACTTCCGCATGTACGCCAAGCTGGCCGGCATGACCGGTACGGCCGATACCGAAGCATACGAGTTCCAGGAAATCTACGGCCTGGAAACGGTCGTGATCCCGCAAAACCGTCCGTTGCAGCGCAAGGATCGCCAGGATCAGGTCTACAAATCGTCGGCGGAAAAATACAACGCGATGTTGAACGACATCCGCGACTGCTACGAGCGCGGCCAGCCCGTGCTGGTCGGTACGACCTCAATCGAGAACTCGGAACTGCTGTCGGGCATCCTGACCAAGGCCGGTTTGCCGCACAACGTGCTGAACGCGAAGCAGCATGCGCGCGAAGCGGAAATCATCGCCCAGGCAGGCCGTCCGAAAGCTATCACCATCGCCACCAACATGGCCGGTCGCGGTACGGACATCGTCTTGGGCGGTAACGTCGAAAACCAGATCAAGTTCATCGAAGCCAATCCTGAACTGAGCGACGCCGAGAAGGCCGCCCAGTCGCAGACCTTGCGCGATGAATGGCAATCCTTGCATGACCACGTGGTCAATGCGGGCGGTTTGCACATCATCGGCACCGAACGCCACGAATCGCGCCGCGTCGACAATCAGCTGCGTGGCCGTGCCGGTCGCCAGGGCGATCCGGGTTCGTCGCGCTTCTACCTGTCGCTCGACGATGCGCTGCTGCGCATCTTCGCCGGCGACCGCGTGCGCGCCGTGATGGACCGTCTGAAAATGCCGGAAGGCGAACCGATCGAGGCAGGCATCGTCTCGCGTTCGATCGAGTCGGCCCAGCGCAAGGTCGAAGCGCGCAACTTCGACATCCGCAAGCAATTGCTGGAATACGATGACGTCGCCAACGACCAGCGTAAAGTCATCTACCAGCAGCGTAACGAGTTGCTGGAAACGACAGACATTTCGGACATGATCGGCTCGCTGCGCCATGGCGTGTTCACCGACCTGGTGCACGAGTACGTGCCGCACGAATCGGTCGAAGAGCAGTGGGATATCAAGGGCCTGGAAAATACCCTGTCCAGCGAATGGCAGCTCGACTTGCCGCTGCAGCAAATGCTGGAAGCCGATTCGACCCTGACGGACGAAGAGATCCTGGAAAAAGTGCTGCTCGCGGCCGATGCCGTGTACCAGTCGAAGATCGATATCGTCGGCAAGGAATCGTTTAATGGCTTCGAGCGCAACGTCATGCTGCAAAGCGTGGACAGCCACTGGCGCGAACACCTGGCGGCGCTCGATCACCTGCGCCAGGGTATTCACCTGCGCGGTTATGCGCAGAAGAACCCGAAACAGGAATACAAGCGCGAAGCGTTTGAACTGTTTGGCCAGATGCTCGACATGATCAAGAACGACGTCACGAAGCACGTGATGACGGTGCGCATCCAGTCGCGCGAAGAAGTCGATGCGGCCGAACAGGCGATGCAGCAGTCGCACGTGGAAAACGTGCACTACCAGCACGCCGAATTCGACCCGAACGCGGCGCCGGAAGAACTGCTGGCGCCTGTCGCCGGCGGCAACACGGACAACGTCGACGACATGAGCGTGAGCATGGGTGTCAAAGTGGGCCGCAACGACCCATGCCCTTGCGGCAGCGGCAAGAAGTACAAGGCTTGCCACGGCAAGCTGGCCTAAAGCCTGCTTGACTGCCTGAACAAGAACGGAGACCGCGGTCTCCGTTTTTTTATGTCCGCGATGGCATGAGTTGCGTGTTCATGTGTTCAGGGAAATGCCCAGTATTGCGGCGCCTGCGAGGGAATGCCTTTCAATCCGCCGCGGTTCCTTGCCCGTTGCCCCGTCTTGATCATGGTGGCGATATCGGTCAGCAGGACGCGGTTGCTGGCGAAGTAATCGTGTCCCATGAAGTTCATGATGACGGCCGAGGCATCGACGAGTTCCATGCCGGGGATGCCGACGACGGGGCCGCGGATGTCGCCTATCCTGTCCCAGTCGGAAAAACTGTAGGAAGCGCGGATGGCCTTGTCGTTCGCGGACGCATACAGGGTGGCGGGAAGCTTGAGGCTGGCAAAACGGGGAGCGATCTGCTCGCGGAAGATATCGGCATTGATGTCCGGCGCCGCCAGCACCACCTGCTTGAACAGGGGCCGCAGCTCGGGGCGCTTTTCCAGCAGGTTGGCCAGGGCCACGGTCATCGGGCGGTTGCCCATGCTGTGGGCGATGATGTAGATATCGGTGGCGGAAGAATGGTCCGCGAAGTCGGCCAGGAAGGCCTGCAGGTGCGCCTGCGTCCATTCGGCGGAATTTTCATCGAACTCATAGCCGGCCAAGGTGCCTTTCGACGGCCAGCTGTAGAACACGGGCAGGGCGCCGATATCGAGGTCGACCGCCATCTGCGCCGTGCGCCGGGCGGCGTCGTCAAACGAGTTGCTGTAGCCATGGATGTAGATGAAGGCGGCGTGCCGTTCCGGGGCGGCCTGTATCCTGGCCTTGACGGTGGCGAGAAAATCCGCGCGCGACAGGCGCGTGGTTTCCTTGATCAGCACATATTTTTGCGCATTGTCGCCGGACAGAATGGCGTACCAGGGTGGCAACGGCAGCTCGCCCGGCGCTCTTTTTTCAGGGATGCTGACCACGACGCTGCCATAGCTGAGGTAGGGCGCCGCACGGTTGGGCTGCCAGCCATAATTGTGGCTGCTGGCCTGGTATTGCCTGTCGGTGGCGTAATACACGGTGACGTGCGTGGCGCCGGCTGGCGCGATCTCGTTGCCGGACGCCAGCGTGCCGCCGCTGCCGGTGCTGCCGACCAGATTGCCGAGGCTGCCCGCCAAGCCGCCCGTGCCCGACCATGCGCTGCTCCACGGACTGGGCAGTGATGGCCGCGGTGCCGCGGCAGGTGGTGGAACTTCAGCCGCGGGCGGCGCTGCGGATGCTTGTTCAGTGACGTGGGTGCTGGCGCCATCTGCCGGGCCGCGCGGCACCGTACAGGCTGTCAACCAGCCCAGCAGGCAAAACAGGCATAGCCGATGCAACAGGCACGACAGGCCTGAAGCGCTGCGCCGCATCCTGTTTGACTGACCCTGCGCCATGACATCCTTCCCTGGACGGTGCGATTGCATGACTCACCATCGTCCATTCCCATACCTTAGCGCCGCCAGGTGGCATGGTTCTGATAAATCGCAAGCCTGGCGGCGCTGCCTGCCTGCCCGCTGCGGCGCAGCCGGGGCCAGCGCGACTATTCACTTGCCGCATGTTCACCCGCGCCGCGAAGGCGCTACAATAGCGCTTCCATTTTCCCTCGCAGAAGAACTCCTATGGCCGTCAATTCTCCCAAGCCCGTCGCCGCCGACTTGAAAGCCGTCGCCGGCATTGAAATCGGTGTTGCCGAAGCCGGCATCAAGAAACCCAACCGCAAGGATTTGCTGGTATTGAAACTGGCGCCGACGGCCACCGTGGCCGGCGTGTTCACCTTGAACCGCTTCTGCGCCGCGCCCGTGCAAATTTCGAAAGCCAACCTGGCCGCCGTGACGGCCGGTGCCGCGCCGATCCGCGCGCTGCTGGTCAATACGGGCAACGCGAATGCGGGCACGGGCGAATCGGGCCTGGCCGACGCGCAGGCCAGCTGCGCCGCGCTGGCCGAACTGCTGGGCTGCACGCCGCAGCAAATCCTGCCGTTTTCCACCGGCGTGATCCTCGAACCGCTGCCCGTGCAGCGCCTGGTGGCCGGCTTGCCGCAAGCCGTGGCCGCGCTCACGTCGGACAACTGGTTCTCGGCCGCCGAAGCCATCATGACCACCGACACGCAGCCGAAAGCCGGTTCGCGCACGGTCACCATCGGTGGCCACGCGGTGACCCTGACGGGCATCAGCAAGGGCGCCGGCATGATCAAGCCGAACATGGCCACCATGCTGGGTTTCCTCGCGTTTGACGCCACCGTGGCGCAACCGGTGCTGGACCAGCTGGTGAAGCAGGCGGCCGACAAATCGTTCAACTGCATCACCATCGACGGCGACACGTCCACCAATGACTCGTTCATGCTGGTGGCGACGGGCGCCGGCAGCCTGGTCATCGATTCCATCGATTCGCCGCACTATGCGCAACTGGCGGCCGCCGTCACCGAATTGTCGACGTTCCTGGCGCAAGCCATCGTGCGCGACGGCGAAGGCGCCACCAAGTTCATGACCGTGACCGTGGAAGATGGCCGCAACGTGGAAGAGTGCCGCAAGATCGCCTATTCCATCGCCCATTCGCCGCTGGTGAAAACGGCCTTCTTCGCGTCCGATCCGAACCTGGGCCGCATCCTGGCCGCCATCGGCTACGCGGGCGTGGATGATCTGGACGTGGGTCAATTGAATTTGTACCTGGACGACGTGTGGGTGGCCAAGAATGGCGGCCGCAACCCCGACTACCAGGAACAGGATGGCCAGCGCGTGATGCAGCAAAGCGAAATCACCATCCGTGTAAAACTGGCGCGCGGCGATGCCACGGCGACCCTGTGGACGTGCGACCTGTCGCATGACTACGTGTCGATCAACGCCGACTACCGCTCATGACCGGTCTCGATCAATTCCTGCTGCGCGCGGAAAGCTTGCTGGCGCGCGTGGAAGCGATCCTGCCGCAAGCGACGCCCGCGCCGGACTGGACCAGCTTTGCCTTCCGCTGGCGCCGGCGCCAGGGCGCAGCAGCTTATTTGCAGGCCGTGGCCCACGTGTCGAACATCGCGCTGGATGACTTGCACAATATCGGCACGCAAAAAGCGCAAATTGAACAGAACACGCGTCAGTTCGTCAGTGGCCGTCCGGCCAACAACGTGCTGCTGACGGGTGCGCGCGGCACGGGCAAGTCGTCGTTGATCAAGGCGTGCCTGAACCAGTTTGCCGGCCAGGGCCTGCGTCTGATCGAAGTGGATAAAGCGGACCTGGCCGACCTGCCCGACATCGTCGACCTGGTGGCGGCGCGTTCCGAGCGCTTCATCATCTTTTGCGACGACCTGTCGTTCGAAGAGGGCGAGAGCGGCTACAAGGCGCTGAAAGTGGCGCTCGACGGCAGCATTGCCGCGCAATCGGACAATGTGCTGATCTATGCCACCTCGAACCGCCGTCACCTGATGCCGGAACGGATGTCGGACAACACCAGCTACAAGACGGACGACGACGGCGATCTGCATCCGGGCGAGACGGTGGAAGAGAAAATTTCGCTGTCCGAGCGCTTCGGCCTGTGGCTGTCGTTTTACCCGTTCAAGCAGGATGATTACCTCGATATCGCGGCCCACTGGCTCGCTTCGTTCGGCTGCACGCCGGAGCAGATCGCGGCAGCGCGCGGCGACGCCCTGCGCTGGGCCTTGCAGCGCGGTTCCCGTTCGGGCCGTGTCGCCTGGCAATTCGCGCGCGATTATGCTGGGAAACTACCTGCGGGAAAGTTGCCGCAATGAGCGATGTGAAAGTGACACCGGTGGACGTCGCCGTCGGCATCCTGATGAAACCGAATGGCGACGTGCTGCTGGGCCAGCGCCCGGCCGGCAAGCCGTATGACGGTTATTGGGAATTCCCGGGCGGCAAGGTCGAGCCGGGCGAAGCCATTTTTGATGCCTTGAAACGCGAGTTCGTCGAGGAGTTGGGGCTGTATATCGACAGCGCTGAAGCCTGGTGCGGCGTCGAATATGTGTATCCGCATGCCCATGTGCGCCTGCATTTCTATATCAGCCGCGAATGGCGGGGCGAGCCGCAAAGCCTGGAAGGGCAGGCGTTCGCCTGGCAGGGTACGGTCGGCGTGGAACCCTTGCTGCCGGCCACCATTCCCCTGCTGGAATGGCTCGATGAGGTACGCCTGGAATCGCTGGCCTCGGCCTGATCTGGTGCCAGCGGGTAGCTTCATGCTGCGCGCTGGCGCAAGCTTTCCTGTGACTTTCCTTGTATCGTGCGCGCTTTGCGCTACAGTGCTTGCATCAAGCACCGGGGAGTCTCGCATGCCGCTGACACTGACCTTTACCGATACCGATGAATTGCTGATCGCCGCGCTGCACAAGCGTGCCCGCGCGCATGGGCGCAGCATCGAAGAGGAGCACCGCGACATCCTGCGCAGCGCCTTGCGACCGCTGCCGAAGCGTCCGCTCGACGATATTTTGCGCAGCATGCCCGACGTGGGGCTGGACGCGGATTTCCAGCGCCGCTCCTGACCCGCCATGCCTATGCCCGCCTACCTGGTCGATACGGATGTGATCGTTTCTGCGCGCAAGGGTAGTGCTGCGCCGGCGGGTGTGGTCGCATTTTTCGAGCGGGTGGCGCCGGAGATGCGTTATGTGCCGGTGCAAGTGATCGCGCAATTGCGTGCGGGTATACAGCGCAGCTGGCGGCGCGAAGCGGCGCTGGAAGCACTGGCGCTGGAAGGCTGGCTGGAAGCCGTGCTGGCAGAGTATGCGCCGCGGCTGCTGGAATTCGACCTCGATTGCGCACTCGTGTGCGCGCGGCTGCATGCTCGCGGCCACGCGCACGGCGTCGATGGACAGATTGCGGCGATGGGCATCGCCTACGGCTTGACGGTGGTCAGCGGTAGGCTCGACAGTTTCGCGGCGCAGGGACTGCGCCTGGAAAATCCGTTTAATTGAGGCTGATTGCGGCTTACTGCGGTTTGTTGTCTTCGTCCGCGAGGGGATCTTCGAACGGATCGGCGGCGGGGATCGTGTATTTCTCTTCGGCCCAGGCACCCAGGTCGATCTGTTTGCAGCGTTCCGAGCAGAAGGGGCGGAATTTGTTGGCTTCAGTCCATTCGACTTTGGCGGCACAGGTAGGGCAGTTAACGACGGTCATGGCAATTACAGTTAAAAATTACAGAGCGTGAGCTCGAACGGAACATCGACTTCCAGCGGCTTGGGTTTCAAGTCGCCACCCTGGGTAGTGAAGCGTACCCACAGCATATATTTGTTGGCGGAAATTTCCGGGATGGCGCCGATGTTTTCATCCAGGCTCAGACGCAGCATCTGGTATACCTTGCCTTGCAGCATTTGCTGGTAGCTGCCGCCATTGGCGATCAGTTTAACGGGTCCGCCGGAATCGCGCAGCAGGCGCAAGACCAGGGCCAGCGCATCGAACAGGGGCGCCAGCGGGGCGAACCAGGCATGGATATCGGTCAGGCGCTGCTCGCAGCTGCGTTTTTGCCAGGCAAAGTACGAGGGCAAGTCGAATTCGCAGGCGCCGCCCGGGATGATGGTGCGGCCGCGGATGCTCATCAGCCATTCATTGTCGCGGATATTCTGCCCCGTCTTGCCTTGCGCCGCCACCAGGGCGCCGCTGACGCTGTCGAGTTCGCCGAGGATGGCGTCCAGGGTTTCCGGCTCCACATTCGGATTGCTGCGGTAACCCAGCAGGCTCTGGCGCTGGCGCTCGAGTTCCTGCAGCAGGTCGGACTTCAGGTCGGCGCGACCGGCCACTTCGAGCATGTCAAAAATGGTTGCCAAGGCAACATGGTGCTGCATTGCGTGCTCTTGCTGGATGAAGAACTTGAATTTGTCGTACAGGTCTTCCAGCCGCAACAAAGTACGTATGCGTTCGTTGAAAGGGTATTCGTAGACAATCAAAATAATTCCCTTAAGTAAGGACCTGCAAACAATCCCGTGATTTTGAACCAAGCGTCGACAAATTACAAACGTTGCGGCCCGATTCCGGCCATTCTTTTTGAAAATGCCAGATATAAATCGTGCAACTGGGCAATCTGCGGCGCCAGGGCGGCCAAATCGCCATTATTGTCGATCACGTCGTCCGCCGCCGCCAGGCGCATGGCGCGCGTGGCTTGCGTGGCCATGATGGCTTTGACTTGTTCTTCCGATAAGCCATTGCGTGCCATCACGCGCGACACTTGCAGGCTTTCCAGGCAATCGATGACCAGTACCCGGTTGACCCGCTCCACCCATCCGCCTGACTCGACGAGCAGGGGCACGGCAAAGATCACATAGCTGCCCGTCGCTTCGGCGGCGGCCGCCAGGGTGGCCTGGCGGATGCGCGGGTGCAGGATGGCTTCCAGCCTGGCCTTGGCGGCGGCGTCGGCAAACACCAGGTTGCGCATTTTTGTACGGTCGAGGGCGCCGCGCGCATCGGCGTAGTCGGGGCCAAATTCCGCCACCAGGGCCGGCATGGCGGCGCCGTTCGGTGCCGTCAGGCTGTGGGCGATCTGGTCGGTATCGACGATGGTGGCGCCGTGCGCGGCGAACAGGTCGGCCACCGTGCTCTTGCCGCAACCGATGCCGCCGGTGAGGCCCACGCTGAAATAGGGGGCGTTTTGTATTTGCATGTGTTGATCCATAAGGGGCAGGTCAGCCGGCCAGGCCCAGCGTCAGCTGCGACAGGGGCGTGCGGTACAAGAGGGCGATCAGGCCCGCCGCCGCCAGGTAGGGGCCGAACGGAATCGGCTTGTCGCGCCCGCGCCTGGCGAAGACGATCAGGCCGATGCCAACCACGGCGCCGACCAGCGACGACAACAATATAATCGTCGGCAACATGGTCCAGCCCAGCCACGCACCGAGCGCCGCCAGCAATTTGAAGTCACCATAGCCCATTCCCTCCTTGCCTGTCGCCAGCTTGAAGGCCCAGTACACGGCCCACAGGGCCAGGTAGCCGGCGGCCGCACCGATGACGGCGTCTTGCAGGGGCACGAAGGTGCCGTTGATATTCACCAGCAAGCCTGCCCACAGCAGCGGGAAGGTCAGGTCGTCGGGCAGCATTTGCGTGTCAGCATCGATGAAGGTCATGGCGATCAGCAGCCAGGCAAACACGAGCGTGGCCAGGCCCGTCCAGCCGCTGCCGAAGTGCCAGATCAGGAGCGCCGACAGCGCGCCCGTCAGCAGTTCCACCAGCGGATAGCGTACGGAGATGGGGGCCTTGCAGGCGCTGCACTTGCCGCGCAGCAGCAGGTAACTGATGACAGGGATGTTCTCCATGGCCGTGATGCGGTGGCCGCAAGCGGTACAGTTCGAGTGCGGCAGCATCAGGTTGTAGCGGTCCGTATGCGGCAAGGGCAGGCCGCTTTCTTCCGCCACATAATTATCGGATTCGCGCTGCATCATTTTCGGCACGCGGTGGATCACCACGTTGAGGAAGCTGCCGACGATCAGGCCGAACAGGGCTGCGACGAGGGCGACGGGCAGGTTGCCGGGGGCGGCGAACAGCAGGGTATCTTGCAGCATGGTGGATTTGTCTGAGGTGATGATGTTGCCGCGCAAACATTGCCTGGCACTGCCGCAGTGTAAAACATCTGCCAGCACATGGGGATGTTTTGCGCAGGGTGCAGTCAAATCACGGCGCCCAGCTTGAAAATCGGCAGATACAAGGCGATCACGAGGGCGCCGACCAGCACGCCCAGCACCACCATCAGCGCCGGTTCCAGCAGCGTGGACAGGGTGGCCACGGTGGCGTCGATGTCGGCCTCGATGATGTCGGCCGCGCGCGACAGCATGGCGTCGAGCGCGCCCGATTCCTCGCCGATCAGGGCCAGTTGCGTCAGCAGCGGGGGAAACATGCCGCTGTGCTCCATGGCCAGGGCCAGGCTGCCGCCGGCGCGGATTTCACGCTCGATGCGCGTCGTCGCTTCCTGGTACTGCGCGTGGCCGGAGGCGGCGCCCACCAGGCCGAGCGAGTCGAGCAGCGGCACGCCGGCGGCAAACATGGCGGCCAGGGTGCGCGTCCAGCGGGCGATCGCCGCCTTGCGCAAGAGGGGGCCGAAGACGGGCAGGCGCAATGCCCGCAGTTGCGTGTTGCGCCGCAAGGCGGGCCAGCGGCGCCAGGCCAGGTGCAGCAGCAGGCAAGCGAGCACGAGCGCCGCCAACAGAGCCAGCCAGTAGCGGACAACAAAAGCGGATAAGTCCATGACGAGCAGGGTGGGCAGCGGCAAAGGTGCGCCGAAGCTGTCGAATACCTGGCGGAAGGCGGGCACGACTACGCTCATGATGATGGCCGTGACAGCGATGGCGACGAGCACGATGACCAGCGGATACATCAGCGCGCCGCGCACTTGCCGCCGCAGGGCGATGGCTTTTTCCTGGTGCGTTGCCAGGCGTGCCAGCAAATCCTGCACGATGCCGGCCTGTTCGCCTGCCGCCAGCAGCTTGCAATACAGCTCGTCGAACAGCAGGGGGAACTGGCGGAATGCCTGCTGCAGGCTGCTGCCCGCTTCGATGGCGTGGCGCAAGTCGCGCATCAATTCGGTGACGGCGGGTTTGGCGTGGCCCTTGCCGGCGATGTCGAAGGCGTGCAGCAGCGGCACGCCGGCCGCCATCATGGTCGACAGCTGGCGCGTGAACAGGGCGATATCCTTGCGCGTGATGGCCTTGCCGGGCGCGGCGCGCACAGCCTGAACCCGGGAGGCCAGGATGCCCTGGCGTCGTAGCGCGAGCGTGGCCGCGCCGGCGTCGGCGGCGCGCACGATGCCATCGACCGCGTGGCCATGACGGTCCGTGCCCTTCCATGCAAAGCGCCGCTCGGCCGCCATGTGCACCTCCTGCCGTCACGGTAGCAGCGTCAGGAAAAAGCACCAGCGGCGCCGGCGGCAAGCTTGAGGTGGCTCAGCCTTTTGTGATTTGTACTTCCGTCTGTACCAGGGCCTGGGCCTTCACGTCGGCCGCCTCTTCCTCGTCGCTGTCCGTGCCCTTGCTGATGCTTTCGCCATCGTCGCGGCGCAGGGTCCAGAAGGTCAGCGAGGACAGTACCGTCAGGGCGGCCAGGGTCAGGAAGGTGTGGTGCAGGGCGGTGCTGAGCATGGCGCGGTCCGACTGCGGCATGTCGCCCAGGTACCAGCCCGTGATCAGCGAACCGAAGGCGAGGCCAAAGCTCATCGACAGTTGCTGCATCGAGCTGGCGATGGTGCTGGCCATGCTGGAGTCGCTCTTGTCGACATCGGCATACGCGATGGTGTTCATGCTGGAAAATTGCAGTGAATTGAAAAAGCCCATGCACAGGCTGATGCCGACGATCACGTACAGGGGCGTGCCCGCGCCCACCTGCGAAAACATGGCGATGGTGATGCCGATCAGCACGGTATTGACGATCAGCACCTGGCGGTAGCCGAAGCGGGCCAGCACGCGCGCGGAAATGAATTTCATGCCCATGGCGGCCGCCGCCGACGGCATCATCAGCAAGCCCGATTGCCAGG
Organism: Janthinobacterium sp. UMAB-60; assembly: GCF_900095235.1. Lineage (NCBI taxonomy): Bacteria > Pseudomonadati > Pseudomonadota > Betaproteobacteria > Burkholderiales > Oxalobacteraceae > Janthinobacterium > Janthinobacterium sp. UMAB-60. The sequence goes on from NZ_LT607489.1 coordinate 253,469, forward strand.
CGGGCAAGCCCAGGCCCAGCTGGTACAGCAGCGGCAACAGGAAGGGCAGGCCGCCCACGCCCAGGCGCGTGACGAAGCCGCCCACCACGGAGACGCGGAAGGTGCGGATCTTGAACAGGGTCAGGCGCAGCAGCGGGTGCAGCACTTCGCTCGAATGCCAGGCGTACGCGGCCAGCAGGCTGACGGAAATGAGCAGCAGCACAGCAAACGAGGTGGCATCGATGCGATGTTCTCCGAAAATTTCCAGCAGCCACGACAGCAGCGCGATGCCCGTGCCGAACAGCACCAGGCCGATCAGGTCCAGCGGACGGGGCTTGTCGCCATAGTAATCGGGCATGTAGCGGTGCGCCAGGTACAGCGCCACCAGGCCGACAGGCACGTTGACGAAGAAAATCTCGCGCCACGACAGCCAGTGCACGATCAGCCCGCCCACGGTAGGCCCCAGCAGGGGGCCGATCAGGGCGGGGATGATGACGAAGTTCATGGCCGCCAGCAATTGCGACTTGGGAAAGGTGCGGATGATGGTGAGCCTGCCCACCGGCATCATCATGGCCGCGCCCACCCCTTGCAGCAGGCGCGCGGCCACCAGCATGGGCGCATTCACGGACAGGCCGCACAGGATGGAGGCGAGGGTAAAGATGGCAACGGCGGCGGAAAACACGCGCCGCGTGCCGAAGCGGTCGGCCATCCAGCCGCTGATGGGAATGCACACGGCCAGGCTCAGGATGTAGCTGGTGACGACGGCCTTCAGGCTCAGCGGCGTCACCTGCAGGCTGGCGGCCATGGCGGGGATGGCGGTGTTGACGATGGTGGAGTCGAGTTGCTCCATGAACAGGGCAGTGGCGACCACCCAGGGAAGGTAGCTTTTAATCGGGGAACTGGTCATGGATGTGAGCCTGAGGAGGAAGAACGGAGCCGACAGTACGATGAATTGTCACATAAATGGCGCAGGCGTGCCGCCCGTGCCCGTCATTCTGGCAGCGTGCGGGGGGAGGCGTCCATGGAACATTTGTTCCATGGCAATAGATTGCGGGCAAGGCTAGGATGTGTTTCTGGCAGCTCCGGCCTCCTCTTTTTCCGAAAGTCACACTACATGAAAAATGCACTTACGTTCCTTGTTCTGGGCGCGGCCCTGTCCGCATGCGGTGGCGGCAGCGATGGCGGTACGCCGGAAGCACCGGTCACGCCACCCGTCGTGGTCACACCACCTGTCGTGGTGACGCCTCCCGTCGTCCCCGCCGACAGCGTGACGGTGGCATCGGAAGCCGTGGCGAAAGAGGCTGGCCTGAATGTCATTGCCGGTGCCAGCGCTGACGAAAGCGTGTATGACGTGGCCGCCGATATCGGCGACACCTGGCGCATCACGTTTGACAGCGTCAAGAAAACCTATGCCATCCGTGTCTTGTCGACGCAGTTCGGCTTGAGCGACCGCAGCGGCACGTTCAGCGCTGTCACCACCGGTAATCTGACCACCTACACGGCAACGGATTTCAGCGTTACCGTCGATGCGCGCACGCGTCTGCTGTCGGGCAATATCAAATTGGGTAACATGGTCTCGACCGTCAGCGGCAGCGGCTATGCGGTGGGTGACGTGGCCAAGCTGGCCGGCAACTATATTTTCCTGGGTGCCATGCGCAATGCCTCGAACGGCGCTGACCGCTTCAATCCGAAAGGCAGTCTCAAGATCGCAGCTGACGGAGCGGCCCAACTGTGCAATGGCGGCGTGTTCAACGCGCAAGGCGTGTGCTCCGCGGTATCGCCGCAGCTGGAAGCGGAAAACGCCAGCCTGACCCTGGTCAAGGATGCGAAGACCGGCTTGCTCGTCGCTCGCCAGGGTGGCCAGGACTTCGGCATCGTGCACGTGCATGCGGGGGACCGGGGGCTGGCGCTGTTCATCGACCGCTACAGCCGCAACCAGCAGAACGTGTTGCGCGTGGGCACCATCGTGGCGGCCAAACAGCAAAAGATCGGCACCGAAATCGCCGGCAGTTACGCCTGCGCGGCGTCGGGCATCAGCGCGAACATCGTCGTTGCCGGCAGCACCGCCACCATCACCAACAACACCGCTGGCAAGACGCACGCCGAAACCATCACCATCAACAAGCTGGGCCTGGGCGCGCAAGCCGTCGATTTCGATGGCATCGCCGTGTTCAAGGATCCGGCCGACGTGCCGGCCGATTATTCGATGTTCATGCCCGTGTCGTCGAGCATGGCGGTCGAGTTTTCGACCGACCGTTCGTACATGGGCATGTGCGTAAAAAAATAGCAGCTAAGTAATCCTCAGGAAATTATTGTGAATTTATGACGAACAGAACCGGATGCTATGCAAGGCGCTCGCTGCGACGCAGTGCGAGCACTGCTAGCAGTGAGCAACGCCGCAGAGCGCCGGTTATGGAAGTCAGAAATCACAATAATTTATTGGGGGTTACTTAGCGTTTGAGGTGATCCAGCAAGCAGGTCGGGTCAGCCGGTACGGCGTAACCCGACAACACCATCAGCTCGGGAATCGTTCCAACGCATCCATCAACGGCAGCGCCGCATCGGCGATGCGTTCCAGGCTGGCCTCGCGCAGGGCGGCCGTATCCACCGTGTGGCCAGAGTCCAGCCCGGCCCAGCGCAGCAGCGCCGAACACGCGGCGGGCGTGTCGAACATGCCGTGCAAATAGCTGCCGAGGATTTGCCCGTCGCCCGATACGGCCCCCTCGGGCCGTCCATCGATCATGAACGCCGGTTGCCGCAGGGCGGCGCCCTGCGAGACGCCCATGTGGATTTCATAGCCTGCCACGCGCGCGTCGGCCGCGCCGTCAAACGCGCAGTGCCCTGCCACCTGCTGCAGGCGTTTTTCCGCCGTCAATTCAGTCACCATGTCGAGCAGCCCCAGTGCCGTTGATTCTCCCGCCGCGCCTTCCACGCCCAGCGGATCGCGCACGCTCTGCCCCAGCATCTGGAAGCCGCCGCAAATGCCGATTACCTTGCCGCCGTAGCGCAGGTGCTTCGCCAGATAGGCGGGCCAGCCCTGCTGCCGCAGCCAGGCCAGGTCGCCGCGCGTGTTCTTGCTGCCGGGCAGTATCACCAGGTCGGCCGGCGGAATCGGCTGTCCTTGTTGGATGAATTGCAGGTCGATGCCGGGATGGGCGCGCAGCGCATCGACATCCGTGTGGTTGCTGATGCGCGGCAGTTGCGGCACCAGCACCTTGAAGGCGCCGCGTTCTGACTGCATCGCTTCGACGGCGTCTTCCGCGTCGAGGAACAAGCCTTGCAGATAGGGCAGCACGGCCAGCACGGGCTTGCCAGTTTGCTGCTCCAGCCAGTCGATGCCGGGTTGTAGCAGGGAGATGTCGCCGCGGAAGCGGTTGATGACAAAGCCGACAATGCGCGCGCGCTCGCTGTCGGACAAACACGCCAGGGTGCCGATGATGTGCGCGAAGACGCCGCCACGGTCGATGTCGGCCACCAGGATCACGGGACAGTCGACGGCTTCCGCAAAGCCCATGTTGGCGATGTCGCGCGCGCGCAGGTTGACTTCGGCGGGGCTGCCGGCGCCTTCGACGATGACGGCGTCGTACTGCTGGCGCAGGCGCGCGAACGACTCCAGCACGGCGCCCATGGCGATGGTTTTATATTGCTGGTAGTCGCGCGCATCCATCTCGGCGCGCACCCTGCCATGGATGATCACCTGCGCGCCCGTGTTCGACGACGGTTTCAAGAGTACCGGGTTCATGTCGGTGTGCGGCGCGATGCCGCAGGCCAGTGCCTGCAAGGCTTGCGCGCGGCCGATTTCTCCGCCGTCCGCCGTCACGGCGCTATTCAAGGCCATGTTTTGCGGCTTGAACGGCGCAACCGTCACGCCGCGGCGCTTCAACAACCGGCACAGGGCCGCGACGACGGTGCTCTTGCCCGCATCGGACGTCGTGCCTTGCACCATCAGGACGGGGAAGGGGGTGTTCATGGCTGGCGCTCCTGCCATTGCGCGATGATGTCGCTGATCTGGCGCAGCCCTTCGGTAATCGCCGCCGGACCGGGCGAGAGGATATCGGGCGACTTGATCTCGAACAGCATCTGGTTTTTCACGGCGGGAATCGCCTCCCATCCCGGGCGTGCCGCCAGTTGCGCGGGCTGGAATTTCTTGCCGCACCAACTGGCGAGGATGATGTCGGGCGCGCGCCGCAGCACCTCCTGCGGGTCGGCGATGATGCGCTCCTTCGCGCCCGGATGCGCGGACAATTCCGGGAAGGCGTCCGTGCCGCCGGCGATCTCGATCAATTCCGCCGCCCAGCCGATGCCGCTCATCAGGGGCTCATTCCACTCTTCAAAGTACATCACGGGCTTGCGCGTCCAGGCGGCGGCGCGGGCCCGGGCGGCGGCGATGTCCGCGCGCAGGCTGGCGATCAGTTCACGGCCGGCGTCCTCGCGCCGCACCAGCGCGGCCAGTACGGCGATCATGCGCAGGATGCCGTCCACCGTGCGCTGGTTGAACTGGTGCACTTCGACGCCAGCCTTGACCAGGTCGCGGCAAATGTCCGCCTGCATGTCGCAAAAGCCGATCACGAGATCCGGTTTCACTGCCAGGATGCGTTCCAGATTCGTGGACGAAAAGCCGCTGATCTTGGTCTTTTCCTCGCGCGCCCGTGGCGGGCGCACGGTAAAGCCGGAAATGCCGGCGATGACGTCCTTGGCGCCCAGCGCATACAGCGTTTCCACGGCTTCCGTCGACAGGCAGGCGATGCGCTGGTAGTGGCTCATTGAGCGGCCTTGCCGCGGCGCTGGCGTGCAAGTTCCAGCTGTTCGCACATGGCGGCCGTGCCTTCGATCATGCGCGGGCCGGCGCGGTTCAGCAGGTCGCCATTCAGGCGGAACAGATTATTCCTGCGCACGGCCGTCATCGACGGGAAGGCGCGCCACATGGCCAGGCCACCTTCGCTGCGCGGGTCGCTCTTTTCGCTGGTGCCGAAAATGACTTCCGGGTCTTCCTGCAGCACGCCTTCCGGTGTGACGACAGGCGCCACCACCTTCATCGCGGAAAAGATATTTTGTGCGCCGCACACGCGCATGGAGTCGCTGATGATGCTCGCGCCGCTCAAGGTGTACAGGGGCTTGTCCCATACCTGGTAAAACACGCGCACGGGCGGGCGCTGCGCATACCGGGTCGTCAGGCTGGCCAGTTTGGCGCGCAGTTGCGCGGCGGCCGGCTTGGCGGTTTTTTCCGTGCCCATCAGCTGGCCCAGGCGTTCCATGCTGTCCGGGATGTCGGCCAGCTTGCGCGGTTCGCTGTGATAAATTGGCACCTTCAGCTGGCGCAGCATGGCGATTTGGCGCTCGGCGCTGCCATGCATCCACACGACGATCAGGTCCGGTTTCAGGGCGATGATGCGTTCCATGTCGTACTGGCGGTTGTCGCCCACTTGCGTGATCTTCTTTGCCGCTTCCGGATAGTCGCTGTAGCTGACGACACCGGCGATCTTCTCGCCGCCACCGGCTGCGAACAGCAGCTCCGTGACGTGCGGCGCCAGCGCCAGGATGCGCTGCGCGGGCCTGGCCAGGGTGACGGCATTGCCGTCGTCATCGCGCACGGTGATGGCGGCGTGCGCATGGGTCGAGATCAGTCCCGCCAGCAGCAGTGCTGTTTTCAAGTGGTTCATAGCTTCTTCCATGTGGTGAGTGCCTGTTCCAGCTGGAGCCAGGCGTCTTCGTTCGGCGGCAAACCCAGGCGGATGCCGTAGGCGGCGTGGCGGAACAGGCGCACCCAGATGCCCTGCTGCGCCATGTGGCGCCAGAAGGCTTCGGCGTCTTCTTCCGGCCACCATTGAAACAGCGCGCAACCGCCGCTGGCGATGCCGTGGCTGGCGAGCAGCTGGCGCAGGCGTTCGCCTTCATCGCGCAGGCGCAGGCGCATCGCAGCCTGCCAGCGCGCGTCGGTCAGCGCGGCCAGGGCCACTTGCTGCGCCGGGCCGCTGACTGTCCATGGCCCCAGCATGTCGGCCAGCTTGCCGAGCAGCGCGGGATGGGCGGCGACAAAGCCCAGGCGCAGTCCCGCGAGGCCGAAGAATTTGCCGACCGAGCGCAGCACGATGAGCCCCGGCTGGCCCGCATGCTGTCCCAGGCCGGCTTGCGCCTGCGTGTCGCCAAACGCTTCATCGACCACCAGCCAGCCGCCGCGCTGGGCCAGCCTGTTTGCCCAGTCCAGCAGCACCTCGGGCGCGATGTGCGCGCCGGTGGGGTTGTTCGGGTTGCAGACAACCATCACGTCGCAGCTGTCCACCGCATTGGCCAGCTGCGCATACGCTACATGCCGCAAGCTGTGGCCGTGCTGGCCCCAGTGGTGCGCGTGCTCCGCGTACGAGGGCGCGGCGACGACCACGCAGGACGGCGCGCGCAGCCGGGGCAAGGCCTGGATGGCCGCCTGCGTGCCGGCCACCGGCAGCATGGCTGGCGCGTGATAGTAGGCACAGGCGGCGGCGGCCAGCGCCGGGTCGCTTTCCGGCAGACGGTGCCAGGCGCTGGCGCTGCTGGCGGGCACGGGATAACCGTGCGGATTGATGCCGGTCGACAGGTCGATCCAGTCGGCCAGTGGTCGTCCATATTCGCGCGCGGCGTCGCGCAGGTTGCCGCCATGTTCAAGCAAGGTATTTCCCCCGCAGGTAATACAGCCCGGCCAGCAGCGCCACCCAGATCAGCCACAGTACGGCCGTTTCGGCCACCAGGCGCCAGGCGCGGTCGATGTCGCGCGCTTCGGCGGGACGGCCGGCGCCCAGCGGCGGGCGGCGTTCCAGCTCGCCGTCGTAGATGGCGTCGCCACCCAGGGCCAGGCCGAGGGTGCCGGCGCCGCTGGCCATCACGGGCCCCGCGTTCGGACTGTCCCAGCTGGGGGCTTGCCTGCGCCAGCATTGCCAGGCGCGTTTTTTATCCGCCATGGTCTTGCCCATGACGACATACGACAGGGCCGTCAGGCGCGCCGGCAGGTAATTCAATAGGTCGTCGATGCGCGCGGCGCAGCAGCCAAACCAGTCATAACGTTCGTTGCGGTAGCCCCACATCGCGTCGAGGGTATTGGCCAGCCTGAATAGCACGGCGCCGGGGCCGCCCGCCACGGCAAACCAGAACAGGGTACCGAAGACGGCATCGTTGCCGTTTTCCAGCAAGGACTCCGTGCTGGCCTTGGCCAGGCTGGCCGCATCGGCGTTGGCCGTGTCGCGGCTGACGATGCGCGCCGTCAGCAGGCGCGCGTTGTCCAGGTCATCGATGGCCAGGGCCTCGGCGATAGGTTGATTGTGGTCGCGCAGGCTGCGCAGGCCCAGGCACAGATACAGCAAAAAAACGTGCAGGGCCGCACCGGCCAGGCCGCACAGCCACGCGGCGAGGCAGGTGAGGGGGAGCACGGCCAGCGACCACGCCAGCGCGCCGCGCAGAAAACGCCCACGGCCCCGGTTCAGCAGGCGTTCGAGCGCGCTGGCGAGGCGGCCAAAGCCCACCAGCGGATGCCAGCGGCGCGTCTCGCCCAGGATCAGATCGAGCAGCACGCCGGCCGTCATCAGGCCTGCCAGCATGGGCAGCGACAGGCCGCTCAGCATGGACCACCCTTCAGGTGCAGAGGCAGGCCGGCGGCGACAAACACGGCCCTGTCGCAGATGGCCGCCACGGCCTGGTTCAGGCGGCCCGCTTCATCGGTGAAGCAGCGCGAAATGGCGCCATACGGCACGATGCCCATGCCCACTTCGTTCGATACCAGAATAAGGTCGCAATCGGTATCGCCAAGTTCGGCCAGCGCGTACAGCAGATGCGCGCGCTCGCTGTGGAACAGTTCGGGCAGGGCAATGTCGCCCACGTCCGGATAGGTTTCGCCGCTGGAAAACATCAAATTCGTCAGCCACAAGGTCAGGCAGTCGACCAGCAGCAGCCGGCCGGACTGTGCTTCCCGCAGGATGGCGTCGCCCAGGCGCAGAGGTTCTTCCAGTGTCGCCCACTCGGCCGGGCGTTGCGCACGGTGGTGCCTGACGCGCGTGGCCATCTCGTCATCGCCAGCCTGCGCGGTGGCGATGTAGATCACTTCCTTGCCCGACTCGCGGGCCAGCTTTTCCGCATAGGCGCTCTTGCCCGAACGGGCGCCGCCGAAGACCAGGGTGCGCGTCATGGCGCCGTTACCACTCGGTGCCGAGTTGCGCGCCGATGCCGGCCGCATACGCATGCTTGACGACGGCCATCTCGGTGACGGTGTCGGCGATCGCGATCAGTTCGTCCGGTGCGCCGCGGCCCGTGATGACCACGTGCTGCATGGCCGGGCGTTCCAGCAGGTCGGCGATGACTTTATGCACGTCGAGGTAGTTGTATTTGAGGGCGATATTGAGTTCATCGAACAGCACCAGGCCGTAGCTGGGGTCGGCCAGGAAGGTCTTTGCCTGCTCCCATGCCAGTTCGGCTTTTTCGATGTCGCGTTCGCGGTTCTGCGTTTCCCAGGTATAGCCTTCGCCCATCGCATGAAAGCTGATTTCGTCGGGGAAGCGGCGCAGGAATTTTTCTTCGCCCGTCGACATGGCGCCCTTGATGAACTGCACCACGCCTACCTTCATGCCGTGACCCATGGCGCGGATGGCCATGCCGAAGCCGCTCGAACTCTTGCCCTTGCCGTTGCCCGTGTTGACGATGATGATGCCGATTTCCTTGTCGGCCTTGGCGATGGCCGCGTCGATGATGGCCTTCTTGCGCTCCATGCGCACGCGGTGGCGTTGATTTATAGCTGCGGTATTAGCGGCGGTGTCCGCGTTGATGTTATCGCTCATTGTTGATCCTCTTTGGGTATGAATATCTTGCGTTTGCCGTGATCGATGATCTCGATAGGGTGGCCCAGGTAGTCGCTCAGGATGGACGCCTGCATCACCTCGGCCACGGAGCCGGCCAGCCAGCCGCCGTCGCCCATCAGCAGCAGTGCATGCGTCGAGACGCTGTGCGCCAGGTTCAGGTCATGTCCCACCATCACCACGGTTTTATTCTGTTCGCGGCACAGCTTCGACAGCAGGCCCATGACGCTGACCTGGTGCGCCAGGTCCAGCGCATTGGCCGGCTCGTCCAGCAGCAGCAGGGGCGTGTCCTGTGCCAGCATGGCGGCGATGGCCACGCGCTGGCGTTCGCCGCCGGACAGGCTGCGCACGTCGCGTTCGGCCAGGTGCTCCACTTCCATCGATGCCAGTGCCGCCAGGGCGATACGCTGGTCGTCGCTGCCTTCCCAGTAATGGTTGTCGTGATACGGGTGGCGCGCCGACAGCACGGTTTCGATGACGCGGTACGAGAACGCATCGTGGCGCGCTTGCGCCAGGAAGGCCCGTTCACGCGCCAGCGCCTCCAGCGGCCAGTCGACCAGGGCGCGGCCCTGTATCGTCACGTGGCCCGCATCCGGTTCGCGCAAACCGGCCAGCGCGCGCAGCAAGGTGCTCTTGCCCGCGCCATTGCGGCCGATCACGCTCCAGCATTCGCCATCCCTGATGTGCCAGGTGAGGTTTTCCAGCAGGGAGCGCGTGCCTGCCTTCAGGCCGAGTTGGTAGGTGCGGATCATGCTTTTTTCATCCCCTGCGCAATCGGTGCAGTTGGTACAGGAAGACGGGCGCGCCTATCATGGCCGTGACGACGCCGACGGGCAGTTGCAAGGGCGCGAGCACGGTGCGCGCCAACGTGTCCGCCAGTACGAGGAAGGTGCCGCCGGCCAGCGCGGCAGCGGGAATCAACAGGCGATGATCGGGGCCGCAGGCAAAGCGCAGCGCATGCGGCACGATCAGACCGACAAAACCCACGCTGCCGGCGCTGGTGACGGCGCTGGCCGTGAGCAGGCCGGAACAGAAGAACAGACCCTTGCGCAGGGCGCCCACGCGCACGCCCAGGGTGCTGGCCGCTTCCGCGTGCAGGGCCATGACGTTCAGCGAGCGCGCGCCGCGCAAGGCGAAGATCAGGGCACCGGCCAGGACCAGCCAGGGCATCAGCCGCGCGGGCGCGCCGGCCAGGTCGCCGATCATCCAGAACACCATGCTGCGCAAGCGGCTTTCAGGGGCAATTGAGAGCATCAGCGTGACGATGGCCATGCAGGCCGAGGCCAGGATCACGCCCGTCAGCAGCAAGAGCGAGGCGCCGCCTTCGGCCGCCGTGCCGCCGCGCAGGTCGCGGCGGGCAAATAAATACAGCAGCATGGAGACGCCGACGGCGCCGGCAAAGGCGGCCGCGTCGACCACCCACAGCGCGCACATGAACAGCAGCGCGGCCAGCGCGCCGACTGAGGCGCCGGCGGAAATGCCCAACACGTACGGGTCGGCCAACGGGTTGCGCAGCAGCGCCTGCATCATGACGCCGGCCAGCGACAGCGCCGCGCCGGTGACAAAGGCGGTCAGCGCGCGGCCCAGGCGCAGGTCGAGCAGGGTGGCGGCGAGGGTATCGGTCTTGCCCTGCACGACATGGAACAGGGCGGAAGGCAGGTCGGCGAGCGGAATCGCGATCGAGCCGATCATGCCGGAGAAAATCAGGCTGGCAATTGCGCACACGATCAGCACCGTGAGGATCACGGTGGCGCGGTGGCGCATGTTGCGGAAAAATGGGTGCATGTACTGCCTTAAAAACGGGGACTGCAGAACTGCATCTGCGGGCGACGGCGGCATGCCATCGCCCGCAGCTTACATCATTACAACATGGTTATTTCGAGCCGTAACGCAGGCCGACGAAGAAGTTGGAGCCGGCGGTATTGTAGTTACGTGCCAGTTCATACTTCTTGTCAGTGATATTGTTCCAGCGCGCCAGCACCGACCAGTCACGTGCCACTTGATAGGTCGCGAACAGGTTGACCAGGCCATAACCGCCCAGGCTGGTCGTGTTGGCAGGATTTTCAAAGCGTTTGCCCGACAATTGCCATTCGGCGCCTGTGTTCAGTTGACCGATGCTGTAGTCGGCTGCAAAGTTGGCGTGACGCTTGGCGCGGCGCACCAGTGATTTGTCCAGGGTTTGATCGCGTGGATCTTGCAGGTCGATATTGCCGCTGAGGCCAAAGTCGCCAAACTTGCGGCGGCCGGTCAGGGTGATGCCTTCCAGTAATGCCTTGTTGACGTTGTAGGCGCAGCCGAACGGATGCGTGGCCACTTCAACCGGGCAGGTATCCGCATAAATCAGCAAATCGGTCACACGATTGTGATAGTACACGGCGCTCAGTTGCGTCTTGCCATCATCGTAGCGCAGGCCAACTTCCGCATTGCGGCCTTTTTCAGGACGGTTGCTGGCAATGCCGTAACCTGGGTAATACAGTTCATTGTAGGTGGGCTGGCGGAAGCTGGTGCCATAGCTGGCGGTAGCGCGCAAGGCATTGTTGATCTGGTAGCCGTAACCAAGGCTGCCAGTGGTGGTCGAACCGGTTTCCGACATCTTGTCGCGACGCAGGCTGGCGCTGAGCAGGTGCTGCTCGCGCTTCATGGTGTAGGACGCTGCCAGCGACTTGGTGTCGCGGGCACGATTCAAGATTGGCTTGGCGCTGGAGACGACTTCTTCCTTGCGGTAGCTGGCCAGCAATTGCAGCGTGTCGATGCCGATGGCGATGTCATTTTGCCAGTCGAAAGTCGATTGCTTGGTTTCCAGAGAGCTCTTGCCGGCCGCGCCCGCAGAGGTGTCCTCGTTGGCCTTGTCGCGTGCTTCGGCAACTTGGACCTTGCTGTGCCAGCCTGGAACGAATTCATTGTTCATGAATACGCCGATGTTTTCCAGTTTCTGATTGCTGCGCGTATCGTAGCCAGGGCCGCTGTCGTACTGGGCTTCAAGTTTGCTGTTCATGAACACCAGGCCCAGGTCGTGCCCCTTGGCCAACTGGAAGCCAAGCTGGCCCGTGACGCTTTTCTTGTCGTAGCCGTCTTTGTCGGCGTTGTAAGAGAAATTACCTGGTTTGGTAGCCGAAAAGCCGTCGCTTTTTTCCTTGCTGACGTTCAGCGAGTAGCTGAGGCTATTGTAGCCACCGGTTGCACCTGAAACGCTGGCGTCATATTGACGCGTGGCATCGCTGCCAAAGCCGACCGATGCGCCAACCACTGGCGTGCCGCTGCCTTTTTTGGTGAAAATCTGGATGACGCCGCCGATGGCGTCGGCACCGTACAGGGTGCTCAATGGGCCGTAGACGATCTCGATACGGTCGATATTGGCCAGTGGAACCGGGCTCCAGTTGGCGGTGCCCAGGGTCGAGGAACCGATGCGGATGCCGTCCACCAGAACGATATTCTGAGTACTGTTCGCGCCACGAATGAACACCGACGCCGCCGTGCCTGCGCCGCCATTGCGCGTCACTTCGATGCCGCGCTGCTTTTGCAGCAATTCGGTCACGGAACCAGCGCCCGAGCGGGCAATTTCTTCGCTGGTGATGATTTTCGTATCGGCCAGCAATTCGCTGGCTTTTTGTGGAGTGCGGGTCGCGGTAACGATCACCGGGTCGAAGGTATCTGGCGTGGCTTGGGCGAAAGCGGCAGGCGCGGCAATGGCTAGCGCGAGCGACGTGAGGGCCGCGTGGCGGGAAACAGCATGGGTCATGATAATTTTCAGTAAGTAATATGCAACCAGCCGACGTCCCCGTAGGCCAGATTGAACAGAAGTGGGAACTGAAGATGACGATCGAAGATGGCCATGGGCCATTCGGATCGCGAACATCCCCGTTCGCACACTTCCACCTGTCCTGGCCGGTATCCGGGCTGGCAAGTACCGCTATCCCACCTTCCCATGCTCGATGATTGCAAGCACAGTGGTTGTCAGAGATAGCTTGTCGTCCGCTTCCTGTCGGGAGGGGCGACACTTGCTTACCGTTGCGGGGGCAGCACACGCTCGCCGCGGGAGCGGCATCGTGTTTCCCGTTTAACTGCGCTCATGGACATGAACGCGGGCACCAAAACCCCGTCATTATACGTGCAGCGGGCGTGGACTGAAATGCCTGGCTGGACGATTCGATATCAGAAATCGACGACAACCGTCGCGCCGTAGGCGATTTTATGGGCGGAACGGGCGGCCAGCAGGGCGGTTTCCTCCAATGGCAGCCGGGCTTGCAGTGCCGACAGCAGGCGGATGGTGCCCGCGTGGCAGATGATGACCGCCGTTTCGTGTTGTTCACGCAACAGATCGCCTAAAAACGCATCGACGCGGGCGGCCATCGCCAGCACATTCTCGCCGCCGCCGGGGCGGTACCAGGCCAGATCGGCGGCCCAGGCATCGATGTCCGCGCGTGCAATCGCGTGCCAGGGCTGCATTTCCCACGCGCCGAAATCCATCTCGGCCAGCCGCGCGTCGAAGCGCAAGTCGCTGGAAGGCAGGTCTTGCGCCAATGCTGTCGCCAGGCCGGCGCAGCGGCGCAACGGGCTGGCATACAGCGGCACGCCGGCTGGCAGCGTTGCTTGCAGGCTGGCGCGCGCCGTGGCCATTTCGTGCGGCGCCACCGCCACGTCGCTGCGGCCATAGCAGGTGCCGCTGGTCACCTGCGGCGCTGGGTGGCGCACTAAAATCAGTCGCATGTTAATAGAAGCGTATGGGATGCTGGAAGCTGGACAGGATGGCCAGGTAAATCGCCACTTCCGCCACCTGTTGCACGGCGCCCAGGCAGTCGCCTGTGTAGCCTTGCAGGCGGCGCTGGCATTTGCGGCCCAGCCAGAATGCGGCAGCTGTCGCCGCCACGATGGCAAAGACCAGCGTGGCCCAGTTAACTATCCCCAGCACGCCGCAGGCGATGGCGGGCAACAGGGCGCAGGTAGCGGCGATGATGAACTCTTTGGTAGTCATTTCTTGCGCCATCGGCTTGGCCTTGCCTTCGTCGCGCGCATAGTCCATGACCCAGATCAGCGAGACGGCGGCCAGGCGAGACAAAGGATGAGCGATGAATAATGTCGCCACCAGCGTGGCAGGTGGCAGCGAAGCGAGCGCCGTGCATTTGATGGCGAGCAGGCAGATGATGCCGATGGCGCCATATGCGCCGATGCGCGAATCCTTCATGATTTCCATTACCCGCTCGCGCGTCAGCCCACCGCCAAAGCCATCGCACATGTCGGCGAAGCCGTCTTCATGGAAGGCGCCCGTCAGATAAATGCCGGCGGCGACGGCCAGCAGCACGGCCACCGCCGAAGGCAGGAGCCAGCTGGCCAGCAGATACACTGCGCCGGAAATGGCCGCCACCACCACGCCGACCAGCGGGAAGTAGCGCGAGGCGTGCTGCAGCCAGGCCGGCTCGAAACCCACCCAGCGCGGGATCGGCAGGCGCGTGAAGAACTGCAGCGCAATGAAGAAGAGGCGGCATTGATGGACTGCGGCGGAAACGGGGTTGCTCATGGTCTTAGTCTGGCGTGGACTTTTCGCTGACCTGGGCCGAGGCGAAGGTCGCCATCTCGCGCATGAAGTTGACGGCCGCGTGCAGCAGCGGCAAGGCCAGGGCCGAACCCGTGCCTTCGCCGAGGCGCAAATCGAGGTGCAGCAGAGGGCGCGCGCCCAGGCTGGCCAGCAGCTGGCGGTGGCCGTTTTCATCGGAGCAGTGCGAAAACACGCAGTAATCGAGGATGGCGGGCTGCAAACGGGCCGCCACCAACAAGGCGCTGCTGACGATGAAGCCATCGATCAGCAAGATCATGCGCCGTTCGGCCGCCTTCAGCATGGCGCCGGCCATCATGGCGATCTCGAAACCGCCAAAGGTGGCCAGTACGTCGAGTGGCTCATCGAGTGCCGCATGATGCGCGACGGCCGCTTCGATCACCTGCTGCTTGTGCAATATGCCTTCCTTGGACAGGCCGGTGCCGGCGCCCACGCAGTCGGCGACGGGGGTTTGCGTCAGCTTGTGCATCAGCGCGGCGGCGGCGGTGGTGTTGCCGATGCCCATTTCGCCAAAGCCCAGTACATTGCCGTCGAGCGTGGCGACCAGATCCATCCCCGCCTGCATGGCGGCGATGCACTGTTCCTGGCTCATGGCGGCTTCGTTGGCAAAGTTGCGCGTGCCCGGACCCTGCTTGCGGTCGAGCAAGCCTTCGCGCGGGCCGAAGTCGTGGTTGACGCCCGCATCTACTATATACAAGGCGCAATTGTTCTGACGGGCAAAGACATTGATGGCGGCGCCGTCGGCCAGAAAATTTTCCACCATTTGCCAGGTCACGCTTTGTGGATAGGCGGAAATGCCTTCGGCGACGACGCCATGGTCGGCCGCAAAAACGATGATGGCCGGCTGGTGCAATGCCAGTTGCGTGCTTTGCTGGATCAGGCCGATCTGGCGGGCCAGGGTTTCCAGTAGCCCCAGGCTGCCCAGCGGCTTGGTCTTGCTATTGATGGCGTGTTCGAGGGCGCTGGCGAGGGCGGGATTGGCGGTGGGGTTGATGTGTGGGATAGGCATGGGAGTCAAGGTGGATGTGGCAGGGTATTGCCAGCGCTACGATATCACACAGCAATATTTGCCCAACTGCAAATTAGCGCTTGCGGGGCGCGCGGGGCAGGGCTATAATTCGCCCCCTCGCTGAACGATGCATGCAAAT
>NZ_LT607490.1:0-38745 GCF_900095235.1 Janthinobacterium sp. UMAB-60
GGCCCAAGCCAGCAAGCCGTGCGCCGTATCGCGGAAATGCACCTCATCCGTGTGGATGGAACTCCATTTCACGCGCAGCCGGCCCGTCATATAGCCGCCAATGCCGGACGCGGCCAGCTGCATGAAGGCCAGCCAGGCGATGGTCGTTACGCCGATGGCCGTCGCGTTGAACGACCACGGCGACACGGAAGACAGGCCCAGGCCCACGCCGAGGATCAGCAGGATAAAGGACAAGGCGGCGGCCGCGGCGGCACCCGCCAGCACGGCGCCCCAGGACACGCCCGGATTGTTCAGGTCCGACGCGGACAGTTGTGTAGCTTGCATGGAATTCTCCCTGTTGACTTGATTAAGTTGCAGAGGGAAGCATGCCGCGCCGGCGCCGCCGCGTATGTGCGACGCCATACACAATATTAATTTTTAATACACTCACTTATGTACCTGCCTACTTGATGCCGTGGTGGTTCATCAAGTCGTACAGGGTGGGCCGGCTCACGCCCAGCAGTTCGGCCGCCTTGGCGATATTGCCGTCGGCCCGCGCCAGCGCGCGCACCATCACCTTGTATTCGGCCGCTTCGCGGGCCTGGCGCAGGTTGATGGCCTCGTCCATGGGCGCCGCCTGGGCGCTGGCGGGCAAACCCAGGTCGTCGGCGGCGATCTGCGGCCCGTCGCTCATGATGACGGCGCGCTTGATGCAGTTTTCCACCTCGCGTACATTGCCGGGCCAGCCATAGCTTTCGATCAGCTGCAGCGCACCGGCGCTGAAATGCAGGTTGCTGCGTCCTTCGCTGGCACAGAACTTGTTCTTGAAATGGTGGGCCAGCAAGGCCGCATCGCCGGCCCGCTCGCGCAGCGGCGGAATGCGCAAGACGATTTCGCTGAGCCGGTAAAACAGGTCTTCGCGGAAGCGCCCCTGTTCCGCCAGCACCTTCAGATCCTGGTGCGTGGCGCAGACGATGCGCACGTCGACGGCGATCTCGGCGCGCCCGCCCACCCTTTCGATCACCCTCTCCTGCAAGAAGCGCAGCAGTTTCGCCTGCAAGGCCATCGGCATGTCGCCGACCTCGTCGAGAAAGAAGGTGCCGCCGTGGGCCAGCTCGATCTTGCCCAGGGTTTGCCGCGCCGCGCCCGTGAACGCCCCTCGCTCATAGCCGAAGAGCTCGCTTTCCAGCAGGTTTTCGGGAATCGCCGCGCAATTGATGGCGACGAAGCGCTGCGCGTGGCGGCTCGACAGCGCATGCAAGCCCCGCGCGATCAATTCCTTGCCGCTGCCCGAATCGCCCAGCAGCATCACGCTGGCCGACGACGGCGCCACTTTTTCCACGCTGCGGCACAGTTTCAGCATGCCGGGGTCGCGGCTGACGATGCCCGCCAGCGGCGAATCGGCCTGCGTCTGCAGCATGCGGCGGTTTTCCTGCTGCATGGCGTGCAAGTAAAACGCGCGGGCGATGACCAGGCCCAGCATGTCGGCCTCGAACGGTTTCTGGTGGAAATCGTAGGCGCCCAGCGCGATGGCCTTTAAGGCATGCGCGCGCTCCTGGTTGCCCGACAGAATGATGACCTTCGTGTCCGGCGCCAGCGCGAGGATTTGCTGCAGGGTGGCCAGGCCTTCCGTGGCGCCGTCCGGGTCGGGCGGCAAGCCCAGGTCCATCGTCACCACGGCCGGCTGATGGCGCCGCACCAGCGCCAGCGCCGCCTCGCGCTCGCCCGCCAGCAAGACTTCATAGCCGTCGAAACTCCAGTGCAGCTGCTTTTGCAGGCCGGGATCGTCTTCGATGACCAGCAATTTCTGTTTGCCCATGGCACTCCTTTGCTAGGCCGCGTGCAGCGGCAGGATCACGCGGAACGTCGTGCCCACTTGCGGTTCGCTGCGCACTTCCAGGCTGCCGCCCACTTCGCGCAGGTATTCGCGGCTTTCGAACACGCCGATGCCCATGCCCGCCGTCTTGGTCGTGTCGAACGGCTTGAACAGGCGCTCGCGGATGAATTGCTCGCTCATGCCCTGCCCCGTATCGTCGAGCTCGACCACGGCCGTGCGATGCTCGCGCCGCAGCCGCACGTCCACCTTGCCATCGCTGGCCGTGGCCTCGATGGCGTTCTGGATCAAATGGCCCAGCACGCGTTCCAGGCGCGCGCGGTTGGCCAGCACCGTCAGCTCGCTATCGACGATTTCCAGCCGGGGCGCCGGCGCCAGGCTGGCCTTGGCGGCCACGGCCTGGCGCAGCAAGCCATCGAGCAGCAGCGGCGCTGGCGCTTCCGGCGCCTCGCCGCGCGCCAGCTTTTGCAGCAAAGTCTTCATTTTCTGCACGGAATGGTCGAGCGTGCCCAGCATGTCTTCCTGAAACGCGGGATTGGCGCGGTGCTTTTCCGCATTACTCAGTAGCAGCGACAATTGAAACACCAGGTTTTTCAAGTCGTGCACGATGAAGGTGGACATGCGGTTGAACGAGTCGAACTGGCGCGCCACCGTGAGCGTATCGAGCGATTCGCGGTGCGCCAGGTAGCTGGCGGCCTGGCTGCCGGCAATTTTCAGCACGTCGCGGATTTCCCAGTTCAGGCCGATACGCGTGCGGGGCCGCGCCAGCGCGACAAAGGCGAACAGCTGGCCATGCAGCATCAACGGCACCAGCAGCCACACATCGGGCAGCGCCAGCAGCGCGGGCGGCAACTGCAAGCCGCCGTACTGGAGCGGGTTGCGCTGGCAGTCGGGCACGTCGATCACCCATAGTCTTGCCTCCAGGAATTGGCACAGGGGGCCGGACGCCGGCTCGCTCCACGTGCTCGGTGGCCAGTTCCAGCTGGCAACCGGGGCAAACTGCCCCTGCTCGCGCAAGATCCACAGCGCGCCGGCGCGGCTTTCCACCAGTTGCGCCATGGCCTGTATCGTGCGCTCGCCCAAGGCCGGGCCATCTTCGGACAAGGCGCGTGTAAATCTCAGCCATTCTTCGCGGTAATCGAAGATGGCATTGTAAAAATGCTTATTGATGGTGACCTTGAGCTTGGCGCGCAGGCTGCCGGAAAACAGCACGCCCGCCAGCAGCAGGGCCGCCCCACCCAGGTAGGCCATCTGCATCAAGGAGCCCCAGGTGCCGCCGAAATAGCGCAGGTAATAGGCGCTGGCCGCCATGGCCAGCAGGTAGATGGCCGAGCCCAGCAAGGCGGCCGAGCGGTACAGCATCTGGCGCGAGACGGACAGGCCCAGCGCCCAGCCCGGATTGCGCGCGGCCGAGACGGCCAGCAGCGGCGCGCACAGGGCGTCGACGATGCCGCGCGCGGCCCAGATGTCGTCGTTGATTGCGCGAAACAGCAAGGCATCGCTGTACAGATAAAAGTCGTAGGCAAACAGGCCGCCCACGCCCAGGCAGGCGAACTTGATGCCCCAGCGTTTCAGGGGCGGCGTGTTGCGATACCACTGTTCCACCAGCAGCATGCCCAGCACGGCCAGCAGCAAACGGCTGACGCTGGCGATGATGCGCGCCGGCAAAGGCAGCGCCAGCCACGACGAGGCCAGCGCGGACAACGCCGGCACCAGCGCCGTGAGGGCGATCCCGGCCAGCACCAGGCGCAAGCGGGGCCGCGACGGTTCGATCAGCAGCAGCAAAAACACCAGCCAGGCCAGGGTGCGCAGCAATTCCAGCGCATCGCCGGCCAGCGCGATGCGCTGCCCCAGCAGCACCAGCACCACCGTGCCCGTGGCCCAGCCGCCCGTCGCCAGGCAAGCCACCAGCAAGGCGCGCACATTTTGCCGCGCGCGCCAGTTGCTGATCAGTAGCAGCGCCAGCACGAAAAAGGCCAGCGACGCCAGGCCATGGCTGAGCGCCGCCGCGTCGGCCGCCGCCAGCCAGTCCGATTGCGCCCGTATCATCGGCTGCCCTTGCCAAACAGCACCACCTGTACCGTATCGAGCAGGATCAGCAAGTCGAGGAACAGGCTGTTATTTTTTACATAATACAAATCGTATTGCAGCTTCTTGACGGCATCGTCGACGGAGGCGCCATACTGGTAGCGCACTTGCGCCAGGCCCGTGATGCCCGGCTTGATATTGTGACGGATGTTGTAGTACGGCACCTGTTCCTTCAACTGCTCGACAAAATAGGCGCGCTCGGGGCGGGGCCCCACAAAACTCATTTCGCCGCGAAACACATTGAGCATCTGCGGCAACTCGTCGATGCGCAGCTTGCGGATGACATTGCCCACGCGCGTGATGCGCGCATCGTTGGTCAGCGCCCAGATGGGTTTGCCGTCGCGCTCGGCATCGCAGCGCATGCTGCGAAATTTCAGCACATTGAAGGGCAAGCCGTCGCGTCCCACCCGCTCCTGCTGGTAAAACACGGGGCCGCCGTCTTCCAGGCGGATGCAGATCGCCGTCACCAGCATCACGGGCAGCGCCGCCAGGCAGATGACGCTGCTGGCGGCCAGGTCGAACAGCCGCTTCGAGGCGGCGCGAAAAAAACTCTGGTCGAAGCCGCCGCCATAGATCAGATAGCTCGGTTGCAATGAATCGATGCGGATCTGGCACGCTTCGCGCTCGAAAAACGTGGCCGCGTCGATCACCTTGACGCCGCCCAGCGCGCATTCCAGTAGTTGCTTGGCAGGAAAAGCACCATTGCGCCGGTCGCTGACGGAGACGACGATCTCATGCGCCGCATGGCGCTGGGCCATGGCCAGCAGTGACGGTTCGGCCGGCAGCAAGGCCGAGGCCGGCACGCAGCATTGCTCTCCCGCCACATCGATGCAGCCGACGACGGTAAACTGATGGAAACCGATCTTGCTCGCTGCCAAGTCCATACACTCGCGCGCCAGCGCCCCGCCGCCCACCAGGATCAGCCGCCCTTCCATCAGCGCCGATTGCGAGGATTTGAAGACCACCAGGCGCGCCAACAGCACGCCGATGGCGCCCAGCCCGAAGATCAGCACGCTGCCGCGCCCGAACTGCAGCGACGGTATGAAGCGTATCAGCACGCTGAGCACGGCAAAGCCCAGCGCGAACGACGGCAGGATGCGTAATAAGGTGTTGCGGATGTCTTCGCGCGAGCGGTGCTGATACATGCCCAGCGCGCTCATGCTCAGCACGATGACCAGCGCAAAGATCGTCGACGACAGGTAAATCTCGCCCACGCGCAGCACGCGGCCGCCGTCCGCCAGCCACAGCATCGAAGTCAGGGTGGCCGACAGCAGCAGGATCAGGATTTCCAGCAACAGCAGGATAAACGCTGTTTTCGAGACATAATGGCTGAAGATGCGGATCATGGTTCCTCCTGCGGCTGTCTTGCCATGATGGCGAACTGTTCCGCGAAGACATTGATGCGCCACAAGCTACGGCCCCAGCTATCTTTCGCTTGCAGAATTTATCTCAACACATTACCGAATGAGGGGAAATGGCATATAGTATGCTTCCCCTAAAAGAGATGAATGTCATGAAATTTGATGTAGCGATTGTCGGCAGTGGCCTGGCGGGTTTATCGGTTGCACTGCATTTAGCTGAGACGCGCACTGTCGCGATCATTTCCAAACGCGCGCTGCTCGATGGCGCCAGCAACTGGGCGCAGGGCGGGATCGCAGCCGTGCTGGACTCGGGCGACAGCCACCAGCAGCACATCGAAGACACCCTGATCGCGGGCGGCGGCCTGTGCGACGAGAGCGCCACGCGCTACATCGTCGAGCACGGCCGCGAAGCCATCGAATGGCTGATCGAGCAAGGCGTGCCATTTACGCGCGATGCCTCGGCCGAACTGGGTTTCCATTTGACCCGCGAAGGCGGCCACAGCCAGCGCCGCATCATCCACGCGGCCGACGCCACGGGCCATGCCGTGCAAGTGACCCTGGAAGAAAAAGTGCGCTCGCACCCGAACATCAGCCTGTTCGAACACCATTGCGCCATCGACCTGATTACCTCCGACAAGCTGGGCATGAAGCCGACCCAGCGCAACGCACAACCGCATTGCCACGGCCTCTACGTGCAGGATGAGCAAACAGGCAAGGTGCACACCTTTGCCGCCGAGCACACCGTGCTGGCCACGGGCGGCGCCGGCAAAGTGTATTTATATACAACGAATCCCGACACGGCCAGCGGCGACGGCATCGCCATGGCCTGGCGCGCCGGCTGCCGCGTGTCGAACATGGAATTCATCCAGTTCCACCCCACGTGTTTGTACCACCCGTACGCGAAATCGTTTTTGATCACCGAAGCCATCCGTGGCGAAGGCGGTTTGCTGAAACTGCCGCCCGAAGCGGGCGTGGCAGCCGGCACGCGCTTCATGCTGGCCCACGACGAGCGGGCCGAGCTGGCGCCGCGCGACGTGGTGGCGCGCGCCATCGACTTCGAGATCAAGAAACGGGGCCTCGACTACGTGCACCTGGACATCAGCCACAAGCCGGCCGCATTCCTCATCGAACACTTCCCCACCATCTATGCGCGCTGCCTGGAACTGGGCATCGACATCACCAAGCAGCCTATCCCCATCGTGCCTGCCGCCCACTATACGTGTGGCGGCGTGGTCACGGATTTGGCGGGCCGCGCCGACTTGCCGGGCCTGTACGCCGTGGGCGAAACGGCGTGCACGGGCCTGCATGGCGCGAACCGCCTGGCGAGCAATTCCCTGCTGGAATGCATCGTCATCGGCCGCGCCTGCGCGCAGGATATCGAAAGCAAGGAAAAGCTGGGCACGCCGTATCTGCCCGACTGGGATGAAAGCCGCGTCACGGATGCGGATGAAGAGGTGGTGATTTCCCACAACTGGGACGAACTGCGCCGCTTCATGTGGAATTACGTGGGCATCGTGCGCACGACCAAGCGTTTGGAACGTGCCCAGCACCGCATCGCCCTGCTGAAGGAAGAAATCGACGAGTATTACCGCAACTTCCGCATCACGCACGATTTACTGGAATTGCGCAATCTTGTCGACGTGGCCTCGATGATCGTCAACAGCGCCCTGTCCCGCCGCGAAAGCCGCGGCCTGCACTTCAGCCGCGATTATCCGGAAACGTTACCGAAAGCCATCGCCAGCGTGCTGACGCCGCCGCATCGCTAGCCTTGCCAGACCCAATGGAACCCCGGCAAAGGCCGGGGTCAGACCCTGAGGGTCTGACCCCAGTCCTTGCTTTGGGTTATAACTCCGGCATCTCAAACTCAATCCCATCCTCCGTGTACGACATCTTGGCTGAATTTCCGGTGCACTTGCCCTGCGGCTCGTCCGCCACATAGCGGCACTCGCTTTCCAGGTTGCCATCTGCGCGCCAATGCCGGGTCCAGCCCTGGCGTTCGCCATCGACATATTCGATCAGCTGCCTCGGCTTGCCATCGGCATACCATGAGCGCAATGCGCCCTCCTCGCGCCCGCCCGCATTCCACAGTTTGTCCACGAGCAACACACCAGTCCGGCTGAAACGCTGTTCGCTGCGCAGCACGTAATGACCGCTGTGCGTGCGCTTGGCGGCCACCTTGCCGTCCGGGTAATACTCGACGCTGTCGCCCGCAGGCTTGCCGTCAACGTAGTTCGTTGTGCGCTGCACCTTGCCATCCGGGAAATAGCTGGTGCCCGGCCCCGTCTGGACGCCGTTCACATACAGGCTGCGGCTTTCCACGGTGCCATCCGGATAGAACAGCAGCAGCTCGCCTTCCGTCTGGCCCTTGATCTGGGTCATGCGCGTGCGCAGCTTGCCGTCCTGGTCGAAGGTTTCCACCAGGCCATCGGCGCGGGTGCCGTTGCGATAGGTGCGCGACTCGATCAGCTTGCCACTCTGGTGAGAAGACTGCTCCTCCCCCTCCTGCACGCCATTGCGCCACGTATTGCGCATGGCAACCTTGCCGTCCGGGTGATACAGGGTCTGCACACCCTCCTGCACGCTGCGCCCCTCGCGCGCCACCTGCATCTCGACCTGTCCATGCGGGTAATACATGCTGTAGTTGCCCACCAGCTTGCCCCTCAGGTAATCGGGGTCGTTGACCTGGCCGATCAGCCGCTTCGGTGCACCTTCACGCACATGATAGATCTCGACTTGCCAGGTGCCCGGTGTCTTGCCGGGCGGCAGTGGCAGCACGAGTGCATAGCGCGCCTGTTCCTTGACTTCGCCGCGCGTCAGATTGTGGTTCAGGTACAATCGGGCCTTGCCATCGGCACAGGCTTGCGGCTCGCAGCCGCCCAGCTTGCCAACTTCGGGCATGGCGCGCGCTCCCGCTTCGCCTCCCACCTTGCCTGGCGCGGGACAGGATGTGATACGCATCAGCAAGGGCGTCCTGTCGCGTATCAATTTGGTCAATTGCTGCTTCATGGCAACATATTGATCTTCATCCAGGCGCACGGAAACGGCATTCATCAGCACCTGCCTGCCGCCGCAGCCGCTGTCGCTGGCGAGGGTCAGCACATCGCCGTCGGGCGTCGCCTTGATCGCGGTGACTACTTGCCGCTGCTCAATCTCGGCGCTGGCCAGTGCCGGCCACAAGAGCAAAGCCGCCAGCAGACAATTCAATTCAAGGCGCGCCATGCTTGCTCCTTGCGCAACAGTTCCCGCGCTGGCGGTGCTTCGCCGCAGTCGCCTTGCGCCTTGCCGGCCACATACCGGCATTCGCTTAGCAAGCTGCCGTCCTCGCGCCAGCTGCGGCGCCAGCCGTCGCGCTGGTCGTTCACGTAGTCAATAGAATGCTCGGGCTTGCCGCTTTCGTACCACGAGCGCGACGTGCCCTGCTCGCGCAGTTGCGCATCCCAGCGTCTTTCCAGCACCAGCACGTCCTGCGGGCTGTAGCGCTGCACGCTGAGCAGCCCGCCCTTGTCGCCATACTGCTGGCGGCTTTGCACCTTGCCGTCAGGATAGAATTCCAGCGCCTCGCCCGTCGGCAGGTCATTGACCTGCGTCATCCTGGCCCGCACGGCGCCATCGGGATAATAATTCGTGCTCACGCCATTGAACTTTCCGTTCTGCATTTCCGCGCGGCTGGAGATTTTTCCATCAGGGAAGTACGTGAGCATCTCGCCTTCCATCGTTCCACCGCGCAAAGTGTAGCTGGTGCTCAGCTTGCCATTTTCATCAAACGTCTGCACGGGACCGTCGACGCGCTTGCCGCTGCGGTAGCTGCTCGTCTCGCGCAGCTTGCCCGTGGCGTGATATTGCTCATGCGTGCCTTCCGGCAAGCCATGGCGCCAGCTGCCACGCGATTCCAGCCTGCCATCGGCACGATAAAGGCTGGTGACGCCCTCCTGCCAGCCCTGCCCGTCCTGCGCCACCTGTTTCTCGATCTTGCCGTTCGGGTAATATGTGACAAAGCCGCCCACCAGTTCACCGGAGGCATAATCGGCCTTGCTGACCTGGCCCGACAGGCGCAGTTTGTGCCCGGCCACGCTATAAATGTCCACCTTCCACGTACCTGGCAGTTTGCCTTTCGGCAAGGGTAACAGCAGCACATTCGGTGCGTTTTCCTGCTCGGTGGGGTAGAAACGTTCGTGCAGGTACAGGCGCGCCCGGCCATCGGCGCAGGCGGCTGGCGTGCAGGCGGCGATCTCGCGCACGATGGGGACGCTCCCGCCTTCCGGGCATTTTTTCAGGGTGACGAGCATGGGCGTCTTGTCGCGGATACGCCGGGCCAGCTCGGCTTTCAGCGCCTCGTACGGCGCCTCGTCCAGGTTCACTGAACGCGCATCCATGCGGATCTGCTTGCCGCCGCAGGCCGTCGTGCCCGCAATCGTGAACACGTCGCCGCCTTCGCTGTCGGGTTCGCTGGCCATGCTTGCCAGCACATGGCGCTGCACGATGTCCGCCTGCGCCATGCCTGAGTACAGCAAGGAGGCGCCCAGCAAGGCGCATATCGTCTTGATTTTCATGCTATTCCTTTAATTTTCCGTCGTGGCGGCCACACCGGCCGGCACGAAGCTGACCCGGCCGTTGCGGTAGCGCACCAGCACCACCACCTTGGCATCCCGCAATTGACCGTGCTGCACGGCCGGCAAGTAGGTCCAGCGCTTCACGCTGTCGAGCAGCACCTTGTTGAGCATGGGTTCCATCGGCAACTCGGCCGCCGCATAGCTGAGGGTGCCGTCGGCGGCAATGGTCAGGGTCAAGCGGTTTTCACCCGTTGCATTTTTTTCATCAAGCACGCCATACGTCACCGTTGTCATCGTCTCGCGCTGCACGCCGGCGACCTGGTCGCGCAAAGGCGGCAAGGCCTTCAGCCTGGTCGCCAGCAGCGCGCCATCGGCCAGCGCCTTGTCCCAGCGCTTCTGGTAATCCCACCCCTGAGCCAGGCGCAGCACCTTGGCGTTCAGGTCCATGCGCTGCATCGTGCGGGCGACGCCATTGTCGGCCGATTCGCCCGGTTCCGTCGGCAAGGCGTTCTGCACGGCATACCGGTAAGCCGTCAGTTGCGCCAGCGCCACCATGTTGACGGCATCGCGCTCGTCGCCGCCGCGCAGCAGGGCCGTGGCCGCGATGCCCAGCCAGGCCACGCCATCGGTGGGGCGGGCCCACACGGCTTGCTCGAAATACTGGCGCGCCGCCTGCGGTTCGTTCAGGCTCAGGTGCATGCGGCCCATGGCCGCCGCCGCCAGATAGTCGCGCGGATCGGCTTGCAACTGGTCAAGATAGGTGTACGCCAATTCGGGGGAGTAGCCAGGCATCGCGCCCAGGCCTTCCATCAAGGTGGTACGCAGGCGCGCGCGCGTAGGGTCGCCGCGGTAGCCCGAAGACTTGTCCTCGCCGGCCCGGTACAGCAGCTGCAAGCCGCGCGTGACGGCGTCGTCGTCGCCCTTGCCGACCGCTTGCGACAGGCTGTGCACGGCCTTGCGCGCATCGGACGGCTGGAAACCGGCCGCCTTGCGCGGGCGCCAGCCAAATACTTCCAGGCCAGCCGCCTGCTCGGCTTGCGCCTGCATCGCGGCCTTGGCCTTGGCTTCATCGGGCGACGAGGTCCAGGCCGTAAAGCCGATCAGGAACAGCACGATCAGCAGCACCACGACGGCCCAGCCCTTGCCCGTCATGCCGCCGCTGCCCGCCACGGGGATGAAGACCGGCGCCTGGCCCGGCGCCGTATGGTGCGCGCCGCGCGCGCTGCGCGGCTGCGGCAACGATGGCTGTTGCAGTTGCATCTGCTGCGCTTGCACGGACGCCTGCCCGGCCGCGACGATGACCTTGTCGCGCGCGCAAGCGGCGCAACCGTGGCCCGCAAAATGCTGGTGTTCGGGATTCGCGGCGCAAATGACCAACTTGCCGCCGCTGCGCTGCGCATAGCCGCGCAGCAATTGCGCCCAGTCCGCCGCCGACGGCCGCTGGGATTGTGGCGACTGGGAAAACGCGCGGTCGAACATGGCGCGCAGTTCGGGCGGCATCAGCGCATGGCCGCTGGTGGCATTCGGCGCCAGCTGCTTGTGGCGTTTGACGCCATACGCATAGCAGCCGTCGCGGATGCGCCCGGGAATATCGGTCGCCACTTGCGCATTGCCGGGCCGCCCGCTGTACGGGTGGATGCCGAAGTTGAGCAACTGAAAGATGATGACGGCCAGGGCGAAGCGGTCTTGCGCCATTTCCGTGCCCGCCGGCATGCCCTTGCGCTGGAATTCCGGCGCCAGGTAGTCGGCCGTGAATTGCTCGGCAGGAAAACGCTCCGCATGGCCCTGGATGCTGAAACCGTCGCAATCGAGCATGGCGATGTACAGCGAATCGCGGTAAAAGCGCAGGTTCACGGGCTTTAAATCGACCACGTAATGCTGCTGCTGGTGCAGCGCGTCGATGACGGCGGCCAGGTTGGCCGCCAGGGTCAGCTTGGGACCGAGTCCCGTGGGCAGGCCGGCCGCGCGCGCTTGCCGCTCCTGCATGATCTGTTCCAGCTCGGCCGTCTGCGCCATGTCCAGCAAAGGCATGACGAAACCGGCGAAGCCGCCCTGGCCGTCAAACACGGCCGCTTGCGGCCAGGCGATCTGCACGTAGCGCTTGCCGTTTTCCAGCTGGTCGGGCAGCTCGGGCGACAATTCCAGCATCGCTTCGAGCTTGCGCCGGTTGGCGGCCCGGTCCAGGTGCGGGTGGTACAGCTTGGCGACCTGCGCGGGCGCGCCGGGCAGCAGGTACACGCTGCCCGCGCCGCCGCTCTTGATCAGTTTGCCCAGTACCAGCGTTCGGACTTTATCCAGCCAGATCTTGCCGCCCGGACTCAGACCGGGCGTGACTCCCTGCTTCCGGTTCATGCGCGCAAGGCCAGCAGCAGGGTCTTGTCGTCGCCCGTGATCTGGTGCGTGCGCGGGTCGGCCAGGGTGGACGCCAGCGCCGCATTGCCCAGTTCAACGCTGTCGACCGTGCGCAGATAGCCTTGCACGGCATCCATGAACGGCGCATACAGCGAACCATTGTTCTTGCTCATGGCAAAGGGCATGCAGCCGTCCGACATCAGCACCACGCCGCGCACGGACTGGGGAATCGGCAACAGGCGCAACTGTTCGCGCCAGCGCTCGCCACTGATGAAATATGTTTCGTTGGCGTATTCGCCATTCGCGGGCAGCGAGATCAGTTCGCCGCCGTCACTCAGCTGCGCCACGCCCAGGCCGTCGCCCAGGTGGAAGAAGAAGCCGGCATCTTGCCCCATGACCACGCCGACGACCGTGCTGGCGTAGTCATCGAGGGTGGCGTTGGCGGCGTGGGCGATGTCGTCGAGCGCGGCGCGGATCTGCGCCAGGGTGCCCGCCAGCGCGCCGTCATGCAAATCCTGCACGGTGGCGCCCTGCTCCAGCCGCCCGGCCAGCGCTTGCACGGTTTGCGCTGCGACAAACTGCGCGCCCTGCTCGCTGAGTCTGGCCGAACCGGCGCCGTCGCAGACGATGGCCACCAGCACGTCGTTCACGACGGCATGCGCGTGCGCGTCCTGGCAAGGGATGGCTTTATCCAGGTGCGCCTTGCCCGTGACGGAGGCGCCGAACACGCGCCAGGTATTCAGTACTGCAGCCATGAGTCAGGTGCTGACGACGGACCAGCCGTCCGTCGAAGCCAGCTGCGCCTGCGCGCCGGGACGCGACTGCGACACCACCTGCATGCTGGCGCTCAGCCACAGGAACAGTTCGCGGAACTGCAAGCCCTTCAGCTGCTTCACGCCCCGCTCGCCACGGCTGGAAAACTGCCCCAGGGTCTCGATATTCGCGTTGTCGCCCACGGCGATGGGGAAGATCGCCACTTTATTCGCCTGCTCGGCCGCGCGCGCCTGTTCGGCGCCATGCTGCCATTGGTCCGTCGGCGCGCCATCCGACATCAAAAACAGCCATGGCCGCGTGTACGCCACGCCAGCAGCGCGGAAACGCTGCTTTTCCTGCTCGATTTCCGCCAGCGCCAGTTCGACGGCCGCGCCGGTCGGCGTGGTGCCGTTCGCCTCAAGGCGGGGCGCCGTGAAATCCATGGCGTCGCACCAGTTGCTGGCCACCACGGCTTCATCGTGGGCACCATATTGAATCACCAGGATGCGCACGCGCTTGGCGGCGATCACGTCGGACTTGAGTTCCTGTTCCAGCAAGGCCAGGCCTTCGTTCAGCAAGGAGACGGGTTCGCCCGCCATGCTGCCGGAACAGTCCAGCACGAGCACCAGCGGCGTGCGTTGTTCGGTATTGTCGACCAGGGCGACGTCGGGGATCATTATTGAACTCATGGGCAATCGGTAAATGTGAAATCGGACATAATGCGAATCTTACATCACGCGCCGCGACTTGCCGCGCGAGATTGCGCTGATGAAAGATTTTTGAGGACGCGGCGCCTTGGTCGACTTTGCCTGACGCCAAAATCTGGCCTAACTTGATGAATGCCCGGATGGCCCTGTGGCCATTCCAGCTAAGTAGGTCGTGGGAAATTATTGTGAAGTTATGACGAACAGAACCGGAGGCTCTGCAAGGCGCCCGCTGCGACGCAGTGCGAGCACTGCTAGCAGCGGGCAACACCGCAGAGCGCCGGTTATGGAAGTCAGAAATCACAATAATTTATTACGACCTACTTCGCCGCACCCCGCAAAATATCAATCCCCATCTCATTCGGATGAATGATGCGCCGCGCAGCACCCTTGCCTAGACTGGCTCCAGCCTCACGCCCGCCCGCCCGGGCCACGCGCCAGGGGCACTCAACCATCGAGGGTCGACATCATGAAAACCATCATCCTGAGCACATTGCTGGGCCTGTCCGTCACCTGCCTGGCGGCGAGCGCGCAAACCCTGCCCCAAGATAAGACCGTGGACGTGCCGGGCCACTCGCTGCGCATCGACGTGCCGGCGCAGCCCCGCCACATGCTGCGCGAAGACTTCCAGCAATTTGTGGGCGCCTACGACCTGTCGAATGGCGACACCCTGCAGCTGCGCCGCGCCGGCAGCATCATGTATGCACGCATCGGCAACCAGCCCGAACACCGCATCGTCGCCACGGGCCGCAATGCCTTCGTCGCGCTGGACCGCCTGCTGAAAGTGCGCATCGACCATCACGACGATGGCAGCGTCGGCGGCGAGCTGGTGATGGTGGTGCCGGCACGCCAGTTGGCCGATGGCAGCGCGCAGGGCGAGCATCTGGCCACGCTGGGCTTTCCAGGCCGCTGACCGTGGCACGAACTGGCGGACGCCATGGACATGCCGATGACAGCGCAGCAGCAGGCATTGATCGCCCGCCTGTATGACGCGGCGCTCGATGATGCGCTGTGGCCGCAGCTGTGCCGCGACCTGGCCGATGCGTGCGGCGGCGCCAGTGAAACCATCCTGATCCTGGAAAGCGACAGCGGCGCGCAGCTGCTCAATCCTGCAGGCCACTTCGGCAAGGAGGCTACCAGCGCGTATGAAGCGTATTACTGGCAGCACGATATCTGGGCGAAACTGGCATACCGCCTGGGCGTGGGCCAGGTACACGACAGCGCGAAGCACATTCGTCCGCGCGATTTCGAGCGCACGGAATTCTATGCCGACTTTTGCCGCCCGCACGACCTTTACCACGTCATCTGCGCGATCTTGCCCATGGCGCCCGGGGAATCTGCCCAGCTGGGTGTGCATCGCCAGCGCACGCAGGGGCCGTTTGCGGACAGCCCACTGGTGCAGGCGCAACTGCAAGTGCTGCTGCCGCACCTGCAGCGCGCCCTGCGCATCCGCTCCCGCCTGGCGCAGAGCGGCATGCAGGAGCGCACCACGCGCGCGGCGCTCGATGCGCTCGACACGGCCGTGCTGCTGGTAGATAGCCGGCTCGACGTGCTCTACGCCAACGCCAGCGCACTGGCCCTGTTCGGTCCCGGCCTGGAACGCAGCCTGCATTGCCCGGCTGGCGGCAGCCCCCGCTGGTGCGCGTTGCCGCAACTGGCGCAAGCCGTGCGGCAAGCCATCGGCACCGGCCAGGGCAAGCGGGTCGCCGCGCCCATCGCCAGCGCCGTGCGCCTGCCGCGCCCGGGCGCACCCGACCTGTGCCTGACGGTGGCGCCCTTCCAGCCGCCACAAGGCCAGTCCACCCAGCGCCCATGCGCCCTGGTGCTGGCGCGCGACCCGCAGGCGCCGGCCATCGCCGTCCCTGCGCTGCAACAGCTGTTTGACCTGACGCAAGCCGAAGCGCTGGTGGCCCAGGCGCTGGCGCAAGGCGCCGCCATCGACCGCATCGCCGCCGATACGGGCGTCTCCATCAACACCGTCAGGACGCATCTGCACCACATCTACGACAAGACCGGCACGGCGCGACAGGGCCAACTGATCGCCAAGATCCACCAGGATGCGGGAAACAATGCGGGCACATCAACGGCATCATTTAGCACTCACAGCATAAAGAGAAACATGTGAGTTATTGGCCAGTCAGAGGCAACGCTTACTGCTGGAAGAACACATCGTGTTTCACCATCAGCGTCTGATCTAACTCGCATTAACAAATGGAACGAAAATTTTCACGACATTTGTTCTTATTAGAGAACAATACCGGATTGATCCATATCATGAAAACAACAAACATAAATGCCGTCACTATTCATATTTACTAACATGAAATTCCATTCTGAAAAAATTATGTAAAGCCACTTAGCAATACGGACATTGCAAGAAATAAATCATGTTAAATAAAGTAAAATTTATCGCTATAGCCACCTTATCAGCCACATCCATGTCGGCGAACTCTTGGCCAGACGGCAATCAATCCAATTGTCTTTACGCAGTGACGGTATCTGGCACTCCCAGCCGTCAAACTCCGTGTCCCGCCGCGGACCCCATTGATCTGGCCAACAACGAAAATATAAAAATAGCCATTTCACTATTAAATATCAACATGAGCGAGTTAAGTTTTCGAGGATGTGAAATTGGACGATTCTTTGCGATGCCAGATGATCGCAGTGATAAAAAATATATTATTTCATACAAAATAGATAAGGAAAAATTTCTTGCTCCGACCTTGCACGAGCTATCACATGTTCTGCAAATGAAAAACGCAGGAGGTTCGCTTGCGCTTTCAAAAAAATACCGATCAAAACGCATTGAGCTAGCCGCAGATTATATGACTGGCGTCATGTTTTCACGACTATTCAAAAATATGGACCTCAAAAAATTCGAACAAAACATATTACTCACCGGACTTTATTTCGAATCTTCGGAATTGGCACATGGCAGACCAGACGAACGTATTTCTGCATTCCGACTTGGCGTATTTGAAAAAAAAGAAGAAATAAACATGTCAGAAATCGAACTTGATTTCCAAAGGAATATATATGCGAAATTTTTCTAGACCTCTGACAGTACTGCGCGGCCTCGCACTACTTGCAACAGCATCCGTGTACACACTAGCCTATGCGGAAATAAATTTGGGTGTACTAAGCGAGTGCAAGGATATCGCAAGCGTTGTAAATGAATTAAAAAAGGGAGCGTTGCCTGCGGCAGATGAGTGCAAGTTACCACAACGTAATCTGGAATATACGCTGATGCAACGCGCAGGTGGCAAACAGTCAAAATTGTGCCTACTGAAAAGTACCTCCGTCGATTTGCTCAGCGACTTCGCCTGCTTCAGATATAGCACACCTGCCAATGGTGCAATGACATGCTTTCGGCGTGCCAGACTCAAGGATATCACTGCCTACAAACAAGACTACGAGAGGAAGGGGGCGACAATGGTACAGGATTATCTTGCCGCAGCCTCGCAATGCAAGGTTTCAAATGGCAATAGTTCCGTTACCCCATATGTCGCCTTTCCGAAAGTATTAACTTTTATCGCAAAATTTGAATTCGGATTTACCACATTCATCGGAGATGGCCGTAAAACGGATAGCATTATTCAACACGGCTATGCAAGGACGGATGCTTCCATTACATCCGATATTCCAGATGCCATTGAATATATTAGCTTCAATATTTCACCTACTCAGAAGCAATCTGCAGTCAATGAAAAGAAGATAGGGAAATGGACAATTGAAATAAAAAAACATGATGACTACGATAAAGAAATTAATTCGGAATTACGAAAAAAACATCTGCGACTCCTTATCCAATCAATCGACTATGATCTCGAAAAACAATCAGAAACAGACATTCCGATAACGAAAAAAATAGCCATACTTGATGACATTCAGAAGAATATATCCAGTTCTCTCATAAATGAGAAATTTACTCTTATCAGAGATGAGGATTTCACAAAAATTGGATTGACGCGCAAGAAGATAATTGAAGAGGCAGATAAAAAAATGGCTTTTGGCGTAGATAAAAGAAACCAAATACAGGTAGGCGAAAATATCCTGATGGTATTCAATACGCATCAACCCGCTTGCACCGAAAAAAATTCGGGTGCCGTAGCGGTGTACTCTTTCCTTGTTCTTCCGATGAAAGACGTGGCATCGGACTTTGGCAGTGTGATGCTGACCTTCACCGGCATAGACAACTGTTCGGACTCTTTGCGAAGCGATGTTCAGGACTACTTGGCAAGGTTAAATGAAGTCATCAAGAAAAAAATATTCTTGGTCCTGCAGAGCCACTAGGTCGGAAATTCCATCAAGCAGACATTTGAAAGGTGAAATTATGTATATCTCCAGACGTACCATGCTGAAAATGGCAGGTGCTTATGCATTCCAGACAACGGTAAATGTTCATGCATCAATGAGTTTACCGGCCGATACATATAGCGACCGTACCGCCATGGACAAATGGATAGCCAAGGCCTTGAAATCGCCGCAGGCCGCGACGAATAGTATGCACCTAGGCCGCTTTGCTGACCCCACCTATTTCTTGATGAAGGACATAGGCTGGACCCCCAATCCAGGCCAAAAGCAATACCCAAGCGTCAACGCACCCATCGGATTTGTCACCGATTTTGCCAGCATTCCGCGCGCTTTCTGGTCCTTGCTCCCACCGGATGGCCTGTATACCTATCCGGCGATCGTGCATGACTATCTTTACTGGGAGCAACCTGTTTCACGAGAACAAGCAGATATGATTTTCAAATTTGCCATGCAAGACTTCCAGATAGACAAATTGAGCATCGCCGCCATCCACGCCGGGGTAAGGCTCGGTGGCGGCAAGGCCTGGAACAGCAATGCCGCGCTGAAAAAAAAGGGCGAACGACGGATTCTGAAAAACTTTCCTTCCGATCCAACGATGACCTGGGCAAAATGGAAAAACAACCCAATGGCGTTCTAGTCCAGCGGACCAGACCGGCCAGCGTAACGTGCGCAGGCGTGGCGATGGTATCATCGTCGCCACATTTGTTGGAATGTAGTAAGTAGATAAAATAGATGAGCACAATGCATATGTCAGACAGTAAACCGAGAGCAGCACTACTGCGTGGCCTGCGCCTGCTGGCGTGGCCCTTGCTGGCCCTGGTCAGCGCCGCCTGCACCAGCACCACGCGCCATCCTGCCAGCGAACCCACGCCAGTCGTCCTGCGCTTTACCTATGACGACGGCAAGCCGATGCGGCATGACGATTACCTGGCCAATGCGCGCCAGCAAACGTATATCAAGCACTGCAGCAAGATAGGCAGCACCACTGTCTGCGACATCGGCTCGGATGCACTGTTCACGGGCGGCGACGCCCCGCTGGACGCCAACGGCGAAGTGCGCGTCACCCTGCACTCGACCGGTCCCATCGGCAACAATCCGACCAGTCTTTGCATCAAGGGCAAAGGCTACGTCTTTGATTCCGGCGACTGGAAACGCGGTCCCTTCAGCCCCGGCCAGGTGATCGAGATCCGCTACAGGATTCGCGAAGTGGACATGGCGTGCCCCTGGTCGTCGGGCACGCCGCCGTGGTGGGACAAGAGTTAATCTAGCCAGCCGGGGCCGGCTGGCCCGGCTTTACTGCAACTCGAACTCCGCAGGAGTCAAGCCCAGCTCGCGCGCGATCTTGCTGCCCACGCGCTGCTCGTTGGCGTCGAAATTACCGTCCGACGAAGCGACCGCGATGATCATGCGCACCAGCAGGCGCGACGCCTCCACATTCGACTTCATCTTGCCCAGTGCCTGATACGCCTTGGCTTCGCCGATATCCTTGTCGAATTCCAGCTGCCCGACATACTCCTGGAAAGCCTTGATCACGTCCGTGGTGGTAAACACCGACAGCGCATCATTGCTTTCAATAAATTTCACCATCTTCTGCTTCTCTTCCGCGCTGACACCGCCGTCGGCCATGGCGATCAGGGCCGAGCCTGCCATCGCGGCGTTGAGGAAATCCTTGTTCTTGTACTTCAGGGCTTCCGTTTTCAGTTCGCTGGCTTTGGTCTTCAGTTTGGACAGAAAGGAATCGAAACTCATGGTGTACCTCCGGGTTGGTGTAGGTGCGGCAGCGCTGCGCTGCCACTCCCACCCAAATGAGGGCACATGCCTTAAATGCAAGCATGGACCTGCCCTGGCACCGGTGTTACTCGGCCTCCTTGCCGGGCAGGCGCTTGCCCCGCAGGTCGAAATTCATCAGCGTGTGCGCCACGCCCGGGGTCTGGGTCGACGAGTACCAGTTCGGCAACGATTTAAAGGTCAGCACCATATCGAAGTCGCCCGCGATGCTGCCGGCATCCATCGGCACGTCGCCTTTGCGGTTTTGAAACCATTTCATCCATAACGCCGAACCGGGCGCCGGCGAGAGCGTGAAATCGGCGCCGTTCTGCGGTGCGGGCCGCTGGATGGAGCCGGAGTTGAGTATCGGCAACAGGAACGATGGCATGGAATGGCTGGCCACGTTCCATTGCGCGGAACTGTGGCAACTCATGCAGGACGAGCTTTGCCCGTTGCGCGCGTATTTGAGGGTGGGTTTCTTCCCTTCCGGATAGGCGATATTATTCATCGCGCCATCGTTGGGGCCGGAAAGGCGTCCGCCCCAGCCCAGGGTGGCGCTGCCGTAGGCGGGCGCCTTCGGGTTCATCCAGTTTTCCTGCAGCACCGGCTTGAGTATGGCGGGGTCGCTGGCCTGCGGATCGTTGCCCCATTGAGCGCCCAGTACCACCATCTTGTCCCAGATGTCGCCGCTTATTGCCGCGCGCGCATCGTAGACCAGCGTGGTAAACACCCAGCCCGTCTTCGGCGCGGACACGCTGTCCTTGACGATGATGTCGAACTGCATCAGATACGTATTGGTCAACGCCGGCGCCGTGGGTGGCTTGGGGAGCGTGGCATTGACGCTCACATACACGGGCCAGGACACGGTGCCCTGCATGACCGGCCAGAGCGTCGGCCCCGCCGTGATGAACGCGGCCTTGATGATCACCGAGCCTTCGGCAAACTGCGTCGATTGCGCCGTCAGGTTGGGCTCCTGCGCCGTCGCCCCCCACACCTTGTTGAGCGTCACGGCGGCCGTCTTGTCATAATACGTCAGCACATAGGTGGTGATCGGCCGTTTCAGGCCGCTGGCCTTGAACAGGTCGGCATCGAGCTCGGCCGTCCCCACATACATTCCGCGCAGGGGCTCACGCATGGTCGCGCGTTTTTTCGCCACCGAGGTCGCGCCCATCCACGGCTCGTTGTACCAGCCGCGCTCGCCGGCGTTCCAGTTCTTGTAGTCGAGCAACATGACGCGCATGTCCGCCCCGATCGATGCCTTCAACGCCTCGGCATAG
Organism: Janthinobacterium sp. UMAB-60; assembly: GCF_900095235.1. Lineage (NCBI taxonomy): Bacteria > Pseudomonadati > Pseudomonadota > Betaproteobacteria > Burkholderiales > Oxalobacteraceae > Janthinobacterium > Janthinobacterium sp. UMAB-60. The sequence continues at coordinate 20,980 of NZ_LT607490.1, forward strand.
GCACCGGCATTCGCCGTCGTGATCTGGCCATTGCTGATGGCCGCGCGCCATGGCATCGCCGGGACGGCCTGGCCAGCCGGGTAGGCATGGCTCAAGGCAAACACGGGGCCGCTATAGCCGGCGGGCGGCGGCAGCTGCGAATTGGCGAAGGGATCGATGGCTTGCGCGGCGGCATTGGCACACATGCCAGCGCATAATATCAACATTGCAATTTTTTGCATGACTTTCTCCAGTTGAGGGACGACGACAAAATCGATAGCCGGGCCGCCATGCGCCCTAGACAGGCGCGCTGCGCACAAAACCGTTGACCTGCGAGAGAAAGGCCACCGTGGTAAAGGGCCGCCCCTCGGAGCCAATAAACAAGTGGCCGTGCTCGGTGACGAATGCCTGGAATACGGGCCCGTTCACATGCCGCAAGAACGCGGCGTCGTTGCGATAGATTTCAAAAAACAGCAGGGATTGGGGACTGCCCGGCGGCAGCGACTGCAGGCGGGAAGGCGCCGCGCGCGGGCGGTGCACGAGATAAGCCAGCGTATCGGGTTCCTGCGACAGCACGGCTTGCACCAGCACGGCCAGCGCCTGCTCCACCTGCGCCTCGCAGCCGGGCAAAATGAACCACTCGGAAGTCAGATGCAGGGCATCATCGGGATATGGCGTCATCATCAATTCTCCTCATGCAAGCGCTGCTTGCGAAAGTCGGTTAAGAATCTTGCTGCTGCAGTGCCGCCGTCCTCGCCTTGCGGGCGGGATCAGACGATGCCTATGAAGAATTGTTGAATTTACAAAAGATGCGATGCCTGATTCTGCACCGTTTGATATTGCTAAATATTCACCAATATTCACAAATTCAAAATATTTATTTTTTACATTATTTCCTCCATTCAGCCAGGGAATCCAGCGCTCACTGAAGAGCGCGACAGACGCCGCTGCGTGTCCATGCACAACCATGGACTGAAAAAGCCGAGAACCGTCATGCTTATCTAATTTGCAGTTGAAAAATAAGTAACTCCATGGCAGCATGGAATGACATTTTCTTTACTGCAAGGTTGTAATGGATAAGCAATTGCTGTTGATTTGCGCACTGACGTTCATCATCCACATCATCGGCACCCTCGCCTACTCCGTGCGCATCGCCGGCATCCGCACCCGGCGCATCGCCGTATCGCTGGCCCTGTTCAGCATTCTGATGCTGCTGTCGCGCACGTCGAATTCCTTCCTGGGACCGTTCCTGGCCAAGCGGGTGGAAACGGGCATAGACCAGCATGTCGCCGCCAGCACGCTATTGATAGACTTCCGTTGGCTGCTATTCTCCGCCAGCCTGGCGACCATACTCGGCGCAATCCTGATCCCCACCTTCCAGCGCGCCTTCTGCCGCGCCGTCGAACACTTCCAGGTGTACAGGTCGGTGCCGAAACTGCTGCTGCACGCCGTCTTCAAGGGCGGCTTGTCCTACCTGAAGACCTCCGCCAGCCTGCCCAAGCCCGCCAACGTCACGGGCCTGCGCGAAAAATCAGGCGTATCTATTTCCATGACAGCCATGAACGTCATCGCCACGGCACTGTGGACGGTGGGCGTCTTCGCGGCGTTATACGCGGGCGTGCTGGACCCCAGCGTGCGCGTCACCTCCAGCACGCTTTCATCGATCATCAACGGCGGCGCCACCATCATGATGGCCATCTTCATCGACCCGCACATGTCGGGCATGACGGATGACGTCATCGAAGGAAAGATCGAAGAATCGCAATTCCGACGCGCGGTGGTGTGGCTGGTGGGGAGCCGATTGGCGGGAACGCTGATTGCGCAGTTTTTGCTGGTGCCGTCGGCGGTGGTGATTGTGGGGGTGGCGAAAGGGTTGTGAATATTCAATTCTTCACAAAATCTTTTCATCAATCAATTTTATAGATTTATTCGTAAATATTTCAACAAAACTAACTGAAAGAGAAAAATGAAAAATAAATTCAAGTGGTACTTCAAGCCTAGCACAGAAGAAATGACGAAAATATGGGAAAATGGCATACTTACAGTTGACACAAATGTGTTACTTGATCTATATCGATATCATAAAAGTACAAGAGACAGCCTTCTTCAAAGCATTATGGATTTCAAAGGTGAAAAATGGCTTTCTCACCAGGCCTCCATTGAATTTTTAAGAAATAGAACAAAAGTTATTATTTCAGCCGAAAAAACATTCAAGCAGGCGCATGAGGAAACGGAAAGTCTTGAGAAAATATTAAATAGTACAATTTCAAATCTAAAAGGCAATAGAATTATACCTACTGAAATTGCTGGAGACCTTCAAATCGCAACAAAAACAGCAATTGATTTAGCCAAGAAAAAAATAGCTGAAGCAAAAGAGATATATCCTAAATTTCTTCAGTCAGACTCTTTATTGGAACAAATTGCCGACGTATTTAACAACTCCATTGGCAATGATTTCAAAGAAGAAGAAATGGATAATATTAAGAAAGAAGCTGAATTCAGAAAAATAAATACCATTCCTCCCGGTTATTTAGATAAAGAAAAAGATGGTGACCGTCCATATGGCGATTTTTACTTATGGAAGCAAATTCTTGAACATGCGAAGAATCAAGAACTTCCTATCATTCTCGTCACATCCGAGACTAGTGATGATTGGTGGGAGCGGATATCAGGAAAAACAACTGGTCCAAGACCAGAACTCCTAATAGAGTCAATGGAAATATCAGGGCAACGTGTATTGATATATCAAACAGAGAATTTCTTAAAGACATCACTAGAACGCGCGCACAAACCAATAAATGAAATTGCACTGGAAGAAATTCGGCTAATGAACAAATCAAGAGATGAACATTTAACAGCGGTCCAATTTCACTCACAGAAAATTGACGAAAATGAAACCATTAAAAATCGCGGCATCCTAACCATTGAATTAATGCGTAGCGTTTCCAATTTTACGGCAAGCGGACACTTTGAACCAAAACTAAGTGAAGTTCCAAAATTGCAAGTGAGTCTACTGTCTCATCCTCCAGAACTCCCAGCAAGTAGGATTGGCGCAGGCACTGGAACAAAACATGATTTCAACATACACCTTGGATCGACTATACTTGGCACGAAATTGCCTCCGGGCATGTATTCTTTTTCATATTTAGCAACCACTAATATATCAAACGAAAATGAAGAGTCGCCGATCGATGAATTGATCGACGGAAAATTTGAAGAAGAATAAATTTTTCCAATTTTAATTTTCACAATCAAAATATATAGCTATAAATAAATTTCCCACTAAAAAAAGCCGCTATCTCCCGACAGCGGCTTTCTCATTCCTACTCCAGCAGCAGCGCCTTGAACTCCAGCGCTACCCTGCAAGCGAACTAATTACCCCACAAACTTCCGTGCATTCCTGAACATGCGCATCCATGGCGAATCTTCGCCCCATGCTTCAGGGTGATACGACTGTTGCACGCTGCGGAACACGCGTTCAGCGTGCGGCATCAGCACGGTGAAGCGGCCGTCTGGCGTGGTGACGGAGGTGATGCCTTCCGGCGAGCCGTTCGGGTTGTACGGGTACGCTTCGGTAGCGGCGCCCTTGTTGTCGACGAAGCGCATGGCTTTGCTGACCTGGGTGATGTCGCCCGTTTGCGAGAAGTCGGCGTAGCCTTCGCCGTGGGCGATGGCGATACCAGCTTGCGTGCCGGCCATGCCGTTGAAGAAGATCGATGGAGAATCCATCACTTCGACCATGGCAAAGCGGCCTTCGAATTTCTCCGACTTGTTGCGCGTGAATTTCGGCCAGGCGTGGGCGCCGGGGATGATCGATTTCAAATTGCTCATCATCTGGCAGCCGTTGCAGATGCCGAGGCCAAAGCTGTCCGTGCGGTTGAAGAAGCGCGCGAACTGTTCCGCCAGGCTGGCGTTGAACAGAATCGTTTTCGCCCAACCTTCGCCCGCGCCCAGCACGTCGCCGTACGAGAAACCACCCACGGCGATGACGCCCTGGAAGTCGTCCAGCTTGACTCTGCCCGCAATCAGGTCGCTCATGTGCACGTCAACAGCCGTAAAACCTGCCTGGTGCATCACGTACGCCGTCTCGATGTGCGAGTTGACGCCCTGCTCGCGCAGGATGGCGACGCGCGGACGCACGCCGGTGGCGATGAATGGCGCGGCGATGTTTTCGTTCTGGTCAAACGTGACGATCGGCGACATGCCCGGATCTTGCACGTCCAGCAGGCGGTCGTATTCGGCGTCGGCGCAAGCCGGATTGTCGCGCAGGCGGGCGATGCGCCAGCTCGTTTCGCTCCACAGGCGGTGCAGATCAGCGCGCGGCTGGGTGTAAATCAGCTTGGCGTCGCGCGTGAATTCGATGACGTCGCGGTCGTTGAGTTTGCCGATGATATGGCTGCAGGCGCCCAGGTTGAAGGTGCGCAGCACGTCCATGACGAGCGATTTTTCTTCCGCGCGCACCTGGATCACGGCGCCCAGCTCTTCGCTGAACAAGGCGCGCAAGGTCAGTTCGTTGCGGCGTTCCGCTACCTGGCCCGTCCAGTTCTTGGCGTCGCCCCAGTCGCTCGAATGCTCGCCTTCCATGGTCAGCATGTCCAGGTTGACGGACATGCCCGTATGGCCGGCGAAGGCCATTTCCGTCAGGGTGGCGTACAGGCCGCCGTCCGAACGGTCATGGTAGGCCAGCAGCTTGTCGTCGCTATTGAGCTTTTGGATGGCGGCGAAGAAGCCTTTCAGGTCTTCCGCGCTGTCCACGTCCGGCGTTTCATTGCCCAACTGGCCCATGACTTGCGCCAGGGCGGATGCGCCCAAACGGTTTTTGCCGCGCCCCAGGTCGATCAAGATCAATGACGTGTCGCCCTTGTCCGTTTTCAGCTGCGGCGTGAGCGACTTGCGCACGTCCGTCACTGGCGCGAACGAGGAGACGATCAGCGACACGGGCGACGTGACCGATTTCGCCGCGCCCGTGCTGTCGTCTTTCCACGTCGTGCGCATCGACAGCGAATCCTTGCCGACGGGGATGCTGATGCCCAGCGCCGGGCACAGGTCCATGCCGACGGCTTTGACCGTGTCGTACAGCGCTGCGTCCTGGCCCGGCTGGCCGCACGCGGCCATCCAGTTGGCGGACAGCTTGATGTCGGAGATGTCGGCAATCGCTGCGGCGGCGATGTTGGTGACGGCTTCGCCCACGGCCATGCGGCCCGAGGCGGCGGCGTCGATGACTGCCAGCGGCGTGCGTTCGCCCATGGCCATCGCTTCACCCAGATAGCCTTCAAAGCTCATGGTGGTGACGGCGCAATCGGCCACCGGCACTTGCCATGGTCCCACCATCTGGTCGCGCACGGTCATGCCGCCCACGCTGCGGTCGCCGATGGTGATGAGGAAGGATTTGTCGGCCACCGTCGGCAGCAGCAGCACTTTTTGCGCCACATCCTTCAAGTCCATGCCCGTCAGATCGATGGCCGGGAAATCGTTGGCCACGTGGACCACATCGCGCTGCATCTTCGGCGGCTTGCCCAGCAAGACGTCCATCGGCATGTCGACCGGTTCGTTGCCCAGTTCCGGGTCGATCAGTTTGAGTTGACGCTCTTCGGTGGCCACGCCCACGGCGGCGAACAGACAGCGTTCGCGTTCGCACATGGCTTTGAACAGGGGCAGGCTTTCCGGCGCGATGGCGAGAACGTAGCGTTCCTGCGATTCATTGCTCCAGATTTCCTTCGGCGCCATGCCCGATTCTTCCAGCGGGATCTTGCGCAGGTCGAAAATCGCGCCGCGCTTGGCGTCGTTGGTGATTTCCGGGAACGCGTTCGACAAGCCGCCCGCACCCACGTCGTGGATCGAGATGATCGGATTGTCTGCACCCATTTGCCAGCAGGCGTTGATGACTTCCTGGGCGCGGCGTTCCATTTCCGGATTGCCGCGCTGGACGGAGTCGAAGTCCAGGTCGGCCGTGTTGCTGCCGGTGGTCATCGACGAGGCGGCGCTGCCGCCCATGCCGATGCGCATGCCCGGGCCACCCAGTTGCACCAGCAGGCTGCCGACGGGGATGTCGTTCTTGTGCGTGTGCTGCGCCGAGATATTGCCGATGCCGCCCGCGATCATAATCGGCTTGTGGTAGCCGAACACCACATCGCTGTCCACGCCGACGTTCTGCTCATACGTGCGGAAGTAGCCGCCCAACACTGGCCGGCCGAATTCGTTCGAGAACGCGGCGCCGCCCAGCGGGCCTTCGATCATGATTTGCAGCGGCGAAGCGATGCGCTCAGGCTTGCCATACTGGTCGGCGTCAGCGCGCTTGTCCAATGGCGCCGTCACGGAAGCAGCCGTTTCCCAGCTGCGCACGGCATCCGGCAGCGACAGATTCGATACCGTAAAACCGGTCAAACCGGCCTTTGGCTTGGCGCCGCGGCCCGTCGCGCCTTCGTCGCGGATCTCGCCGCCCGCGCCCGTGGAGGCGCCAGGGAATGGGGAGATTGCCGTCGGGTGGTTATGCGTTTCCACCTTCATCAAGGTGTGCGTCAATTCCGTGGAAGCCGCGTATTCGTGGTTGTCACCGCGCGGGTAGAAACGGGAAACCGTCGCGCCTTCCATGATGGACGAGTTGTCGCTGTAGGCGACGACGGTGCCCTTCGGCTGCAGTTCGTGCGTGTTCTTGATCATGCCGAACAGCGACTTGGGCTGCGCCACGCCGTCGATGGTCCAGTCGGCATTGAAGATCTTGTGGCGGCAATGCTCGCTGTTCGCCTGCGCGAACATCATCAGTTCCACGTCCGTCGGGTTGCGGCCGGCCTTGGTGAAGGCGGCGTCCAGGTAGTCGATTTCGTCGTCCGACATCGCCAGGCCCAGTTCCGTGTTCGCCGTTTCCAGCGCGCGCTTGCCCTGTCCCAGCAAGTCGATCGATTCGAGCGGACGCGCTTCCAGCGTGCGGAACAAGTCCTTGGCGTCGTCTGCGCTGCGCAGCACGGATTCCGTCATGCGGTCGTGCAGCAGGTCGGCCACGGCCTGTACCTGCTCGTCCGACAATTTACCGGCGCCAATGGCGCTGCCCAGGATGCCCGATTTCAGGTTGATGCGGAAAGCGATGCCGCGTTCGACGCGCTTGATGTGCGCCATGCCGCAGTTGTGCGCGATGTCGGTGGCTTTCGAGGCCCACGGCGAAATCGTGCCGAAACGGGGGATGACGAAGAATGCTTCGGCAGCGCCTTCCGTATTGTCAGCCTGGGCCGGCTCGCCGTACGTCAGCAAGGCGCCAAGGCGCGTGCTGTCGTCGTCGGTGAGAGGCGCGCTGGCATCGATGAAATGGACATAGCGTGCTTGTACGGCAACAATCGCAGGCGAAACGGCTTGCAGTTGGCTTAACAGACGGTGGCTACGGAAATGGGACAGGGCATTGGAACCCGGCAGTATCAACATGATTGGAAGGTGGTTGATGCAGCGTGGCTGCGGGTTAAAGGTAGGTATGACAATATCTTTCGTACGGCAAATTTCCTTTGCGCGCATTATACCCGTTTTGCCCCTGCCTTATGACCGGAACTTGGGGCTTTGCCCCGCTTTTGCCCCGCAAAGCGGCAGTTTTTGACACGGCAGCAACACCCTCAGGCGATCATCCGGCGATCACGTAGCGGTTCTTGCCCTGGCGCTTGGCCAGGTACAGCGCCTCGTCGGCCAGCCGGTAGCTGTGGTCCAGCGCCTTGCCCCGGTCCAGCTCGGCCACGCCCACGCTGATCGAGACGAACTGTGTGGCATGGAAAGCCTGACTGACGGCCTCGACCAGGGCGCCGGCAAAGGCGACCGTGTCTTCGCGGCTGCCCGCATACACGATGCCGAACTCCTCGCCGCCCAGGCGCCCGCACAGATGGCCTTGTGTCTTGTCGGCGATGATGGCGGCCGTGCGTACCAGCACCTCGTCGCCCGCATCGTGGCCGTGCCGGTCGTTGATGATCTTGAAATCGTCGATGTCGATCATCAGGAAATGCAGTATGCCGCCATGGGCCGCGCCATGCATCTGCAGCGCGCGCTGCGTGAACATGCGGCGGTTGTTCAAGCCCGTCAGACTGTCCTGGAAAGCGAGCCGCGTCAATTCCACCTTGGCGTGATAGTTACGCAAACGCAATAAACTGAAGCTGACATTCAGCGCCAGGCCGAACAGCACGCTGACGGCGATCATCAACGCCACCCAGGACTGGTCGGGCAAGCCCGCATTCACGGGATACAGGCCGTGGCCCACGTTCCACCACACGCCGGCCACCACGGCCAGGTAGCTGAGGCCGCCATTGAAGATGGAGGCGATGGCCAGGGTCATGAAGACGCCCACGGGCAAGACCCAGAAGCTGGCGTGATTAACGGCGTCGGCCATGGTGCGCAGGCCGAAAGTCAGGGCCAGCACGGCGCAGGCGCCGGAAATGGTCAGCACGGGCAAGGTGGTGCAGCGGTAGCGCGCCACCAGGCTGACCAGCATGCCCAGCAGCGCCAGCACGGCGTGCAGCAGGTTCGGATGATAGGGGTCGGGCATCATCAGCCAGGTCATGCTGTAGGCGACGATGCCCAGCAATTGCGTGACCAGGCCGACCCGGTGCAATTCCGCAAAATAGGTGTGCTGCTGTTCGCTGTTGCCGCCAAACGCGAGGGGAACGGCAACGCGCCGCAGGGTAGACAGATCAGGAACGCGCATGACGGGTATCGACACCAGAAAGAGATAAAGCGCCCGTTAAAGCCTTGCGCATGTCTGGCCGCAACATGGCGCGGCATGCAACAAGTGTTGCATTTTTAAAATACTATCATGCTAGTTAATAAATGGACGAAAAAACAGGCACCGGCACTGCTGCGATGAGCCCCCGCGTCATGAAATACAACGCCGGACGGCGCCGGGCGTCCCTGCCCTCACACGGTACGCCCGATTGCATGCATTTTGCTGGCAGTGTCGGCCGGCTTTGCAGTATGCTGATAAAAAGTAATACTGCCAGGCAGATACCTATAAGAAGAGTTCCCGCCAATGACCGAACAGATGAACGAGAGCTGAACAATGCCAGAAACTAGCGACTTATCTGTCCTGATCGTCGACCCGAATCCCAGCATGCGGGGCAATCTGCACAATATGCTGAACCAGGCGGCCATCACCAAGGTGGAATATGCCGTCAATTCCGGCACGGCCATCCGCTTGCTGATGAAGAAACCGTTCGACATCATCCTGTGCGAATACGATCTTGGTAGTGGCACGGACGGCCAGGATGGCCAGCAATTGCTGGAAGACTTGCGCCATCACAAGCTGATCGGCCTGTGGACGATCTTCATCATGCTGACCTCCGAAGCCATCCACAGCAAGGTGATCAGCGCGGCCGAACTGACCCCGTCCGACTACATATTAAAACCGTTTACCGTCGATGTGCTGAGCGGACGCATCGCGCGCGCCATCGACCGGCGCGCCATTTTCCTGCCCACGTATCAGCTGATCGACAAGGGCGACTTGCGCGAAGCCGTGAAAAGCTGCCGCGCGGCGGAGCTGCAGCACCCGCGCCTGGCGGCCGATTTCACCCGCCTGCGCGCCGAACTGCACATCGCCCTCGATGAATGGAAGGAAGCGGAACAGCTGTACGCCGACATGCTGGCCACGCGGCCCATGGCCTGGGCCCATCTGGGCCTGGCGCGCACCCTGTTCGAACAGCAGCGCCATGAAGATGCGCAGGAGGCGCTGCTGGAACTGGTGGAAACCTATCCCCGCTTCATGGCCGCCTACGACTTGCTGGCGCAAAACCATGAAGCCATGGGCCAGCAGATACAGGCGAAGAAAGTCCTCGAAGACGCGGTGGCCATCTCGCCGCACATGGTGCGCCGTCTGCGCCACCTGGGCGGCATCGCCTACGACACGGGCGATATCGGCGCGGCCGAACGGGCCTACAAACAGGTGGTGAGCAAAGCCAAGTACTCGGAATTCCGCGACCCGGAAGACCACGTCAACCTGGTCAGGGCGCTGGTCAAGAAGGGCGATGCGCCGCAAGCGAGCGGCGTGCTGCGCGACATGGAACGCTCCCTGCGGGGCAGCGCCAACGTGGAAGCCTGCCGCGCCATCTCGGCCGCGATGCTGCATGAATTCTCCGGCAACGACATCGCCGCCGCCGCCGAACTGCAGCTGGCCGCCGCCGCCCTGGACACGGCGCGCGGCCTGTCGACGCAGCTGAAGGTAGGCCTGGTGCAAAGCTGCCTGAAAAACAACCTGGAGCAGGCCGCCTCCGACGTCATGATGAAACTCGTCAACGAAGCCGACAGCGACGTGACGATGGAAGCGGCAGTCGACGTATTTGAAAAAGCGGGCCGCCATGATCTGGCGCAAGGCATGGGCCAGCAGATCACGCACCAGGTGCAGGAATTGATGCAGGATGCGGCAAGCAAGTCGGAAAGCGGCGAGCTCAAGGGCGCCGTCTTCGTGCTGCGCCAGGCCCTGCGCAAAACGCCGGGCAACCTGCCCGTGCTGTTCGCCTCCGTCGACGCCATCTTGCGCCAGCTCAACATGCTGGGCTGGGAAGCCCCGCTGGCCGAACAGGCGCAGCACCAGATGCAGGTGATCCGCAAGATCGACCCCAGGCATCCGCAGCTGGAGTCGCTGAAGCAGCAATATGAGGCGACGCAGCACAAATACGGTATTGCGACCTGACCTGAGGGATGCTGCAAACCTGCCGCGCAGCCCATTTCCGATCATTCACGTAAGGCAATCACGTAGGTCGGATTAGCGGGGCCGCCGAGGCGGAGCGTAATCCGACACCATTGTTGGCTCCGTAGTGTCGGATTACGCGGCGTGCCGCCGCTAATCCGACCTTGCATTATTCCCCTCATGCCGTTCGTGGTATTGCGAACGGCATCGACCGCTGTCAAAATCTTGGTAGGCATATCAAGACCGGGTAACTGGATGCCGTATCCGCCCTTAGGCCCCGAGCCAGCTCCGTAGATCTCGCACCAGTTACCCATCCTCCATGTCAAGATCGGACAGTATCTACCGGAAATGAACGTGCGTAATGCGTAGGTTGGATTAGCGCAAAGCGCGTAATCCAACAAACACAGGCGCGCCGGGTGTTACAAAGACGCCATGTCGATCACGAAGCGATAGCGCACATCGCTCTTGACCACGCGCTCAAACGCCTCATTGATATCCTGGATGCGAATGATCTCGATGTCGGACACAATATTGTGCTTGCCGCAGAAGTCCAGCATTTCCTGGGTTTCCTTGATCGAGCCGATCATGGAGCCGGACAGGCTGCGGCGCGCGCCCACCAGGCCGAAGGCGTTCACGGGCGGCACGGCGCCGTCCGGGATGCCGACGATGACCATGTTGCCGTCCACTTTCAACAGGTTGATGTACTGGTTCCAGTCGATCGAGGCGCCCACGGTGCAGATGATCAAATCAAACGTGCCGGCCAGCTTTGTAAACGTCTCCGCGTCGTTGGTGGCGTAGTAGTGGTCGGCGCCCAGGCGCAGGCCGTCTTCGCGCTTCGACAGGGTCTGGCTCAGCACCGTCACTTCGGCGCCCATGGCGTGGGCAATCTTGACGCCCATGTGGCCCAGGCCACCCATGCCCAGGATGGCCACTTGCTTGCCAGGGCCGGCTTTCCAGTGGTTCAGCGGCGAATACAGGGTGATGCCGGCGCACAGCAGCGGCGCGGCGGCGTCCAGCGGCAGGTTGTCGGGAATCGACAGCACATAGCCTTCCTTGACGACGATGCTGTCCGAGTAGCCGCCCTGCGTGGCCGTCTTGCCGTCCGCTTCGACGCCGTTGTAGGTCTGGATCAGGCCTGGCATGTACTGTTCCAGGTCCACGTTGCGCGCCTTGCAGGTGGTGCACGAGTCGACGAAGCAGCCCACGCCCACGTGGTCGCCCACCTTGAACTTGCTCACATTGGCGCCAACGGCCGTGACGACGCCGGCGATTTCATGGCCCGGCACCATGGGGAAGGCGGCGCCGCCCCATTCGTCGCGCGCCTGGTGGATATCGGAATGGCACACGCCACAGTATTTGATCGAGATGGCCACGTCGTCTTCGCGCGGGGCGCGGCGCTCGAACGTGAACGGTTGCAGTGCGGAAGTCGGGCCCAGTGCGGCGTAGCCTTTGGCGATGGTGGTCATGAAAACTCCTGTATCTATATGTGTGTGACGAAGGGGGACGCGTGCCATGCATGCGATTGCACAAGTGTGCCTGAGAAGCCCGCCCGCCGTTACCGCGATCCTGCAAGACCTTTGCACGATCCTCCAAATCTGCGTAAGATCAAGCCTTGCCCCTCCTCGCCTGACGCCTACTCGCCCCATGTCCACACAGATCCCCCCGCAAGATGAAATCGCCGCCCTGATCAGCCGCCACGCGCCGCGCAATGGCGACTACGCGACGGCCATCGGCAACCTGACGTTTCACCGCCAGTCGTCCGTCACCGAGTCGCTGTTCCATGCGGCGCGCCCCAGCGTGGCCATCATCGCGCAGGGGGCGAAGGACGTCACATTGGGCACGGAAACCTTCCATTACAGCCGCATGCAATATCTGCTGACGTCCGTCGACCTGCCGGTGCAGGTGCGCGTGGCGCAAGCGAGCGAAGAACAGCCGCACCTGTGCGTGGTACTGGGCATCGACATCGCCGACGTGGCGGCGCTGCTCGACAGCGAAAGCGCAGCTGGCGCGGGTGGCACCGCACTGCAGAAAATCCTGCCCGCCACGCGCGGCATTTCCGTCAGTGACGTCTCGCCCGAGCTGCTCGACGCCATGCTGCGCCTCGTGCGCCTGCTCGACAAACCGGGGGAAATCGCCGCGCTGGCGCCCTTGATCCGCCGCGAGCTGACGTATCGCCTGCTCAATGGCCCCGTCGGCGCGCGCCTGCGCCACATGGCGCTGGCCAGCAGCCAGTCGCACCAGGTGGCGCAAGCCATCGACTGGATCAAGCACCATTACGCGCAGCCGCTGCGCATCGAGCACCTGGCCGGCATGGCGAACATGAGCATGTCGTCGCTGCACCACCACTTCAAGGCGATTACGGCGATGACGCCGATGCAGTACCAGAAGCTGCTGCGCCTGCAGGAAGCACGGCGCTTGATGCTGGTCGAGCAGATCGACGCGGGCACGGCCGGCTACCGCGTCGGCTACGCCAGCGAATCGCAATTCAGCCGCGAATACAGCCGCCAGTTCGGCCGCGCGCCCATGCGCGACGTGGGTCAGGTGCGCGCGCAGCTGAGCGGCACCGGCACGGCTTACTCCAGCTTGCCGTAACCGCCGCCGCCCGGCGTCTCGATGACGAACACGTCACCCGCCAGCATGCCGGTCTTGCCGATGTGCGCCAGGTGCTCCACCGTGCCGTCCACCCGCTCGACGTAGTTGCGTCCCAGCGCGCCCGGCGCGCCGCCATCCATGCCGAACGGGGGAATAATGCGGTTGTTCGACAAAATCGCCGCCGTCATGGGTTCCAGAAAGCGCACGCGGCGCACGCCGCCATTGCCGCCATGCCAGCGCCCCGCGCCGCCGGAACCGGTGCGGATGCCGTAGCTGTCGAGGCGCACGGGAAAGCGCCACTCCAGAATTTCCGGGTCCGTCAGACGCGAATTGGTCATGTTCGTCTGCACCACGTCCGTGCCGTCGAAGCCGGGACCGGCGCCGGAGCCGCCCGATATCGTCTCGTAATACTGATATTTTTCGCTGCCGAACGTGAAATTGTTCATCGTGCCCTGCGAGGCGGCCATCGCCCCCAGCGCGCCGTACAGGGCGTTGGTGATGCAGGTCGAGGTTTCCACATTGCCCGAGACGACGGAGGCCGGATACTGCGGATTGAGCATGGAGCCGGACGGGATGATCACGGTCAAGGGCTTCAGGCAGCCCGCGTTCAGCGGTATGTCGTCGTCGACCAGGGTGCGAAACACGTACAGCACGGCCGCCATGCAGACGGCCGATGGCGCATTGAAGTTGTTCGGCAGCTGGACGGACGTGCCCGTAAAGTCGATGACGGCGCTGCGTGCAGCCACGTCGACCCTGATCGCCACCTTGATCTGCGCGCCGTTGTCCAGGTCCAGCGCGTAGCTGCCATCCTTCAAGGTGGTGATGACCCTGCGCACGGCTTCCTCGGCGTTGTCCTGCACATGGCCCATGTAGGCCTGCACCACAAGCAAGCCGAAATGCGCGACCATGTTGTGCAGTTCTTCGGCCCCCTTCTGGTTGGCCGCCACCTGGGCGCGCAGGTCGGCCAAATTCTGCTGCGGGTTACGCGCCGGCCAGCTGGCACCCGCCAGCAGAGCCAGGGTTTCCGCTTCGCGTATCGCGCCCGTGGCGCCGTCGACCAGCTTGAAATTATCGATCAACACGCCCTCTTGCTCGATGCGCGTGGAATCGGGCGGCATCGAGCCCGGTGTCGTACCGCCGATATCGGCATGGTGGCCGCGCGAACCGACATAGAACAGGATGGCCTCGCCCGCTTCATCGAAGACGGGGGAAATCACCGTCACGTCGGGCAAGTGCGTGCCGCCGTGGTATGGGTCGTTCAGCATGAAGACGTCGCCGGACCGCATGGCACCCGCATTGCGCGTCATGACGGTGCGGATGCTCTCGCCCATGGAACCGAGGTGCACGGGCATGTGCGGCGCATTGGCAATCAGCTGGCCTTGGGCGTCGAAGATGGCGCAGCTGAAATCGAGCCGCTCCTTGATGTTGACGGAATGGGCCGTATTCTGCAGGCGCAGGCCCATCTGCTCGGCGATCGACATGAACAGATTATTGAAAATTTCCAGCATCACGGGGTCGGCATCCGTCCCGATGGCGCGCCGCTCGGGCAAGGCGACGACTCTGCGCAAGATCAAATGCCCGTGCGCCGTCACTTCCGCGCGCCAGCCCGGTTCGATGACGGTGGTGGCGTTGGCGTCGCTGACGATGGCCGGACCATCGATAGTATCGCCGGGACGCAGGCTGTCCGCCCCATACAGGCCGCTGTCGCGCCACGCTCCGGCGCAGTACATGGCCACCGTCTGCACGGGCGCCAGAGCGCCTTCACGGGGCGCATATGCCGGCATGACCTCCGGCGGCGCATCGGACGCGCCGATGGCTTCCACGGAAATGGCTTCGACGATCAAGGCGCGCGCCGGCATCAGAAAGGAAAAGCGCTTCTTGTACGCCGCTTCGAACTGCGCTTGCATGCCCGTTACCGTATCGGACAGCACGACGATGGCCGTATCCGTGCCTTCGTAGCGCAGATGCACGCGCGACACCAGCGCGATGCGGTCAAGCGCCACGCCCTGGCGCAGCAAGTCGCCGCGCGCCAGTTCGCCCAGGGCCGCGAAATCGGCGTCCAGTTGCGTGCCCAGTGCCGCTTCGATGGCCTGTTCGCGCATGGCGCTCCGGTCGGCCAGGCCCATGCCGTAGGCCGACATCACGCCCGCCAGGCCGTGGATGAAGACCGTGCGCATGCCCAGCGCGTCGGCCACCAGGCAAGCATGCTGGCCACCCGCGCCGCCAAAGCTGGTAAGCGTATATTCCGTGACGTCGTGGCCGCGCTGCACGGAAATCTGCTTGATGGCGTTGGCCATATTGCCCACGGCGATGGCGATATAGCCTTCGGCCACCTGTTCCGGCGTGCTATCTACCGTGCGGGCCAGCGCTTCGAACTGGGCGCGCACGGTGGCCGCGTCCAGCGCTTCATTCGCGTCGGGGCCGAAGACGCGGGGGAAGAAGGCCGGCTGCAGCTTGCCCAGCATGACGTTGCAGTCGGTGACGGCCAGCGGGCCGCCGCGCCGGTAGCTGGCGGGGCCGGGATTGGCGCCCGCGCTGTCCGGCCCCACCTTGTAGCGGGCGCCGTCGAAGTGCAGGATGGAGCCGCCGCCCGCCGCCACCGTGTGGATGCTCATCATGGGCGCGCGCATGCGCACGCCGGCGATCTGCGTCTCGAACACGCGTTCGAACTCGCCCGCGTAATGCGACACGTCGGTCGAGGTGCCGCCCATGTCGAAGCCGATGACTTTATCGAAACCGGCCAGCGCGCTGGCGCGCACCATGCCGACGATGCCGCCCGCGGGGCCGGACAGGATGCTGTCCTTGCCCTGGAAGGCGCGCGCATCCGTCAAGCCGCCGTTCGACTGCATGAATTGCAGGTGCACGCCGGGCAGCTCCATCGCCAGCTGGTCGACGTAACGGCGCAGAATCGGCGACAGATAGGCGTCGACCACCGTGGTGTCGCCGCGCGCCACCAGTTTCATCATGGGGCTGACCTCGTGCGACACGGACACCTGCGTAAAACCGGCCTCGCGCGCCAGCTGCGCCACCCGCGCCTCGTGCGCGTGGTAGCGGTAGCCATGCATCAGCACGATGGCGATGGCGCGCACGCCGCGCGCATAAGCCTGTTCCAGCGCGGCGCGCGCGGCCACTTCATCGAGCGGCGTGACCACCTCGCCGTGGGCGCCCACGCGCTCATCGATGTCGATCACGTCGCCGTACAGCAGTTCCGGCAAGATGATCTGGCGCGCAAACAGCTGCGGGCGGTTCTGGTAGGCGATGCGCAAGGCGTCGCGAAAACCGCGCGTGATGGCCAGCACGGTCGGTTCGCCCTTGCGTTCGAGCAGCGCATTGGTGGCCACCGTCGTGCCCATCTTGATGGCGCCCACCTGTTCCACGGGCAGCGGCGCATCGGAGGCAAGGCCCATCAGCTGGCGCATGCCGGCCAGCGCCGCGTCGCGGTACTGGCCCGGGTTCTCCGACAGCAGCTTGTGTGTGGCCAGGCTGCCGTCAGGACGGCGCGCCACGATGTCCGTAAAAGTGCCGCCCCGGTCGATCCAGAATTGCCAGTCCATCGTCCTGCCCCCGTACTTATGTGAGATGGCTATTGTAGCCGCCAAACAGGGGCGCGTTTCAGGCGTGCGCGCCTTGCCTTCCGCGTGGATCGGCCGTATGTTGAAGGCATATCAATAAATGGAACGCCCCATGACCCCGACCGACTTTGCCAGCACCGCCCTTCCCCTGTATTCCATCGCCGAACTGCGCGCCATCGAACAAGGCGCCATGCGCGACCTGCCGCAAGGGTTGCTGATGCAGCGCGCGGGCCAGGCCGCCGCCAGTGCCGCCCTGAAGCTGCTGCACGCCACGGAAGACAGCGACGCGGGCCACCGGCGCGTACTGGTGCTGGCCGGCCCTGGCGACAACGGCGGCGATGCGCTGGAAGCGGCCGCGCACCTGGCCGGCAGCGGCCTCGAAGTACTGATATGGCTGGCGCCCGAGGCGCCTGCCACATCGCCCGAGCGCGAACAGGCGCTGAGCCGCGCGCGCAACAGCGCCGCGCGCTTGCTGGAAGCTGCCAACTCCATGGCGTCGGCGGCGGTGGGCGCGGCGCCATGGCACCTGGTCATCGACGGCCTGTTCGGCATCGGCGCGTCGCGCCCCCTGGACGGCGAATGCCGCGACATGGCGCAACTGGTCAACAATCTGGCATGCCCCGTGCTGGCGCTCGACGTGCCCAGCGGCCTGCACGCGGACACGGGCGCCATCGACGGCGTCGCCATCCGCGCCACGCATACGCTCACCTTCATCGGCGACAAACCGGGCCTGCACACGGCGAATGGCCGCGACTATGCGGGCGAGGTGGAAGTGGCGGCGCTGGCCATCGACCCAGCCCTGCTGCCGCCCGCCAACGCCCAGCTGGGCGGCCTGCACCTGTTCGCCCGCCAGCTGCAGCCGCGCCAGCAAAACACGCACAAGGGCAGCTACGGCAGCGTGGCCATCATCGGCGGCGCGCAAGGCATGGCGGGCGCGCCCATCCTGGCGGCGCGCACGGCCCTGCACGCGGGCGCGGG
>NZ_LT607490.1:38776-88790 GCF_900095235.1 Janthinobacterium sp. UMAB-60
ACAGCGGCCAGCCGGAACTGATGTGCCGCCGCGCGCAGGACGTGGATTTCTCGGGCCTGCACTTTGCCGCGCTGGTGGCGGGGCCAGGCCTGGGCGACGACGGCGATACGGTGGAGCTGCTGCAGCGCACGTTCGAGAGCGACAGCCCGCTGCTGCTCGACGCGGACGCGCTGAACCTGATGGCGGCCGAGCCGGAACTGCAATCGGCGCTGGCCGTGCGCACGGGCGCGGGCGCGACAATCTTGACGCCGCATCCGCTGGAAGCGGCACGCCTGCTCGACCTGACGGTGGCAGAGGTGCAGGCCGACCGCCTGGGCGCGGCGCGCCAGCTGGCGGCGCAGCTGGGCGTCATCGTCGTATTGAAAGGGTCGGGCACGGTGATCGCCGCGCAGGATGGCAGCGTGGTGGTCAACAACACGGGCGGCCCCGCGCTGGCGACGGCAGGCACGGGCGACGTGTTGTCAGGCCTGTGCGGCAGCCTGCTGGCGCAGGGCTGGCCCGAGTGGGAAGCGGCGCTCGGTGCCGTCTGGCTGCATGGCGCGGCAGCCGATGCGCTGGTGGCCGCTGGCAGCGGCCCGATCGGCTTGACGGCGGGGGAATTGATCCCGGCGATACGCAGGTTGATCAATGCCTTGTCGGCATAGGCATGCGGTGCGGTGGTGTTGGATTACGCTGCGCTAATCCAACCTACGGCCCGGAGGTCGGGTAGGTCGGATTAGCGCGCAGCGCGTAATCCGACAATTACCACCAGCAATCACACCAGCCTGCCTGCCGCAATCGTGATGGTCCGCCCGCAGCGGGCCGCGATCGAGCTGTCGTGCGTGACCAGCACCAGGGTCGAACCCCGCTCACGGTTCAACTCGAACATCAGCTGGATCACGGCTTCGCCTGTAGCGGCGTCCAGGCTGCCCGTCGGCTCGTCGGCGAACAGCAGCGGCGGTTCCGTCACGAAGGCGCGCGCCAGCGCCACGCGCTGCTGCTCGCCGCCGGACAGGTATTTCGGATAGTGTTTCAGGCGGCTGCCCAGGTTGACCCTGCCCAGCATGGCTTGCGCCTTTTCCTTCGCGTCCGGGTCACCGCGTAATTCCAGCGGCAGCATGACGTTTTCCAGCGCCGTCAGGTGGGCCAGCAGCTGGAACGATTGGAACACGAAACCGAGCTTTTCCTTGCGGAAACCGGCGCGCCCGTCTTCATCGAGGGCGAAGATATCCGTGCCGTCAAGGATGACCTTGCCCCCGCTGGGGGTATCCAGACCGGCCAGCAAGCCCAGCAAGGTGGACTTGCCGGAACCGGAGGCGCCGACGATGGCCAGCGTCTCCGCCGTTTGCACGGTAAAATCGACTTGATGCAGGATGGTCAGCTCACCATCGGCATCGGGTACGCGCTTGGCCAGCTGGACCACTTCGATGGCCGGCCGGGCATTTTGTCTGTTTTGACTATTGAGTGCGGCGGGCCGCTGGGCCGCCGCGTCTGATGGAAGAAAACTGGTGGAAGTCGCTTTAGGGAATTCGGGCATGCTGATCTATCTTAAAAAATTTCGTGAACAAATAAGTATCCAGGGCGACAATCCGTTGCGGCGGCGCACTCTGTCCTTGCTTCCTGCGGCAGCCCTGCTCCTGGTGTCAGGCATGACGAACGCCTATTCTGCACCAAAAACGCTGCTGGTGCTTGGCGATAGTCTGTCGGCCGAGTATGGCCTGGCACGCGGTACTGGCTGGGTGGCGCTGCTGGAACAGCGGCTGGCCGCGCAAAAGAATGACACGCGCATCGTCAACGCCAGCATCAGCGGCGAGACCACCAGCGGCGGCCGCGCGCGCCTGCCCGCCCTGCTGGCCAAACACCAGCCCGATGTCGTGCTGATCGAACTGGGCGCCAACGACGGCTTGCGTGGCTTGCCCGTGGCCGCCGCCGAAGCGAATCTGCGCGCCATGGGGGAAGCGGCCAAAAAAACGGGCGCGCAGGTGGTGCTGGTGGGCATGCGCATGCCGCCCAACTATGGCCGCGCCTATGGCGAGCAGTTTTATGGCTTGTACGGCAAGCTGGCGAAGGAATGGAAGGCGCCGCTGGTGCCCTTCATGTTCGAAGGCATCGCCGACCAGCCGCAGCTATTCCAGGCCGACCGCATGCACCCGAATGCCAAGGCGCATCCGACCATCCTGAAAAACATCTGGCCGCAACTGGCGCCGTTGCTGAAAGCCAAGTAAGACCCCAAATTCTGCAGACAAAAAAATAGCCGCTCGAAAGCGGCTATTTTTATGCATGGAAACTAAATCTTACGGTGCTGGCGCTGGGGCCGCTGGCGCGGTCACCGGCTTGACGATCTTCACCTTGGCCTTGGCTTTCAGGTACTCGACGTAATCGTACATTTCCTGTTGTGCCAGGATGCCGCTGATCTGGTCTTTCTCTTGCTGGCGGCGTGCCGCGTCCACTTGTGCCGGTTGCTGCACCTTGCCGATGCGGTAGATGCCGTAGCCCAGGGCTGGCAGGTCCACGCCCACGTACGCTGGCAGCTTGCTCGTGTCGGCTTTCATGACTTGCGCGATGGCAGCGCGGTTGATGCCGTCGAGCTTGCTGCGCGACACCCATTGCGCGGCGCCGAAACCGGTCGCATCACCCGAAGCCTTCAAGGCGGCCAGCTTGGCTTCGCCCGCTTTCTTGGCCAGCTTTTCCGCTTCTTCCATCGTCACGCGCTGACGGATCATCGCTTCGACTTCGGCCAGCGGACGCTTGCTTGCTGGCTTGAATTCCACCACGCGGCCGGCGATCAGCACGTTCGGTGCGACGGTGACGGCTTCCGTATTGCGCTTGTCTTTCAAGGAATCGTTCGAGAAGATGGCGGTCAGAAACTTGGCGTTGTTGAACGGCGCCTTGCCCAGTGCCGGCGACGGCGTGCGCGACAGGTTGGCGACGCTTTCCACTTTCAGTTTCAGCTTGTCGGCCACCGGTTTCAGGCTGTCCGATTGCTCGTAGACCGTGTTGGTGAACGTTTCCGCCATTTCCGAGTATTTCTTGGCAGCAAATTGCTTGCGCAAGTCGGCCGTGATTTCGCCGCGCACTTCATCGAGTGCCTTGACGTGCTGTGGCTTGAGCGAGGTGACGGTCAGGATGTGGTAACCGAAATCGGAAGCGACGACATCGCTGATTTCGCCTTGCTTGAGCTTGCTTACCGCGCTCAGCAGTGGTGCCGGCAAGCCATCCTTGCCAATCACGCCCAGGTCGCCGCCCTGTTCGGCGGAGGCCGGGTCTTCCGACTTGGCTTTGGCCACGGCGGCAAAGCTGGCAGGCGTTTTGCGCACGTCAGCCAGGATGGCTTCAGCCTTGGCCTTGGCGGCTGCCTTGTCGGCGGCCGAGGCGTCTTTCTTGACGGCGACGAGGATGTGGCTGGCCTGGCGCGCTTCTGGCGTCGTGTAGGCTTTCTGGTTCTTCGCGTAGTAGCCGGTGACGTCGGCTTCGGTGACGTCGACTTGCTCGCCGGCGGCGCTGTCGTCCAGCACGACGTATTCGATCTTCGCTTGTTCCGGGATTTCGAAGAACTTGCTGTTCTTGTCATAGAAAGCCTTGATCATGGCGTCCGTCACTTTGACTTCCGACACGTACTGGGCGATCGGCAGCAGCAGTTCCTGCACTTCACGCTCTTCCGAGGTGATGTCGGACAGGCGCTTGGAGACGGTGCTCGGCGCGAAGGCGGTACCTTGCACGGCGCCGGCCAGTTGCTGCAGGGCCATATCGCTGCGGCGGCGCGCATCGTACATCTGCGGCGTCATGCCTTGCGCGGCCAGCATGGCCTTGTAGCGTTCCAGGTCGAATTTACCGTCCGGCAAGGTCAGGCCTGGGATTTCCAGCACTTCCTTTTGCAGCACGGCATCGCTGATGACCAGGTGGCTACGGCCCACTTCGGCGGCCACGGCGCGCTCGGCGATCAGGTTGTCGAGGATGCTCTGGCGCGCTTCCGGCGTGTCAAACATTTTCTGGTCGAACTGCTCGCCCATCATCTGGCGGTAGCGGTCGATCTGCTGGCGTTGCGCTTCTTCATATTGCTGCTGCGTAACGACCTGGTCGCCGACCTTGGCGATGGTGTTCGCGCCGTCGCCGAAGCTTTGGTAGCCGCTGATACCGACCAGTGCAAAAGACGGGACGATGACCAGCATCAAGAGAAACTGCATCAAGCGTCGATGGGTACGAATAAATTCAAACATGGTCAGCCAATTCGGGATGAGTGGATCACTATAAAAAAAGGCGAACATGCGTTCGCCTTGATTTCTTCGGCGGAATGGACGGGACAGATGTCCACTTCCCCTTTAGATTCAACAACTTGGCGCTGGAACTAAAGCAGGATTCTGACGCCCAAGCCATTATCTCCTGATTCTACAATGCCCATAGCGCTATAGCAAGAGTAAATCAGGGCGCGCGCCCTGCCCTGGCGCCGCGTGGACGGCAAGGCGCCGGGCTCACGCATTTAACCGGACGCAGCTTAAAGCCGATTTAAACGCAGGCTTTTTTATTCAACATGGCAGGACGGGATTTTAAAAACAGGCGCGCCGAGATAATCTGGCGCTGGAAAAGAAAAACCCGCGCTACTTATTCAGCAGCGCGGGCTTCTATATTCTGGCGGAGCGGACGGGACTCGAACCCGCGACCCCCGACGTGACAGGCCGGTATTCTAACCAACTGAACTACCACTCCTTAAGAGCGTATTTTTTTGGCGGAGCGGACGGGACTCGAACCCGCGACCTCCGACGTGACAGGCCGGCATTCTAACCAACTGAACTACCACTCCGAAAAATACACAGTACTGCTTGCATTTGTATTCAAGGTTGCGATTCGCAGAACTTCAACCCTGAAATCGCGGCACCCGAAAGCGCCGCCAAATGTTTCCGGTGATTGTCACCTCACCGAAGTCCGTTAGTTTACAGCATCCTTCAAAGCTTTACCAGCTTTAAATTTTGGAACTTTTGCTGCTTCGATCGTGATCGCTTCTTTGGTACGCGGATTGCGGCCGGTACGCTCAGCGCGTTCGCTGACCGAGAAAGTGCCAAAACCAACCAGCGTCACGCTGTCGTTGTTTTTCAAAGTTTCCGTCACGCCGCCGATAACAGCGTCGAGTGCGCGCGCAGCGGCGGCTTTGGAAATGTCAGCTTTTTCAGCAATGTGGTCGATCAATTCAGTCTTGTTCACTAGCATCCCCAATTACAAAGGTATAAAACGATTACCGTATCGTTGCGGCACTTTTGGCACCACAGCTGTCCGGCGAAAAAATGTGCAGGCGTATTAAACAAGCCACACTGTATATGTGTCAAGCGCTTTGGGGGCGCAATTCACGTTTCAATATAAAACAAGCGCTCTAAAAGCGCTTGTTTGGGGAAAACAGGGGTAAAACGTTAGTGTTTTACCACCTCGCCAGCCGCATCAGGCTTGGCCGCGGCGGCCGTGACAGCCTCCACCGCAGCGACTTCCACCAATGGCTCAGGCATGCGTTCAAGCGCGATTTCCAGCACTTTGTCGATCCAGCGCACGGGCACGATCTCCAGCTTGTTCTTGACGTTGTCCGGAATTTCGGCCAGGTCTTTCACATTCTGCTCTGGAATCAGGACCGTCTTGATGCCGCCGCGATGGGCCGCCAGCAGCTTCTCTTTCAGGCCGCCGATCGGCAACACTTCGCCGCGCAAGGTGATCTCGCCCGTCATCGCCACGTCGGCGCGCACGGGGATGCCCGTGAAGACCGACACCATCGCCACCGTCATGGCCGCGCCAGCCGAAGGACCGTCCTTCGGTGTCGCGCCTTCCGGCACGTGGATGTGGATGTCGCTCTTCTCGAACACGTCCGCCTTGATGCCCAGGCGCTGCGCCCGGCTGCGCACCACCGTGCGGGCGGCCTCGATCGACTCTTTCATGACGTCGCCCAGGGTACCCGTGCGGATGATGCCGCCCTTGCCCGGCATCGACACGGCTTCGATGGTCAGCAGATCGCCGCCCACTTCCGTCCATGCCAGACCGACCACCTGGCCCACCTGGTTTTCTTTCTCTGCGACACCGAAATCATAGCGGCGCACGCCGAGGAATTTATCCAGGTTCTTCGAGTTGACAATGACTTTCTTGTCGGATTTCTTCAGCAGCAGCATCTTCACCACCTTGCGGCAGATCTTCGACACTTCACGCTCGAGCGAACGCACACCGGCTTCCCGCGTGTAGTAGCGGATGATGTCGCGCAAGGCCGACTCGGCCACCGAGATTTCCTCTTCCTTCAAGCCATTGTTCTTGATCTGCTTCGGCAGCAGATAACGCTGCGCGATGCTGGTCTTTTCATCTTCCGTGTAACCGGACAGACGGATCACTTCCATGCGGTCAAGCAAGGCTGGCGGAATATTGTACGAGTTCGACGTGGCCACGAACATCACGTCCGAGAGGTCGAAATCGACTTCGATGTAATGGTCGGAGAACGTGTGGTTCTGTTCCGGGTCTAACACTTCCAGCAGGGCCGACGACGGATCGCCACGGAAATCGGCGCCCATCTTGTCGACTTCATCGAGCAGGAACAGAGGATTGCGCACGCCGACCTTCGACAGCGATTGCAAGATCTTGCCCGGCATCGAGCCGATGTAGGTGCGGCGGTGGCCGCGGATCTCGGCTTCGTCGCGCACGCCGCCCAGGGCCATGCGCACGAACTTGCGGTTCGTGGCGCGGGCGATGGACTGGCCCAGCGAGGTCTTGCCCACGCCCGGAGGACCGACGAAGCACAGGATAGGCGCTTTCAGCTTGTCGACGCGCTGTTGCACCGCGAGGTATTCCAGGATGCGTTCCTTGACCTTGTCGAGGCCGTAGTGGTCGCCCTCGAGCACTTTTTCCGCATTCGCCAGGTCGTTATTGACCTTGGATTTCTTTTTCCAAGGCAAGTTGACCAGCGTATCGATGTAGTTGCGCACGACGGTGGCTTCGGCCGACATCGGCGACATCAGCTTGAGCTTTTTCAGTTCGTTGGTCGCCTTGTCGAGCGCTTCCTTCGGCATTTTTGCCGAAGCGACCTTTTTCTCCAGCTCGTCGAGGTCGGCACCATCTTCGCCCTCGCCCAGTTCTTTCTGGATCGCCTTGACTTGCTCGTTCAGGTAATACTCGCGCTGCGATTTTTCCATCTGGCGCTTGACGCGACCGCGGATGCGCTTTTCCACCTGCAAGATGTCGAGCTCGCCTTCGAGCTGGCCCAGCAGGTGTTCGAGGCGCTTGGCCACGCTGAAAATTTCCAGGATGACTTGTTTTTGCTCCAGCTTCAGCGGCAGATGCGCGGCCACCGTGTCGGCCAGGCGGCCGGCATCGTCGATGCCCGACAGGGATGCCAGGATTTCCGGTGGAATCTTTTTGTTCAGTTTGACGTACTGGTCGAACTGCTGCACGATCGCGCGGCGCATGGCTTCGACTTCCGACTCGTCGCCCGGCTCGGACTCGAGCGGCGTCAGGTCGGCGATGAAGTGCGTCGGCGCATCGCTGATGTGGTTGATACGGGCACGCTGCGCGCCTTCGACCAGCACCTTGACGGTGCCATCGGGCAGCTTCAGCATTTGCAGAATATTGGCGACACAGCCAATTTCATAGATATCCGAAGGGGACGGCTCGTCCTTCGCGGCTGCTTTTTGAGCGGCAAGCATGATGCTCTTGCCCTGCTCCATCGCAGCTTCCAGCGCCTTGATCGACTTTGGACGGCCAACGAACAGCGGTATCACCATATGCGGGAAAACGACGACATCCCGCAACGGCAATAACGGCAGTTGAGTTTGCTCAGTTAATTTGGAAGTTGTCATGGCGTACCTTATAGAAAGCGTGTTTACGATGTTGGCGCTCGCTGCCAAAACACAAGACCGGCGAGAATAAATAATTCTGTGAAACAAACATTTTTTTGTCTATTTCGCAAAACACACCCGCATGACTGTAACAAATGCAGTTTTCACAGTAAAAAAGCCACACGCAGCTAAGCGCCGCGAGTGGCTTTCCGATTGAAGCCTGCACTCATTGATTTAAATTGTACTGCCATGCATTAAGGAATCAAAACCCTTTTTATGCATTTGTCTCGGCAGTAATCAATTTTCTCCGGAGGCCTTGGCAGTCTCTTGATAAATCAACAAAGGTTTGGCGCCACTGGTGATGGTATTTTCGTCGATGACGACCTTCACCACATTTTGTTCGCTCGGCAGTTCGTACATGACGTCCAGCAAAGCATGTTCCAGGATGGAACGCAGGCCACGGGCACCGGTCTTGCGCGCCAACGCCTTCTTGGCGATCGCATGCAGGGCGGCCGGACGAATCTCCAGTTCCGCGCCTTCCATCTCGAGCAGCTTCGAATACTGCTTGATCAGCGCATTCTTCGGCTCGACCAGGATCTGGATCAGCGCCTCTTCCGTCAATTCCGCCAGGGTGGCGATGACGGGCAGACGACCGACCAGTTCCGGGATCAGGCCGAACTTGACCAGATCTTCCGGTTCCGCTTGCAACATCAGTTCGCTGGCCGAGCTTTGCGACTTGCTGCGCACGGTAGCCGAGAAGCCGATGCCGCTCTTTTCGGAACGGTTGGCGATCACTTTCGACAGGCCGTCGAAGGCACCGCCGCAGATGAACATGATGTTGGTCGTGTCGATCTGCACGAAATCCTGGTTCGGGTGCTTGCGGCCGCCTTGTGGCGGCACGGAAGCCATCGTGCCTTCGATGAGTTTCAACAAGGCTTGCTGCACGCCCTCGCCCGACACGTCGCGCGTGATGGACGGATTGTCGGACTTGCGCGAAATCTTGTCGATCTCATCGATGTAGACGATGCCGCGCTGGGCTTTCTCGACGTCATAGTTGCAGCTTTGCAGCAGCTTCTGGATGATGTTTTCCACGTCTTCACCCACGTAACCGGCTTCGGTCAGGGTGGTGGCGTCGGCGATCACGAACGGCACGTTGAGCATGCGCGCCAGGGTCTGTGCCAGCAGGGTCTTGCCCGAGCCGGTAGGACCGACCAGCAAGATGTTGCTCTTGGCCAGTTCGATGTCGTCTTTCTTGCCCAGGTGCTTGAGGCGCTTGTAATGGTTGTACACCGCCACCGACAGGATGCGCTTGGCAGTCTGCTGGCCGATCACGTACTGATCGAGCAAGGCGGCAATTTCTTGCGGCGTCGGCAGGTCGGATTTGGTACCGGTCACCGTCTCGATGCTCGACGTTTCATCACGGATGATGTCGTTGCACAGGTCGATGCACTCGTCGCAAATGAACACGGACGGGCCGGCGATGAGTTTCTTCACCTCGTGCTGGCTTTTGCCGCAGAACGAGCAATACAGTAATTTTTCGCCGCTAGAGGATTTTTTGTCTGACATAAGGCATTTTGGTTGGAACTGCATTAACAATATTGCAAAATCGCAAGCCGGAGTGCGGTAGTTGCCCGCAAAGGCAGCCACCCATGGCGCAAGTCAACAACGTGCACAAGCTCCATGCTACCCGAAATAAAAGCGAAACGCCCGAACGTTTGATCGCCCGGGCGTTTACTTACGTACTTAGCAATACCGGTAGGGGCTCATCAAGCGCGGCTGGTCAACACTTTGTCGATCAAACCATACTCAACGGCCTCGTCGGCGGACATGAAACGGTCGCGGTCGGTATCCTTGGCGATCTGTTCGATCGTCTGGCCCGTGCGCTCGGCCATGATGCCGTTCAAGCGGGTGCGCAGGTAAAGGATTTCCTTCGCCTGGATCTCGATGTCGGACGCCATGCCTTGCGAACCACCGGACGGCTGGTGAATCATGATGCGCGAGTTCGGCAGCGAGAAACGCTTGCCCTTGGCGCCAGCGGCCAGCAGGAAAGCGCCCATCGAGGCAGCCATGCCCGTGCACAGGGTCGAGACGTCCGGCTTGATGAACTGCATGGTGTCGTAGATGGCCATGCCGGCCGAGACCGAACCACCTGGCGAGTTGATGTAGAGCGAGATTTCCTTTTCCGGATTTTCGCTTTCCAGGAACAGCAGCTGGGCGACAACCAGGTTGGCCATCTGGTCATTGACCGGGCCGACCATGAAAATCAAGCGTTCCTTCAGCAGGCGCGAGTAAATATCATACGAGCGCTCGCCGCGACCGCTTTGTTCCACCACCATCGGCACCAGGCCGAGCATCTCTGTGTCCAGCGCCGGATTACGGTTCATACCTGTCATTTCATTTCCTTGTGAAGCAGTTAGAGGGCGCCGCCTCGGCCTTGCGGCCGGGAGCGGCGTCCGGATACCAACTGGTTTACGCTTGTGCGTTGCTTCCCATCAGTTCGTCGAAAGCAACTGCTTTCGTCGTGACTTTCGACAGGCCCAACACGTAAGTGACGACGTTTTCTTCCAATACAAGGGCTTCGATCTCACCCAGACGACGACGGTCGCTGTAGTAGTACTTCAGCACCTCGCGTGGATCTTCGTAGCTTTGGGCGAAATCTTCGATTTGCGCCTTGACTTGCTCAGGCGTAGCCTGCAGGTTGTTGTCGCCCACCAGTTGCGACAGGATCAGGCCCAGGCGTACGCGACGCTCGGCTTTTTCCGCGAACAGTTCTGCTGGGAAAGGCACGTCCTTGACGTTCATGCCGCGCTGCGCCATGTCTTGACGGGTCATTTCGGCCAGACGCTCGGAATCCTGAGCGATCAGGGTTTTTGGCACTTCCAGCTCAGCAACTTTGATCAGCGCGTCCATGACGGCTTCCTTGTTGCGTGCTTTCACGCGGCCAGCGACTTCGCGCTGCAGGTTGACTTTGATGTCTTCGCGCATTTTGGCCAGGTCGCCATCGGCAACGCCCAGCGATTTGGCGAATTCAGCATCGACTTCCGGCAGGTGCGCCCATTCCAGCTTTTGCAGGGTGATGGTGAACGAAGCGGTTTTGCCGGCCACGTCCTTGCCATGGTAGTCCTCAGGGAACGACAATGGGAAAGTCTTGGACTCGCCCACTTTCAGGCCCAGCGTCGCTGCTTCGAATTCTGGCAGCATGCGGCCTTCGCCCAGCACGAAAGCGTAGCCTTCAGCTTTGCCGCCTGGGAATTCAACGCCGTCGATCGAGCCGACGAAGTCGACGGTCACGCGGTCGCCGTTGGCAGCGATCGGCTCACCGCCGTCGCCGTGTTCGCCAGCTTCGCCCTTGGTGTGGAAGTGCACGCGCTGCTTGCGCAGGATATCGATGGTCTTGTCGATTTCGGCTTCCGACACTTCGGCTTGCACGGTTTCGATTTCAACGGCCGTCAGGTCGCCGATGACGACTTCCGGATACACTTCGAACGTTGCATCGAAAGCCAGCTGGCCTTCGGCTGCTTCTTCTTTCGGCACGATGTTCGGGAAACCGGCCACGCGCAGATTGTTTTCGTTGGCGGCGTCGTTGAACGCGCGGCCGACTTTGTCGTTCAGCACTTCGGATTCAATTTGGTAGCCGTATTGTGCTGCGACCATTTTCAACGGCACTTTGCCCGGACGGAAGCCCGGTGCCTTAGCCGTACGGGCTTGCACTTTCAGGCGCTTCTCAACTTCCGTGCGGACGTCCGTCAGCGGGAAGGAGATCGTGATACGACGTTCGAGTTTGCCCAAGGTTTCGACTGCAGTTGCCATGTAAAAAATCGTCCAAAAAATAAACACTGTTGGTGCGAGAAAAGAAGACCCGACCCCTTGCGCCATCGCTGACGGCAAGACATGGGTCCAGCTTCACTCGCTCGCATATTCATCTGTAAAAGTACTGAAAACAGGACGATGGACCTGGTCTACCCGGCTGAGGGAAAAACCCGCACCAGGCACCAAACAATCCGCCGCTTCCAGTACTGCGACAGGGCTCCGAGCGTCCAGCCTTGCTTCCAAGTAAATGCAAGGCAGGCCATCATTCGGTAAAGCGTGGCATTATAACAAAGGACTTCGGGAAAGTGGCTGGCCTTACAGCCCGGCCACAGAGGATGCCAGCGGTGGCGAATGAATCGCCACAGCCTGGGTTGCCCTGTCTTTACTCTTGCCCCGGCATTCCTTATTTCGCCAGAGACAGGCTTTCCAGCCTGCTTCGTTCATTAGTATATGCGAACTGTCGCTCCGTCCGAAACAAAGAAATGCGCTCCTGACGAAGATTTCAGTCAAAAAACCTTTGATTTAGCTCAATTTGGCCATTTTTCAGGCAAACCTAAGCCGCCGCGCGCCTCTCCAAGTGAATTTAATGGAGAAAATATCATGAGCGATAGCGCACCCGGCGGTTCCAGCAACGCCAAAGCCAAGCTGCAAATGGTCCTCAGCCGCCTGCTCGACGGCGTAAGCGATGACGACCTGCAAAAAATCCAGACGGAAGTCGATGAAATGGAATTGCGCATGCAGGGAGACGGTCATCACGACCACGACCACCCCACCGCCGCCTGATCCGGCAATGGCTGCGCTTACTGCGCTTGCCGTGCGTGCCGCGCCACCGGATGCGGACGTGCTGGCCGCCGTGGAAACGGCACTGGTGACCCACCGTGCCTTTGGTGACAGCAACTATATCCGCGACCAGCTGGCCGTCGCCTACCGGCGGCGGCTGCACAAGCTCGGTGGCGCCCTGCCCGAGGCGGAAAGCCTGGCCACGCTGCTGGATGCGGCACCACCCGCGCGCCAGCGCCAGTTGCTGGGCGACACGGTGCTGCGCTGCGCCGTCCAGCACGCCATGCGCCAGTTGCAGCTGGGCGACGAATACGGCTTGCCTTTGCCGCAATGCGCGGCACTGTTCCGGGCGGCGGGCGAGCACTTGCGCGCGGACTTGCCCGGCGGCCCGCTGGCGGCCCATTTGCCGCCCATGGCGCGGCTGCACGACGAAGGCAGCCTGCAGGACCAGGACACGTATATCTGGCATGCCTGGCAGGAAGGCACGCCGTATGCGCGCGCTTTTCTTGCCGTGATGGAAGATAACTACGGCGCGCCGCTGGCCACCCCTACGCCGCAGGAACGAGCCCTGCTGCGCCGGGGCCTTCGGCTGCTGGAAACCCTGCTGCCCCGCCTGACGGCCAGCGCGCTTTCTCATGTACAACTAATCGCCCTGTTTCCCAAGCTGGGCACGTGGCGCGGCAAGGCGTCGAGTTCGCAATTTCGCGTCAATGGCAGCGTGTTCCTGAACCAGGAACTGATCGGCAACCCCTGGTGGCTGGCCGAGCACTTGTTGCACGAGTCGCTGCACCAGAAACTGTACGACTTCCGCCATGGCCACAGCCTGCTGGCGCCCGACTATGCGCGCGACGATGGCGCCAGGGTCTGCTCGCTGTGGAATGCGCCCGATGATGACGGCAATCACTACTGGGATGCCCACCGCACCCTGGCCGCCTTCCACGTGTACGTCCACCTGGCCTTGCTGTGCCTGCTGGCCGAGCAGCAGGAAGCGGCGCTGGCGCCCCAATACGGCCCCATCGGCCAGCACATGAGCGGCAGCGGGCGCGCCATCGACCGCGCCCGCTACCTGGGCGAGCAATTGCACAGCACTACCTGGCCGGAGCTGGGATTGGCGGGGCGGCAGATGACGCACTGGCTGCTCGATGTGCTCGACGCGCTCGACACGCAACGGCGGCCCAGCGGCGCCACCCTGCACCTGCTGCTCGACCTGTACGAGCGCCAGAGCCGCAAGCTCGACACGTATCTGACGCAGCAGCCGCCACCGCGCAGCGACACGCTGGGCTTGCAGGCGCAGCAAGAGTTGGCGATGACGCGGCAGGCACTGCACATGCTGGACAGGGAACTGCCGCCTTCGCCTCCAGCGCAGGAGCACGACTGGCCGCAGGCGCGGCAACGCGTGTTGCAGGCACTCTGGCCGCTGAGCGAGGATGAAACACTGATGGGTAACTCTGGCTACCCGCAGGCGCAGGCGCTGGTTGTGCAGATGGTGCAACTATCGAGCCGGCAACTGGCCGCACTGGGGGCTTTGGGTTGAAAAATACGAATTCAGGGAAAATCTTGATGGTGCTGCACGTCCGGGCTGGAGCAACCCGGATTGGTGCGGATGGGGAGACTCGAACTCCCAAGCCGAAGCACTGGCTTCTAAGACCAGCGTGTCTACCAATTCCACCACATCCGCATTTTGTACTACTTTGTACTACTTGCTCCCCTGATTTTAACAACTCGGGAGCGATCTGGCTACCGTGGACTGATCAAGCAAGCCCTCGGTAAAGCAAAGGCGGCATTCTACTGGATTTCCCAGAGGAATGCCGCCTTTTTTATGCCGACACCTTGATGCCGATTTCTAGCCCTCTTTTGCCGTCGCCGGCTCCGGCTTCTTGACCCGGAACCAAGCCGCATACAGCGCCGGCAGGAACAGTAAAGTTAAAGCCGTCGCCAGGATCAGGCCGCCCATGATGGCCACCGCCATCGGACCCCAGAAAACGGAGCGCGACAGGGGAATCATGGCCAGCGCGGCGGCGGCGGCCGTCAGCACGATGGGGCGGCAGCGGCGCACGGCCGAGTCGATGATGGCGTCCCATGGCGCCGAGCCATCGTTGATGTCTTGCTCGATCTGATCGACCAGGATCACCGAGTTGCGGATGATCATGCCGAACAGCGCGATGATGCCCAGGTTGGCCACAAAACCAAGTGGCCGGCCCAGCGCCAGCAAGGCAAACGCGGCGCCCGCCACGCCCAGCGGCCCCGTCAGGAATACCAGCAAGGAACGCGAGAAACTGTGCAGCTGCAGCATCAGCAAGGTGAAGATGATGAAGATGGCCAGCGGCAAGTTGGTCGCAATCGATGCTTCCGCCTCGCCGCTGTCGGCCGCCACGCCCTTCACGGTGATGCGGTAGCCGTCCGGCATTTTGGCCCGTAAAGCGTCGAGCTGCGGCGCCAGCTGCGTCGAGACCGTCGCGCCCTGGATACCGTCGACCACGTCCGATTGCACGGTAATCGCCCATTCGCGCTTGTCGCGCCAGACCACGCCCGGCTCCCACACGAAATGCACGCGGGCCAGCTGCGAGATGGGCACGGACTTGCCCGTTGCTGTCGGAATATTCGTGTCATTCAGCACGGAAATCGTCGCCCGCTCCTCCAGCGGCTGGCGCACCTGGATATCGATCAGCTTGTTGTCTTCGCGGAACTGGCCGATGACGGTGCCCGACAGTATCGTATTGGCCGCCTGCATCACGGTTTTCGAGGTGACGCCCAGCGCACGCATCTTGTCCTGGTCCAGGTCCAGGCGCAGCACCTTCACCGACTCATTCCAGTTATCGTTGACGCCCAGGGTGTTCGGATTGGCGCGCATGATGTCCTTGACCTGGTCGGCGATGGCGCGCACACCCGCCACTTCCGGCCCCGTGACACGGAATTGCACGGGATACGGCACCGGTGGTCCGTTCGGCAACAGTTTGACCCTGCCCCGCACTTCCGGGAAATCCTTCTTGAAGACATCGATGATCTTCTGGCGCAGGCGCTCGCGGTCCGCCAGGCTCTTCGGCAGGATCACCACTTGCGACACATTGGTCTGCGGGAAGATCTGGTCCAGCGGCAGGTAGAAACGGGGACTGCCCGTGCCCACATAGCTGGTGATGCTGTCCACTCCGTCGAGCTTGCCCACAAAAGCCTCGAATTTCTTCACCTGCTTTTCATTCGCGGCAAAGGTCGTGCCCTCAGGCGACCACAGCTCCACCATCAGTTCCGGGCGACTGGAATCGGGGAAGAATTGCTTTTCGATAAAATTGAAACCATAGATGCCCAGCGCAAAGATGGCCAGGGTGGCGGCGATCGTCGTCTTGCGCCATTCCACGCACCAGGTGACGGCGCGGCGGAAGCGGCGGAAGTTCGGCGTATCGAACAATTCATGGTCGTTGTGCGCGTGCGGTTTCACTTTCAGCAAAACATAGCCGATGTAAGGCGTGAAGACGACGGCCACCACCCACGAAATGATCAGGGCCAGCGCATTGACGGAGAACAGGGAGAACGTGTATTCGCCGGCGGCCGACTTGGCCAGGCCGATGGGCAAAAAGCCCGCCACCGTGATCAATGTCCCCGTCAGCATGGGCATGGCCGTCGACGTGTAGGCGAAGGTGGCCGCGTCAAAGCGCGACATGCCCTCTTCCATCTTGCGCACCATCATTTCGACGGCAATGATGGCGTCATCGACCAGCAAGCCCAGCGCGATGATCAGGGCGCCCAGCGAGATCTTGTGCAAGTCGATGTCGAGCAGACGCATGAACAGGAACGTAACGGCCAGCACCAGCGGGATGGTCAGCGCCACCACCAGGCCGGGCCGCACGTCGATGCGCAGCGGTTTCGTGTGCAAGCCCAGCGCGACAAAGCTGACGGCCAGCACGATCAGAATGGCTTCGATCAGGGTATGCACGAACTCGCCCACGGAGGCGGACACGGCTTCCGGCTGGTTCGACACGCGCTGCAGCTCTATGCCGACCGGCAATTCACTCTTCATGCGCGTCACCGTCGCTTGCAAGGCCTTGCCCATGTCAATGATGTTGCCACCCTTTTCCATCGACACGCCCAGGCCAATCACTTCCTTGCCATTGAAACGCATCTTGTCCTTCGGTGGATCGACGAATTCGCGCTTCACCGTGGCAAAGTCGCCGAGGCGGAAGGTGGTGCCGTTGGCGCGCAGTTCCAGGTTTTCCAGGTCCTTGACGGTGACCATGGCGCCCGTCACGCGCACTTGCAGGTTGTCCGTGGGCGTCACCAGCACGCCCGTGGCGTTGATGCTGTTTTGCTCGGACAATTGCTGCACGATGGCGTCAAAAGGAATGCCCAGCTGGGCAAATTTCTTGTGCGAAAAGATGATATTGATCTTTTCATCTTGCACGCCGAACAGTTCCACCTTCGACACCTGCCCCACGGCCAGCAGTTCCTGGCGCACCTTGTCCGCGTAATCCTTCATTTCCGCGTAGGTAAAACCGTCGCCGGACAGGGCGAAGATGGAACCATACGTGTCGCCGAACTCGTCATTGAAGAACGGGCCCACCACGCCGGCCGGCAAGGTGCCCTTGATGTCGCCGATCTTCTTGCGTACCTGGTACCAGGCGGCCGCCGTTTCCTTGGGCGGCGCCGATTCGCGCAGCTCCAGCAAGATCAGGGTTTCACCGGGTTTCGAATAACTGGTGATTTCATTGATGTACGGTGTTTCCTGCAGCTTCTTTTCCAGCTTGTCCGTCACCTGCTCGGCCATCTGCAGCGCCGTGGCGCCGGGCCAGTATGCCTGCAAGACCATGGCGCGGAAAGTAAACGGGGGATCTTCATCCTGGCCCAGGCTGGCATAGCTGAGCATGCCGCCGATCAGCAGCACGGCCATCAGGTAGCGCGTCAGCGGAATGTGTTCGAGGGCCCAGCGCGACAGATTGAAGCCGCCCTTCATTTGACGGCCCCTACGCTGACGGCGGCCGCGGCGACATCGGGTTTGCTGGCCAGTTCGGCGCCCAGGATCGAGACTTTCTGCCCAGGCTTGAGCAGGTTGACGCCGGCCGTGACCACCGTCTGCCCCGCTTTCACGCCCGAGGTCAGCAGCAATTCATTGCCCGCCACGCCGCCCACCGTCACCGGCACCAGCTTCACGACGCCGTTTTCCACCACCCACACGGAGCTTTGCGACTTTTCATTGAACAGGGCCGTCAGCGGCACCTTGATCTGCGGCGTGGCCGTTTTCGAGGCGAACTGCACCACCGCCGTCATGCCCAGGCGCGCCTGCGGCGCGTCCGGGATGCTGACCTTGGCGATATAGGTGCGCGTGGCGGGATCGGCCACGGGCGACACTTCGCGTATCTTGCCCGACAGCGCCTGCTTCGGGTCGGCCCACAGGCGCACCACCACATCCTTGACGCCGCGCAAGGTCTCGACCTTGTCTTCGGGAATGCCGATCACGACTTCCTTCTCGCCGCTTTTCGCCACTTGCACCACGGGCGCGCCGGGCGCCACCACCTGCCCCACTTCCGCCTCGATGCGCGTGACGACGCCATCGACGTCGGCCAGCAAGCTGGCATAGCCGGACTGATTCGCCTGGCCACGGTACAGGGCTTGCGCCGCTTCCACGTTCGCCTGCGCCGCCTTGTAGGTGGCATTTTTACCATCGAGCACGGCCTGGCTGACGAAATTTTTCTCGCGCAAATCCTGGTAGCGCTTCAATTCGGCGCGCGCCAGGTCGCGGCTCGTTTCCGCGCTGACCAGCGAAGCCTTGGCCTGGGCCTGCGACAGCTGCAAGTCGACGGGGTCGAGCTGCATCAGCACTTGCCCCTTTTTCACGCTGGCGCCCACATCGACCTTGCGCGCGACGATCTTGCCGCCCACGCGGAAACCCAGCTGCGACACGACGCGGGGCACGACCTCGCCCGCCAGCTCGGCACTCACGTCAACATTGCTGCTAGACAACACGATCGCGCGCACGGGGCGCACGTCTTCCACTTTGACGGCGGGCTTGGAACAGGCCGCCAGGGTCAGCGCCAGGGCGGCGGCGGCAATCAGCCGCAGGGCGGGCAGCGCGGGTGCGCCGGTCTCGCGGCGCAGGGTTTTCAGGGCAAACAAGGTATTTTCCTTTACTATGCGGGCTGTTGGATTTTTGCATGAGGAAACTTTTAGCTGGCTAGCCAAACTTTTTCGCACGCGATATCCTTAAATTTGTGACAATATCAGCTGGATCATGACAGGGAGTGACTTCCCCTAATGACTTTCTGGTTATTAATTATAATCGTGCGTAAAAGTTTTTAGTGACTTTTGCGTCATTAATCTTGAGCCGTACAACGTCCGCCACATTCCAGCGTTTCAGGGGTGCCGGACAAACGCAAGACTAGAGAAGCGTGTTCAATGCCTGTAGACCATTACGAAAATTTTCCTGTTGCATCATTTTTACTGCCGCGCCGCCTGGTGCCTGCCGTCGAAGCCATCTATGCCTTCGCCCGCAGCGCCGACGACCTGGCCGATGAAGGCGACGCCACGCCGGCCGAACGCCTGGCCTCGCTGCACGCCTACGAAGAGGCGTTGGGCCGCATCGCCCGCGAAGAAGGCCATGCTGGCGAGCATGCCGCCATGTTCGAACGCCTGGCCGCCGTCATCGCCAAACACCAGCTGCCGCTGAAGCCGTTTTACGATCTGTTGTCGGCCTTCAAGCAGGATGTGCAGACGACGCGCTACGCCAGCTACGACGACGTGCTCGACTACTGCGCCCGCTCCGCCAACCCCGTGGGGCTGCTGATGCTGCACCTGTACGGTGCGGCCGATGAACAGAATGTACGCGATTCCGATGCCATATGTTCAGCTTTGCAACTAATTAATTTCCTGCAAGACGTCGCCATCGACCAGCAAAAGGAACGCATCTACCTGCCGATGGAAGACTTGACCCGCTTTGCCGTCTCCGCCGCCGCCTTCGAGCGGCCCGAGGCGCACGGCAAGTGGAGCGCCCTGATGCGCTTCGAAGTGGCCCGCACGCGCGCCCTGATGCTGTCCGGCGCGCCGCTGGCCCTGCGTTTGCGCGGGCGCATCGGCTGGGAGCTGCGTCTCGTGGTGCAAGGGGGCTTGCGCATCCTCGAAGCCATCGAAGCCGTCAATTACGACGTGTTCCGGCGCCGCCCCAAGCTGGAGAAACGCGACTGGCTGATCATTTTCTGGCGCGCGCTGCGCATGTCGCGCAAAAGCCTGCATCAAGAGACGCAAGTAAAAACGGCTTTTCCCCCGTCGCCCACTCTGTAAGACGATAGAATAGCGGCTTCGATCTGCAACCCTTGCTCTTTTGACTATGTCTCCCGACGAATACTGCCAACAAAAGGCCGCCCAGAGCGGCTCCAGCTTCTACTACAGCTTCCTGTTCCTGCCGGCCGAACGCCGCAAGGCCATCACGGCCCTGTACGCGTTCTGCCGCGAAGTCGATGACACGGTCGATGACTGCACGGACGAAGCCGTGGCACGCACCAAGCTGGTCTGGTGGCGCAAGGAAGTCAAGGCCATGTACGAGGGTCTCCCCACGCATCCCGTGATGCGCGCGCTGGAGCCGCACCTGGCCGTGTATCAACTGGAAGAAAAGCATTTGCAGGCCATCATCGACGGCATGGAAATGGACTTGAACCAGACCCGCTACCTCGATTACCAGGCCATGAGCCGCTATTGCTGGCATGTGGCCAGCGTGGTGGGCATCTTGTCGGCCAGCATCTTCGGCGCGACCCGCCCGGAAACGCTGCTGTACGCGGAAAAACTGGGTCATGCCTTCCAGCTGACCAATATCATCCGCGACGTGGGCGAAGATGCGCGCAAGGGGCGCATCTATTTGCCGATCAGCGAATTGCAGCAGTTCAATGTGACGGCGGCCGACCTGCTGAACGCGCGCCACAGCGAAGCCTTTGAAAACCTCATGCGTTTCCAGGTGGCGCGCGCGCAAAAGGCGTATGACGAAGCGTTCGCCCTGCTGCCGGCCGAAGACCGCCGCGCCCAGCGCCCGGGCCTGATCATGGCCGCCATCTACCGCACGGTGCTCAATGAAGTCGAGCGCGACGGTTATCACGTGTTGAAACAGCGCATCTCGCTCACGCCGATCCGCAAACTGTGGCTGGCCTGGAAGACCTGGATTCGTGGCTGAGAGTAGCGTGAAGCAACGCTACGCCATCATCGGCGCCGGCTGGGCCGGCTGCGCGGCGGCCATGGAACTGGCGCGCGCCGGCCATGGCGTCACCGTCTACGAGGCGGCGCGCACCCTGGGCGGCCGCGCGCGCCGGGTCGAACGGGAAAACACGGTACTCGACAACGGCCAGCACATCTTGCTGGGCGCCTACACGGAAACCTTGCGCCTGATCAAGCTCGCGGGCCAGGACCCTGCCGAACTGATCCTCACCCTGCCCCTGCAGATGCGTTATCCGGCGAACTCCGGTGGCATGGATTTTCTCGCGCCGCGCCTGCCTGCGCCGCTGCACCTGGCCTGGGCCCTGCTGCGCGCCAAGGGTTTATTGCGCGCCGACAAGCTGGCCCTGATGCGCTTTTCCACCGCCATGCGGACGATGGGCTGGCAGTTGTACAACGATTGCTCGCTGACCGAGTTGCTGCAGCGCTTCGACCAGACGGACCGCTTGAACCGGCTGATGTGGCACCCGCTGTGCCTGGCCGCGCTGAACACGCCGCCCGAGCGGGCCTCGGCGCGCGTCTTCCTCAACGTGCTGCGCGACAGCCTGGGGGCGAGCCGCCGACGCGCCTCCGACATGCTGATCCCGAAAGCGAACCTGAGTGCCCTGTTGCCCGAGGCGGCCGCCCGCTACCTGGCGCAGCATGGCGGCGCAGTACGCACGGGCGCCAAGGTGGCTGCCTTGCACGCCTTGCCCGATGGCCGTTGGCAGCTCGATGACGGCGAGCACTATGCTGGCGTGATCGTCGCCACCTCGTCCGTGCAGGCCGCCAGCCTGCTGCAAGACTTGAACGACGCACGCCTGGACGACGTCATCAATCGCATGCAGGCGTTCACGCCGGAAGCCATCAGCACCTGCTACCTGCAATACGACGCCAGCGTGCGCCTGGACTTGCCGTTTTACGCGCTCGTCGATGCGCCAGAACAACAGCACTGGGGTCAGTTCGTCTTCGACCGGGGCCAGCTCGACAGCAAGCAGGCGGGCTTGCTGGCCGTCGTCATCAGCGCCTCCGGTCCTGCCGCCGAGCAAGGCCACGCGCCGCTGGCGCAAGCCATCGCGGCGCAACTGGCGCAAGTATTGCAGCGTCCGGAACTGGCGCAACCGGCCTGGACCCAGTTGATCACGGAAAAGCGCGCCACGTTTGCCTGCACACCGGATTTATTGCGTCCCGGCAACGCCAGCGGCGTGCCGGGCTTGCTGCTGGCCGGCGACTACACGGCCAATGATGACCGGACGCAAGACTATCCGGCCACCATCGAGGCGGCCGTGCGCAGCGGCGTGGCGGCGGCCAGGGCCTTCACCACGGGCAAGGCGGCAAAGTAGACGACGGTGCATCCTCCCCTGGTGTCGCTCGCCCCCGCGAAATTGCATTCTGTCGCACCGCACTGGTGCGCTAGGCCGCGCTTGGGTACAGTCTGATCATCGACAACGGCCATGCCACGGGGAATACCATGCACACCACCTTGCACTTGAAAAACAGCTTGAAAGCCGTGGCGCTGCTCGCTTGTGTGGCGCTGGCCACCGTGATCGTCATTAACGTACAGCAAGTACCGCCGACCCAGCATGCGCCATTAGTGCTGAGCCAGGCAAGCATGCTGCTGCCGGCACTGGGCTAAGCGGCGCGCAGGAACAGGAAGAATATGATGAACAAGCAAGATTATCTCGACTCTCTGCGGCGCGCGCTGGCAGGCTTGCCGCCGGACCTGGTGGCCAAGACCCTCGATTATTACGAACAGACCTTCATCGAAGGCGCGGCGGCCGGCCGCAGCGAGCACGAAATCGCCGAGGACCTGGGCGATCCCAAAAAAATCGCCCTCACCTTGCGCAGCAGCACCCACCGCCAGGCTTTCGAACAAAAGAAAACCCCCGTCAACCTGCTGCGCCTGCTTGTCTCGCTGGTGGGCCTGGCCATCTTCAACCTGTTCATGGTCGTGCCTGCCGCCGTGTACGCGGCCCTGCTGGCCACCCTGTATGCCGTCGGCCTGAGCTTTTACCTGGCCGGCATCGCCATCACGGCCAGCGGCCTGTCCGGCGCCAACGAACTGGTGCTCGATGGCCCGCTGCGCCACGTCTTCATGCATGACGATGACGGCGGCGAAGGGGGCGAGCGGCGCGAAACACGCATCACCATCGGCGACACGGGCATCGAAATCGACCACGTGCCCGGCCCCTTGCAGCGTGAACCGGCCGAACCCCAGGGGCCGGGCGTATCGTCGCGCATGATGGAGCGGGCCGAAGCGCTGGCCGGCGGCGGCATCCGCATCTCCACCGACATGGACCGCGATGCGCGCACCACGCAAACCGTCTTCGGCGTGGGCATGCTGCTCGGCGGTATCGTCATATTCCTGCTCAGTCTGGTGGTCACGCGCTATACCTTGATCGGCATCAAGCGCTACATCGCCA
This sequence comes from Janthinobacterium sp. UMAB-60, assembly GCF_900095235.1. Lineage (NCBI taxonomy): Bacteria > Pseudomonadati > Pseudomonadota > Betaproteobacteria > Burkholderiales > Oxalobacteraceae > Janthinobacterium > Janthinobacterium sp. UMAB-60. The sequence continues at coordinate 61,719 of NZ_LT607490.1, forward strand.
TGAATGTCTCCCTGCTCAAAGGTCACTAGAAAGGCTGCCATGAAACGTTTACTCAAAGTCGGCCTGTCCATGCTCTTGTTGGCCATGGTCCTGATCGCCATGTCGTATGCGGCGCTGCGCGCCAAGGGGATCAGCAATCCCAGCAGCGCTGCCGGCCGCGCCGTGCGCAGCGAAACGCGCCCGATTGCCGCCAATATCACCAGCATCGACCTGGCCGGCCCCATCGACCTGGTGCTGCGCCGCGGCGCCACGCCGTCGATGAAGGTGAGCGGCGAACAGCGTTTGCTGTCGAACGTGGACACGACTGCCGATGGCACGACCCTGCATATCGGCCCGAAAGGCATGCTGTTCCACCATCGCCAGCCGCTGCAGGTGGAACTGGTGCTGCCCGCCCTCGTGCGCGTGGAAGTGCACGGCAATGGCGACAGCAAGATCACGGGCTTTTCCGGCGACAGTTTTATACTGGAATTGACGGGATCGGGCGACGTCAGCTTCACGGGACGCTACAAGCAGGTGCAAGCCACCGTCAACGGCAGTGGCGACCTCGACATCAATGGCGGCAACAGCGACAGCGTGGTGCTGGAAATGGTGGGTTCCGGACGCATCGCCGCCAGCGGCAACACGAAGTTCCTGCGCGCCGACCTGAGCGGCTCAGGCGACATCGATGCCGAACACCTGGCGGCCGACAAGGCCAGCGTCAGCCTGCAAGGCTCGGGCCAGAGCACCGTCTTCGTGCGCGACGCCGCCAACCTGACCTTGCGCGGCAGCGGCGATATCCACGTGCACGGCAACCCGCGCCAGCGCGAGACCCAGAAAAGCGGGTCAGGCGACATCATCTGGCATTGATGATGACGCTAACGATCAAATGCTGTTGTAATTTCAAAAATTCCCTTCCAGCCAACTGACCGCCTGCTCACCGGCCGCCTTGCCTTGCGCCAGGCAGGCCGTCAGCAGGTAGCCACCGGTCGGCGCTTCCCAGTCCAGCATTTCACCGGCGACAAACACGCCCGGCATGGCGCGCAGCATGCTGCCGTCGATGCCGTCGAATTGAACGCCGCCGGCGCTGCTGATGGCTTCGTCGATGGGGCGCGCACGCTTGAGCGTGACGGGCAGCAGCTTGATGGCGGCAGCCAGCCTGGCTTCGTCGGCAAAGTCGGCCGCGCTCAGGCATTCGCGCAGCAAGCCCGATTTCACGCCTTTGATGCCCAGCCGGCTTTGCAAATGGCTGGACATGGAACGGGCGCCACGCGGACGCGTCACTTCCTCGAACACGCGCTCATGGCTGTGGTCAGGCGCCAGGTCCAGCCAGATGGTGGTGCTGCCGTCACGCGCGATCTGCTCGCGCAGCGCGGCCGACAGCGCATAAATCAGGCCCCCTTCCACGCCGCCCGCCGTGATGACGCACTGCCCCTGGCGCTTGATCGTCAAGCCATCGATGTCATGCGCCGTGATGGCCAGCGTGGCCAGGTGTTCGCCCGCGTAACGGCTGCTGAAATGCTCGCTCCAGTCCACGTCGAAGCCACAATTGGCCGGCGCCAGTGCCGCCACAGCCACGCCCTGGCCTTGCAGCAGCGGCACCCAGGCGCCGTCCGATCCCAGGCGCGCCCAGCTGCCGCCACCGAGCGCCAGGATCACGGCGTCGAAGGTGAAACGGCGTTCGCCATCCGGCGTGGCAAAGGCCAGCTGGCCATCCTCACCCTGCCAGCCCGTCCAGCGGTGGCGCATGTGAAATTGCACGCCCGCTTCGCGCAAGCGGTGCAGCCAGGCGCGCAGCAGGGGCGCGGCCTTCATATCGGTCGGAAAGACGCGGTTCGAGGAACCGACAAAGGTGTCGACGCCCAGGCCGTGCACCCAGTCGCGCACCTTTTGCGGGCCGAACTGGTCCAGCGCCGGTTTCACGCGGTGCGCCTGTCTGGCGTAGCGCGAGACGAAGGCCTGGTAGCCTTCCGCGTGCGTGATATTCATGCCGCCGCGCCCGGCCAGCAGGAATTTGCGGCCGACGGACGGCATGGCGTCGAACAATTCCACCCTGGCCCCCTGGTCGGCGGCCGCCTGGGCGGCCATCAGGCCGGCGGGGCCGCCGCCGATGACGGCGATGTGGAACGGAGGAAGGCTGGAATGGGTCATGGCAAGCTGGGAAGACGGTGAAAACCCCGGCATTTTAGTCGAGATAAGGCCGGGGAATGGCAAGAATGCTGAAAAATGATGCATACTGCGCAGGCATGCCGCAATGATCGGCACTTTGAATCACGAGACAACGAGACGACAAGAGGAGAAACACATGGACACAGGATTCTGGATTTCCCGCTATTTGCTGGCCAGCTCGATTTTATTCATGATCTTGACGGTGGTCGATTACAGCAAAGGCAACGTGAGCAAGGCCAGCTTGCTGGGCGCCCTGGCCTGGTCGCTGGTGGCCTCGGCCATCTTCATCGGCTCGAAATACTGGCGCCACAAGAAAGCCATCGCCTGCGCCACCTGCAGCGGGGACAAACCAAAAACCAAGTCGCAATAAAAAATGGCCGCTTCAGCGGCCATTTTCTTGCGTGGACATGATCAGCCGCCCGTCACCGGCGGGAAAAACGCCACCTCATCGCCTTCCGCAATCACGGTATCGGCATCGCACATCACCTGATTATGCGCCATGCGCAGCGCGCGGCCCTGCGCCAGCGCATATTCCCAGTTGCCGCCGCGGGCGATCAGCAGGCTTCTCACCTCGCCCACCGTCAGCGGCCCGGCCACCTCCAGCACTTCCTGGCCCGTGCCCACCAGCTCGCGCACGCTGGCGAAAAATCGCAGATTGATCTTCATCGATACTTCCTTAGTACAGCAATTCGTTAAACGGGATAAAGCGCAGCATGTCGCCGCGCGCAATCGACAGCCCCGGCGGGCAATCGATCAAGCCGTCGCCCCACACGGTGGACGTCAGCACGCCCGAACTCTGGTTGGCGAACAGTTCCAGCTCGCCCTCGTCATTGACCTTGGCGCGCAAGAACTCGTTGCGCTTGTCCGCCTTCAGGCGCTCGAACGCGGCCGGCAGCTTGTAGCTGCGCGGCGCCAGATTCCCCGCCACGCCTTGCAGGCGCAAGATGAACGGGCGCACGAACAGCAGGAACGTGACGAAGCTCGACACGGGATTGCCGGGCAAGCCGACAAAAAAAGCGTCCCGCACTTCGCCGAAGGCCAAGGGTTTACCCGGCTTGACGGCGATCTGCCACATGTTCAGCCGTCCTTCCGCTTCCACGGCCGGCTTGATATGGTCTTCCTCACCCACGGACACGCCGCCCGAGGTGATGATCAGGTCATTGCCCTGGGCCGCCTGGCGCAGCACGGCGCGCGTCGCTTCAAGGCTGTCGGGCACGATGCCCAGGTCCGTGATCTCGCAACCCAGATTTTCCAGCAGGCCCCGCAGGGTAAAACGGTTCGAGTTGTAGACGGCGCCCGGCGCCAATGGCTGGCCCGGCATGGCCAGCTCGTCGCCCGTGAAGAACACGGCCACGCGCAGCTTGCGCAGCACGGGGACTTGCGCCAAGCCCACGGAGGCGGCCAGGCCCATTTCCTGGCTGCGCAGGCGTCGTCCCGCACCGAGGATGACGCCACCGGCGCGGATATCCTCGCCCTGGCGGCGCACCCATTCACCCGCATGCGGCACGTGGTTCACCGTCACCACGCCCTCAAGCAAGGTGCACTGCTCCTGCATCACCACGCAGTCGGCGCCGTCCGGCAGCAAGGCACCCGTAAAGATGCGCGCCGCCGTCCCCGGCTGCAATGGCTGGCCCACGTGGCCGGCCGCGATGCGCTGCGACACGGGCAGGCTGGCCGCGCCGCTGGCGCAATCCTGCGCGCGCACGCAATAGCCATCCATCTGCGTGTTGTCGCGCTCGGGCACGTTCAGGGTCGACGTCTGCGCCGTGGCCAGCACGCGGCCGTTGGCGCGCATGGTGTCGACCAGCTCGACTTCGGTCACCGGACGCGCCGCGCCCAGCATGAAGGCTTGCGCCTCGGCCACCGACAGCATCGGTTTGCGTACAGTGCTGGCTTCTGTCATCACAATCCCGTATTGGCGGCGATGTACGCCTTCATTTTTTCCACGTCGGCATCCATCACGACGAACTTTTGCGGCAAGTCTTCGATGTTTTCGAAGCCCTTTGGCCGTTCCGCGTCCACGCCCAGCGCTTCCAGGATGGTTTCGTTGAACTTGGCGGCCAGCGCCGTTTCCAGCACGATCATCGGCACGTTCGGTTCCAGGTGCTCGCGCGCCACCTTGATGCCGTCGGCCGTGTGCGTGTCGATGGTGATGCCGTAGTCGTCGGCCACGTCGCGGATGGTGTCGAGGCGGTCCTGGTGCGTGGACTTGCCCGACTTGAAGCCGTATTTGGCCACCAGTTTGAACTCGTCGCCGTCGCTGCCAGGCTTGCCGGACAAATCGAAGCCGCCATGCGTTTCCACTTTCGTGAACAGGGCGCGTACGCGCTCGCTGTCGCGGCCCACCAGATCGTAGACGAAGCGCTCGAAATTCGACGCCTTCGAGATATCCATCGACGGGCTGCTCGTGTGATACGTTTCGGCCGACTTGCGCACGCGGTAGACGCCCGTGCGGAAGAATTCGTCGAGCACGTCGTTTTCATTCGTCGCCGCCACCAGTTTCGAGATGGGCAAGCCCATCATGCGGGCGATATGGCCGGCGCAGATATTGCCGAAGTTGCCAGACGGCACCGTGAACGACACTTTTTGCTCATTGCTGGTGGTCGCCGCCAGATAGCCGCGGAAGTAGTACACGACCTGCGCCACGACGCGCGCCCAGTTGATGGAATTGACGGTGCCGATCTTCTGTTTCGCCTTGAACGGCAAGTCGTTCGACACGGCCTTGACCATATCCTGGCAATCGTCGAACACGCCTTCGACGGCGATGTTATAGATGTTCGGGTCTTGCAGGCTGAACATCTGCGCCGTCTGGAAGGCGCTCATTTTCTTGTGCGGCGACAGCATGAAGACGCGGATGCCCTTCTTGCCGCGCATCGCGTATTCGGCCGCGCTGCCCGTGTCGCCCGAGGTGGCGCCGAAGATATTGAGTTCGGCGCCCGTCTTGGCCAAGGTGTATTCGAACAGGTTGCCCAGCAGCTGCATGGCCATGTCCTTGAAGGCCAGGGTCGGGCCGTTCGACAGCGCCTGCAGCATCAGGGTGGTCGATCCGCCCTTGACGAGGTTTTCTTCGAGCACGCGCAGCGGCGTGATGTCGGCCGCGTTTTCGCCGGCGCGGGCGTTCTTGTAGACTGCCTTGGTATAGGTTTTCGCCGTCAATGCCTTCAGGTCCGCGGCCGGGATATCGGTGGCGAACTTCTTCAGGATTTCGTAGGCCAGGTCGGCATACGACAATGTGCGCCAGGCGTTGAGCTCGGCACCAGTGACTTGCGGGTAGTGTTCAGGGAGATACAGTCCGCCATCGGGGGCCAGGCCGCCCAGGAGGATGTCGGAGAATTGCTGCGGATTCATTGGCGCTTTATCAGCGCGGGTAGACACGTAGTGCATAAATTTGAAGAGTCCAGTTGAGCTGAGTGCGGTTGATCATGAATGGCAGCGGATATTATAGTGCCAGCCGCCGCCCAAGGCGAATCGCATGCGCACGCAGCCGTCCTGGCCCCTGCCCCTGTTGTCAAACAGCAGCGCCGGGCGGAGGCAAAAGCATTGTATTTTGGAAATTTCTTATGGCGAGATCAACGCCCCGCATAAAGATGGGGCCACGTACTGGCGTATGCGCCTGATTTGCGCCACACTCGTACCTGTCGGCCGCATTGCGGCCATTCATGGAACCGGCCATGTCGCTGAGTAAAAAACCGTATCTGCAAAGCGCCGCGCTGCGCCACGACACCGTCGTCGACCTCGATCACTATCCGTTCACCATCCCCGCCATCCGCGACTTCGTGCACATGGACTTCCATCCCGACGTGACGTTTTTCGTGGGCGAGAACGGCAGCGGCAAGTCGACCATGCTCGAAGCGCTGGCCGTGGGGCTGGGCTTCGGCAAGGATGGCGGCACGCGCAACGTGCGCATCGCGCTGCCGTCGGACGAGGAATCGGGCTTGCATGCGCATCTGCGCCTGAGCAAGAGCTACAAGAAACCGGATGACAGTTATTTTTTGCGCGCCGAGAGCTTTTTCAATGTCGCCACCTATATGGACGACATGCCCGAATACCTGGGCAGCTACGGCGGCAAGTCGCTGCACGCGCAATCGCACGGCGAAGCGTTCATGGCGACCCTGATCAACAAGCTGCGGGGCAAGGGACTGTATCTGCTGGACGAACCCGAGGCGGCCCTGTCGCCCAGCCGCCAGATGGCGGCATTATCGGTGATCCACCAGCTGGTGCAGGACGACTCGCAACTGATCATCGCCACCCACTCGCCGATTCTGCTCGCTTACCCGAACGCGAAAATCCTCATGTTTACGGGCGGCGGCATCCACGAAGTGGCGTATGAAGACACGGAACACTACGCCGTGACGCGCGATTTTTTGAATCACTACCCGCGGAGGCTGGAGCAGCTGTTCGAGGAGGAGTGAGGTGGTGGCTTGCTGCTTTGGTGATGTCGGCTTGCTGCCTTGGTGATGTCGGCTTACGCCCTGCGGGCTAAGCCGACCTACGCCGACCTACGCCGACCCACCCCGACCTACGTTGCTTGCGTCATGGCGTAGGTCGGATTAGCGCTGCGCGCGTAATCCGACAACACCACTGGCGCATCAGCAAGCCGCATGGTTGACGGTAATCACGTGCACGGCCAGGCCACCCAGCGACGTTTCCTTGTACTTGTCCTGCATGTCCGCGCCCGTCTGACGCATGGTTTCGATGACTTCGTCGAGGCTGACGAAGTGCGTGCCGTCGCCCTTCAGCGCCAGCGAGGCGGCCGTGATGGCTTTCACGGCGCCCATGCCATTACGCTCGATGCACGGGATCTGCACCAGGCCGCCGATGGGGTCGCAGGTCATGCCCAGGTGGTGCTCGATGCCGATTTCGGCCGCGTTTTCGATCTGTTCATTGGTGCCGCCCAGGGCCGCCACCAGGCCGGCCGCCGCCATGGCGCAGGCCACGCCCACTTCGCCCTGGCAACCCACTTCGGCGCCCGAGATCGAGGCATTGCGCTTGCACAGCATGCCGATGGCGGCTGCCGTCAGCATGAAGCGGCGCACGCCGCCCACCGGGTCGCTGGGGCGGCAATCCTGCGCGTAATAGCGCAGCACGGCCGGGATGATGCCGGCGGCGCCATTGGTCGGCGCCGTCACCACGCGCCCGCCGGCCGCGTTTTCCTCGTTGACGGCCATCGCGTACAGGCTGACCAGGTGCACGGCGTCATGCGGCAAGTCGTTGGCGCGGTTGTCGGACGCCTTCGCTTCCTGCGCCAACCGCCACAGTTTGGCGGCGCGGCGCTTGACGTTCAGGCCGCCCGGCAGGTTGCCCGTCGTTTCCAGGCCGTGCGCAATGCAGTCGCGCATGACGTGCCAGATGCGGTCCAGGCCCGCATTCAATTCATCGTCGCTGCGCTTGACGCACTCGTTCGCGCGCAGCATTTCCGGGATCGACAGGCCGCTTTCCACGCCATGCGCCAGCAACTGCTCCATGGTATCGAAGGGGAAGACGACTCTTGCGCTGGCCGCCGATTCCACGGCCGCTTCCGCCTGCGCCTCGCCCGCTTCGCGGATAAAACCGCCGCCGATCGAGTAATACACTTTGTCGGCCCGGCTGCCGTCGGCCAGTTTCAGCGTAAAGCGCATGCCGTTCGGATGTTCTGGCAGGGATTCGCTCTTGTGCCAGATCAAGCCCGTGGCAGCCGTAAACGGCACCACGTGCATGCCCAGCAAGGCGATCTCGCCAGCCGCCTCGATGGCGGCCAGCTTGCTGTCGACGGCATCGGGCGCCACGTCTTGCGGCGTTTCGCCCATCAAGCCAAGAATGACGGCCTTGTCCGTGGCATGGCCCACGCCCGTCAGCGCCAGCGAGCCATACAGGGCCGCCTCGACGCCCACTACCTGGTCCAGCGGACCGTATTCGACCAGAAAACGCCGCGCCGCCACCATCGGCCCCACCGTGTGGGAACTCGACGGCCCGATGCCGATTTTAAACAGGTCGAATACGCTCATGTCCATGTAGTGTCTCTTTATATTGGTATGTTTTTATGAATGCTTGTGTGGGACTCAGGCTGCCTTGGCGGCATGGCCCACGTCGACATTGGCCAGCATGTCGGTGACCATCTGCTCGACGCCGATCCGCGCCTTCCAGCCCCAGTCCGCGCTGGCCTTGCTGTCGTCCAGGCTTTGCGGCCAGCTGTCGGCGATGGCCTGGCGGCTGTCCGGCTTGTAGCTGATCTTGAAGTCCGGGATCATGTGCACGATGGCTTTCGCCAGTTGCTCGGGGTTGAACGACACGCCGGCCACATTGTAGGACGAACGGATCCTGACCTGCGACACGGGAGCATCCATCAGTTCGATGGTGGCGCGGATGGCGTCGGGCATGTAAATCATCGGCAAGGTGGTCGTCGCATCGAGGAAGCAGTCATAACGCTCGCCGCGCAAGGCCGCATGGAAGATGGCAATCGCGTAATCGGTGGTGCCGCCGCCCGGAGGCGACTTGTAGCTGATGATGCCCGGGTAGCGGATGCTGCGCACGTCCACGCCATACTTGTTGAAGTAGTACTCGCACAGGCGCTCGCCGGCCAGCTTGCTGATGCCGTACATCGAGGTCGGGTCCATCACCGTCATTTGCGGCGTGTTCACCTGCGGCGTGTTCGGGCCGAAGGCGGCGATCGACGACGGCCAGAAGATGCGCAGCGGTTTGCCCGCCTCGCCCCGCTCGCGCGCCAGTTCCAGGATATTGAGCAAGCCATCCATGTTCAGGCTCCACGCCTTCAATGGCGCCGCTTCGCCCGTGGCCGACAGCATGGCCGCCAGCTGGTACACCTGGGTGATGCCTTCGTCGGCGATGAGCTTCGCCAGGCCGTCCTTGTCCAGCACATTCAACTGCGCGTAGCGTCTGGCCTGGTACAGATTATTCGTGCCGATGTCGCTGGCGATGACGTTGTCCGCGCCGTGCTGCTGCGCCAGCGCGCCCACCAATTCACTACCGATTTGGCCGTTTGCGCCGATGACTAAGATGCGTTCCATGCTATTTTCCTGAATTCTTGTTAGTTGGTAGTGGTGGTGGCGGTCAGCAGACCGAGTTCCTTGCCCGCCTGCTCGAAGGCGGCCAGCACTTGCACCAGCTGTTCGCGCGTATGTGCGGCCGACAGCTGCACGCGCACCCGCGCCTGGCCCATTGGCACGACCGGATAGAAGAAGCCCGTCACCAGCACGCCCAGTTCATACAGGCGGGCGGCAAACTTCTGCGCCACGGGGGCGTCGAACAGCATCACCGGCACGACCGGATGCGTGCCCGGCTTGATGGTAAAACCGATGCGCTCGATTTCGCTGCGGAAGAACGCCGTGTTTTCATGCAGGCGGTCGCGCAGTTCCGTCGACTTGGCCAGGCGCTCGAGCACCGACAGCGAAGCGCCGGCGATCGACGGCGCCAGGGTATTCGAGAACAGGTAGGGACGCGATTTCTGGCGCAGGGTGTCGATGACTTCCTTGCGCGCCGAGGTAAAGCCGCCCATGGCGCCGCCCAGGGCCTTGCCCAGGGTGCCCGTGACGATGTCGATGCGCCCCATCACATTGTGATGTTCGTGCGTGCCGCGGCCCGTCGCGCCCATGAAGCCGGAAGCGTGGCATTCGTCGATCATCACCAGCGCGCCGTACTTGTCGGCCAGGTCGCAGATCTTGTCGAGTTGCGCAATCGTGCCATCCATCGAGAACACGCCGTCCGTGACGATGACTTTATGGCGCTTGCCGGCGGCAATCGCCGCTTGCAGCTGCACTTCCAGGTCGGCCATGTCGTTGTGCGCGTAACGGTAACGGCCAGCCTTGCACAGGCGGATGCCGTCGATGATGGAAGCGTGGTTCAGCGCGTCCGAAATGATGGCGTCGTTTTCATCGAACAGGGGCTCGAACACGCCGCCGTTGGCGTCGAATGCGGCCGCGTACAAAATCGTGTCTTCGGTACCCAGAAAAGCGGAAATCGCCTGTTCCAGTTCTTTATGTACGGTTTGCGTTCCGCAGATAAAGCGCACGGACGACAGGCCGTAGCCGTATTTTTGCGTGGCGGCAATGGACGCTTCCTGCGTCTGCACGTCGCCGGACAGGCCCAGGTAGTTATTCGCACACATATTGATCAGGGTACGGCCATCGTCGCACACCACTTCGGCGCCCTGGCGCGAGGCGATCACGCGCTCGGACTTGTACAAGCCCTGCTGGCGCAATTGATCGAGATTCTGTTGCAGACCGCTGAAAAAGGTGTTCTTCGCTTGCTCGCTCATGATGATCCTTGTGTGTCCCTGTTGTATGCCTGTTGGCTGTATGGGCCGCCGCTTGACCGGCGCGCGCCATATGCTGTACCGTGAAGCGCTGTTTGAAGTCTGCACGTTTCCGTGTCCTTCCTCAAAATCCACTATTTCGAACTGAAATTCAATATAGTGGATATTACCCAAGCCTATTGAACTTTGCAAGCCACCTGCCGATGAAAACCAGCGTTTCGACCAATTCTCCCCCTGAAGTGGGTGCCACCCTGCAACGGCTGCGCCTGGCGCGCGGCCTGACACTGGAGGATTTGTCGCGCATCGCGGGCGTCTCGAAGTCCATGTTGTCGCAAATCGAGCGCGAAAAAGCCAATCCCACCATCGCCATCACGTGGCGCCTGGCCAACGCCCTGGGCGTGCAGATCGGAGAATTGCTCTCCAGCGCGGAGAAAGCCGTGGAAACCATCCGCATCACGGATGCCCACGAAACCCCCACCCTGCCCGGCGACCACGCGGGCTACGTGCTGCGCATCCTGGGACCGATGGAACTGGCGGGCAAATACGAATGGTATGAAGTGACCCTGGCGCCGGGCGGGGAACTGGCGTCGCAGCCGCACGATCCCGGCACCACCGAGCATTTGACGGTGATCCACGGCAACCTGGAACTGGAAGTGGGAACGGCGAAGAAAAAGGTCAAGAACGGCGGCACGGCGCGCTATCCGGCGGACCAGCCGCATACGATACGCAATCTGGGCAAGACGGAAGGCAAGGCATTATTGGTGGTAATCCATAGATAGTTGCTTTTCAGCGGTGTGCAATAAGCTCTTTCGCCCATGCTAAGATTTTGGATTAGACAAGATTTTCACTGTCTTTCATGGAGCCTTAGCAATGACGATTTCCGACAGCACGACCACCTTCCACGACAAGCAAGTCGTCCAGTACGACCCGGACTTGCCCTTCGACGCGTCACCAGGCATCGTCTACCGTTTGTCGCTTGAATACGACGACAAGCGCAAGATGGATGAACTGATCGCCGGCTTCCTCGCCAAGGCCGACAAGAACGCACTCGAAGCGCTGATCATCGGCATGTGGGGCGATCCGTACGAATCGGGCGCCGACGAAGTGATGGCCGCGCTGATCGCCCACGCCGCCGAACTGCCCAACTTGCGCGCCTTGTTCATCGGCGACATGACGTACGAGGAATGCGAAATTTCATGGATCGTGCAAGGCAGCTACAAGCCCCTGCTGGATGCCTTCCCGCTGCTGGAAGAACTGCGCATCCGCGGCGGCAATGAGCTCGTCATCGAGCCGTTCGCCCACCAGCACCTGCGTCGCTTCACCATCGAAGCGGGCGGCCTCGATCAAAAGATCGCCGAGGCGCTGGCGCAATCGAGCATGCCGCAGCTGGAACACCTGGAACTGTGGCTGGGCACGGACGACTATGGATTCTCGGGCGACGTGGACCTGTACCGCAAGGTGCTGGCGCAGCTGACCGTGCCGACCCTGAAATACCTCGGCTTGCGCGACGCGGAAATCGCCGACGACCTGGCCGTCTGGCTGGCGGAAGAACCGCTGGTGGCGCAGCTCGACATCCTGGATCTGTCGCTGGGCACCATCGGCGACCTGGGCGCCGTGGCCGTGCTCAATCACACGCAGCTGGGCAAGTTGAAGCGCCTGGACCTGTCGCACCACTACATCTCGGAAGAAAACCAGGCGAAACTGAAGGCGCTGCCCTTCGAAGTGGTGCTGGACGACCCGCAGGAAGCCGATGAAGACGACGGCGAAAGCTACCGCTACGTGGCTGTCGGCGAATAGGCGGAGTTTTATCCTTTGCTGATGCCTCTCACCCTGCTGGCGACACAGGGCAGCAAGCGCGTGCGCCTGATGCAGGCGGCGCGCGCGCAACTGCGCCTGCCGCCCGCGCAGGTGCTCGAATGGCGCGACTGGCTGGCGCAGCCGGCGCTGCTGCATGAAGCACTACGCCAGCCAGGCATCCTGAAAATCGAACCGCCCGGCGACGATCCTGCCGCCCATTTGCTGTTGCTGCAGGCGGGCTGCAGGCTGCAGGAGCGCCCGCCGGTCGCAGCGCCCGCGCATGGCGAGCTGCTGGCCATGGACGCGTGGTTCGCCGGTTTTACGGCCGCCATGACGGCCCTGGCGGCGCAACTGCTTGACCTGCCGCACACGCGCGTGGTCAATGCACCGGCCGAAATCAGCCGCATGACGGACAAGCTGGCCTGCCAGCGCCACCTGGCCGCGCACGGCGTGCCGATTCCCGCCCTGCTGGGGTCAGTCGAGAGCTATGAGCACCTGCAGGCGCTGCTGCACGAACATGACCTCGACCGAATCTATTTAAAACCGCGCTACGGCTCGTCCGCGTCCGGCGTCGTCGCCTACCGCAGGAACAAGGCCGGGCGCCAGCAAGCCACCACCTCGGCCGCCCTGCAGCATGGGGATGGCGCGGCGCGCTTGTTCAACGTCAAGCGCATGGCGCGCTACGAATCCGAACACGACATCGCCGCCCTCGTCGATGCGCTGGCCGCGCAGGAACTGTACGCGGAAGCGTGGCTGAACAAGCCGCGCTGCGACGACAGCCATTACGACCTGCGCGTCGTGACCGTGGCGGGCCAGCCCGCGCACCGCGTGGCGCGCATCGGACAGCAGATGATGACCAATCTGCACCTCGACAACCGGCGCGGCGACGCGTCCGGCCTCTTGAACGCAGCCGACCTGGCCGCGCTGGAGCAAACCGCCGCCCTGGCCGCGCGCGCCTTCCCCGCCAGCCACGTGACGGGCTACGACCTCGTGGTGCGCCACGGCCAGGCCCACGTGCTGGAAGCGAACGCCTTCGGCGACCTGCTGCCCGGCCTTCTCTGGCAAGGCATCGATACTTACACGGCGCAACTGGCCCATGCATAAAGAAACACCACCCATCCCCGACATGCACGCCATCGTCGGCAGCCACGACATCGTCTTCCTCACGCTCGACACCCTACGCTACGACGTGGCGCAAGCGTTGTACGAGGCGGGCGAACTGCCCGTGCTGGGACGTTTTTTAGCACCGGGCGGCTGGGAACGCCGGCACTCGCCCGCCACGTTCACGTATGCGGCGCACCAGGCCTTCTTCGCGGGTTTTTTGCCCACGCCGGCCACGCCGGGCCGCCACCCGCGCCTGTTCGCTTCCGCCTTTGCGGGCAGCGAAACCACCTCGCCGCACACGTACGCGTTCGAGCAGGCGGACCTGCCCGCCGCGCTGGCCGCGCGCGGCTACCGCACCATCTGCATCGGCGGCGTGGGCTTTTTCAATAAACAGACGGCGCTGGGCTGCGTGCTGCCGTCGCTGTTCCAGGAAAGCCACTGGAGCGCGGGCATGGGCGTGGCCAGCCGCCACTCGACGCAAAAACAGGTGGCGCTGGCCATAGCCCGCCTGGCGGACGGCGCGCAGCGCACCTTTTTATTCATCAACGTGGCCGCCCTGCACACGCCGAACCGCGCCTACCTGCCCGGCTGCCGCGCCGATAACCTGGACAGCCACGCGGCGGCCCTGCGCTATGTCGATGGCGCGCTGGCGCCCTTGTTTGCCGCCTGCGCCGCGCGCGCGCCCACGTTCGCCATCGTCTGCTCGGACCACGGCAGCGCATACGGCGAAGACGGCTACCGGGGCCATAGAGTGGCCCATGACAGCGTGTGGAATGTGCCGTACGCGCACTTTTTCATCGCCCCCGATACACCTTCCAAGGAATCCCCACCGTGAACCCTTCCGAACAGCCTGGCACTTTGGCGCAGCGCATGCGCCACACGCCCTACCAGGCGTATTCCTATTCGTATCCGCACAAGGCGGCTTACCGCGCCTTGCCGCAGGCGGCGCCGCTGGGCCCCCTGTGGGCGCGGCAAGACCGCTCCGCCCTGTTCGCGTATATCCACATCCCGTTCTGCGAGATGCGCTGCGGCTTTTGCAACCTGTTCGCCATGGCACGCCCAAGTACCGACATGGTCGAGCGCTACGTGCGGCAAGTGCTGGTGCAGATGCGCGCAATCAACGGCGCGCTGGGCGAACGGCGCTTCGCCCGCTTCGCGCTGGGCGGCGGCACGCCCACCTATCTCTCGCCCGCGCAGCTGGACACCTTGCTGTGCGGCGCGCGCGACATCCTCGGCATCGACCTGCAACACACGCCGGCCGGCATCGAAGCGTCGCCCGAAACCATCACTGCCGAGCGCCTTGCCGTCTGCCGCGCGCATGGCATCGACCGCGTCAGCCTGGGCATCCAGAGCTTTGCCGCCGGCGAAATGCGCGCGCTGGCACGCCCCCAGCAAAACGCCACTGTGCATCACGCCATCGGCCTGATACGCGCTGCCGGCTTCCCGACGCTGAACCTGGACCTGATCTACGGCATCGCGGGGCAAACCGTCGCCAGCCTGCTGGCCTCCATCGAAAGCGCGCTGGCCTTCCGGCCCGAGGAAATCTATCTGTATCCGCTGTACGTGCGCGAGCAGACGGGTCTTGGAAAAGTGGCGCGCCGCCAGGGCGCGCAATCGCTCAACCCCATCATGCTGGCGCAGGAAGGCGACAGCCGCCTGGCGCTGTACGCGGCCGCGCGCGACCATTTGCGCGCCCAGGGCTATGAGCAGGTGTCGATGCGCATGTTCCGCGCCCCGCATGCGCCCGAGCAGAATGGTCCCTCGTACTGCTGCCAGAATGACGGCATGGTGGGCCTGGGCGCGGGCGCCCGCTCCTACACGACCAAGCTGCACTACTCCAGCGAGTACGCCGTGGCGCGGCTTGACACCATCAACATCATCGACAACTACCTGGCGCTCGATGAAGCGCGCTTCGCGCAGGCCGAACACGGTTACCAGCTCGATGATGCGGAACAGCGCCGGCGCTACGTGATCCAGTCGCTATTGACGCAGCCTGGCCTGGATCGCGATGCCTACGCGGCGCGCTTCGGCAGCCGCTGCGAACAGGACTTGCCGCAACTGGCCGAGCTGCACGCGCTGGAATTAGTGGAAGAAAACGGCCCGCTGCTACGCCTGAATGACCGCGGCTACAGCTACGCCGACACCATCGGCCCGTGGCTGGCCTCCGAGACGGTGCGGGCGCTGATGGCCGAAGGCGGCCAGGCGTGCTGACAGCGCAAGCAGCAACGCTGTCTTTGCTGTACCGGGGCGCACTATCGAGCTGCAATTACGCCTGCGGCTACTGCCCGTTCGCCAAGAAGCGCGACAGCCGCGCCGCACTGGCCCGCGATGCGTGCGAAGTGGCGCGTTTTACCAGCTGGGTGGCGGCACAAAAGCGCGACATCAGCGTGCTGTTTACGCCGTGGGGCGAAGCGCTGGTGCGGCGCCACTACCGCGCGGCCATGCAAACCCTGGCGGCCTTGCCGCACGTGCGCCAGGTGGCCCTGCAGACGAATCTGTCCGGCCCCTTGAGCTGGCTGGAGAACATGGACGGGCTGGACAAGATCGGCCTGTGGTGCACCTACCACCCGGACCAGACGACCTTGTCCCGCTTTCTCGCCCGCTGCGCGCGCCTCGATGCCATGGGCGTGCGCTACTCCGTCGGCGTCGTGGCGATGCACGAGCACCTGGACGCCATCCGCGCCCTGCGCGCGGCCCTGCCGGCGCACATCTACCTGTGGCTGAACGCGTATGACCGGCGCGGCCCCGGTTACTACAGCGAACAAGACCTGGCCTGGCTGGACGCCGCCGACCCGTGGTTCGCGCAAAACCGGCGTCCGTCGCCCTCGCGCGGCAAACCGTGCCTGGCGGGCGAGGCGTCGCTGTCCGTCGATGGCGACGGCGAACTGGCGCGCTGCCATTTCGTGCCCGAGCGGCTAGGAAATCTGTACGTGGATGACTTGGCCCACATGCTGCGGGAACGCAGCTGCCCGCGCTTCAAGTGCGATTGCTATATCGGCTATGCGCAGCGCAAGGATTTGCCGTTTCAGGCCGTGTTTGGGGAGGGGGTATTGGCGAGGATTAAGGAGGCAGGCCAGCGTAGGTCGGATTAGCGGCGGCACGCCGCGTAATCCGACACATTGTTGGCGCTGCCGGTGTCGGATTACGCGCGGCGATGCCGCGCTAATCCGACCTACCGTGTTTTATTGTGCCGCCACCTTGGCCGGCTCCGCCACTACCGGCGTCATCTTCAGCGAACGGCTGAGGAAACCCCAGCGGTCGGCCACTTCTTCGATCTGCTTGGTCGTCGGCTTGCCGGCGCCATGACCGGCCTTGCTGTCGATGCGGATCAGCACGGGTGCCGGGCCGCCTTGCGCTGCCTGGGCGGCGGCGGCAAACTTGAAGCTGTGGGCTGGCACGACGCGGTCGTCATGGTCGGCCGTGGTGATCATGGTGGCCGGATAGCAGCCGCCCGCTTTCAGGTTGTGCAGCGGCGAGTATTTCACCAGCGCCTTGAATTGCTCGGCGTCGTCCGACGAGCCGTAGTCAGGCACCCAGCCCCAGCCCACGGTAAATTTATGGAAACGCAACATGTCGAGCACGCCCACTTGCGGAATCGCCGCCGCAAACAGGTCGGGACGCTGCGTCATGGCCGCGCCGACCAGCAGGCCGCCATTGCTGCCGCCGCCGATCGCCAGCTTCGATGGCGAGGTGACCTTGTTGTCCACCAGCCACTGCGCCGCGCCGATGAAATCGTCAAACACGTTTTGCTTGTTCAGCTTGGTGCCAGCCTGGTGCCAGGCTTCGCCGTATTCTCCGCCGCCGCGCAGGTTGGCCATCACGTAGACGCCGCCCATTTCCACCCAGGCAAGATTTGCCACGGAGAAGCTCGGCGTCAGCGAAATATTGAAGCCGCCATAGCCGTACAGATAGGTCGGATTCGTGCCATCGAGCTTCATGCCTTTTTTCGAGACGATGAACATCGGCACCTTGGTGCCGTCGCGGCTGGTGAAGAATTGCTGGCGCGTTTCAAAGGCGTTCGGGTCGAAATCGACCTTCGGCTGGCGGTACACCGTGCTCTTGCCCGATTTCATGTCGTAGCGGTAGATGGTCGCCGGCGTCGTGAAACTGGTGAACGAGTAGAACGTTTCCGTGTCGCCACGCTTGCCCGCAAAGCCACCGGCCGAACCGATGCCCGGCAAGGCTACTTCGCGCACCAGCTTGCCGTTCAGGTCGACGATCTTGATTTGCGTTTGCGCATCTTTCAAGTAGTCGAGCACCAGCTGGTTGTTGATCAGGTTGACGGCGACCAGGGTTTCCGCGCTTTGCGGCACGATTTCCTTCCAGTCGGCGGGCGCAGGTTTGCGCGTATCGATGGCGATCACGCGCGATTTCGGCGCCTTGTTATCCGTCTTGAAGAAGAACACGGGGCCGTCATTGTCGATGAACGAGTACGATGCGTCGAATTCTTCCAGCAAGCCCACGACCTTGGCATTCTTCTGGCGCAAGTCCTTGTAAAAAACGCGGTTCTTGCGTTCCGTGCCCTGCGTGGCCGTGATGATCAAATAATTGCCATCATCGCTGACGGTGCTGCCGCCGAACGCCCATTCCTTCTGGTCGGGACGGTCGAAGACCAGCACGTCGTCGCTTTGCGGCGTGCCGATCTTGTGGAAATACAATTTCTGGAAGTAATTGATATCGGCCAGCTTGGTGGCTTCGTTCGGCGCGTCATAGCGGCTGTAGAAGAAACCTTTGTTGTCCTTGGTCCACGAAGCGCCCGAGAACTTGGCCCACTTGATATGGTCCGTCAAATCCTTGCCCGATTCGATGTCGCGCACTTTCCATTCGTTCCAGTCGGAACCGGAAGCGGACGTGGCATACGCCAAATACTTGCCGTTCGGGCTGATCGAAGTGCCGGCCAGCGCCACCGTGCCGTCGGTCGACAGGGTGTTCGGGTCCAGCAGCAAACGGGGCTCATCGGACAGTTTTTTCACCGTGTACAGCACGGCCTGGTTCTGCAAGCCGTCATTGCGGCTGTAGAAATAGCGGCCGCCCTGCTTCGTTGGCGTAGTGAAGCGCTCATAGTTCCACAGCTTGGTCAGGCGCTGCTTGATCGCCGCGCGCTCGGGGATGGTGCCCAGGTACGACTGCGTCAGCTTGTTTTGCGCCGCCACCCATTCGCCCGTCTCGGCGCTGTTGGCGTCTTCCAGCCAGCGGTAGGGGTCAGCGATGGTGGTGCCGAAATAGCTGTCTTGCTGGTCGACTTTTTTGCTGACCGGATACGTCACGGGGGCGCCATCGCCGGCCGGGCAGGATTGTGCCAGGGCATTGCCACCGAAAGCGGCCAGCAAGCTGAATATGAGGGTTGCACTACGTAATTGCATGGGTTGTTGTCTCATTGTTGGATGTCGAAGAAAGCAGGCCGTTCAAACTCACGCTGCGGCTGCCCATGTTGACTTTCGCCAAGAGAAATCATAGCGCGGATTGGCACTTTTAAAGCACAGTTATCTGATGAATTTGCCGTCTTTTGTTTGGGTAATTTGCATGAATCACCATGATAAATCGCGTTTTTGGCGAGAATCGGCAAACTGACGGGCAGGCAAGAAACATTATCAAAAGCTAATACGTTTCATCAAGCCGTCATAAATCTTCCTTACCATAGGCAACATGTTCATGGCCCGTCCAGAGGCCGTGCCGCCACATCCTCCTATGCACACTCTCGCCCTCCCTTCCGTCACCGCCGCGCCGCCCGGCGCGATGCCATCGAATGTGGCTTACCTGAAGCCTCCATCTACCCCCATGAACATCGAAGGAACGGATGCCTTGCACGATATCCTGGCCGGCCGCAAGCTCAGCGCCCTGTTCCAGCCCATCATCCACATGCACAGCGGCGACATCATCGGCTACGAAGGCTTGATACGGGGGCCGTCCGACAGCCCCCTGCACGCGCCGATGAATCTGTTCAAGGTGGCACGCGCGCATGACCTGACCCTGGAAGTGGAACACCTGTGCCGGCAAGTGGTGCTCGAACGCTTTGCCGAACTGCAGCTGCCGGGAAAACTGTTTCTCAACGTCAGCCCCGAATGCCTGCTGCTGCGCAATGCGCGGCATGGCGAAACCCTCGAATACATCGAGCACATCGGCATCAATCCGGATCGTGTCATCATCGAGCTGACGGAAAACCAGCCCACCTACGATTACGAGCTGATGCGCGAAGCGGTGCTGCACTATCGCAACATGGGTTTCCAGATCGCCATCGACGACCTGGGCGAAGGCTTTTCCAGCCTGCGCCTGTGGTCGGAATTGCGCCCGGAATACGTGAAAATCGACATGCATTTCATCCAGGGCATCAATCATGACCCCGTGAAACTGCAGTTCGTGCGCTCGATCCAGGAAATCGCGGAAAAATCGGGCACCCTGGTAATCGCCGAAGGCATCGAGGCGCAAACGGAATTGCTGGTCTTGCGCGACCTGGGGGTGGCGTTTGGACAAGGCTATCACCTGGGCCGGCCCAATGCCGTGCCGGCGCGCGCGCTGCCGGCCGAAGTGGTGCAGGCGCTGGGACGCAACGGCGTGGCCGTGTATCCGCAGCGCAGCAGCCTGGAAAAGAACGGCGCCAGCATCCGCAAGCTGCTGCACCGCGTGGCAGCCGTCTCGCCGCAACTCAATAATAACGAGGTGTACGATATCTTCCTGAAGGAACCGAAGCTGATGATCATCCCCGTCGTCGATGACGGCGTGCCGCTGGGCCTGATCAGCCGCTTCGAGATGATCGACCACTTCGCCCGCCCCTACCAGCGTGAACTGTATGGCAAGAAATCGTGCAGCCTGTTCATGGATGCCACGCCCCTGATCGCCGACCACGAGACGAGCTTGCAGGAACTCAGCTACACCATGGTGCAGTCCGACGCCCACCACCTGTTCAACGGCTTCATCATCACCGAGCACGGCCGCTACCTGGGCATGGGCACGGGACACGACCTGATGCGCGAAATCACGCAGATGCAGATCAACGCGGCCCGCTATGCCAACCCGCTGACGCAACTGCCCGGCAACGTGCCCATCAACGAGCATATCGACCGTTTATTGCACAGTGGCAGCCGCTTCTGGGTCTGCTATTGCGACCTCGACCACTTCAAGCCCTTCAACGACGTGTATGGCTACCGCAAGGGCGACGACGTGATCCAGCTGACGGGAGAAATCCTCAGCAGCCATTGCGACCCGAACCGCGACTTCATTGGCCACATCGGCGGCGACGATTTCATGATCCTGTTCCAGAGCGAAGACTGGGAAACGCGCTGCCAGGCCATCCTGGAACGCTTTGCCGCCGCCATCCTCGCCTATTACAGCACGGGCGACTGCGAACGGGGCGGCTACATCAGCGAAGACCGGCAAGGCAAGAAAGTGTTTTATTCGTTGATCAGCCTGTCGCTGGGCGTCATCAAGGTCGAGGCGCACCAGTACTACACGCACCATCAGATTGCCACGCAGGCGGCGGAAGCGAAGAAGCAGGCGAAGAAAATCCACGGTAACAGCCTGTTCCTGGACCGGCGGCAAGGCACGGGCGTGGCGCGCATGGATGCGTAGCTTGGGGCAATAGTCAGAAGCTGGACGGGGACAGGCTACGCTCAATCAAATACGCACGAGGTCGTCAAACGCATTGCTGCCGCGCGTATCGGGCACGAATGCCAGGCTGACGCGTGCCTCATCGCGGCGCGCCTGCAGACGGTAGGTGCCTGCTGGCACGTCCACGAACAGGCCGCCATATGCCGTGTCCGGTTCCAGGCCGCCACCCGTCACGTCTTCCCCCGCGCCGATGAAGACGCGGCCCGAGGCGACGGTCAGATGCACGACTACCTGCGGCTCGGCAAGTTCCGCGTACAACGCGATGTCATACGCGCCGTCGCCACCCACGTTGAAAAATGCCACGTGTCCCGCATTCACGGCCGCCAGTTCCGCACTGGGGAGGCTCCACCAGTCGCAATCATCTTCCAGCCTGTGGCGCAGGAGCGCCGGGTCGAACACGCACACGGTGGCCGTGCCGGTCACAATGCTCGTCATGCCGCCAGCGGCGCAGGTCCCAGCAGGGGCTGGCTCTCCACGTATTGCGCGCTGGCTTGCGCCTGCCAAGGGAAATGGCCATCGCGCGACGGCCAGACGATCTGGTACAAGGTAAAATCATCGCCCTGGTAATACCAGCGCGCATAGCCGACATAGTTGCGGTATTGCTCAACGGGCACGCGCACGAAGGCGCACTGATGGCCTTCCAGCAAGGCGTCCGTGGTGGCCGTGAAATCCGCGATGGCTCCGCTGCGCGCGGCGTCCAGCGCCACGTCGAGTATCTGGTGGGCCATGGCGCGCGGCAAGCCCATGATGAGAAATTCAGGCTGGCCAAAGCTGTGGCAGGCACCTATCGTGAAGGCATAGCCGGGACCGACTTCATCAGCACTGATATGGACGCCATGCCAGCCATGCGTGGCGATGTCGTCGATGACTTTTTGCTCGGATGCATCCTCGCCTGCCTGCCTTACCATGTTCCACCTTTCACTGTGCCAAAAACCGCGCCGCCTTTGCGACATGCCTTTCGGCAATTATCGCATGCAGCGCGCGTCCGTGCGCGCACGCTGCCGGCGCTTCAGTCTGGCGGCGGCAGCGGCGGGGAACGCCCCTGATGCCCCTGATACCACTGCCGCATGCGCTGCTGCGCCTCTTGCAACTGTGCCGGTTCCAGCCTGGCAGCCGCCGCTTCCCTGGCCTTGACCGCCCCGCTATCGCCGCCCTCGGCCGCCAGCGCCAGCCACATGTAGCCGCACAGCACATCCTTCACCACGCCGCGCCCGCTGTTATACATGCCGCCCAGGTTGTACTGCGCCAGCGCATGGCCCTGGCCGGCCGCGCGCGCATACCATTGCACGGCCAAGCCGTCGTCTTGCGACACGCCATGGCCGTTCGCATACATGACGCCCAGATTGTTTTGCGCGCTGGCATCGCCCTGCTCGGCGGCCGTGCGGTACCAGCGCACGGCGCAGACCTCGTCGCGTTCCACGCCCTGGCCATTGGCATACATCACACCCAGGTTGAACTGCGCATTCGACGCGCCCTGGGCCGCCGCCCTGGCATACCAGTCCAGCGCCTGACGCAAGTCGCGGGCGATGCCGCGCCCGCCCGCATACATGCCGCCCAGATTGTATTGCGCCATGCAATGGCCCTGCAGGGCGGCGCGCCGGTACCATGCCACGGCACGCGCCTCGTCCCGGTCCACGCCCTGGCCGCGCGCCAGCATCAGGCCCAGGTTGAACTGGGCGTCGGCGTCATCCTGCTCGGCCGCCCGCTGCAGCCAGGCATAGGCGCGCAGTTGATCGGGCGCCACGCCCAGGCCTTCCGCATACGCCACGCCGAGTTGCCGCTGCGCCACTGCCAAGCCCTGGGCGGCGGCCTGGCGGAACCAGGCCAGCGCCTGCGCATCGCTTTGCACCACGCCCTGCCCCCGCTTGTAGACGAGGCCCAGGTTCAGCTGCGCCTGCGCATCGCCCTGCAAGGCTGCCTTGCGGAACCAGGCCAGCGCCAGCGCATCGTTCTTTTTAGCGCCCAGCCCCTGGGCATACGCTTCGCCCAGCATGGATTGCGCGCTGGCCACGCCCTGTTCGGAGGCGCGGTAAAACCACGCCAGGGCCAGCTCGTCGCTCTGCGGCACGCCCCGTCCCTTGCGGTACATCTGCCCCAGGTTTTGCTGCGCCGAGGCATCGCCCTGGGCGGCGGCGCGGCGAAACCACAGCACGGCGTCCTCGTCGCTCGGTGCCACGCCGCGGCCGTGGTAATACAGGGCGCCCAGGTGGTTCTGCGCGAACGCCAGCCCTTGCAGCGCGGCCAGGCGCAGCCAGACAAAGGCGCGCGCATCGTCCTGCGCCACGCCTTCACCCTTCTTGTACATCAAGCCCAGGTTGAACTGGGCATAGGCATTGCCCTGTTCGGCAGCCGTGCGGAACCAGATATACGCCTGGTGGCTATCTCTGGCAGTATGGTGCTTGTCCATGTGCGCCCCCATCCACATTGCGCTTGCCGGCAGCACGCGCAAAACGGCGGCCCAGGGCGGCGAAATCGTGTGTGTTGCCTAAATTTTAAATTCGATGCAGGGGAAGGACTTGAGCAGGCTCAAACGAAATAACAAAATTATATCGTTTTGATGAGCCCGCCTGTAGGCGATGCGGAGATCAGCGGCGTGATGGGTGTTTTTGCAGGAATTGCGGCACCTTGGCGGCGGCCAGCTTGTTCAGCGACACCAGCAGGTTGGCGTCGACATCGGCGATGCCATAGCTGCTGCGCAAATGGCGGCCGATATGGATCAGCACTTGCGCCGCCACTTCCGCATCGGACTCGGCCCTGTGGGCGGCGCTCTTGAAGGCGATGCCCAGCTGGCTCGACAGCAGCCCCAGCTTGTAGCTGGACAGGCCGGGAAACACGCGGCGCGACAGTTTCAAGGAGCACACGAGCGACTGGTGCGACGGTGTCAAGTTCAGCCTGGCGCTTTCCGCGCGCAGGAATTTTTCATCGAAGCTGGCATTGTGCGCCGACAAGGCATCGCTGCCGATAAAATCCAGCAACTGCGGCACCACCTCGGCCACGGGCGGCGCCTTGTCCACCATCGCCTGCGTGATGCCCGTCAAGCCCGTGATGAACGAGGGAATGCGCGCATTGCAGTTGATCAGGGTCACATAGCGCTCCGTGATCCGCCCGCCCTCGATGCGCAAGGCCGCCACCTCCGTGATGCGGTCGCCCATGTCGGGAGACAAGCCGGTCGTCTCGAAGTCGATCATGACGATCGGTTTGTCAAACACATTCATGGGGCGTTCTTTCGTGGGTGCAACAGTGGGTGTATCGATAAAATGCGCAGGGCAAGGCGCCGCGTCGAAGACAGTACACTAGTACGGCAAGACGCGGCAACGCCGCCATGCACATTTTATCAACCGAATTTGCGTACCGCGTCCAGCGCGAGTCCCGCACCGATACTGCCGAACAAGTCGCCTTCGACCTTGCGCGCGGCCGGCACCAGGGCGGCGATCTTTTCGCGCAACAAGCGCACGCCGGAAGAGCCGCCAGTAAAGAACACGGTATCGACGGCTTCCGGCGCCACGCCAGCGTCGCGCAGCAGCCGCAGCACGGTTTCTTCCACGGAACCGCACAGGTGACCGATGGCGTCGTCGAATTGCGTGCGTTTCAGCAACAGGCTTTGCGCGGGCGACAGACGATCCAGCTCCAGCTGCACTTCGGCCGCGTCGGACAGGGCGATCTTGCCCTCTTCCACCTTCATGGCCAGCCAGTGGCCGGCGCGCTCGTCGATCAGCTTTTGCAAGCGCCCCATCTTGTCTTGCTCACGCGCATCGCGGCAGACGTCAGCCAGCTGCACCCAGATCTTCTTCGTGTACGCCAGGTTGATCGTGTGCCAGGTCGCCAGGTTGAAATAATAGCTGGACGGCACTTCGCTATTGTTGTGCAGCCGGCTGCCATAGCCGAGCAGAGGCATGACGGAAGACAGACTCAGGTATTTATCGAAGTCCGTGCCGCCGATGTGCACGCCGCCCGTGGCGAGGATGTCATCACGCCGCTCAGCCTTCCTGGCCCGCTCGGGCGACAGGCGTACCAGCGAAAAGTCGGAAGTACCGCCACCGATGTCGGCGATCAGCACCAGCTCTTCCCTGGTGATCTGCGACTCGTAGTCGAAGGCGGCGGCAATCGGCTCGAACTGGAAGGCAACATCCTTGAAGCCCACGGAACGGGCCACGTCGGCCAGGGTGTCCTGCGCCAGCTGGTCGGCCTGCGCATTGTCGTCGATAAAGAAGACGGGACGACCGAACACGGCGGACGAAAATTCGCGGCCGGCGGATTGCTCGGCGCGGCGTTTCACTTCGCCAATGAATTGTGCCAGCAACATGCGAAATGGCAAGGCGCGGCCGCCCACTTCCGTCTGGCCATCGATGAGGCTGGTGCCCAGCAAGCTTTTCAGCGAGCGCATCAGACGCCCCTCGTAACCGGCCAGATAGCCGGCCAGCGCCGCGCGGCCGAAACTGACTTCCTCGTCTTCCGCATTGAAGAAGACAACGGACGGTAAGGTCGTCTTGCCATCTTCCAGGCCGAGCATGGTGCTCTGCCCGGGACGTGCCCAGCCTACCGTGGAATTTGACGTGCCGAAATCGACGCCGCAAGCATTGGCCATGTCGACCCTTCCCTGAATAAAGGGGCGTTATCTTATCAGAAGGCACGCCATTGCACCAGAAAAATACTTCCGGTACGGCCAAGACAACAAGCTTGCTTTGCATCAAGCAGCGGCGGCATGCACAAGCTACTCTTGGGAAATTAATGCCGAGCAACTCGGCAAGCTCCCGGAGACCCATCGTGCCCCATGCCCCCCTGCGCCATCTGCCCGCCACTTTGCTGGCTGCCCTCCTCGTTTCCCTGGCCGGCTGCGGCGGCGGGGGCGGTACCGATCCCCAGGCTGGCGCCGGCTGTTCGCTGCACAGCACGGCTGGCTGCGGCGGCAGCCCGCCACCGCCCATTGTGCCGCCTGTCACCCCTCCCATAACGCCCCCCGTGGTTCCGCCCGTCACGCCACCCGAGCCAGCCAGCCTGGCCAGCGCCGTCAACCTGGTGTTTTCCAGCACGGAACTGGCCTCGGCGGGCCTGGCCGGCAGCGAAGTGGCCGTCACGGCCCTCGTCAAGGATGGCGCCAACCTGGCCTTGCCAAACGCAAAAATTTCCTTTGCCGCCGATTCCGGCATCCTCGGCAGCGTCGACGCCGTGACAGACAAGAACGGCCAGGCGCGCGCCCTGCTGGGCACCGGTGGCGCCAACGGCAACCGCAGCATCACCGTGACGGCGAATGTGGGCGCGCGCAGCGGCAAGGGCACGGTGGCCGTCACGGGCAGCAGCGTGGAAGTGCTGGGGCCGGCCGCCTTGATGCTGGGCCAGAGCGCCGACCTCACCGTCACCGTGCGTGACTCGGCAAAGCGGCCCGTGGCCGGCGCCGCCATCGCCTACAGCACGGGCGCCGGCAACGGCGTGCGCGTCAGGGATGGCGGCGCGGCGCTCAGCAATGCGCAAGGCCAGCTCGTGCTGCGCCTGACGGCAGGCAGCCTGGGCAAGGATGCCGTGTCCGTCAGCGCGCTGGGCGCCGCCGCCACGCAAGCGTATGCCGTGACCGGCAGCGACTTGCGCCTGAGTCCGGCCGTGGGCCAGGACGCCAGCGGCGCGGACGTGCTGCCGGAAGTGGCGACCCTGGCGTGCCAGGCCATCGATGTGCGCTACGACAAGGCGGGCGTGGCGCAAACGGGCAGCGCCAGCCTGTCGACCTCGCGCGGCAGCCTGTATGCGGACAGCGATTGCAGCCAGGCCTTGCCCGCCAGCTTGATCTTTAACAATGGCAACTTGCCGCTCAGCTATGTGCAGTCGGCCAACGCGGGCGTGGCCACCATCACGGCGGCCGTGGCGGGCGGCCCTTCGGCGCAGACGCGGCTGGAATTCGTCGCGCCATTGAGCCCTGCCAGCAAGCTGGCCGTGCAGGCGGAGCCGGCCGTGCTGCGCGCGAATACGGGCACTGCGGCGGCCGCAGCCGACAACGCCGGCACCAGTATCAGCACAATCAGCGCCGTGGTGCGCGATGGCGCGGCGAACAACCTGGTCAAGAACGCGCCCGTGCTGTTCAGCATCTTGAGCGACCCCAGCGGCGGCTACCTGCGGCAGGCGGGCCGTGTGCTGACGGGCAGCGACGGCCTGGCGCGCGCCATGTATGTGGCGGGGCCGGCCGA
>NZ_LT607490.1:88843-146006 GCF_900095235.1 Janthinobacterium sp. UMAB-60
AAGCGGCGGCCACGGCCCTCGTGCGCCTGACGGTGGCGCGGCAGGCGCTGTCGATCAAGCTGGGCACAGGCAGCCTGCTGCGCGAGTATTCGACCAGCGTGCTGCAAAAGGACTTTACCGTGTTCGTTTCCGACAGCGCAGGCAATGCCGTGTCCGGCGTCGCCATCACGGCCGCCGCCTGGCCCAGCCGCTATGCCAAGGGATATTATGTGTGGCAAGCGGACAAGCCCGAGTTCCCCGACACGGGCGTCTGGCGCCTGGCCCTGCCCCACTACAGCTGCGTCAATGAAGATGTCTTACGCAACGGCATTTTTGACGCCGCCTATGACCGCAACGGCAATGGCGTGCTCGATCCGGGCATCCCCCTGACCGTCAGCGCCAGCGGCCTGAGCGACGCGCTGGGCATGGCCACCGTCACCGTCAGTTATCCGCGCAACCATGGTTCCTGGGTGGACGTCGCCCTGACGGTGCGCGGCACGGTCAGCGGCACGGAAGCGAGCGCCACGACGGATTTTCCATTACCCACGCTGGCCAGCGATTTCAGCGCGCGCCGCGTGGACCCGCCAGGACGCATCAGCCCCTATGGCAGCGGCCCCTGCGACAGCCCCGACTGAGGAACAAGCATGCCACTTGCCATTCAATCAAATTATTTGCAACATGGATAAGAAAACAGTCTTGCCACATGGAAATATTTTCGTTATGCTCATTTTTCCCGCCCAGGCCGCCACAAGCGGCCGGGCCTGCAGGAATACTTTGAGACAGATTGCTTGCCAGACCAATATGCGAAAAAAGAATACTGTAGCCTGGACACCCGGCACCACCGCCCGCCCCGTACCCGGCGCCGGACGGCGCGTGACCTCGTATGACGTGGCCCTGCTGGCCGGCGTGTCGCAATCGGCCGTGTCGCGCTGCTTCAAGCCGGGCGCCAGCATCTCGCCCGCCACCCAGGCCAAGGTCATGCAGGCGGCCATCCGTCTCGACTACATCCCCAACGCGGCCGCGCGCAGCCTGATCACGCGGCGCTCGAACCTGGTGGCCGTCATCATTTCCAACCTGGCCAACCTGTACTATCCGCAAGCGCTGTCCGACCTGAGCCAGCAAATCGCCCGCCTGGGCAAGCGTCTATTATTGTTTACCCTGGAGCGCGAAGCCGATATCGGCAAGGTCTTGAGCGACGTATGGCAATACCAGGTCGATGGCGCCGTCGTGGCCGCAGGCCTGTCGGACGAGCAGATGCTTGAGTTTGGCCGGCGCGACGTGCCGCTGGTGCTGTTCAACCGCAGCCCGCGCGAGCACGCCGTGCATGCCGTGCTGTGCGACCAGGGGGAAGCGGCGCGCCTGCTCGTGTCGCGCCTGGCCGAGGCGGGTCACCGCCAGTTCGCCGTCATCGACGGCCCCGGCGACTCGGCCGTGGCGCAGGAACGCAAGGCCGGCGTGCTGGACCGCCTGTTCACGCTGGGCTTGCCCGCGCCCATCGTCGTCAGCGGCAACTACGATTACGCCAGCGGCGGACGGGGCCTGCGCAAGGTCATCGACCGCCTGGGCCGCGTGCCGGACGCCGTCATTTGCGGCAACGACATCATGGCCATCGGCTGCCTGGACACGGCGCGCCACCAGATGGGCATCCAGGTGCCGCTGCAAATGTCCGTGGCTGGCTTCGACGCGCTGGAAGCATCGGGCTGGCTCAGCTACGACATCACCACCCTGCGCCAGCCCGTGCAAAAGATGGCCACCGACGCCGTCGCCATGCTGGGAGAATTAATGGAACGGCGCGGCGGCAACGCCGAACGGCGCCGCTATTGCTCGTATCTGGTGGAGGGGAGCACGGCCAGGCTGACCAGCGAACCTCAGCGTTTCGGCATGATGGCCGCCGCCTGAAAACAAAAAAACCTCGCATCGCTGCGAGGTTTTTTGTTGTGGCATCGGCTGCTCAACCGAAGATCTTGCCCTTGAGCATATTCAAGCCCTGGCTGACGAGGTCATTGCCTTCTGGCACTTGGCCGTTCGGCGTCAGTTTGTCGATCAGCTGGGGCAGCAAGGCTGCCAGGCCGCCCGAGGCCGCGTCTGGTGCGACACCCGCTTTTTCAGCGATCTGCGTGATGGTGTCGGCACCCAGCGCATCCTTGATCTGTTCGCCGGATACGGGCGCATTGGCGCCGGTGCCGATCCAGCTGGCCACCTGGTCGCCCAGGCCGCTTTCCTGGAATTTCTGCAGCAGGCCCGGCAAGCCGCCATGCTGGTTGACCAGGTCCATCACGCTGGCCATCAGCCCTGATGGCGCTTCCCCATCCGCGCCCTTGTTGCCCAAAGCGCTCATCGCCTGTCCTGCAAGTTGATCTAGCAAACTCATCGTATTCTCCTGAACGCTGTCAATCAGTGCCGCGCATAGCGGCGTCCGGTTTAGTCGGCAACAATTCTCCGACATACACAACAATTATACTATGAATAATTATAATGTTACATTTACAATGTAACAGGCGAATCAAAAACAATCTCTGCCGTAGCTGCGCCCACCTCCATCATATTTAGTTCGGCACAACATGCAAGCGTAAATTGACGGTTCGCAGAAACGTGTAAAATTAATTTTCCTACTTACTGAGGAGTATCAATACATGAACATCAATAAAGCGGTAGACAAAGCCTATGAGAAAAAAACGTTCAAGGAAATCGCCGATGCGCCCGTCGATGCGCTGCAAGGCGTGAGCGAAAAAGATGCGGAGCTGCTCAAGCAAGCCTTCAATATCAAGACCGTGCGCGACCTGGCAAACCTGAAATACGCGAAGTGGGCGCGCGCCATCGTCACCCTGGCCGACACGGAAGAATAGACGGGGCCATGCCGCAGGCATTCCCGTCAGCACGGCCCGCCCCCGCCGGCGGGCTTTTTTACGCCATGGCGGCTGGCAAGCCGGTCGCCGCGCGGAGGCTTCATTGCCCACGCCGCTGACCCTGCCCGGCATCTGCTGGCCCCTGCAAGCGAGCACGGGCGATCTTGCCGTCGCCACCTCCCACATCACGGGACACTTTCGCGCTGGCGCGGGCTTCGATGCCATCATCGTGTGCGATCTATTACCCGCCGGAAAGTTTCGCAATGGCGCGTCGCGCCACTGGTGCCGCACGCACCAGTGCTACTGGGGCACGCTTGCCGACCTGGCCGACTGGCAAGCGACGCGGCAGATGCGCTGCCGCCAGCACGCCAGCCCCATGGGCTATGTGCTGTATCCGCAACTGTTCGATCCCATGCGGTTTCATGCCACCACCTTGCGCCTGGGCCCCGATGGCTTGCTGCAACTGCGCGCCCGAACCGATGACGGCGGCGCCCTGTTCCACCGCGACCTGCCAGCCCTGGCCATCGACTGCCGCGCCCTGCCCGGCCTGTTTCCGCCCGACATAGTGCAGCTGAACCTCACGCCGCCCGCCGCGCAGGCGTTCTCCGCCGCCTTGCAGGCGGGCACGCCGCTGGACTGCAGCGACTGCGCCCGCTGCGGCCATCCGCATCTGGACCTGGGCAGCTTCGCGCTGGCGCCGCACCGCCGCCACAGCTGCGGCCATTGCGGCCACGACGCCTCGCACAGCGCCACGGCCATCGTCTCGACGCCCTTGTGGCGGCTGCGCCAACGCTACCTGCACTGCTTCTGACACAATGCTTCTGAAGGTGCGCCCGCCCACAGTCGGCCTGGTCGCTTGTGCGTAGACTGCTTCCATCACCACTGCGAGGACCAGCCCATGCCACACGCGCAACACCAGGATGAAGATGGCCAGCCCGGCGACGAAGGCGACTTGTCCGACCTGCTCAGCGAATTGCGCATCCTCTTGCCGGGCGCGCAGATGCTGACGGCCTTCCTCATCATCCTGCCTTTCAACGGCGGCTTCGCGAAGATCGTGCAGGCGGAAAAAATCATCTTCCTGCTGACGTTTTTCCTGTCCATGACCAGCCTGGTACTGCTCAGCGCGCCAGCCATCCAGCACCGCGTGATGCGCCCCCTGCAAGACCGCGAACGCTTCAAGCGCGTGGCCGACCGCATCATGATGTGCGGCGCCTTTTCGCTGGCGTTGGCGTTTATTTTGGGCACCAATCTGGTGATGTCGGAAGTGTTCGGTCACATCGCCGGCATCGTCGCCTGCGGGCTGATGGGCACACTCATCATTTGCATGTGGTGGTGGCTGCCCCTGCACTTGAAGCACGCCAGGAAAATCTAGGCGGTAAGGCCCGCCTGCTCCAGCAAGGTCTCGAGGAAGATCCCCCAACAGCGGATGCATTCCGTGTTATCGTTAACAAAAAGCGCAATCGCTGGTGTGTGCAGTGCAGCAGATTTTAGCCGTCACCCAGCAGAGCTTGCCCGAATCTTTTACAATGTTGTCCCTGGGCAGCTGTTATAGCCCGAAAATACCGGCCAGCCGTCGACTCTGGTGGCGCATGGCCACTTCCGGCCCGGCCACCGCGCGCCTCTCCACCCAGTCATTCTTTACCCAACCAACAAGAACATGCACGCCTCCGTAGATCCCCTGATTCCGCGCGTCACCGCGCCTTTTGGCGCCGGCTATGCCGACCTGGCCCTGGCCATCGGCGGCCTCGCCATCGGCACGGGCGAATTCGCCTCCATGAGCATCCTGCCCGTGGTCGCCGACGACCTGGGTACGACCTTGCCGCAGATGAGCCACATGATCAGCGCCTACGCGCTGGGCGTGGTCATCGGCGCGCCATTAATCACCATCTTCCTGGCGCGCATGCCGCGCCGCCTGATGCTGATCTGTTTGATGCTGATGTTCGCTGGCGGCAACTTGCTCAGCGCCATCGCCCCCAATTATGGCTTGCTGGTGGTGGCCCGCTTCGTGGCCGGCATCCCGCATGGCGCTTACTTTGGCGTGGCAGCCCTGGTGGCGGCCGCCCTGGCCGAACCGGACAAGCGCGGCCAGGCTGTCGCCCGTGTCCTCATGGGCTTGACTGTTGCGAATATCTTCGGCGTGCCGCTGGCCACGTATATCGGCCAGACCCTGGGCTGGCGCTCGGCCTTTTTGCTGGTCGCCGCGCTGGGCTTGCTGACCATGCTGATGGTGCGCATCTTCGTGCCCATGGTGGCCGCCGGCGATTCCAGCCCGCGCCGCGAGCTGGGCGTGTTCCGCCGCCTGCAAGTGTGGCTGACCCTGCTGATGGTGGCCATCGGCTTCGGCGGCATGTTCGCCGTCTACACCTTCATCACGCCCACCTTGCTGGAAATCACGAAAGTGTCGCCCCTGGTCATTTCCATCTTGCTGGCCATCATCGGTGTCGGCATGACTTTGGGTAATCTGATCGGCGGCTGGCTGGCCGACCGCTCGCGCCTGTGGACGATTTTTGGCGTGCTGCTGTGGAACGTGGCCGCGCTGGCCGCGTTTACCTATACCAGCAGCAATGTCTGGTTGACGGCGATCAACCTGTTCGCCATCGGCGCCGGCATCGCCGTGGCTCCCGCCGTGCAGACGCGCCTGATGGACGTGGCCGGCGATGCGCAAACCGTGGCCGCCGCCCTCAACCATTCCGCCTTCAACATCGCCAACGCGCTGGGCGCCTGGGCCGGCGGCATCGCCATCGCCATGGGCATGGGCTTGCGCTCAACGGGCTGGGTCGGCGCCATGCTGGCCTGCGGCGGCATCGTCGTGCTCGGTATTTCCGTGCTGGTGGAAAACCGCAGCCGCAATGTGGGCGGCGCGCAGCCGGCTTGATGCTGGCGCATAGGAATACTAATTCTATTTGTATCGTTATCATTTCCTATATCATGAATAGGGAGCGGATTTCACAATTCCTGCGTATCCGATTTCTTTACATGATGAAGCGTGCAAGCCATGAACAAAGCAATCATCGCCAGGTACAAATCTGAAAGCTGGCATCTGTGAATACAGCGACCATCTTCATTGACGAGGTCCTCGGGCGGGCGCAGCAAGGCATAACAGAACCATTTATTTGCCGAGGTGACGATGGAGCGATTTACTTTATCAAAGGCAAGGGAGCTGGTCGACGCAGCCAGATTTGCGAGTGGGTCTCGGCGCAACTGGCGACGGAATTTGGCCTTCCGATCGCAGAATATGCCTTGGCCGAAGTAGCTGTGGAGCTTATTGAAGCAAATGTATTTCCCAATATCAGCCAACTCGGTAGCGGGATAGTCTTTGCCTCGAGAGAACTTCCACATCCACAAGAGCTGACAGCGATCACACGAGACCTTGTGCCGGATCAATTGGCAAGCGATGTGTTGGTTTTTGACTGGTGGCTGCATAACGAAGATCGTCATTTGACCGAACGTGGCGGCAACCCTAACTTGCTTTGGGACATGCAGAATTCAGAATTGGTCGTGATCGACCATAACCAAGCCTTTGATCGGCACTTCAATCCGAGTAACTTCCTGAAAACGCATGTGTTTGCGAGCAGGTGGAACGATATTTTTAGCGACCATCTTCAACGCGAGCACTACGCAAGCAAGTTAGAGGCAATTTTGCCAAGATTGTCGGGCATCCGTGCTAACATACCGGACTCTTGGTGGTATGTTGATGATGGCGTACCAGCAGATGTGACGTGGGATGAAATCGAGACCTGCCTGCAGCGTTGCCGCCAAGAAGATTTTTGGAATACCCCATGAAAAAGTTCGCCTGCCAATATGCTCTTTTGCGATTTCGCCCGTTTGTGGAAACCGGAGAGTTCGCCAACGTCGGTATTGCGCTGATCGCCCCCGAAGCGCGCTTCTTTGGCTTCCGCATACTGAAGCGGTATGGCCGTATCACGCAATTCTTTCATCAACTTGACCGTCAAATCTACCTGGATGGCCGACAACTTTTTAAAGAAGAGATGGATCGCTTCGCTCTTGAGCTTCGTCGACTGGCATTGGATGGACGAAAAACGCAACCCGATATAGTACTCGCAAGAAATCTGTTTGCTGAGGTAGTTCGTCCACGAGAAGCGATGCTGCAGTTTGCCGATCAGCGCGTCGTCCTGGCGGAGGATCCAAAAGCCAAACTTCTGCAGCTATTTGATCATTATGTCGAACGCAACTTTGTAACCAAAGAATATCAAGAGCGTTTATTGGAAAACAACGTTCGCAAACTCCTGTTCAACGCGCAAGTCGGAGCACGATATCAACGTGAAAAGGTTGGTACGGACGATTT
Source organism: Janthinobacterium sp. UMAB-60 (assembly GCF_900095235.1). Classification (NCBI taxonomy): domain Bacteria; kingdom Pseudomonadati; phylum Pseudomonadota; class Betaproteobacteria; order Burkholderiales; family Oxalobacteraceae; genus Janthinobacterium; species Janthinobacterium sp. UMAB-60. Next base: position 95,975 of record NZ_LT607490.1, read on the forward strand.
CGCCGTAAACTTTCCGTTTGTTGACATGGTTGAAGGCAAAGCTGAGCGAGTGATCAAACCGCTGTACCTTGCCCAAGGCGATAGCACCAAAATCCTCACGCATGGCGGTCAATGGGTCGATAAAGTACGGCGCTTACGCAAACGCAATGCACTACCACCAAAAGTACTGTTCCCGGTCACTCAACCGGCAGCCAACACCAAGCCTTACTATGCATTCCAAGAGATTCGACAAGATTTGCTGGCTGAAAATGTACAGGTAGTGGCCGCAGACGATGAACGTCAAATTCTCAAATTCGCTACTGACAGAAACTGACTATAGCGCCTGATCATAATAGTAGTAGCGATCTTGAACGTGGCAGTAGCGCTCAAAATGCCCATGAATGTCAGGATTGCTACTCCGCAATGGCAAACGCCACCGCCTCCTCGCAGTGAATCGCCGTGGTATTAAATAGCGGCAAGTCGACATCGCCGGACTGGATCAGCAGCGGCATCTCCGTGCAACCCAGGATCACGCCCTGCACGATTTCCTGGCCGGCCGCATCGGCGTCACCGTCACCGTCACCGTCACGATGCCGCACTGCCCCAGCGCCTGGTGATAAAAACTGCCCGCCATCGTCTGCTTGACGCCCAGCAAGCCTGCCTTGCGCACACCCGACTGCTGCACCCGCTTTGCCGTTTCCTCGGCGATAATTATACGTTGAGGCGTATCAATTTAACTGCAGCGAGACTAGCGGACGAAAAAGTGAAACATGGCAATGACGGCGCGCCAGTCAACTTAATGCTCCACACAGCTCGCACCAAAGCCTGCACGCCATTGTTCGCAGCCCGCTCCGGCCCTAGCCGCCTCGGCCAGCAAGCGCCCCACCCCATGAAAGCCGAACAGGCTGGCGCTGGCACGCAGCGCGGCGTCATCCACCTCATCCTCGCAGACATCGAGAAACAGCTCCGCCAGCAAACCCTGCAATGAAGCGTAGCTGCACCATACCTCGTCAATATTTTCCAGGCTGCAGCGTTCAAAGCGGCCATTGGCGGGATGGAAGTAATCGAGCACCATGCCGCATTCCCACAGAGGCACGATGCCACGCCCGGCAATGGGCGAGGAACGCCACGCGCGTGCCTCTTGGCAACGGTAGTCCAATGGCGGCGCAACGCTGTCGCCATCCAGATGGCACAGCATGGCTTCGGTGAGGCCCAGCGCACGCAACACTTTGCTGTTAATCATTCGCGCTTTACTTGATGTCATGTCCATTCGAGGTCTGTCGGCTGTATTCACGCTCGAACGCGGCCAAGCCTTCCGCCTGCGCCCACAGGCTGGCGATATAGCGGAATTCATCCTCGAACGGCTGCTCGAAATCGGGCACGTCGATCGCGTATTCGCAATTACGGCTCAACATGACCAGCCAGTCGGGATAATCTAGCGCCGGGTACAGGCGGGTCAATTTGCCGTCGAGCGACGACACGCTTTCCCGGCCCGCCAGGTAGGCGGCGCGCAATTCGACGATGAATTTTCCGGCCAGAAACTGGTCACTGAGCCGCTGAGCGCCCCGGTAGCGCTCGATGATGGTCTCGGCCAGGGGCAACACCTCGTCAATGCCCCGGGCGCTGGCCAGCAGCACGACTTCCAGGTCGTCGCCTTCCTGGTCCAGGCGCAAGCGCTCCACGGCCCAGTCCACGCAACGGTCGGCATGGCCAAAACCCATGCGCAGCTGGAAAACGGCGATTTCCAATTCTGTCAGTTGTTCCATTACCTGCCGTTCACGCATACTCTTCTCACCCGGCCCGCAACATCTTTTGCAGCACCGCATCGAGCTCATAAAAATCCACCGGCTTGGTGAGATGCAAATCAAAGCCCGCGTCGGACGCCATCTGGCGGTCCTTGTCCTGGCCCCAGCCCGTCACGGCGACCAGGATGGCATGTTGCCCGCACGGCTCGGAACGCAGCAGGCGCGCCACGTCATAGCCGTTCATGTGCGGCAGGCCGATGTCGAGCAAGATCACTTGCGGCATGAAGGTTTGCGCTGCCGCAACGCCCGCCGCGCCATCGTAGGCCGTGCGCACTTCATAGCCGAGGATGTCGAGCGCCAGCGCCAGGCTTTCGGCCGCGTCGGCGCTGTCGTCGATGACCAGCACCTTGCCTTCGCGCGTACCGGCCAGCAGGCGGCGGTCCGGGGGTACGGCCGGCTGCAGCGGCACGGCGGGCAGCGGCAAACGCAGCTCGAAGGTGCTGCCCTGCCCCACGCCATCGCTGTGCGCGCTGACCGTGCCGCCATGCAATTCGGCCAGGCCGCGCACGAGGGACAGGCCGATGCCCAGGCCGCCCTGGGCCCGCGACAGGGCCGGTTCCAGCTGCGAAAACAGCTCGAAGACGGTGTCCAGGTGCTCGGGCGCGATGCCGATGCCCGAGTCGCGCACGCTGATGCGCACTTCGTCATCCGTACAGGTCACTTCCAGCCCGATGATGCCGTTGGCGGGCGTGTACTTGACGGCGTTGGTCAGCAGGTTGGCGATCATCTGCCCCAGGCGGGTGGCGTCGGCGTCGAGCCAGATCGGCTGCGGCCATTGCTCCACATGCACCTGGTGGCCGGCCTGCGCCGCCAGCTCCGCCACGCTGTGCAGCGCCGCTTCCACCACGGGCGCCAGCTCCACGCTGGCGCGGCGCAGTTCCAGGCGTCCCCGCGTGATGCGCGACACTTCCGTCAAATCGTCGACCAGGTGCGTCATGTGGCCCACCTGGCGGCCCAGCACCTCGCGCGCCCAGCGCAGCTGCGGATCGTCCAGCTGCGCCAGGCGCAGCACTTCCAGCACGTTGCGCATGGGCGCCAGCGGATTGCGCAGCTCGTGCGCCAGGGTGGCGAGAAACTCGTCCTTGCGCCGGTCGGCGGCCGCCAGTTGTTCGTTGAGCTCGCCGGCCTCCTTGCGCGCCAGCTGCAGCTGCTGCTCGTATTTGCGCCGGTCGCTGGCGACAAAGACGGCGATCTCGTCATAGCGCACGCCTTCATGCACGCGGCGCACGGCGTTGAGCAGCATGGGGATGGATTGCCCCTGGCGCTGGCGCATGTCAAGCAGGATTTCCGACACGCTGCCTTGCACCTGCATCAGCGGCAGCCAGTGCGTCTGGTGGAACACGCGCCCGCCGATGGTCAGCAAGTCTTGCAGTTTCTTTTTCCCGAGCAATTCCCCGGCGCCATAGCCGAGCCAGCCGCAAAAGGTGGCATTCGCCTGCACGATGGTGCCGTCGGCCGTGCACAGCAGCAAGCCGCAGGCCGCATGCTGGAACAAGGTATTGGCGTCAGGCAAGGAAGGCAGCGTGTCGTGCATTACAGGTGCAAGCCGTCGAGAAAGTGACGGATGGCGCGGTGGCTGGCAACGGGCACGCTCATGTGCGGGCAATGGCCCACGTTCTCGACCACGTGCAGGCTGCTGCACGGCAGCATGGCGCGCAAATACTCGCCCACGGGCGGCGGCGCGATGAAGTCGTCGCTGCATTGCACGATCAAGGCCGGCGTGCGGTTGTGCGGCAAGACGGCGCGGTGGTCGGACAAGAACGTCACTTGCGCAAAATGCCGGGCGATGGCGGGGTCCGTGCGGCAAAAGCTGCTGGCCAGCTCGTCGCCCAGCGCCGGTTGTCCGGGCGCGCCCATGATGGCCGGTGCCATGCTGGCGGACCAGCCCAGGTAATTGCTGTCCATGGCGCCCAGCAAGTCGTCGATATCGGCGCGGCTGAAGCCGCCCCGGTAGCCGTCCGCCGCATCGTCGACATAGCACGGCGACGGCGCCAGCATCACTTGCGCGGCGAACAGGTCCGGCTCGGCGATGCTGGCCAGCAAGGCGCTCATGGCGCTGACGGAGTGGCCGACGCAAATGACGGGGCCACCGCCGACGGCATGGATGACGTGCCGCAAATCGGCGCCATGCGCGTCCAGGTGCGCATAGCGCTCGAAATCATAGGCGTCCAGGTCGGAAGCGCCGCTGCCGACCAGGTCGAACAGCACGGTGCGGTAACGGGGACGGAACATCGGCTCCAGGTAGCGCCACATGGTCTGGTCGCAGCCAAAGCCGTGCATGAACACCACGGTGGCGGCCGCGCCGGCTTGCGGCGCGGCACTGCATTCGCTCACGCGGATATTGTTACGATCTTCTATGCGCATGCCGCTTCAGCCTTGAATATTTCTATGTGGAATGTAAATTAACTTATTGCCAGCACCATCTTAGCATGCGCGATTTGCCCCGGGCCAATACCAATGGCGCTGGACAAACGCCTGGCCACGGCGGATAATGAGAACGATTCCCATTATCAAAATACCAGGCCCGTGCCTGGCGTTCCCTGTGCGCCGCCATGGCGCCTGCTGGCGGCAACAAGCCGGTTTCATGTTGAAGGTTTGTACCGCATGCGCGCTTTCTGGACTGTCATACACCGCTGGGCCGGTCTCACCGTCGCCCTCTTCCTCATCGTCGCGGGCCTCACGGGCGCCGTCACGTCGTGGGACCACGAACTCGATGAATGGCTCAACGCCGACATCATGGACACGCCGGGCCGCGGCGCCCTGCAGCAACCATTTGCGCTGGCGCAAAAGGTCGCCGCCGCCGACCCGCGCGTGGCAGTCAATTACATGACCCTGGGCCTGGAAGAAGGCCATGCGGCCGCCTTCATGGTGCGCCCCCTGACCGACCCGGCCACCAACAAGCCGTTCGCGCTCGACTACAACACCGTCTACATCGACCCCGTCACGGCGCGCATCACGGGCACGCGCGATTCGACGGCCATTTCCCTGTCGCGCCGCAGCCTGATGCCGTTCTTGCGCCACCTGCACTACAGCCTGCACGTGCCCGCCTTCTGGGGCACCGACCGCTGGGGCTACTGGCTGATGGGGAGCGTAGCCCTGATCTGGCTGCTCGACAGCATGGTGGCGTTCTATCTGACCACGCCGCGCCGTTTGCGCCCGCGCGCGCAGGACGAGGCGCCGCGCCACCGCGACGCCGCCAGCTGGTGGCAACGGTGGAAACCGTCGTGGGTGGTGCGCTGGGCGGCCGGCGGCTACAAGCTCAATTTCGATCTGCACCGCGCGGGCGGCCTGTGGGTGTGGGCCATCATCATCGTCGTCGCGTTCACCTCGTTCTCGCTGAACCTGTACCGCGAAGTGTTTTATCCCGTCATGTCGCTCGTGTCGACCACCACGCCGGGTCCGTACGAAACGCAGACGCCGGCGCCGTACGGCACGTATATCACACCAGTGATCGGCTTCGAACAGGCGGTGGAGATTGCGAAAAAACAAGCCGTGCAGCGCGGCATCAGCGCGCCCATCGGCGGCATTTATTATGGCGGCAATTATTCGTTCTACAACGTCTCGTTCTTCGACCCGGCCGACGAATTCGGCGCGGCCGGCATGGGCCTGTCGAACCTGTACGTCGACGGCATGGACGGCAGCATCATCGGCCAGCACAAGCCGTGGGAAGGCACGGCCGCCGACGTCTTCGTGCAACTGCAATTCCCCCTGCACTCGGGCCGCATCCTCGGCTTGCCGGGACGCATCTTGATGTCCTGCATGGGCCTCATGGTCGCCATGCTGTCGGTGACGGGCATCGTCATCTGGGAGCGCAAACGGCGCGCGCGCCGGCTGCAGGCGACAAAGCCATTGCAATCCACCTGAAGTAGCGACACCACAACGGCGCAGGCAGACTGGCTCGGCCTGCGCGCTTTCCATGCGCCAGCCATCAAAACCCTCAAATGCAGTTTACTTGCAATAGCATTGCGCGCAAGCTATTATTGCAACTCGATTGCATTTACGTCGTCGCGCTGCGCCTGCGTCCAGCGCCAGCACCCCCATTCCGCCTTTTCAGAAAGTCCCATGCGCCATCACGTATTCGCAGCCGCCATGCTGTCCACTACCCCGCTCGCTTACGCGTCGGACGACATCACCCTGCAGACCATCAAAGTCCGCGCAGACAAGCCGGCAAGCATCGACAGCGTCGTTGTCGTTGAAAATACGCAAGCTCAGAACAGGACGCTGGGCAGCATGCTCGAGCATGTCTCGGGTGTGCAAAGCAGCGCCTTCGGGCCGAATGCCGGCGCACCGGTGATACGCAGCCTGAGCGGCAGCCGCGTGCAGATCCTCGAAGATGGCCAGTCCGTCCTCGGCATGAATGCGCTCAGCGGCGACATCAACATCCCGTTCGATCCGCTGTTTGCGCGCAGCGTCAGCGTGAACAAATCGTCCGATAGCGTGCGTTTCGGCGGCAATGCCATCGGCGGCAGCGTCGACGTCGATTCCGGCCTCATTTCCAGGAAGATGGAGGACCAGCCTAAAGACCTGGAACTGGTCCTGCGCAAGGGTTTCAACGATGCCGATGCGCAAGGCTTGCGCCTGAATTTCAACGATGGCAAACGCTTCTCGACCAACCTGCAGCTATCATTCCAGAACATCGGGCATTACGCTATTGCGGGCAACAGCAAGGCCGGCGTGTGCAACAGCCAGTTGTTTCCGGCGACAGGCGGCGTCAACACCTTTCTGGCCGACAGTTGCCAGAAAGAAGCGAGAATCCAGCAGGTCTACAACAAGGCGTCGCAACCGTTTATCGACCAGTTCATGACGGAAAATCCGGACTGGGCGGACGGCGATTTTTCCTTCTACACAAATAACCCGACCTCCGTCTGGCAGCGCAAGACCTACGTCAATCCGGCCAACCCCGCCTACGTGCCCGGTACGCCATCGATGACCCAGAACAAGATCAACAAGGACGTGACGCCTGATTACCACGGCACCCTGGGCAACAGCCATGCCAGTAACAGCCACTTTGGCGTCGGCACGACCTACTTTTTCGATCGCGGCTACGTGGCCGTCAGCCTCGATGCGAAGGAAAGCGAATATGGCGTGCCGGGCTTTTCCATGGAGAACAAGTCGTTCGGCGCGAATGATGACGCGGGGCTGCCCGTCGGCGTGATCATCAAGCAGGATAAATATGCGCTGGAAGCCCATCTGCGCGATCCCGTCGCGTACATTGAAAGCGCGCAACTGCGCGTGTCTCGCCTGAACAATACGTCGGGAGAGCGCCTCGGTACTACCAAGGCGAACGACTACCGGTTCGACACCAATCAAGCCGAGCTCCTGCTGGCGCACCGACGTGCAGGGCCATTGAGCGGATTGCTTGGCCTCAGCCATCAAGCCAGGGATATCGCCGGCAGCGGCCCGCAGCTGTACCTTCCCGATGCCAGCACGGTCAGCCGCGCGCTGTTCGTCAAGGAGAGCCTCGACGTCGACTGGGCCACTTTCGATGCGGGCTTTCGCCATGAAAAAGTGGAGCACGACATCCGCAAGAGCGGATTCAAGACGTCGAGAAATGCGAGCAACGCCAAACTCGAGGACAAGTCGTTCAGCCTGAACAGCTATAGCCTGGGGGCCTCGGCCAAGCTTGGCCAGCTTTTCGGTGCGAAGCTGCGCTATGCCTCCTCGGAAAGAGCGCCCGACGTCAATGAGTTGTATGCGAGCAACCGCCACTATTCGATCATGACCCAGGAAGAAGGCAACCAGAACCTGAAGGCCGAGCGTGCCAGGAATACCGAACTCACCGCCCTGTTCGGCGATCGCGGCTTCAACCTGTCCGCCACCGGCTACGTCATGAAGTACGAGAACTATCTGTACCTCGGCCATTCTGGAGCCCAGATGGCCAATCGCCTGCCATTAAAATACTGGAAGCAGACCGATACGACGGTCAAGGGATTCGAGATCGACGCTTCCCAGGTCGTTCAGCTTGGCGCCTACGGCAAGCTGAACCTCTCCGCATTTGCCGACCTGGTCAAGAACAAGGCGGACCATCCCGACAAGCTGCGCGCGCACAACGACGGGGCATACCTGCCCAACATGCCCACCAACCGCTATGGCGCAAATGTGCTGTGGGAAAACCAGGGCTGGAAGGCCAGAGTGTCGAGCACCTGGTACGACAAGCAGAAGTACCTGGGCAAAAGTGTCAGCGAGGAAGTTCCGCTCGACGGCTACACGATGGTGAACTTCCAGGTGAGCCGCGCACTGCAGGTGCCGAATTCGCCGTTTGCAGGCCTCGAAGTGTTCATCAGCGGCAGCAACCTGCTCGATGACGATGCCAGGCCGCACAATTCTCCACTGAAATACATCGCGCCCTTGCCGGGCCGTGGCTTCCAGGTGGGCTTGAGCGCCAGGCTTTAAGGCGCGGCGACCATACGGCAAGCCCTGGCAACGCAGCCATGGTCATTGCCTCCGGCCCGCGATCCCGGCCCGCTCTTAAACCGCGCTATCCCAAGGCGCCGACAAGCGCACGGCACAGTTGATCAAGCCCACCATCGAATACGTCTGCGGGAAATTGCCCCACATCTCGCCCGTCACGGGGTGCGTGTCTTCCGACAGCAGACCCAGGTGGTTGCGCGCCAGCAGCATGGTTTCGAAGATTTTGCGCGCTTCGTCTTTCCTGCCGATGCGCGCCAGCGCGTCGATGCGCCAGAAGGTGCAGATGTTGAAGGCGGTTTCGGGTTTGCCGAAGTCGTCGGGCGCTTCGTAGCGGCGCATGTAGGGGCCGTCGCACAAGGATGCTTCCAGCGCGTCGACTGTCGCGATGAAACGGGGGTCCATGGGGTCGATGAAGTTGACTTCCGCCATCAACAGAACGGAGGCATCGAGGTCGCGCCCGCCCAGGCTTTCCGCGAAGGCCTGGCGCTCCTCGCTCCACGCTTCGCGCAATAATCTCTCGCGGATCAGCACGGCGCGGCCGTTCCAGTGATCGGCCCGGTCCGGCAAGTCCAGTTTATGCGCGACTTTCGCCAGGCGGTCGCAGGCGGCCCAGCTCATCAGCATGGACGAGGTGTGGACGCGCGCCCGCGTGCGCAGCTCCCACATGCCCGCATCTGGTTCCGCGTGCAGCCTGAATGCCTGGTCGCCCACGGCTTCCAGTGCGGCAAACTCGGCTTTTCCCGCCCGGTGGAACAGCCGGTGGTCGAGGAAGGCCTGCGCCGCACCGAGCACGATATTGCCGTAGACATCGTGCTGGAAGTGTTCCTGCGCCTGGTTGCCCACGCGCACGGGACCATTGCCGCGGTAACCGGGCAAGTGGTCCAGCGTCGATTCGGGTAGCTGCTCTTCCAGACCGATGCCGTACAGGGGCTGGATGTGGCCGCCCTTCGAGCGGGCGACGATATTCGTCAGCCAGCGCAAGTATTCTTCCATCGTGCCTACTTCCGACAGGCTGTTGAGTGCGCGCACGACAAAGAAGGCGTCGCGCAGCCAGCAATAGCGGTAATCCCAGTTGCGGCTGCTGCCCGGCGCTTCCGGGATGCTGGTGGTCATGGCGGCGATGATGGCGCCCGTGTCTTCATATAAAGACAGTTTCAGGGTGATGGCGGCGCGGATGACCACGTCCTGCCATTCCAGCGGCACGGCCAGGCGGCGCGTATAGGTGCGCCAGTAATTGATGGTGTCCTTTTCGAAGATGCGCGCCGTCTCGTCGATGCCGCCGGCCAGGGTTTCGTCGGGTCCCAGCAGGAAGTTGGCGGTGCCGCCCAGCACGAAATACGTTTCACTCAGCACATAATTGAGCGACACATCCGTGTTCAGGCGCAAGGTCTGTTCCGGCCCCACGTAGCGGATATGGTGGCTGCCCTGCGTGATCTGCGGCGCCAGCCTGCCCCAGTCGTAGCGAGGGCGCAGCCGGACCCGGATGCGCACGGCGTGGTCGAGCGGCCGCACGCGGCGGACCAGCATCAGCGGGCGGAACATGCGGTCGCGGCTAAGGAAACGGGGCGCGAAATCCGTGATTTCCACGCCGCGCCCTTCGGTGTCGTACAGGCGCGTGCGTAGTACGGCCGTGTTCGGCTCGTAGTATTGCTCGCTGCGGGCAAAGTTTTCAATGTCGATGGCCCACACGCTGCCGTTTTCCGTGTCGTCCAGCAAGCGGTTGAAGACGGGATCGCCGTCGAATCGGGGCAGGCAGGACCAGACAACCTGCCCGGCCTGGTCGATCAGGGCGTTGAAGGCGCAATTGCCCACCACGCCGCAGTTCAGGGACGCTTGCGCGGACGGTGGGTTGGCGCGTGTGTCATAGGATGTCGTCATGGGCTACTCCTTCGATGTCGGGGATACGGAAGCGGCCAGCAAGGCGGCGCGCAAGGCGCCGGGGCTGGCCAGGCGCAGGGTGGCGGCGCTGGGGCCGCTGCCCACTTTGACGCCCTGCCCGCCTGCTTGTTGTACAAAGGCAAAGCCTGCCTCGTCGGTGGTGTCGTCGCCCGCGAACACGGGCCGGCGACCGGCAAACGGGGTTTCGCGCAGGAAGGCGGCGATGGCGCCACCCTTGTCGGTGGCGGCCGGCTTGGCTTCCAGGACCATTTTGCCATGCAACAGCAACACCCCCGGGCACGCTTGCACGGCTGCCGTCATTTCCTGCAGACATAGCGGCGCCAATTCGGGCGCCAGGCGGTAATGCAGGGCCACGGCGCCCCGCTTCTGTTCCACCAGCAAACCGGGGTGGACTGCGGCTAGCGCCCGCGCGCGCGCCAGCACGGGCGCCACATCGGGCGTGGCCGCCACATGCCACACGCCATCGGCGCCGCGCCGCTCCACGCCATGCACGCCGGCAACAGGCAAGACCAGGGGCGCCAGCATGGCGTCGATCTGCGCCACGGGACGCCCGGAAATGAGGGCCAGCGCGCCGCCATGGCGCTCGGCCAACAGCGCCAGCGCTTCGACCACGCCCGGTTCCAGGCGCACGCCGTCGGGCGTGGGCGCCAGGTCGACCAGGGTGCCGTCGAAGTCGAGGAAGACGGCGCTGCCGGGAGTACTCAGCAGCTGCAACAGGGCCGCGCTATCGTCAGGGATATCGGCCATCACATCATCCCCTTGCGCCGCTTGATGCGGCTGTGGGCGTCGATCTTGGTCATGACCTTGTCGCGCTGGCGCAAGCGGGCCGCGTCCAGCAGCATGCGCCCGGCCCAGCGGTAGACATTGAAATGTTTCACGCGAGCCCGCATGCTTTTCATGCGCTCGCGCTGCTCCACGGGCGGCATCACGAGGCCACGGTACAGGGCGCCGGCGCCCTGCTCGATGTGATACGGATTGATGATCAGCGCTTCATGCAGTTCGCGCGCCGCGCCCGTAAATTGCGAGAGCACCAGCACGCCCAGCTCGTCGTCGCGCGCGGCGATGAATTCCTTGGCCACCAAGTTCATGCCGTCATGCAAGCTCGTCACCATGCACACTTCCGAGGCGCGGAAATAGCGCTGCAGATCGTCCTGTCCATGGTGCTCGGCCTTCAGCAGGATGGGCACGTAGTCTCCGCTGCCGAAGCGGCGGTTGATGCGCTCGACCATCTTGCGCACGCGCGCGTCGAAGCTTTGATATTCATCGAGCGAAGCGCGGCTGGGGGCGGCGATCTGCACGAAGGTAAAATTGCCGACCATGCCAGGCTGCTGCTCCAGCATGCGCTCGACGGCCTGGAAGCGCTCGACGATGCCTTTCGTGTAGTCGAGGCGGTCCACGCCGATGCCCAGCAAGTGGTCGGGCGCCACGCCCAGCTCGGCCCGGATCTGTGCGCGGCACGCGGCCACGTCGGGCTGCGCCGGGTCGTCTTCCGGCCAGGCGATGGAAATCGGGTAATCCTCGACCTGCGTCATCTCGCCGCCATACGAAATCGTGGAAGCCTCGGGCTCGATGCGGGTTTCCAGGTAGCGGTCCACCGTTTCGAGGAAATTCTTGCGGTGGAACGGCGTGTGGAAACCGAGGATCGTGCTGCCCAGCAAGCCGTCGAGGATTTCCTCGCGCCAAGGGCAAATGCCGAACGATTCCGAGTTCGGCCAGGGGATATGCCAGAAAGTAATAATGGTCGCCTTCGGCAAGGCTTCGCGCACCATGCGCGGCAGCAAGGCGAAGTGGTAATCCTGCACCAGCACGACGGGGTTGTCCGTCTTCGCCTCGGCGATCACGGCGTCGGCGAAGCGGCGGTTGACCTTGACATACTGCTCCCAGTCGGACGAGCGGAACACGGGGCGCACGTGGGCGATATGGCACAGCGGCCACATGCCTTCATTGGCAAAACCATAATAGTAGCCCTGCTCTTCCTCTTCCGTCAGCCACACGCGGCGCAAGGTGTAGCTGGGATTGTCGGGCGGCACGGGCACGTGGTCGAATTTATCCACCGTCTCGCGGTCGGCGGAACCGGCGCCATGCGCGATCCACGTGCCGGAACAGGCGCGCATCACGGCTTCCACGGCCGTCACCAGGCCGCTGGCCGGACGCTGCACGCGGATATCGCCGCTGCCGTCATCGGCTTTCGTGTGGATATACGGTTCGCGGTTCGACACGACGAGTACCTGGTCGCCCTGCAAGTCCGCTTCCAGCAGCGCGCGCAGTTTGTCCGGCGTCCAGTCGGATGACCAGCCGTTATCGCCCTGGCGTTCCAGATGGTATTCCTGCAGCAATTCGCGCAAGTCGCCGATCAGCGGCTGCATTTCCGGCGGCGGCGCGGGCGTGGCGGCGGGCGCCGTGGCGGCGGCCACTGCGCCATTGCTTTTCGGCAGCAACTCGCCCCGTAAAATATCTTTCACGGCCGACAGCCAGCCGCGCCAGCTCAGGTGGGCCACGAACACGGTCATCAGGGAAATCAGCACGGCCAGCACGGCCAGGAAGGCAAAAATAAACCGCTTGGTATCGGTATTGCGGCGCTCGACAAAGCTCATGTCCTGCACCAGCACCAGGCGTCCCAGCTGGGACGCGTCCTGCATGACGGGCGTTTCGCTGAGGTGGACTTGCCCTTGCGGCAGTTGCGCCAGGGATTTGTACAAGCCGCCCGTGGATGGCGTGCTCCAGCAGCCGATGGATGCCGGGTATTGCGCGGATTGGTACAGCAAGTGGCCCGCATTATCGCAAAAGCCGATGGCGATCAGGCGTTCGTCGCGCGTGGCGCCCTGGAACAGTTCACCGATGCGCGTGGCGTCTTGCGCGGGCAGGTATTCGGTGAGCGAGGGCCGCAGGGTTCCAGCGAGCAATTCCGCCCGGCTGTCGAGGTCGCGCACATACCAGCGCAGGGTAATATTATCGAGCAGGGGTACCACGATATAAGCAAACAATCCCAGCACGAGGGCCAGTGGCAGGATGAAGCGCAAGGACATTCGGAGTGATCGTATTATCATCGTTTTCCTTTGCAGACATAAACAACCATTGCAAGTATGGCTATATTTCCAATAGGGTGGCGCGCGCTTGCTTTCCATATTGAAACGTCAACGTGGCATGGCGCAGCGCAGCAATTTCTGCCAGTATCCACCTTGACGCAAGTCTTATCCGTACGGCAACGCACGCCCCCGCGACGCCATCTGCCCGTAAAATAGCCGCTTCCGACATCCATTTCACCAATAACTAAGGAGTTTTCGCCTATGGATCTCAGCACGTTTCACTCGCTGATGGGAGGCCCGCTGCGCTCGGCGCTGACCGTGCTCGTTTCCGCCCTGCTCGTCACCCTGGTCGCCATCGTCGTGCACCGGGCCGGCATCGGCTTGCTGAAAAAACTCGCCAATGGCCACGCGCTTGCCAGCAACGTCGCGCACGTGGCCTTCCGCGCCAGCCAGCTGTGCATGATCGTCTTCGGCCTGCGCATGGTGCTGGCCAGCGCGCCCGACGACACGCCGGGCCTGGTCGCCATGTCGCACGTCACCAGCGTGGCGCTGATCATCGCGCTGACCTGGCTGGCCATGCAATGCATCGAGTCGCTCAGCATCACGATTTCCCAGATCAATCCCGTCGACGCGGCCGACAACCTGCGCGCGCGCCGCCGGATCACCCAGGCCCGCGTGCTCACGCGCAGCGCGCATGCCATCGTGGTCCTGCTGGGCCTGTCCTTCGTGCTGCTGACCTTGCCCGGCGCGCGGCAGATCGGCGCCAGCCTGCTCGCTTCGGCCGGCGTGGCGGGCCTGGTGGCCGGTATCGCCGCCCGCCCCGTGCTCGGCAATTTCATTGCCGGTTTGCAAATTGCGTTTTCTCAACCCATCCGCATCGACGACGTGCTGATCGTCAATGGCGAATGGGGCACGGTCGAGGAAATCAAGGGCACCTACGTGGTCGTGCGCGTGTGGGATGAACGCCGGCTGATCGTGCCGCTGCAGTGGTTCATCGAAAATCCGTTCGAAAACTGGACGCATACCTCCTCGGACATCCTGGGCACGGTGTTCCTGTGGCTCGATTTCAGCGTCCCGATCGAGCCGCTGCGCGCGGAACTGACGCGCATCTGCGAAGGGGCCAAGCAATGGGATGGCCGGGTCTGCACCGTGCAGGCGACGGATTCGAACGAGCGGGCCGTGCGCGTGCGCTTCCTCATCAGCGCGGTGGATTCAGGCACGGCGTTTGAATTGCGCTGCCTCGTGCGCGAGCAGATGCTGGCCTTTATCACGAGCAATTATCCGCACAGCCTGCCCCGCTTGCGCTCCACGCACGACCCAATCGAGCTGCATGCCATGCAGGCGCAGAACGATACGGTGCAGTTGTACAAGGCGTAAAAAGAGCGTGGCGCTGTTCCTGCGGCTGGTGGCGCGCCCGGCTTGCTTGCCACGGACACCAGCGTGCGTGCGCGGCATCGGTTCGCTGTATTACCTCAGCTATGCCATCGCGCACGGACTGACCGTCAAACCGCTGCTGGAACGCTACTGGCGCAAATAACTGCTGCAAATAGGCGCCGGCCGGCCCCCTTTGTCATTGCTGCAGAGCAATGATTTATCAATCGCCCCTATGGCGGGCGGAAATATTGTTAAGATAACTAAAAATGGCAAAAGAAAGAATCAATGAAACGAAGAAGCGTGCTGGGACTGGGCGTCTCACTGGCCCTGCTGCAAACGGGCTGCGCCACCGATCCGGCCAGGCTGGCGTGGGAAACGGAGTTTGACGGCTTCATGCGCGATGGCCTGGCCCGTACGGAAACGCCGGGCATGAGCGTGGCCGTGGTGCGCGGCGAACAAACCATCTTCGCGCGCGGCTATGGCTGGGCCGATATCCAGGCCGGCAAGAAGGCCGATGCCAATACGGTGTTCCATATCGCCTCCGTCAGCAAGCTCGTCACGGCGACGGCCGTCATGATGCTGCTGGAACAGGGCGCCTTCCAGCTCGACGACAAGGTGGCGGCCTACCTGGACTTCCCGCTCATGCATCCGAAGTTTCCCGACGTGCCCATCACCTTTCGTCATTTGCTCAATCACACCTCGGGCATTTCCGATGCCGTGTACGAAAAGACGACGGCGTTTGCCGTGCAGGGAGATCCGCGCTTGCCGCTGCGCGACTTCGTCAAGGGCTATCTGTCGCGCGGCGGCGCCTGGTACGACGCGGATGTGTCGTTTGCCGCCCGGCCCGGCACGGAATGGCGCTACAGCAACGTGGGCATCGCCCTGCTCGGCTATCTGGTGGGCCGCTTGAATCCCGACGGCCTCGACGCCTTTGCGCAGGAACAGCTGTTCGAACCGCTAGGCATGGACAGCACGGCCTGGAACCTGGCCGGCTTGCCGCGGCGCGCCGTCGTTGCCCAGCCGTATGCGCACAAGGAGGCGGGCCTGCAAGTGCTGCCGCCCGTCGGCTATCCGGACTGGCCGGCCGGCCTGCTGCGCAGCTCGGCGCATGACTTTGCCCGTTTCCTGGCCATTTTCAGCAATGGCGGCCGGGTCGATGGCCACCGCTATCTGCAAGATGCCACCCTGCAATTGTTTTTTGCCCCGCAAACGGCCCCCGTCGTGCCCGCCGACTCGTCCGTGCGCCAGGCCCTGGCGTGGCTGCTGCGCGACGTTGACGGCAAGCCGCTGGCCACGCACAGCGGCGGCGACCCAGGCGCCGCGTCCGTCGTCTGTGTCGACCGTGCCAGCAGGACGGCCGTGCTGGCCTTCGCCAACGTCAGCGCCGACAAGGAGTTTCGTTCATTCCAGAAAGAAGTCGTGCTGCGCCTGCTCGCGCATGGGGCCGGCGGTGCACCCGCTGTCAAGAAAACCTAGGCACCGAACCAGCCGCGCAGCTTGTCAGCGGCGCGCTCCTTGACCTCGGCCGTGATGTAGGTGGCGACGGTGGCGACGGCCGCCGCCAGCACGGCCAGGTCATCCGCATAGCCGATCACGGGCGTGATGTCGGGAATCGCATCGATGGGTGAAATGAAATAGCCGAGCGCGCCATAGATGGCCGTCTTGGCCCACAGCGGGGTGTTCGGCTGCTGCGCCGCGTAGTACAGCCACAGGGCTTTTTCGATGACTTCGCGTCCCGCCGTCTTGGCGAACTTGACGACCTTGTCCCAGAAGCTGTCATCCGTGTATTTCTTTTCATACTGCTTGTCGGCCTGGGGGGCGTGGTCTTCTTCCAGATTCTTTTTTCTGCCAAACATCTGCTGCTCCTGTCTGCCGCGCACGGCGTTACGAATGCGCACCTTAGCATAACAGCGCGCCGCCGAGGTGACGGGCGACGACTACACGGCCAAGGATTTCCACACCTGGCCTTGCAGCTGCAGGCTGGCGTCAAGCCTGGCGGCCAGGCTGGCAGTGTGCCGACAGTGTGAGGGCATCGCTGCCGCAGACCGGCAAGGCGCCATGGCCCACATCGCGCGCCACAGGCGCAGGCGCGGCATCGCTGGCTGGCGCCTCGCCCGCATTCATCCAGGTAGCCGCCAGGGTCGATAAAGTGAACAGGCAGATTACCAGGAACGGCTTGTTCAAATGACTGGGCTTGGCTGGCTTGGACATCGCATACTCCATCGGATTGGTTGGCTGTTGCAGCATGGATACGATCATCGCGTGTTTCCGCAAGGCATACAATCAGACAGTTTCGACAAGATAGGTAGGACAGCGCTGACATGCTCAGCCGTATGGACGAGTGTCGCCAGATTTGACACCGGCGCCGGCCCTCCCCAGCCAAACCCTTGTTTTTACGGCACAATTTTTACAGGAACGTTTCCTGCTTGAGCTATTTCCTGGGCACGCTTGGCGCCAGTCAATGGGGGAACGATCATGAGCTTTATCAAACAGGTGCTGCTGGCGCTGCTGCTGTGCGCCATGTCCGCCGCGCACGCCACCAGCATCGGCTACACGGCGACAGCGCTGGGCGGCACGCAGTGGCGCTACGACTATACGGTCAGCAATACCACCCTGGCCGTGCCCATCGAGGAATTCACCTTGTTCTTCAGCGTGGGCCAGTACGCCAAGCTGCACAACGTCTCCACGGCACCGGGCTGGGACGTGCTGCTGGTGCAGCCCGATCCCGCCATCCCCGCCAGCGGCTATGTCGATGCGCTGGCCTTGCTGGGCGGCATCAATCCCGGCGCCACGGCCACGGGCTTTTCCGTCACCTTCGATTACCTGGGCGCGGGCAACCCCGGCGCCCAGCCGTTTTCCATTCTCGACCCCGTCTCCTTCATCGAGCTCGAGGCGGGCATCACGCAGGCGGCCGCCGTCGCCCTGCCGTCCACGCCATGGCTGCTGCTGGCAGGCGTGCTGGCCATGGCCTGCCTGGGCCGGCGCCGGCTGGCCGCCGCCGCGCTGGCCCCATTGCTGGCCATGAGCCTGTGCGCCTGCGGCGGGCCGAACGATCCCACCCAGCCGCCCACGCCGAAAGTCATGCTGGCCGCCGCAGCGACTACCGGCACCACCGCCCAGGCCGCCGGGGACTTCGAAGTGACCTTGCTGGAAAAAGTAGGCGAGCAGCGCGTCAGCCGCACGGCCTGGGACTATACCTACCGCGTACACATCCGCAACAACAGCGGCGCGGCGGCCAGCAATGTGCAAGCCGTGCTGGCCAGCGCGCCCGAAGGCAGCACCATCATCGATGGCGAGGTGCTGGCCGGCAGCATCGATGCGGGTGCCACCGTCACGCCCGACGACACCATCACCGTGCGCATCGAACGCAGCATCGCCTTCCAGAGCACGGGCCTGACGTGGACTTTCAGCACCAACGCCAGCTTAGCCCTCGATCCCGTGCGGCCCGCGCAAGTGGTCGTGCTGTCGCTGGCCGAGCTGGGTTTTACGGACGGCGCCGACAGCGTCAAGGCCAGCGGCGCCGTCACGGACGTGCTGCTGCAGGACGGCAGCCTGCGCTTTTCCACGCCCGGCGACACGGGCGTCGACCAGCATGCGCAGTTTTCCCTCAGCAAGGGCAACAAGGTCACGACCCTCGACCTGCTGATCCAGACGGAATTGCCCACGGCCGTGGAAACCTATGTGGAGCCGGACGACGACGGCAACCTGCCCGCCACGGCGCCCGTGCTGGCGATCACGGGACTGGGGCCGAACAACCGCCTGCAGCCGGGCGGAATGGCGTTCCGCCTGGTGGGCGCGCCGTCACTGGCCCTGCAGGACGACAGCGACGGCCTGCTGTCGATGCCGGACGGCGTGGCCGTCAGCCTCAAGAACTACTGGACGTTCGATGCCGCCAGCGGCACCTTCGCCATCAGCGCCACGGCCATGCAGCAATTGCTGGCATCCTTGCCTAACGGCAGCTACGAGCTGAACCTCAATTTCGTCTCGCAGGACGGTGAATTCACGGCCAGCTATGCCTTGATCGTCCTCAAGTCCGGCGCCGTGGTGCAGGGCCAGCTGCGCACACCGGCGGGTGGCAATGCCACGGGGCTGGCCGGCGAGAAGATGTTATTGGCTGGCTACAACAACCACCAGCGCCAGGTGGCCGTGGTCGACGCCACGGGCGCCTTCCACTTCGATGGCGTGCTGCCCGATACCTACCAGCTGACCTTGAACGACCTGGTCCATCCGAACGTGGTCAGCGTCAGCGCCGTCGTGTTTGACAACAGCAGCACCGTCAGCGTCGGCATCGTGTATCCGTACGGAACCGGCCTGGCCCAGCGCACCGCCTCGGCACAGAGCTATGTGGCAGGCAGCGTCACGCAGGATGGCGCCGGGCCGCCCGCGCGCGCGGTGCCGGCCAGCCCCCGTGCAGGCGACGTCACGCCGCAGGATGACGAAGGCAGCAAGACGTTTACGGCCACGGCGGCCGCGCAAAACCAGACCATCACCTCGCCCATCGCCTTCACGGTGCCCAAGGGCACGAAAAACGTGGGTGTGAAAATCACCGTCAGTACGGCCGAGTATCCCGTCTACACGACGGCGCAAAGCCAGTACAACGATACCTGGTCGTATTCCGTGACGGGGCTGCCGGGGGTCAACCTGGCCGCCACGGGCGCCGTCAACCAGACGCACTACACGCAGGGCAGTATCGTCAGGACGGAATGCGTCGATGTCAGCAAGCAAACCAAGGATGGGGCGTTGAGTCTGGGCGGCAATGTCAGCGCCACGAATATCGGCGACAGCGCCCTGGCCACCGTGACGACGGTGGAACTGAGCCTCGTGTGCAAGGGTTTGAAGGTGACGCAGGCGAAATTTCTCTCTCCCAACAAGGCCGGCCATCCCGTGCTGCAGCCGATCAAGCTGACGGGCAATCTGCCGGGGCCGTATGTATCCGTGTCGCAAGGCGCGGCCACGGCCACGCACACCTTGCCGCTGGAATTGCACTACACGCCGGCGGCGGCGACGATTACGGAAGTCAATATCGGTATTTCGTCGGGCGGCGGCGATCCCGCCTTCAGCACCGAGAATTTATTGTCCCAGACCAATACCAAGAGCGCGGGCAAGGTGACATTCCCCAGCCTGGTGCTGCCCGCCTTTGCCGGCGCAAAACTCGACAAGAAGGCCGTCGTCACCTTGCGCCTGAAGGGCAAAGTCGACAATACGGACGCCAGTTCCGACCCGGCCGAAGGGGGGCAAGTGGAGTTCAAGGGCAGCACGGCCTACATTCCCCTGTACCTGGCCAACAACGACGCGGCGCTGGCGGCGCGGCGCTACGGCACGCGCGATGCGGGTGGCGATTCATGGGCCACGCGCCTGGCCATCGCCTGGCTGGCGGGCAAGCCTTACCGCTTCGACGACATCAGCGGTCAGCACGTGACGCAGACGGCGGCGGGCCGCTCCATCCTCGGCCACAGCGGCCACAGCGACGGCCAGCAGATCGACTTGCGCTACGCGGACGGCGCGGGCGGCTACACGGATACGCTGGGCGGCCAGGGCAATGGCGCAGGCATTCACAAGCTGATCATCGACGCGAAGGCGGAAGTGGCGGCCAACCCCGCGCAAAAGCCGAAATTGGCGGCCCTGCTGGCGTGGATCGCGGCGAACCGGGCCATGCTGGCCCAGGAAGCGGCGCCGGCCAGCACGCGCGTCATCTACATCGGCCCCAGCTTCGTCAAGCTGGCCCTCGTCGACGGACGTTTTTCCGCCGCGCCGGCCGACAAGATCCCCGGCGCGGGCGCGTGGAACAAGCCCATCAAAGTGCACATCGAAACGGGACACCTGAGCCACTGGCATATCAGCATCACGGCCCACCCGTGACGCCGCGACAGATTCAGGCAGGCAAGTCGGACAGTTCCAGCTCCGAAAAGCCCGCCCGGCGCCGCGCTTCCAGGTTGAACGGGCCGCGCAGGGTGGGCGCTTCGTAGCGCAGCGCCAGCTCCGCATACGTGGCGCGCAATTCCAGGCCCCTTTGGTCGCACAGGTAGCCGTACCAGCGGTTGCCGATCTCGACGTGCCCCACTTCATCGCGCAGGATGATGTCGAGGATGGCGGCGGCGGCCATGTCTCCCGCCTGCGCCAGCTTGGCGCGCAGCGGTGGAATCGCATCGAGGCCCCGCGCTTCCAGGGTGCGCGGCACCAGCGCCATGCGCGCCAGCACGTCGCCGCGCGTCTTGTCGACCATTTCCCACAGGCTGTCGTGGCCGGGAAAGTCGCCATACGTGTGGCCCAGCACTTGCAGGTGCGCCTGCAGCATGGCAAAGTGCGTCGCTTCCTCTTTCGCCACGCGCAGCCAGTCCGTGTAGTACTCGGCCGGCAAGTCCGGGAAGCGCCACAGGGCGTCGAGCGCCAGGTTCATCGCGTTGAACTCGATGTGCGCGAGCGCGTGCACCAGCATGGCGCGCCCTTCCGGCGTGATCATCGAACGCCGTCCCACCAGGCGCGGCGGCACCAGTTCCGGGTGTTCTGGACGGCCCGGCACGGGGCCGGTGGGCGCCAGCGGCGCTTGCGCATCGAGAGAAAGCTGCGCTTCTGCCATGGCCGCCACCATCGACACCTTGGTGGCCGGGTCCGGTTCGAGCAGGCAGGCGAGCGCATACGTGCGCAGTTCCTGTGGCGGCGTGGGGGTCAATGGAGATGATGCGTGCATGGTGCTTCCTTCGTGCGCGTTCTTGAACAAGGCGCGCAGTGTATCAAATAGCCTGCCCCAGCAGCCAATCCAGCAACGCCTGCACGCGCGCTGGCAGCGCGGCGCGTGCGCTGTGCACGAGATAATACGCCTGCGGGCTGGGCAAGTCGAAAGCGCCAAACGGCAGGATCAGCTGGCCGCTGGCCAGCCACGGCTGCACCAGCTGGCGCCGGCCCATGGCCACGCCCGCGTGGTGGATGGCCGCCTGCGCGCACAGGTCGGCGCGGTCGAAGCGCAGGCTGCGCGCCGGCAAGTTCACCTCGGGCGCGCGCCCGTCCAGCCACAGCCGCCACTCGGCGTCGGGCGCGCAGGCGGGCCAGGCCAGCGTATCGTGCAGCAGCGTCGCGCCTGACAAGTTGTGTGGCGCATCCAGCAAGCCGTGCTCGCGCGCATACGCGGGACTGCACACGGGCGCCAGCCATTCATCCATCAGCTTGCGCGATGCCAGGCCGGGAAAGTGGCCGTCGCCATAGTGCAAGGCCAGGTCGACCTGGCCGGCGCGAAAGTCCACGCTTTCATTGCCCACGCGCAAGTCAATCGATACGTCCGGATATTGCGCAGCGAACCCTGCCAGGCGCGGCACCAGCCAGCATTGCGCCACCGAGGGACGCGCATGCACGGTGATGCCGCCAGTGAGCGCATCGCCGCCGGCCAGCGCCGCCTGCAAGCCGTCCCAGCCGATTTGCAGCGCGGCGAAGATGCGCTCGCCATCGGCCGTCAGCTTGACTTGCCGCGTCAATCGTTCGAACAGGCGCAGGTCCAGGCCCGCTTCCAGCCGCGCGATGCGGTGGCTGACGGCGCTGGGCGTAAGCGCCAGTTCCTGCGCGGCCAGCGCAAAGCTGGCGTGGCGCGCCGCCACAAGAAACGTGTGCAGGTTGGCGAACTGGCTGGCCGTCAGCATGGCCCCAGGCGTGGCCCTGCTCGGCGCGCCGGCCGCCATTACGCGGCTCCGGCCGCCAGCAGGGCGCGGCCACGCGCCACGTAGGCCGTCATTTCCTGCTCCGGCACCATGCTGCCGCCCGTGCCCCATACCAGGTGCGTGGCGTGTGCCAACGTTGCCTGGTACTGCGGCGCCGCCAGCACGGCAGGAATACCCGCGAAACCGGCCACGGCCGACGGTTCCAGACGCAAGCCTTGCGTTTGTTCAAGCAGCGCCAGCAGACGGTACAGTTCTTCATCCGTGACGGTGGCGTAGCCGTCGATCAGCCGCTGCATGGCCCGGCCGACGAAGCCGGACGGGCGTCCCACGGCCAGGCCATCGGCGGCCGTGAGGTTGTCGATGCCGATCTCCTGCACGCTGATGCCCTCGTGCAAGCCCGTGTGCACGCCCAGCAGCATGCACGGCGAATGGGTCGGCTCGACGAACACGCAGTGAACAGCATCGCCAAAGGCCAGTTTCAAGCCGAAGGCCACGCCGCCGGGACCGCCGCCGACGCCGCACGGCAGGTAGACGAACAGCGGGTGCTGCGCATCGACCGCGACGCCGGCCGCTTCGAACTGGGCTTGCAGGCGCTGGCCCGCCACCGCATAGCCGAGAAACAGATCGTGCGAGTTTTCATCGTCGACGAAGTGGCAAGTCGGGTCATTTTCCGCCTGCTGGCGCCCCGCTTCCACGGCCACGCTGTAGTCGGTCGCGTACTCGACGACGGTGACGCCATGGCTGCGCAATTTATCCTTTTTCCACTGGCGCGCATCGGCCGACATGTGCACGGTGGCGCGAAAGCCCAGGCGCGCGCTCATGATGCCGATCGACAAGCCCAGATTGCCCGTGGAGCCGACGGCGATCGCATACTGGCCAAAGAAGGCGCGCACGGCGTCGCTGGCCAGCAGGCTGTAATCGTCGCCCTCCTGCAGCAAGCCGGCGTCCAGCGCCAGCATTTCCGCGTGTTTCAGCACTTCATAGATGCCGCCGCGCGCCTTGATCGAGCCGGAAATGGGCAAATGGCTGTCCTGCTTGAGCCATAGCTGACCGCTCGTCATGCCTGACGCCAAACCCAACGCCGCCTGCATGGCGGGCAGCGGCACGACGGGCGACTCGATGATGCCGCCGCTAGCCTGCGTTTCCGGAAAAGCCTTCGCCAGGTAGGGCGCAAAGCGCGCCAGACGGGCGCTGGCATCCGCCACGTCGGTCGCCGTCAAGCCCACGTCGTTCAAGGCTACGGCCGCCGGCGCGATGGCGGGATTGAACCAGCTCAAGGGCTGCAAGGCCATCAAATCACTAATGAGGGGAAATTTTTCGCGCAGCGCGGCGATGGCGGGAGTGGGCAGCATGGCAAGCTCGTGTAGGAACAAGCCATGATTAGACCGCATCCGGGCGCCGCTGGCAAACGATGGTTGATCAGGCAATGGGTGACGGGAGATCATGTATCCCGCATTCATCTCCATGCACTGAGCTTGGCCCATAGCTAAATTTAATTCTTGAATGCACTATCGATTAAAGAAAAATTTCCACAAAGTCACAAAAATAAGTTATCTTAAAGGCAAAATAAAAGGAGACATTTTTTCTCTTTTCTACCGAGGCAAAAATGCGCTCCAAGAACGACAAAGTCATTGCTACGAATATGGATATCATCGACTGCGCAAGGCAGGACGATTTGACGGCCCAAAAGGTCGAAGTCGGCATTATTTTCCAGGAAATGCTCGATACGGCCACGGCCGCCGCCTACCTGGCCAAGAACAAGGTGCCGATCGCCACTGCGCTGCGCGTCCTCACGGGGTCACGGCGAAAAAGAGCGGAGGAGGAAATTGATGGCGCTGTGCCGCATACCCACGTTGCCAGTTTCCCACGCGCCCGACAAACCCGGACCTACCGGGGCTGACCATGCTCATCATACAACTCGCCTTCATCACCCTGAATGACAGCCGATAGCTGCTGGGCAATGCGCCACATTTTCCCGACGATTTCAGCATCGGGGTTATTGCAGCTGATACTGCCGCGATAAAAACTGAACCATGCCCGTTTGCCGTTTTCCTGATGGGCGCAATAGGCCGTCCATACGGCCAGGCCTTCGTCTTCCATGCGTATCGTCGTGCCATCGGGCGCCCTGACTTCGGCGTAGCCATCACGGCGCATTTCTGCATCCTGTGCAAGCAGCTTGGTTCATTCCTCGATCGAAATGGCAGGTCCCCTACGCGTATGCCCGTCTGCGCTTCTTGTAATATGCAGGTTATATCCCATTACGGCTCCAGCGTTTATTCAACCTTCTTATTCAACTTCATCCATCCAGATAACTGCCATCCAGGTAATTCTCGGGAGCAATCCTGTGTAATCTTGCGAGTCCTCGCCGATTACTCTTTCAACGAACAGAACCGGCTTCATACCATACCCGAATACCGCGCTCAACCTTGGCTAGCACCATCCAGCCCCTCGTTTCCGTGATCGTTTCGATGTTGACCGGATGAACACCTGTTTTTACCAGCCATTCATTGGCCATTACCAGCGACCTGTCGATGCCGTCAGAGAGAGGACTGCCCGACGTGGTCGAACGAAAATCTTTAAACGCGATCATGTACACCTTTTTTGTCAGCCAACATCATTTCAGCAGCCAAGGCCGGCAACCTTCGCTATCGCACCCATGTGCGCCAAACGCCTGAAGCAGGCGCCAGAAAGAATAACAAATTACCGGCGAGAAACATGCACACATTGTCACGAACATGGTGCTCGCTGCTGCGGCGATACCGGCAGGCGCCTTCCGCTTCCCGCATCGGCAGCAGGAAGGCGCCATAGCCAATTGCCAGCCTTAGAACTTCAGCTGCAGCCCCACATCAATCGACCTGCCCTCGGCCGGCAACGCTTGCAGCGCGCCGCCATTCGCTTTCAACCCCGACAGGTACACGCCGCCGAGCGGGTCCGCATACGCGCGGTTGAACAGGTTGCTGACACCGGCGCTCAGGCTGGCCATCTTGCTCAATGCCACGCTGCTGCGCAGATTGACGAGCGCATAGCCGCCCGTTTCCGGTTCGAAGCGGCGGGCATCGACCTTGTCCTTGCGGGCCACGATCTTCGTTTCGATGCGGCTGCTCCAGGCGCCCAGCTTGTGCTCGACGGCCAGCAAGGCGTTGAACGGCATCATGCGGTACAGGTCGCCGCCATCGCTGCGCTTGCCCCGCGTGTAAGCGGCATTGCCCGTCGCCATGAAGCGGCCCCAGCGCGCGCTGCGCACCAAAGGCAGTTGCCACGCCAGATTCGCGCCGTACAGCTTGGCGTCGTGGTTGGCAAAGCGCAACAAGTTACCGTTAGCGCCCATTTTCATGTACGGGTGGAAAGACGCCAGCACGTCGACGTCGATGTAATTGTCGACCTTGCTGTAATAGGGATTGACGCGCAGGAACCAGCCCTCCTCGCCGCCGCCATGCCAGTCGGCCGTGAACGCGGCCGTGTAAGCCGTCTCGGGCTTGAGGTCGATATTGCCCACATAGCCGTTGCCATCGCCAAACCAGTTGGTCATGGTCATGGCCATCGAGCCGCGGCCCCACGAGTAGCGCTCGTACAGATTGGGCGAGCGCACCTTGCGCGCCAGCGCGAATTCGTAGCTGCTCGCCACATCGGGCGTGAAGGTGGCTTGTGCCGAGGCATCGATATTCGTGTCGCGCTGGCTGCGGCTGCGCGCATTGAAGGCCCTGGCGGCCATCACGTCCGGCATGTTCATCATATTGGTGCCATACGATTGCACGTCGCCCGTGTCCATGCGCACGGATTCGCCGCGCAAGCCCAGCACGCTCGTCCAACGCGCATCGTGGCGCGTTTCCAGTTCGCCGAACAGCACGGTGCGGTCACGCTTGCCATCGTTGATGTTCAGGTAGGTGCGCGGCCCCATCATCATGGAACCGGGCACGGCAGGCCAATAGTCGTCGAGGCGGAAACCGTGCCACTCCTGGCCCAGGCGCAACTCGCCCGCGCCTGTCGGCAGGCTGGCCATCAGCGCATAGCCCGTGTTGCGTCCGTGCGTCATCATCGGCATCGAACCCTTGCGCTCGGGCGAGAAGAAGCCCATTTCATGGTCCGTCTGCTGCCAGTAGGCGCGCGCGTCGAGCACGCCCCAGTCGAACTCGCCTTTATAAGCGAGATTGGCGAACTGGCCGTGGTTGTCCGTCATGTCCATGTACTGGTTCGGAAAGCCCTGGTAGGGGATGTGCTGCACGCCGGCGCGCAGGGTCAGTTGCTGGCCCTGGCTCTTCGCCGCCAGCACGATGGCCTGGTTGATGCTTTCGTACATGCTGGCCAGCACCTTGTTGCCGTGGCCATCTTCATAGCTGTGGCCGCGTGTGTAAGCGCCGGTGTAGCCGATGCTCAAGCTGTCGCTGGCGGCCGAGGCGTTCACGCTGGTCGCCACGCTGTTGTTGACGCTGCGTCCCGACACGGCAAAGCTGCCTTGCGTCAGCAGCGGCGCGCCAGGCTGGGCAAACACGGGCGCGTTCGATTGCACCTCGATGGTGCCGCCTATGCTGTCGCCGCCCGCGCTGACGGGTGTGACGCCGGCGATCAGGCGGATGCGCTGCACTTGCTGCGGATCGATGTAGGACAGCGGTGCATTCATGTGATTGGCGCAGGCCGACGTCAGTTCCATGCCGTCGATGCGAATCTTGATGCGGTCATCCGCAAAGCCATTGACCACTGGCAAGCCGGACACGCCGCCGCCGGACGCCACGCTGTAGCCGGGCGTGCTACTGAGCATCTGCGCCGTATCGGCGGCGGGACGGTAGCCGTCGCCGATGGCTGTCACGATGACTTTCATCTCGGGAAGAACAACTTCAGTGCGCGTTTGCGCCACGGCAGGCATGGCGATGGCGAGGGAAATCAAGAACGGTAAATGTTTCATGGTGCTGCTTTCAGATTCTGTAGAGGTAAAACGAACAGACGCAAGCGCAGCACAGCACATAGCCGCGCTGCGCAAGGCAGTTCAGGGAAAGGGACAGATCAGAAAGCGGCGGGCGGGCCACGGGGCTGGACGGGCGTCCAGGCGAACAATGGCGTGGCGGATTGGTAGAACAGCTCGGGCAGCAAACCCGTGAGGAGCTCGCCGGAAGCGAGCACGAGCGAGGTAGGCGGAAGCGACAAGGTGTCGGCGTGCATGCTGCAGCACGGGCAATCGCCCATGCGCATGCTGCCCTTGGAAGTATCGGGCGCGTCGCTGGAGAATGTTGCGGGAGACATATTCATGCCGCCCGCCACCGAACAGATTTCCAGGCTGGGCACGGCCAGGCCGCTGGCGACCGTCAGCGCGCGCGACACCGTAGGGGCGAGCGTGGCCAGGAAGATGGCGATACACGCGATCCACAGGACGATGCTGGCCTTGCCTTTGCTGATGAACATGGCAATATTGTATCAGGGCAAGCCCCCTGCGCACAGGGCGCAAGTCAAACCTTGCTTACAAATCCACCTTCATGCTCAGCTTGATGGCGCGCGGCGCACCGGATGCCAGCCGCGTGCCGGCGCCGGCCCAGTAGCGCTTGTCGGCAAGGTTTTCCACGTTCAGCTGCCACACGACAGACTTGTTCATTACCGTGCTGGCGTAGCGGGCACCGGCGCTGAAAAGTGTCACCCCGCCGAGGAAGGCCTGGTTCAGGTCGTTGACGGGACGGGCGCTGTAGTAATACGCACCGCCGTTGACGGACAGGCCCGGCACGCCATCGAAGGCGTAAGCCAAAAAGGCGCTGGCCGTGCGCTTCGACGCGTTTTCCGGCGCCTTGCCGTTGTAGTCGGCGTTGATGTGCGCAAAACGCGGGTCAAGCAACTGGGCCGACGTTTGCCACGACAGCTGGCGCGTCAGCTTGCCCTGGGTCGACAGTTCCAGGCCGCGATAGCGCTGTTCGCCATCCGACGTGAACACATTGCCGGCATTCGTGTAATAGCCGGGGCGCGTGATGTCGAACAGCGCGGCCGACAGCAAGGTGCCGCCCGGCGTCAGCCAGCGCGCGCCCAATTCCTTTTGTTTACTCACGCCAGGCGCCATCTTGACGCCCTGGTTGACGGTGCCCGTCGGCCCCGTTTCGCCCTCTTCCAGCCCCCGCGCCGTGGACGCGTAGAACGACAGTTCGGGCGTGGCCTTGTAGATCAATGACGCCATCGGCGTCGTCTTGCTGACGTCATAGTGGCTGGCGCCCTGGTCGCTTTGATAACTGCTACGGCGCACGCCGATGACGCTTTGCCATTGCGGGCTGAAGACCATGCGGTCGAGTGCGTACAAGCCCGTGTCGCGCGTGTCGAGCGCGGCCGTCGTGGGCGAAGCCGGCTTGGGACCGAACACGACATTCGTCACGGGCACGGGCTGGTACAGGTTTTGCGAGGCGATCGTGTAATTGCTCTGGTAAATCGGATCTTGCGACTTGTCCGTGCGCGAGGCGCCCAGGGTCAGTTCATGGGCAATGAAACCCGTATTGACATTGCCGGCCAATTCCGCGCGCAGCAAATCCGACGCCGTCACGCTGTGCTGGATATTGCCCGTGATGCGGCCCGCACCCGTGGCCAGCGCGGCCGCGTTGTTCAGGCGGAAGATCGCCAGGCGGCGGTCGCGCGCCGTTTCCGAGTGGCCCGCTTCCACCGTCAGGGCCCAGCCATCCGCGATGGCGTAATCGGCGCGCAATTGCGCGTTTTTCGTTTGCGCTTCGAAAGCCGACCAGTCGGGGCCGATCAACTGGCGCGGATCGACGGCGCGCGGCAAGCTGATCACGCCTTTCACGGCGGTGGGCAAGGCCACGCCCGCCTGCTCCGTCACCTTGCGGCGGTCGTACTCCAGGTCCGCCTTCAGCAACAGTTTATTGCTCACGCGCCAGTCCAGCGCCGTGGAGAGAAAGCGGCGGTTGCCATTGCCGACATGGTCCAGCCAGGAACCCAGGGTGCCGCCGGCCGCGTTGATGCGCACGCCGAATTCCTGCTGCGCGCCGAAGCGGCGGCCCACGTCGACATTTGCCACGGCACTGCCCCGGTCGTCGAGACTCAGGCCCATGCTGGTGACGGGCTTGCTACCGGCCCGCTTGGTGACGAAGTTGACGACGCCGGCCGGCGAGGTAAAACCATAGTACAGGGCCGAGGCGCCCTTCAGCACTTCCACCCTCTCCTTGTTTTCCATGGGCACTTGCGAGAAATTCATGATAGGCATGGAGCCGTTGAGGCGGTAATTCGTGCGGTTTTCCACGGCGATGCCGCGTATCACCAATTGATCCCAGGTTTCGCCGCCGTTTTGCTGGCGCGTCACGCCGGCCGTATTGCGCACGGCATCGTACAGGCCGGAGACGGCTTGCTGCTCCAGCAATTCGCGCGTGATCACGTTGACGGTCGACGGCACATCCATGATGTTGGCGCCGCGAAAGCTGCCCGCCTCCGTGGTGACGGGCACCAGGCCTTGCGCGCGGGCGCCCGTCACCTGCACGGCTTGCATGACTTTTTCATCGCCAGCCGTCAAATCGTCCTGGCCGCTGGCGGCATGGGCCGCATGGGAAGCGAAAGCCAGCGACAGGGCGGCGGCGACTGGAAGCAAGCGGGTGCGAGGAGAGACGACAGGCATGACATCGGGCTTTCAATGAGAAAATATGTACGAATGGGAACTTACGGTTAGCGGCCATGATACCGATAATGAGAATCATTATCAAGTAAGTGTGAGTTTGTGTGAGTTTTACAGAAGAAACAAGGTCACCCTGGCGCCTGTTATCACATGAACACGTTTGGATTTTGCAGACGAGGCTGCAAAGAGGCATACTGACAGTCACGGCGCACAGGACGCGCCGCCCAACAAGATCAAAAGGTAAGTTCGTGAACACAATCGACAACAAAAGCGTGCAGACGAAAACATTTCGCTGGAAACGCTGGCAGCGCTGGGCCGTTGGCACCGGCTGCGCCCTCGCCGCCTACAGCGCGGCCGGCTTCTGGCTGGTGCCCTATGTCATCAAGCACCAGCTGCCCAAATTTGCAGAGAAAGAACTCGCGCGCCAGGCCAGCATCGCCGATGTGCGCTTCAACCCGTTTACCCTGCGCCTGGAAGCGCACCAGATCGCTTTCAAGGAAGCGCCTGGCGTGGATGGCAAGAGCGATGCGCCGCTGCTGACCATCGGCGCCCTGGCCGTGCAGCTGGAATGGAAATCCATCGTGCGCCGCGCCTGGAGCCTGGCGGAAATCCGCATCACGGCGCCACAGGCGCATTTGACCATCGCGCCGGACGGCAAGTTCAACCTGGCCGAAGTGCTGGCCACCTGGCAACGCAAGCACCCGGAAAAGAGCGACGGCGGCATGCCGCGCCTCGTCATCGCCCACTTTGCGCTGGAGCAAGGCAAAGTGGATTGGCAAGACCAGAAGGCGGGCTATGCGGACAACTTCACGCCGATCAATTTTACGCTCGACAATATCTCCACCCTGCCCGACGCCAACGGCAGCTACAGCCTCAGCGCCGATGCGGCGCGCGGCGGCAAGCTGCACTGGCGCGGCACGGCCTCGCTCAGCCCGATTCGCGGCGAAGGCGAGCTGATACTGAACGACGCTTCCCTGCCCGGCCTGGCCGCGTATTTGAAAGCCTATACGCGCGCCACGGTGACGAGCGGCAAGCTGTCGGCGCGCCTGCCCTACGCCTTTTCCTATGCCGACGGCAAGCTGGAAGCAACCGTCAAAGGCGCCGGGCTGGCCTTGCGCGACTTGGCGCTGGTACAAAGCAGCAAGGGAGAGGCCTTTACCTCGCTGGACACCTTGGGCATCGCTGGCGTCAACGTGGATCTGGCGCGCCAGAACGTCACGGTGGATAAAATCAATCTGTACGGCGGCAAGGTGGCCGTGCGCCGCGACAGCAAGGGCGAGATCGATGTGGCGAACCTGATGATGCCGGGTAATCCCGCACCCGCAGCATCGGCCACTGCAGCACCTGCCAAGCCTGGCAAGTGGAAGGTGGATTTAAAACAGCTGGCGCTGGCCAATGTGGACGTGTCCGCCATCGATGAAACCGTCTCGCCGGCCCTGCAATTGAGCGCGAAACAGTTGCAACTGCAGCTGCAACTGGGCTTGCAACAAGGGCCAGCGGGCATGGCCACCGTCATCGACGGCGCGCACTTTGCGCTGGCCGATCTCACCATGCAGCGCGGCGCGCAAACGCCGTTCACACTGGCCCAACTGGGTTTTACGGATGGCAAGATCGACCTGGCGGCGCATACCGTGCACGTGGGCGCCGTGACGGCCAGCGGCGCGCAGATCGACCTGGCGCGCAACCGCCAGGGCGAATTTGCGATTGCGCAACAGCTACCCGTGTTTGCCTCCGGCAAGGCTGACGCAGGCAAGGAAACCCCGTCCGCGCCCTGGTCCACCAAGGTAGACAAGGTAGAACTGAGCAAATTCGGCGCCCGTTTCGATGATGCGGGCACTGGCATCCAGGGCACGCTGCAGGATGCCCGCCTGTCCCTGCACAACGTCAGCAACGACATGAAGCAGGCGCTGCCATTTGAGCTGGGCGTAGGCCTGCGCGAAGGCGGTGTATTGACGGCCAACGGCAAGGTCGTGCCGGGCACGGGTGCCGTCGATGCGCAGCTGAATCTGCAACGACTGACCCTGGCTCCTGTGCAACCGTTGCTGGCGCAGCATGTAAAACTGAAGCTGGCGGGCGGCACCCTCTCCGGCAGCGGCCGCCTGACGACGGGCGGCGGCGCGCCGAAAGCGCCCAAGGTACGCTATGAGGGCGGCGTGGATATCGCCGGCCTGGTGCTCAATGAAACGGATGGCAAGCGTTTTGCGTCATGGAAAAGCGTGCGCGCCGACAAGCTAACGGCCAGCGTGGGCCCCGATTTTGTCGACATCCCCGAGCTGCGCGTGGTGGAACCGAATGCCCAGCTGATCATCGAAAACGACCGCAGCCTGAACGCCCAGCGCTTGCTGGTGAAGGCGCCGGAACCGGCAACGGCACCCGTTGCCGCCGCCACGCCGGCAGCCGACGCCGCCTTCCCCGTGCGCGTGCGCCGCGTGCGCCTGCAAAATGCCAAGCTGGACTTTGCCGACCTGAGCTTGCGGCCCCAGTTCGCCGCCAAGATTTATGAACTCAATGGCGTCATCACGGGTCTGTCCACCAAGCGCGATGCGCGCAGCCAGATCGAACTCGATGGCCGCATCGACGAATTCGGCCTGGCCCGCGTGCGCGGACAATTAAATCCCTTCGCCCCGACCGACAACACGGACTTGAACGTGGTCTTCAAG
This sequence comes from Janthinobacterium sp. UMAB-60, assembly GCF_900095235.1. Classification (NCBI taxonomy): domain Bacteria; kingdom Pseudomonadati; phylum Pseudomonadota; class Betaproteobacteria; order Burkholderiales; family Oxalobacteraceae; genus Janthinobacterium; species Janthinobacterium sp. UMAB-60. The sequence continues at coordinate 128,357 of NZ_LT607490.1, forward strand.
AACGTCGACATGGTCTCCGCCTCGCCGTACACGATGAAGTTCGCCGGCTACAAGGTGGCTGAAGGCAAGATTTCGCTGGACTTGCAATACAAGGTGCGCAACCGCCAGCTCGACGGCACCAACCAGATCGTGCTCGACAAGCTGACCCTGGGCGAACGCATCGACAGTCCTGACGCCCTGAAACTGCCGTTGGAACTGGCGCTGGCCATCCTCAAGGATAGCGACGGGCGCATCGACCTCGGTTTGCCCGTGTCGGGCGACATGAACGACCCGCAATTCAGCTATGGCGCGCTGATCTGGAAAGCCGTGGGCAATGTGCTGACGAAAATCGTCACGGCGCCGTTCCGCGCGCTGGGCAACTTGCTCGGCATCAGCGCCGACAAGCTCGAATCGATCGACTTCGATGCGGGCAGCGCCGTGCTGCTGCCGCCCGAGCGGGAAAAGCTCAAGCAGGTGGCGCAAATCCTCGCCAAGCGCGAACAGCTGAAGCTGGCCGTGCCGGGCCAGTACAGCGACACGGACGGGGCCGCCCTGCGCGCCCAGGCCGTGCGCCGCGCCGTCGCCGCCAAGGCCGGCATCAAGCTGGAAGCGGGAGAAGAACCGGGGCCGTTGAACCTGGGCGAACGCAAGATACGGGGCGCCCTGCGCGAGCTGTACGGCGAACGCTTCGGCAAGGCCGAGCTGGACAAGCAGAAGAAGGCGGCGGAGTCGGCTGCGCCTGGGGCAGCGGCGGCCGCCTCCATTCCGGCTCCGGCCAAAATCCCCGTCTTGCAGCGCCTTGGCAAGCTGATCGAGGGCGAACCGCAAGTGGCCGACACGGGCGCTTTCTATAACGGCTTGCGCGAGCAACTGGAAGCCAGGCAGCCGCTGCCTGCCGACGCCTTGAGCAAACTGGGCGCCCAGCGCAGCGCGGCGATTCTGGCCGCCCTGCAGCAGGACGGCACGCCCACAGCCAGGGTCAGCGCCGGCGCGCCGGAGAAAACGGAGGCCGCGCCTGGCAAGCTGGTGGGGTTAAAGCTAGGATTGGCGGCGCAATAGTCTATTGAGTAGGGCCTTGCCAGCCTGAATCGCCACCAGTCGCTTGGACTCTTCTGATCCATCGTTCATGAAAGATGAAAACCGATGGATCGTCTTGGGGGCCTGGGTGTCCTGGCAGGCACCTGGTGTGCGATCTCGTAGCGGCCTAAGCCAACGACGAGGCAGGGTCAGGCGTCTCTATGGCTGGCCCTGCAGAGACTCCTGCCTCGCTCAAGTAAGAGCAGGCCTTTCCTTGTCAAAACAGAAGGCGGAGCCCGGCCCCGGTTTCCAGGCGCTAGTATATTGTGCATGTCTATTGCACAATGACTAACATCCACAATGTGATGCTGCAGGACCTTGGCGGCAACTTCTCCGACGTCGTCAGCTTCAGCTTCCTGGTCGACCAAGTGGTGGCCGTATCGGAGCCGCCCACGCTGGCCATCATGCTGGCCGGCCTGGCCGGCATGACCGGCATGATGCTTTGCCGTACTCTCCCCAACCAAGGAGGCAATCATGGCTAGTAAGCCACAGATCGGCACGGGCAACGCCACGGTCATCAACACCGGCGAAGAAGTCATCGTCTCGATCACTGTTGCCAACATCGGTAACGAGACCGCCAGCAAGGTGTTCCTGACCGGCGCCACATTGGGTGCGGCACGGCGAATCAGCCCGCAGAATTTTCCGGTGTACATCGGTAGCCTGACGAACGAAGGCAGCGGCAGCATAGGCGCCAGATTCAGCCACACCGGGCTAACGCCCGGCCAACAATACCTGCTGACCCTGCGCGGCACCTACGAGGCCGGCGGCACGCTGGGCTTCGTCGTCAATCGCTACGTGATGATTCCGCAGCCGGCGCCGTATGCCTCGCCACGTCTGCGCTCGCATGTGAACGTGCTGCTGAATAACGCCACGTGGACCTACACCATCTTCAACGACGAGCCGCTGGGCAGCTCCTTGTATATCGCCGCCTTCCACCTCGACATCGCTGCGTCGGCGGCGGTGACTGCGTGTGCTTTACGACGCCGAATGGCTCGGGCGTCTGCGTGCACGGCAATACTCCTTGTGCCGGTTTACCCACCTGCAGCTCCAACGACGATTGCCCACCGGGATACGGTTGCGCCGGCTCAAATTGTTGCGGCGGCACCGCATTGTGCGGGCCACTGTGCTCCGACCTGACGAACGCATCGATCATCTCGCCGTTTGGCGGCGCTCAACGTTACGATGGACCTACCCTGGGAGGAAAGAGATAATGGACGCGTTTACATTGCCATTCACCGTCTTACGCCTGCTGGTAGGCGGCATCTTGCTGATGGCCGCTGCCGGCAAGCTGCTGCACCGGCAGGCGTACGCTCAAACGCTGGCGGAATTCGGCATTCCCGCTGCGTTGCAGCCGCAGCTGGCGTGGCTGATGCCGACGTGCGAACTGGCGATCGCCTTCATGCTGACGCTGGCGATGTCCACGTGGTGGGCCGCCATCGCCGGCGCCGCACTGCTGGCGCTCTACAGCGCCGTGCTGGCGTACAAGCTGCAGCAAGGCCAGCGGCCCAGTTGCAACTGCTTCGGTCAGCAGGACGCCACGCCGATCGGCCCCACTACGCTGCTCAGGAACGGGGTATTGCTGTCGATGGCGGGCGCGCTGATTTACGCCGGACCGGCATACGCGCATGCTCCTGTATGGCCGCATCTAGCCGAGATGTTGGTCACGGCCCCGGCACTGTCGATATGCATCGCCGTGATGGCGCTGCAATGGTGGCTGCTACTGCATACGCTGCGCCAGAACGGGCGCCTGATCTTGCGCATGGATACGCTGGAGCTGCGACTCGACGCCACCAACATTCAGCCACTGCATGCGCTCGACATGCGGCCGCGCGGACTGGCAGTCGGCAGCATGGCGCCGGACTTCGCGCTGCCGGAAATGGGCACTGGCGAAGCGAAGACGCTGGCGCAGCTCAGGTCTGTCGGCCTGCCGGTGCTGCTGGTCTTCTCCGACATCGCCTGCGGCCCTTGTGCCGAACTGGCGCCGCGCATTGAGAGTTGGCATCGGCAATACCAGGGCTTGATCAGCACCGCCGTCATCCTGCGCGTCGATGCCGGGCAGCTGCACCGTCCACATACCGCCGGCTCCTGCACCACGCTGCTGCAAGAGGACCGAAAGGTATCCGAGCGCTACGACGCGCTGGTGACTCCGAGCGCCGTACTGGTGTCCGCCGAGGGGACGATCGCATCGCATCTGGCGCTGGGTTCAAAAGACATATACGATCTACTGGAGTCGACCGTACCGCAGATTGATGAAAACCGGAATATCGCCGCTTAAATCCCCACGACAGGCAAGCCGGCTACTGCTGACGGTCAGCACTTGCCTGCACCTGATCACCGCACTATTTCTGGCCAACGGTAGCGGCATCGTCTTTCGGACGGCGCTGTGCGCCTGGTCGCTGGCGCCCTACCTATTGCTGGCACTTGCGCTACAACGCAGCAAGAATTGCGGCGGTCTGCTGGCCGGCGCCTTGCTGATGCTGCTGTTGGACGCGCACACCTACTGGTCGGTGTGCGTGGCCCCGCAAAGCTCCACTGCTGCATTGGGTCTGCTAATGACACCGTTGTTCAACCTGTTCTGCATGGTGCCGTTATCGATTGCAGCCAACATGTGGCTGGGCCACAGGCGACCTTAGAGGGGAGTCCGGTTTTTTACACTTGATCTGCGACAGAGTACGTCCCGATGAGCCCAATCTCGACTTCAGCGATTTTCCCTGTTTTGCCGCAGAGCGGATAGAACTGATTGTGTAAAAAGACGACGCAGTCATGCTGTGCGGCAACGCCGAGGCGGCGCTGCACAGCGATGCCGCCCCCTACTTGTCTTTGCCTCCCGCTGACACCCCCTCGTCCGGCAACGCAAACGCCACCAGGCTGTCGCCCATCTTCGTACCCAGCGACCCGTGGCCGCCGGCCATCACCACCACATATTGCTTGCCCGTCTTGTCGGAGACATAACTCATCGGCGTGGCCTGGCCGCCGGCCGGCAGGCGGGCCTTCCACACGGTTTTGCCGTTGCGCACGTCGTAACCGCGGATGTAGTAGTCGAGCGCGCTGCTGAGGAAAGCCACGCCGCCGCCCGTCGTGCTCATGCCACCCAGGCTCGGCACGCCCAGCGGCAAGGCGATGGGCACGGGGGCGCTGTCGCGCGTGGTGCCGTTCTTGTGCATCCACACTTTTTTCATGGTACGCAAGTCGACGGCGGCAATATAGCCCCAGGGCGGCGCCTGGCATGGGAAGCCCAGCGGCGACAGGAAGGGCTTGATTTCCACGGCAAACGGCACGCCCGTCTGCGGCTGCAAGCCCATTTCCGAGCCCGTGCCGCCCTTCGCGTTGGCTTGCGCACGCGGCACCAGGCGTTCCAGGAAGCCCATGTAGTCGGGATTAACTAACAGCAACTGACGCACGGGATCGACGGCCGCCCCGCCCCACTCGAAGATGCCCAGCGGACCCGGCGAGATGATGGCGCCCTTGATCTTGCCTTCGGCCACCGTTTGCGGCGTAAACGGCCCCTCATAGCGGTGCTGGCGGAAGATGATGCGGCAGGCGAGCTGGTCGAATGGCGTGGTGCCCCACATATCCGTTTCGCTGATGTGCTTCTCGGGCAGGAAAGTGAGGGCCGAGAACGGCTGCGTGGGCGACAGCTTGTCGCCAGGCGCGGCGTTGGCCGTCGGCACGGGTTTTTCCGGCGCCGGCACGACCAGGCTGCCGTCGCGCCGGTCGATCACATAGATGTCGCCCCGCTTGGTCGTGGCCACGACCGATGGAACTTTGCCTTTCGGCGTGTCGATGTCGACCAGGGTGGGCTGGCCGCCGATATCCATGTCCCAGATATCGTGGTGCACGGTCTGGTACACCCAACGCACCTTGCCCGTGGCAAGATCGAGCGCGACGATGGCGCTATTGTATTTCTCGCCGTTCGGATTGCGCTTGCCACCCCATGTATCGGGCGTTTCATTGCCCATCGGGATGTACACCATGCCCAGCTTTTCATCGACGCTGGACACGCCCCAGGAATTGGGCGAGTTGTTGGTGTACGTCTTGCCGTCGGCGATCGGCGCCGTGTCGTCCGGGTTCGAAGCATCCCAGTTCCACATCAGTTTGCCAGTGACGGGGTCGTAGCCGCGGATCACGCCCGACGGTTCTTCCGTGGAAAAATTATCGGTCACGCTGGCGGCCATCACCACCACGTTTTGCGCCACGGCCGGCGGCGACGTCGGCATCAGAAAGCCCCGCTTCTTCATGCCCATGCCGTGGTACAGGCCGATCACGCCATTTTCGCCAAAGCTCCTGCACGCCGCGCCCGTATCGGCATTCACGGCGATCAGGGTCGCATCCATGGTGGGCGCGAAGATGCGGCGCGGGCATTCCATGCCGGCCGCCTCGGGCGCAGGGTCATCCTTGGCGCGGCCCGCGTTGACGTCCCAGTAGGCCACGCCGCGGCAGATCATGTGCTGGTAGCTGGACGCATCGCGGTTGATCTTCGGATCGTGGCGCCAGAGCTCCTTGCCCGTATCCGGGTCCAGCGCGATGACGATGTTATGCGGCGTGCACAGGTACAGCATGCCGTTCACTTTCAGGGGCGTGACTTCGTTGGCGATCTCGCCCGGATCGTTCGGCCCCTTGAAGTCGCCCGTGTGGTACACCCACGCCTGTTTCAGCCGCCCGGCGTTGGCCGGCGTGATCTGCGCGGCCGGCGCGTAGCGGTCGCCATAGCCGGAACGGCCATACGCGGCCCAGTCGTTGGGCGCCACGCCCGGGGCGACATCGCCTTGCGGCGCGGCCGCCATGTTCTCGGCCGGCACTTCGCCGTGCAAGGTGTAATAGTCCTGGAACAGCGAGAACACACCCACGGCGGCCGTCAGCACGACGGCGGCGGCCAGCGCGCTCTTGCCCGCGTCGCGCGGTTTCGCGCCGGCGACCAGGGCTGGCGCCAGACGGCGGTCGACGAACGGCAGCAGCAGCCAGACGGCGGCGGCGAACCAGATATCGAGGCGCGGCAGCAATTGCCACCAGTCGAACTTCACTTCGATGACGGACCAGATCAGGGTGGCGAACAGCAACAGCGCGAGAAACAACTGGGCGCTGCGCCGCCCTTTCCACACCAGCGCGCCCGCGAACAGCATGCCGATGCCGGCCACGACGTAATACCAGGAGCCGCCAAGGCTGACGAGCCAGGCGCCGCCCCCAAGGAGCGCCAGGCCCAGCAAGATGAAGAGGACTGCGGTGAGGATAAGCAAGGGTCCAGGCCGGGCAGAGGCAGTCATGATGCTCCTTTACAAGAGTCAGTCGGCGGCACGCGATTGCGCACCGTATTTGATGGCGATCAAGAAGTCCCATTTTTTCACTATTTGGCCAAGCGTGGCACACGCGAGAACGCCCGGTGCGCGCGGTGTGGCGCTGTTCCCACCGCATTCCCGACTGCTGCCCTGCCATGCTGCTTTTTATCGTGCAATTTTGATAAATAAAATTAAATCACACAAATAAATAACAAATTACTCGAATAAAACAAATTTTTATCGTAAAATGAAAAAAACAAGCAAACGAACCGGTTTTTCCGATTTTCAACCTTGAAGTGGAGCACCCATCATGACCATCGCCAAACGCCTGTATGCATTGATACTCTGCGTCGTCCTCGGACTAGCCGCCCTGACGGGCTTCAGCATCTATGAAATGGAGCGCGTCTACACGGCGGCCAGCTATACCACCGTCAACACCGTTCCCAGCCTGCTGACCTTGCACCAGGCAGTTACCCCTTTTGCAAATATACGTGTAGCTGTCTGGCAGCATCTGGCCAGCAGGGATGCGGCCGCGCACGACAAGCTGGAAGCGGACATCAAGGTAGCGCGCGCGGCAATCGGCCAGGCGCTCGACAAATATGAGAAAGAGTATCTTTCTGATGAGCAAGATAAAGCGCTGCTGGCCACGGACCGCGATGTACTGCTGCGTTACGATGGCATGCGCGACAAGGTACTGGCCCTGTCGAAGGCGGGCGACCTCGACGCGGCGCGCGCTTTGCTGATGGCCAACCAGCCCATCATCAAGGAGCTGATCGACGCCCTCGCCGCTCACTATAGCTACAACGAAAAGCTGGGCAACATGGGCGCGGCCGAAGGCACGACCGTCGCCGCCAACGCCCGCTGGATTTCCATCAGCGTGGCCCTGGCCGTGATGGTACTGGTGGCCGGCATGGGTCTGCTGCTGGCGCGCCGCATCGCCTCTTCGCTCAAGAATGCCATCGACGTGGCCCACACCATCGCAGGCGGCGACCTCAGCGTGCAAATCAGCGCCACCTCCAAGGATGAAGTGGGACAACTGATGACAGCCCTGGGCGAAATGAGCGAGAGCCTGGTGCGCATCGTCGCCGAAGTACGCTCCGGCACGGAGACCATCAGCACGGCCTCGAGCGAAATCGCGGCAGGCAACCTGGACCTGTCGGCACGCACGGAGCAGCAGGCCGGTTCGCTGGAAGAAACCGCTTCGGCCATGGAAGAACTGACGGCCACCGTGCGGCAAAACTCGGACAATGCCCGCCAGGCCAAGCAAATGGCCGTCAGCGCCTCGGACAAGGCGGTGCGGGGCGGCGAGGTGATGAGCGACGTCATCCGCACCATGGAAGCGATCGACAGCGCCTCCAACAAGATCGCCGACATCATCAGCGTCATCGACGGCATCGCCTTCCAGACCAACATCCTGGCCCTGAATGCGGCCGTGGAAGCGGCGCGGGCAGGGGAACAAGGACGCGGTTTTGCCGTCGTGGCGACCGAAGTGCGCAACCTGGCGCACCGTTCGGCGGCGGCCGCCAAGGAAATCAAGGCGCTCATCAGCGACTCCGTGGAGCAGGTGGAGCAAGGTGGCAAGCTGGTCCAGCAAGCCGGCGCGGCCATGACGGAAGTGGTCGACACGGTACGCAGCGTTACCGACATCGTCAGCGAAATCTCGGCCGCCAGCGCCGAGCAAAGCACGGGCATCGACGAAATCAACCGCGCCATCACGCAGATGGATGAAGTCACGCAGCAGAATGCGGCGCTGGTCGAAGAAGCGGCGGCGGCATCGCAATCGCTGCAGGAGCAGGCGAGCAACCTGGCCAGCGTGGTCGGCGCCTTCAAGCTGGCGCACGATCAGGCCAACGCGACGCAACACAGCACCCCGGCGCGCCATGCCCCCGCCGCCAAGCCACCGGCAGCGCGCAAGGCGGCGCCGCTCAAGCTGGTCGCACAGCGCGACCCCGCTCCTGCCCGCGGCACGGCCAGCGCCGGTGCCGGCGGCGATTGGGAAGAATTCTGAACCCGTCGCCATGACATCCGTTTTCAACCACTCTCACTGCATGCAGGCATTGCCATGAACTCCTTCCTTGCGGTCCATCCTTACCTTCGTTGCGACGATGTCTCGCTGATGCGGCCGGCGCTGGCGCTGGCGGGCCTGTTGCTGCTGCTGGCCGCCCTGCTCTGGCGCCGCCTCCACTGGCGCCAGGCCGGCCGCGCGCCGACCGCCAGCGCGACAGTTGCCGATCTGCATCAGCAGCTGCAAATGCGCAGGGCCACCCAGCCGGCCAAGGCGGCAGACACGGTACCGCCGCCACAGCCCGAGGGGCTGGACACGCCGCCGTTCGAGCTGGCCCGCCTGGACGCCATGTTCGGCTACGACCGGCGCCTGCAGGGTGAGATTCTGGCCCTGTTCGTGGCCGAGACGCGCGACCGGCTGGCCGGCATCGCCCATGCGCTGCGCTGCGAACGCCCGGCCCCGGCACGCGTACTGGCACAAGAAATTGTCGACAGCAGCTACGCCATGGGCCTGCTTCCCTTGCAGGCACTGGCGCGCCAGGCCGTGCATGCGGGCTTTTCCAACGATATCGACGCGCTGCGCCGCCTGCATGCGGACCTGCTGATGGCGCTCGATGCCCTGTCGCAAGCGGTCTCGGCCCTGCAAACGGGCGCCGCGCGGGCGGATGACTGCAGCGGCATCGGGAGCCGGCCATGAGTGCGCACCGCGATCTGGCGGGCCTGCTCGGCGGCGCCACCCTGCCCTCGCCCGCCTGGCGGCACCACTGGCTGGCGACGCTATGCCAGCAGGAAGTGTCACTCGCTGAGCTGGCCGAACAACTGGGCTGCGATCCGGCCCTGACCGGCAAGGTCATCGGCCTGGCGAATGGGGCCGTGCCGCCGGGCGGGCGCCAGCATGCGGCAGTCGACGCCGCGATGCTGGCCGCCATCGGCCTGCCCGCCCTGCGCCAGGCGTTCGCCATCCCGGCCCTGCCAGCGGCCACGTGTGCGCACTTCGACGAGCAGCGATTCTGGTCGCACTCGCTGGCCATGGCCTGCGCCGCCCGCGTGGCGGGCGATGCGCTGCAGCTGGCGCCGAGCAAAGAGCTGTACACTTGCAGCTTGCTGGCCAACATTGGCCAACTGGCCTTGGCCGCGCTGCATCCGCAAGCGTATGGAGAACTGCTGGGCCAGTACGGCGGCGCTGCCAGGGCGCTGCTGCTGTGCGAGGAATCGCGGCGCTTCGGCCACCATCAACTGGCGCTTTCAGCCCGCCTCATGCGGGGCTGGGGCATGCCGGACATCCTGTGCGATGCCGTGCGCTGCCATGCCGCGCCGCCCGGCTTCGGGCAGGCCGGACGCATGACGGAGCTGGCCTGGCTGCTGCAACTGGCCAGCAGTTTCGCCGACCTGATACTGCGCAATGGCGTGGGGCCGCGCGGGCCGGCCACGGCCGCCGCAAGGGTACTGGGTCTGGATGTGGACCACATGGAAACCCTGCTGCGCCACAGTAACGCGGAGTGGAGCGAATGGCGCGAAATCCTGGAACCACCCGCCCGCGTCGCCACCTGCCGCACGCGCACGCGAGTCCGCCCCGCCACGCGGCAGGTTTTTAGTGAATTCATCTAATTTGTTGAAATTGATTTTTTGAGCGTGATTGCGTATCATTCCATTCAACTTCATCCTCGACCATAAAAGTCCATCATGCACACTGCAGACGTATGCACTACCCAAAAGGCTGCCGAAATCCTCGGCATCTCGGTCACATCGGTGCAGCAATTGGTCGAGGCCGGCGTTATCGAAGCCTGGAAGACCAAGGGCGGCCACCGGCGCATTCCCCTCGCGGCCGTCGAGGCCTACAAGGGCAATCCCGGCCAGCCAGGCCAGGATCAGCGCGCGGCACGCGCCAGCCGCCCCGCAGCATCGGGCCGCCCGCCCTCCATCCTGGTGATCGAAGACAATCCGATCGAACGCGCGCTGTATGAAAAGCAGATCGGCTCATGGGGCTTGCAGGCAAGCTTGCGCTTTTGCGAAAACGGCTACCAGGCGCTGATGGAAATAGCCCGCGACCAGCCCGACATCCTGCTGGCCGACATCATCATGGAAGGCATCGACGGCTACGAAGTGATCCGCACCATCCTGGCCGACCCGCTGCTGGCGGACATGCATATCGCCATGCTGTCGAGCCTGACGCCGGAGGAACTGGAAGAACGCGGTGGCGTACCGCCCGGCGTGGTGTTCTTTGCCAAGCCCGTCAATTACGACGAGCTGCGCGGCTATCTGCGCGCCTGCTGCGCCGGCCACGCGCGGCGCAACAGCCTGGCCGCCTAATTCGCCACCGCTTTCCCCGGAGCCCCCATGCAAGCCTATCGCCACATCGATCCTGCCGTGCTGTTCCAGGCCACCGGCCATGACCTGGAGATGTTCCGCGCCCTGTCGCAGACCTATCTCGATACGGCGCCGGCCATGTTTGCACGCGTGGAGCAGGCCGTGCGCAGCGGTACGGTGCCCGCCATCGTGCATAGCTGCCATACCTTGCGCGGCACCGTGGCCCTGCTGGGCGCCCGCGCGCTGACGGCCCGCCTGGCGGAGCTGGAGCAGCTGGTGCGCCACCAGGGCGTGGCGGCACCGGGCTGGCTGGCGGAAACGGCAGCGCTGGTCGGCGCGGTGGAGCAGGAGGTCTGCCACAGCATGCGCGAGTACACGGGCGCGCAGGCATGAACGCCCGCCAGGCCGTCCTGCGCCTGGCGCACCGCTATCGCCCGCGCACCACGGCAGCCGTGGTGGGCCTGGTGCTGGTATGCCTGCTGGCGCTGCGCATCGTCGTTTCCGGCGTGCTGCTGCACCGCGAAGCCGTCGATGACTGGCAACAGGACCTGTCCAACCTGTCGCTGCTGCTGGCGGAAAACACGGCGCAAAGCATGACGGCGGCCCGCCTGGTGCTCGACAGCGTCAGCCACGACATCGACGCCGCCGCCCCCCCGGACGCACCCGCGCTGGCCGCCGCCGTCGGCACCCCGGCCATGCACCAGATGCTGCTGCAGAAGATCGGCGGCGTGCCGCAAGTGGACGTCGTGTCCATCGTCGGCAGCGATGCCAGCGTGCTGGCCTTCAGCCGCGCCTATCCCGCGCCGCCCATCCGTCTCGACGAGCGCGACTACTTCGAGTATCACCGGCGCCACCCGGACGGCGGCATGCACGTCAGCGCGCCCGTGCAAAACAAGGGCAATGGCGCCTGGACCTTCTATATCAGCCGGCGCATCAGCGGGCCGGACGGCCGCTTCCTGGGCGTGGTGCTGGTGGGCCTGTCGTGCGACTTCTTCAGCAAATTCTTCCAGAACAGCAGCATCGGCGAACACACGGCCTTTTCCCTGTACCGCAGCGACTACACGCTGCTGGCACGCTGGCCGGCCGTGCCCGCCATGATGGGCCAGCGCAACCTGACGGGCAGCACCTACCGCCTGCTGGAACAGGGCAAGACGCATGGCGTGCTGCAGGTGGACTCGCCGCGCGCGGCCGACCAGGGGCGTACGGTCGACCGCCTGGCCGGGGTACGGCTGGTGCGCGACTATCCGCTGGCCATCAACGTGACCATTACGGACGAGGTCTACCTGGCGAGCTGGCGGCGCATGCTGCGCACCATGGGCGGCGCGGCGGTCATCAGCCTGCTCGTGCTGGCCGGCGCCATCGCGCTGATCATGGCCCTGCTGCGGCGCCAGGAGCGCGACGCGGCCATGGCGCTGGCGCTGCAAGCGCGCGCGGAAGCGGCAAATTCTGCCAAGTCGCGCTTCCTGGCCATCATGAGCCACGAGATCCGCACGCCCATGGCCGGTATCGCCGGCATGGCCGAACTGCTGCAGGAAACCGGACTCGAGGCGTCACAGCGGCAATATGCGCAGCGCATCGGCGATGGCGTGCAGCACCTGATGCGCATCCTGAACGACATCCTCGACCTGTCCAAGGTCGAGGCAGGCCAGATGAACATCGAACTGCGCGACTTCGATCCGCGCCTGCTGCTCGATGACGTGCTGGCCCTGCACCGCCCGCACGCCGACCGCAAGAAGCTGCACCTTGCCAGCGAGATCGGCGACAGCGTGCCGCAGCGGGTGTGCTCGGACCGCACGCGCATCGCGCAAATCCTCGGCAACCTGCTCAGCAATGCCATCAAGTTTACGCCCTCCGGCAGCGTCACCGTGCGCCTGCACCTGGAAGCGGCCACGCCGGACGGCGCCGGCGCCTGCCTCGTCGCCAGCGTCAACGACCAGGGCATCGGCATGAGCCAGCAGCAGCTGAGCCGCATCTTCGAGCCGTTTTGCCAGGCCGACGACAGCATCAGCGGCACGTATGGCGGCACGGGACTGGGTCTGAGCATCTGCAAGCACCTGCTGGCGCTGCTGGGCGGCGAGATTTTCTGCAGCAGCGAGCCCGGCGCCGGCTCCCGCTTCACCGTGCGCATTCCCTGCCAGGAGGCCCGGGCGCCAAGCGCCGCCACGCCGCAGCCGGAGCCCGCTGCGGCACCGGCGCCCGCCCCCCTGCCCGCGCCCGCATCAGGACCGGGCGCGCGCATCCTGCTGGTCGAGGATACGGCGCTGAACCGCCAGTTGGTGTGCCTGCAGCTGGCCGCCCGCGGCTACCACATCGACACGGCGGAGAACGGCGCACTGGGCCTGCAGGCGCTGGCCGGGCAGCAGTACGACCTGGTCCTGATGGACTGCATGATGCCCGTCATGGATGGCTACCAGGCTTGCCAGGCCCTGCGTGCCCGCGAAGCGGCCAGCGGTGCGCCGCGCCTGCCCGTCATCGCCCTGACGGCCGGCGTGACCGAGGACGACCGGCAACGCTGCGTGGCGGCCGGCATGGACGACTATCTGTCCAAGCCCTTTACTGCCGCCCAGCTGCGCGCAATGGTAGAGCGCTGGCTGACGCGCTAAGCAACCTGGACCAACCTGGGCCGGCGCTGAATACAACACTTCCGCATAAAAATCAATTTATTCGATAAAATCAATTATATTCGCTATAATTGACAAATCAACGCGCCAGTGATGCCGGACATCCGCGCATGACGGAAACCTGGCAGACGTGGCGGAGGCGGCATGCGGGAGTACAGATACTGGAAGGCCATGGCCTGGGAGCGCTGCGATACGCGCACCCTGCTGTCGCTCTTCATGGCGGTCCTGCTGGCGGGGCTGTGGAGCATCACCATGCTGCAATTGCAGCGCGCGCACGACGCCGCCATCACCGATGCCGGGCGCGATGCGCGCAGCATAGCGCGCGTCTTCGACGAACACGCGATCCGCACGATCGAGGCGGCGGACCAGGCGGTGACCTACCTGCGCGGCCGCTACCAGGCGCTGGGCCAGCACCTCGACATCGTGGCGGACCTGCAGCAAGGCCTCAATCCCGGCCCCCTGTACAACCTGTTTACCATCGTCGACGAACGGGGCGACACGGTACTGTCGAGCCACGCCTTCAAACCGACCAACCTGGCCGACCGCGAACACATCCGGGTACACATGCGGCGCGACAGCGGCGAACTGTATATCAGCAAGCCGGTGCTGGGGCGCGTGTCGAAAAAATGGTCGATCCAGATGACGCGCCGCATCAACCATGCCGATGGCCGCTTCAAGGGCGTGGTGGTGGTCTCGATGGACCCGTATTACTTTACCCGCCTGTACGACGAAGTCGACCTGGGCGACAACAGCTCCACCGAACTGGTCGGCAACGACGGCGTGGTGCGCGCGCGGCGGGTAGGCGCCGTCAACACCATCGGCCAGGATATCGGCGGCAGCAAAGTATTTTCCTTGATGAAAGGTAAAACGCGGGGCAGCTTCACCGAACGCAGTCCCGTCGATGGCTCCCTGCGCTTTTATGCATTCGAAAAACTGGCCGGCTACCCGCTCTACATGCTGGTCGGACTGGAGCGCGACGCGGTATTGGCCGACTACGTCTCGCGCCGCAACCAGGCCTTGCTGATGGCGGCCATCACGAGCGTGCTGATCGTGCTGTCCTGGGCGGCGCTGGTGCTGCTGATCAGCCGCCTGGTCGACAGCCGCGCCAGGGCCATCGCCGCCAGCGAGGCCAAGTCGCGCTTCCTGTCGAACATGTCGCATGAATTGCGCACGCCCCTCAATGGCATCCTGGGTTTCTCCGAACTGCTGCTGGAGCAGCTACGCGAGCCGGAACAGGCCGCCTACGCGCAAACGATACAGGACAGCGGCCGCCAGTTGCTGGCCATGGTCGAGGCGGCGATGGAACTGAGCGCGCTTGAAAACGACCAGGTGCGGCTGGCGTCTGCCGCCGTGCCGCTGGACCAGCTGCTGGCGCTGGCGCTGGCGCCGCACCGGCAGCGCGCGGCGCACAAGGGCCTGCTGCTGGCCTCGCACATCGCGCCCGCAACGCCGCCCAGCATCGATTGCGACCGCGCGCGTCTGGTGCGCGTGCTCGACATCCTGCTCGACAATGCCATCCGCTACACCTCCGCGGGGCGGGTCGATGTCCACGTCATGCAGAGTGGCGCGGACCTGCAGATCGAGGTGCGCGATACGGGCATCGGCATCGCGCAAGCACAGCAAGCCGACATCTTCGACAAATTCTCGCAGGCGGACGATTCGCCGAGCCGCGCCCATGGTGGCGCCGGCATGGGCCTGGCCATCGCGCGCCAGCTCGTCACCTTGATGGGCGGCAGCATCGGCGTGGCCTCCGCGCCGGGCCACGGCGCCGCCTTCCGCCTGCGGCTGCCGCTGGGCGGCATGGCCCGCGCGATGGCGGCGGACGGCGAATTGACCACACTTTCGCATGCATAGTCATACGTAAAAGTTGTCCTGCGTGCGTATCGGGTATAGCATCGCCCCATGACCTATCACACAGATGCGGCGGCGGTACGCAGACAATGGATCGAATGGCTGTTTTTACTGCTCGGCTTGCTCCTCGTGGCTGCCGCCCTTGCCTACGCGCATCTGGCCGAAGCCGCGCGGCACGACGCAGCCGAGCGTGAGCGGCTCAGCGTGCTGACGGCACTGCTGGCAAAAAATATCGAAGTCGACCTGGCAGCGACCAACCTGGTGCTCGACGGCGTGATCCGCGACTATCTTGTTGCCAGTGCCACGGAAGACGCCGGGCAAGCACTGCCCCGGCGCCTGGCCGCAGTGGTCGACGCCATGCCGGGCGTGCGCGCCATGCTGGTCATCGATGCGAAGGGCAAGCCGATCGCCACCAATATCGCGCAACTGGCCGAGCAGGATTTTTCGCATCGCGGCTACTTCCAGACGGCGCGCGACGCCCCTGATGTGCGCATGCTGTACATCTCGGCGCCCTTCCATTCCCTCAAGGGCGACCTGGTCATCACGGCGTCGCGCATGGTGCAGGACAAGCAGGGCCGCTTTGCCGGCGTGGTGGTGGCCACCCTCGATCCCGAATACTTCACGGCCAAGTTCCGCACCGCCATGTATGCCCCCGACGTCTGGGCCGTGGTGCTGCATGGCGACGGCCGGCAATTCCTGAACTATCCCGCCAGGACTGCCGATGGCGGCAATGTGGACGTGCCCGGCAGCTTCCTGCGGCGCTTTCGCGACAGCGGCTATCAGGCTGGCGTGCTGAGCGGCGTCCAGATAGCCGGCACCAGCGCCGCCGCGCCCCGCATCATGGCCATGGCGACCATCGCGCCTCCCGCGCTGCACATGGACCGTGCCATCATCATCGGTCTGAGCCGCGAAGAAGCGGCCATCGCCGCCCCGTTGCGGCGCCAGGCGCTGGCCTACATCCTGTGCTTTGCCATGCTGGCGCTGGCCGGGGCCAGCCTGCTGTTCTGGCGCCAGCGGCGGCGGCGGCAGCAAACCGCCTGGCATGCGGAACAGGAAACGGAGCGCCAGGCCATGCAAGCCGTGTCCGACAGCGAAACGCGCTTTCGCACCTTGATCGAAGATGCGCCCGTGGCCATCGCCATCCTGCGCCACGGCCGCTTCATCTACTCGAATCCCCGCTACCGCAGGCTGCATGGCTACTCGTTCGAAGACGATCTGAACGGCCTGCCCTGGTCCGCCATGATTTCCGCGCAATCGCAGGCGGCACTGGCCACCAACGAAGCGCTGATCGAGGCGGACTCGCCCAGCGAACAGGTGTTCGAAGCCGTCGGTCTGGACAAGCAGGGCCTGCCCGTGCCCGTCTTCAAGACCACCACGCGCGTGATGCTCAAGGATGGACCTGCCACCTTGATCTTTGCGCAGGATATTTCCGTGCAAAAGCAGGCGGAAGAGGCCATGCTGCTGGCGCGCGATGCGGCCGAGGCGGCCAACCGCAGCAAGGCCGAATTCCTCGCCAACATGAGCCATGAAATCCGCTCGCCGCTCAACGCCATCCTCGGCATGGCATGGCTGCTGGAACGTGGCAGCCTGGACGGGGCAGGACTCGAAATGACGCGCAAGATCCGCGCCGCCGGCCAATCCCTGCTGGGCATCATCAACGACGTGCTCGACGTGTCGAAGATCGAGGCCGGCCACATGAGCATCGAACAAGCGCCGTTCCGCCTGGCCGAGGTGACCGAGAAGATCGCCGCCAGCATGGGCGTGGCCGCGCATGACAAGCCCATCGCCGTGCGGGTCGGTCCCTTGCCCGATGGCGTCGACCTGTTGCTGGGCGACGCGCTGCGGCTGGAACAGGTGCTGGTCAACCTGACCAGCAATGCCATCAAATTCACGGCGCAGGGCACGGTCGAGCTGTTGAGTACACTGGAAAGCCGCGACGGCGATGCCGCGCTGCTGCGTTTCAGCGTGCGCGACACGGGCATCGGCATCGCGCCCGAGGCGCAGGAAACGATCTTTTCCGCCTTCGCCCAGGCCGACACGTCCACCACGCGCCGCTTCGGCGGCACGGGCCTGGGCCTGACCATCTGCCGCCAGCTGGTCAGACTGATGGGCGGCTCGCTGCGCCTGCAAAGCCGCCTGGGCCAGGGCAGCGAATTCAGCTTCACGGTGCCGCTGCAACTGCTGCCCGCAGGCACCCTGTCCTCGCCCGACATGCAAGCCTTGCATGCCTTGCTGGCCGATGCCAACGCCGACGCGCGCGAGGCCGTTGCCGCCGTGGCGCAGGGCCTGGGCTGGCGCGTGCATGCCGTGTCCGACGGGCGGGCGGCCCTCGACTATGCGCTTGCCTGCGCCGACGACGCACGGCCCGGCGTCGTCCTGCTGGCCGCGCGCATGCCGGAGCTGGATGGCGAAGCGACGGCGCGCGCGCTGCGCGAATACCTGCCGCCACAAGATTGCCCCGTCGTCATCCTGGCAGCGGGCGGCGTGCCGGCCACGCGGCCGGCACGCCGCCATACCGACCCGGCCGATCCGGCCGAC
>NZ_LT607490.1:146049-159018 GCF_900095235.1 Janthinobacterium sp. UMAB-60
CGCGACGATGGAAGCGCGCCAGCAGCGCGCCAGGGCCGCCGGCCTGGACGCCAGCCTGGGTGCGCCGGAAGAACGCGTGCTTGCCGGCGTGCGCGTGCTGGTGGTCGATGACAGCGAAATCAACCGCGACGTGGTCAAGCATATCCTGTGCGACCAGGGAGCAGTGCCCTCGTTCGCCTGCGATGGCAGGCAGGCGCTGGACTGGTTGCTGGCCCACCCGGCCGACGTCGACATCGTGCTGATGGATGTGCAGATGCCCGTCATGGATGGCTTGCAGGCGACGCGCGCGTTGCGCCAGCTGCCGCAGTTTCAGGACTTGCCCGTGGTGGCGCTGACGGCCGGGGCGTTCCAGACACAGCGTACGGCGGCACTGGAAGCGGGCGTGAACCATTTCATCAGCAAACCGTTCGACGTGCCGCAGACCATCGCCCTGATCGCGCGCGCGCATCGGCGCCATGCGCAAGGTCTGCCAGCCCTGCCGCCGGTCGTGACCGAAGCGACGCTGCCCGTGCCGCCATGCGGCGCGGCAGCCGTGATCGACCTGGCGCAAGGCATGGCGCAGTGGCTCGATGAGGCGCCCTACCGCCAGCACCTGTCGCTTTTTGGCAGCAACTATCGCAATACGGTGGGCGCCATGCGCGCGCTGCTGGCAGCCGATGCGCGCGACGATGCCGCCGCGCTGGCGCACAAGCTGGCGGGCGAGGCTGGCAGCCTGGCCCTGCCCGCCACCCTGCAAGCCGCGCAGCAGGCGGAACAGTTACTGCATGCCGGCGACGATGCGTCGGCCGCGCTCGACACACTGGAACAGGCGCTGGCGCGTGCCATCGAGGCCGCCGCCGCATTCACGGCACAGACGCCCAGCCAGTCGGTCATGCCAGAAACTCAACATGGCCGCGCATGCCAATGATAAACTTGCCAACATGAAAACTTGGGGAATACTATGATCTGGTGCAGGGATTTGTTGCTGAGGGCCTTGATGCTGGGCACGCTGCTCTTCGTCGTGGGCGAATCGCTGTCCTACTGGACGCCGGAACTCAAAAAACTGCTGGCCTGGCGCCCTTTCTGACAGCTTAGCCTTCGCGCCCGTCCACCCTGGCGCGCCACAGATACGGCGCATACACGCAGGCATACAAGCCAAAGGCCAGCGACCAGCACGCGCCGGCAGCCAGCAGCAGCGGCATGGCCAGCGCTGCGGGACCGATGGCGGCCAGCAGGCGCGCCAGCGCGCCCAGCTGGATCAGCCAGTACATCGCCGCTTCCGCCCGGCCGCCTTTCAACGGCCGCCCCGTGTGGCCCAGGGTGGTGCGCGTCATCATGCCGATGATCAATCCTGCCATCGAGCCCACCGTCAGCGCGTGAAAGGCGGCGCTGGCCGGCAGCAGCCCCAGGCTGGCGGCCGCCAGCAGCGCAAAACCGACGCCTATCCACGCATACGACAAGTGCAAAATCCACAGCAAGGGCACGCGCAAGGTGCGCTGCGGCTGCCAGGCCAGCAGATTGGCCAGCGAGACGCCGGCAGCGCAGAACGCCAGCGGCGCCGTCAGCCAGGCTGGCGCGCCTGCCAGCCACGCGATGGCGGCCGCCGCCATGCAGGCCACGGCGACCAGCGCCCGCTGCGGACTGGCCACCGGCGTACGATTGGGATTGATATCGGGCGCGCCATTGCGCGTAAACATGGGAATGACGCGCGCGCCGATCACCGATTCGATCAGCACGATGATGAAGATGGCCGCCTGCACGGGCACGAACAGCGACAGCGGCAGCCATCCCAGCACGGCCGCGTGGAACAGGCCATTGGCCAGCGCCAGCAAGGCCAGCAGAGCGACCAGGAACAGATTGCGCGTATTGCCGGAACGGCGCAGCACCTGGTACAGGGGCCAGGCGGCCAGCGGCAGGAACAGCCACTCGACCAGCGCAGCCACCAGCCCGGGGCCGCACAGCATGGCGATGCGCCCCGCCAGCCACAGCACCGCCAGCGCCATCAGCGGCGCGCCGTGCGGCGTGGGCAAGCCCGTCCAGTTGCGCCCCGCCGTATACAAAAACCCCACGACGATGGCCAGCGCGAAGCCGAACACCATTTCATGCATGTGCCAGCCCAGCCCCACCTGCAAGCGGCCCGTCAGCAAGCCGGTATAGCTGGCCAGCCACAAGGGAATACTGATGACCGCAAACACGGCCGCCAGCAGGTAGAACGGGCGGAAACCCAGCTGCCAGACGGCGTGGCGGGCATGCCAGGGCGCGGCGCCTGCTGTCGTGGACGGTGGAGAAGGTTCGCTGATCGGGGTAATGGCCATGATGGGCTCGCTTTTAAAGATATATTCAATATACTACTTTAAAAGCGCCAGAACGGCCATCGGCAAAAAGGACTAGAGAGAGGTAATAGGCATGGGGTCTGACCCGGCGGGTCAGACCCCAACTCGGGCTATTTGCCCTGGCGGTGCTCGACCGCATACACGGCCGCCTGCACGCGGCTGGTGAGGTTGAGTTTTTTCAGCACGTTCTGCACGTGGATCTTGACCGTGCTTTCGGCCAGGTCGAGGGTGCGGGCGATGCCCTTGTTGCTCTCGCCGCGCGACAGGCAGTCGATGATTTCCTTTTCGCGCGGCGTGAGTTTGTCGAGTTCCGACACGGGCTCCTCGCGTCGCGTGCCCGCCTGCAGCTGCGCCACCAGCTTGCCCGTCATCGCTTCGGCGATGAC
Source organism: Janthinobacterium sp. UMAB-60 (assembly GCF_900095235.1). Taxonomy (NCBI): domain Bacteria; kingdom Pseudomonadati; phylum Pseudomonadota; class Betaproteobacteria; order Burkholderiales; family Oxalobacteraceae; genus Janthinobacterium; species Janthinobacterium sp. UMAB-60. The sequence goes on from NZ_LT607490.1 coordinate 148,748, forward strand.
GACTTCGCCGGCCGCCGCGCGGCGGATGGCGCGCACCAGATAGTCGGCGTCGATATTCTTGATCAGGTAACCGCAGGCGCCCGCGCGCAGGGCCGTCGCCAGGTCTTCGGCATCCTCGGAGACGGTGAGCATGACGATGGCCGTGTCGGGACAGTCGTGCTGCATCAGCTGCAGCGCTTCCACGCCGGACATGCCGGCCATGTTCAGGTCCAGCAGTACCACGTCGGGCTGCAGCTGGATGGCGCGCTTGATGCCTTCCACGCCATCGGCCGCTTCGCCCACCACGGAAAAATCCGTATGCCGCTGCAGCAGCGAGCGTATGCCGCTGCGGAACAGCGCATGGTCGTCCACCAGCATGACGGTGATCGGTTTATCGGGAGTCTCCATTTTTTTTGTACTTTCAGATAGTGGCTTAGGCGGCGCGGCGCTGCTCGCGCGACAGGTGCAGTTCGACGGTCGTGCCGCCACCGGGACAGGCGTGCACGTCGAACGTGGCGTCGATGCGCTGCGCGCGCTCGCGCATGATATGGATACCGACATGGCTGTCGCCCTTTTCCAGCACGGCGCAAGCATCGAAGCCGACACCATTATCGCTGATCGTCAGCGTAAAGTCCTGGTGATCGGCGAGCCGGACCTCGACATGGCTGGCCTGGGCGTGCTTGCGGATGTTCGACAGCGCTTCCTGCACGATGAAGAGTAACTGCAATTGCTGTTCCCGGGGGAATGGCGCGCCGTCGACATCGGCCAGCAGCTCGGCGTCGATGCCCGTCTGGCGGCGGAATTTGTCGATTGCCGCGCGCAGGGAGCCGATCAGGTCATCCTCCATCAGGCGGCTGCGGAAGTTGGCCAGCAGTTCGCGCACGTCCTCGTAACTTTCCTTCACGCCCGCATGCAGGGCCGGCACGATGCCCGCCACCTCGTCGAAACGGGCATTGCGCACGGAGTCGTCGAGCATCTGCACTTGCAGGTTGAGGAAATTGAGGCTTTGCGCGATGCTGTCGTGCAGGCCCTGCGCCACCAGGTTGCGTTCCTCGGAAATGGCCATCTCGCGCTCGCGCGCGGCCAGGCGCAGGTTTTCCAGCGCGATGCCCAGCAGCTGGCCCAGGGTTTCCAGCAGCGCCAGCTCGCGCGCGGAAAACACGCGCGCATGGCGGAAGTGCAGGTTGAAGAAGCCCAGGTGCTGTTCGTGCGCATGGATGTGGAAGACGGAGACGGTGGCAAAGCCCTCGCGGTGGCAGCGCAGCTCGTGCGCCTTGTCGATGCGGCGCATGTCGTGCACCTTCGCCACCTTCATCTCGACGGCCGTGCCGCACAGGCAGTCGCCCACCTTCAGGCAATGCTCGGACGCCACCAGTTCTTCCGACAGGCCGTGGTGCACAACCATGTGCAGATTGCCCCGCTCGGCGTCGAGCACGCGCACGGTGGAGCCGTCGGCCTCGAAATAGTCGACGATGCGCTGCATGAAGCCGCCGCAGATGTCTTCCAGGGGCTGCGGGCGCTGCAAAAAGGCCGCGCTTTCATACAGCAGCGCCAGTTCGCGGTTGCGGTATTCGAGGGTGGCCGTCTTGCTGCGCACGCCCTCTTCCAGGTTGCCGTACAGCGCCTGCAGGCGGTCGGCCATCTGGTTGAAGCCACTGGCCAGCTGGCCGAATTCGTCATTGCTTTCGACGGCCAGGCGCACGCTGAAATCGCGCTCCTTCATGCGCTGCATGCCCAGCCGCAGTCGCGTCACCGGTTCGATAATCAGCATGAACATCAGGTAAATCATGCTGACCGTGCCGATGACGGCCATGCCGACGAGGATCAGCTGCGAAGCGCGCAGCCAGAACGTGCGCTGCTCGCTATCGTGCTCGATCAGGCGCACCAACTGGTCGACCTGGCCGACGAAAGTATCGGCGTCATGCTCGAACTGGCGCGCGCGCGCGGTGGAATCGGCGGCCAGCGCGGCCGGACGCAAGCCGCCGCGCCAGGCGGCGCCGATGCGCTCGAATTCCGACTTGATGGCAGTGCTGGGGGGCAGGAACAAGGGACGCTGCGGATCGCCGTGGCCGATCTTGGCCAGGGTTTCGTCGACCAGCAGCACCTGCTGGCGCGCCTGTTCGCCAGCGTCGCTGGCCAGCAGCAGGGTCAGGCGGTAGGTCTGCATGCGCAGCCGGCCCGTCTCGTTGATGGCGGCCGAACTGCCTTCGAGCTGCCACGACAGGAACAGGGTGCAGCCGATGGCGCTCAGGGCCAGGACCAGCATGAGCAGCAGCGCGCCGACGATCTTGGTCGACAGCTTCTGCCAGGAGGAAAACATCGCCTTGAATTTCATACCGCCCTTGAATGTAAATGCAAACTGCCTCAGCCGCCCGTCTGCGCCATGAACCGGATAATCTTGTCCGGCTGCGTATTGAAATCATGCTGCTGCGGCTTCAGTTCGATGGCGGCGCGGATCGCCGCTTCAATCTGCGCATCCGTGGCCCCGCCGCGCAGCATGGGGCCAAGGGCGAATTTCTCTTCCTGCCCCAGGCACAGGTACAGGGTACCATCGACGGACAGTCGCACTCTGTTGCAGGTGGCGCAAAAATGCTGCGACATGGGCGTGATGAAACCGATGCTCGAGCGGCCATCGGCTGTCGCCATGTAGCGCGCCGGCCCGCCACCCAGTTCTTGCGCCTGCGGCACCAGGCCAAAGCGGGCCGCCAGGCGCTCGCGCACGGGACCCAGCGGCATGTAGCTGGCATTGCGGCCCGTACTGCCCATCGGCATGGCTTCGATCAGGCGCAGGATGAACTGCTGCTCGATGCAAAACGCCGCCATGGCCTCGATCTGGCCGTCGTTGACGCCGCGCATGGCCACCATATTGATCTTGATCGGGTCGAAACCGGCCGCCTTGCCCGCCATCAGGCCGTCCAGAATAGGCTGCAGGCTGTCGCGTCCCGTGATCTGCTGCATGCAGGCGCGGTCCAGCGAGTCGAGGCTGACATTGATGCGGTCGACGCCCGCCGCGCGCAAGGCCACGGCGTGCTTGCCCAATTGGGTGGCATTCGTCGACAGCGACAGGTCGTCCAGACCGGGCAGCGCGGACAGCCTTTGCGCCAGCTGCGGCAGGTTGCGCCGCAACAGGGGTTCGCCGCCCGTCAGGCGTACGCGGCGCGTACCGAGCCGCACGAAGATGCCCAGCAAGCGTTCGATCTCGTCGAACGTCAGCCAGTCCTTCGGCTCCTCGAAGCCGCGAAAGCCCTTGGGCATGCAATAACTGCAGCGCAAATCGCAGCGGTCGGTGACGGACAGCCGCACATAATCGATCGAACGGCCAAAACGGTCCTGCAACTTGACGCTACCCATGACGCTACTCCTGTTACTTCCGTGATTGTAAAGGCTGGGGCACGATCTGGCTGTGCCCCAGAAGGCCTAGCGGCCTACGCCTTTTTAGCTACGCATTTCTACTTACTGAACCAGCGGGCTGGCTGTGCCTTCCAGCTCGATGCCGGCGATGTCGGCGCGCCCCACCAGCAAGTGCAGATACTGGTGCACGGCGCGCTGCCACGCGGCGCGCGCCAGGCGATCGGCGATCTGCGCCTGCACCGCCTCGTAGGCGATGGCCTGGCCTTCGACCCGGCGCAGCACCTGCACGATGTGGTAGCCGAAGCGCGTTTCCAGCAAATGGCCGGCCAGCGCCCCCGCTTCCAGGCGAAACAGCAGCGCGTCGAATTCCGGCACGCTCTGGCCCGGCGACAGCTGGCCCAGGTTGCCCCCCAGCGCGCCCGACGGGCAGTTCGAATACTGCGCCGCCAGTTCGGCGAAGCGCTCGGGCGCCAGTTTGAGGGCGTCGAGCACGGCTTGCGCCGTCGTGCGCAGCAGCTCCAAAGGCGCTTCCGGCGTCACCTGGAACAGGATGTGGCGCGCCTCGACCAGCGCGCCGCTGCGAAACAGTTGCGGGCGCTGCGCATAAAAGGTGCGGCAAGCCGCATCGTCGGCCGGCGGCACGCGCACTTCCTGCTCGAACAGCGCTTCGACCAGCGCATCGTCGCTATCTGCCTGCAAGCCCAGGCGCTGAGCCTCGTCCAGCAGCAGCCGGCGCAGCACCAGTTCATGCACGGCCTGCTTCAGCGGATTGCCCGCCTGCTGGTGGTGCGGCAGTTCCTGCGCGATGTCGGCATCGTCGATATCGATGCCATTGACGGAAATTCCCATGATGATTCTCCTTTCAATGACCGCCTTAGCGGCGGCGCACCAGTTGATAGGCGCGGCCCAGATAGCCGATGGCGCCGAAACCGCTCCATACGTGCACCAGGCGGGTGAACGGGAAGATGACGAACAGCGACATGCCCATGAACAGATGCAGCTTGAACACCAGCGGCGCATCGACGATGAAGCTGGCCGCGTCGCCGCGGAAGGTGACGATGTGCTGCGCCCAGTTCATCAGCAAGACCATCATGTGACCATCCATGTGCGACGCCGAGACGAAGATCGACGACAGGCCCAGCAGCAAGGTCAGCAAAATCCACAGCATCACCAGCTTGTCGCCGGCCGTGGTGACGGCGCGCAGGCGGTCATTGGAAAAGCGGCGCACCAGCAGGATCAGCAAGCCGGCCAGGCACAGGCCGCCCATGATGCCGCCAGCGGCCATGGCCACGCCCTGTTTCAGGCTGTGCGTCACGCCCAGCGTATCCCACACCCAGACGGGCGTGAGCAGGCCGGCCGCATGGCCGAACAGCAGGCCGATGATGCCGATGTGGAACAGGATATTGCCCAGGCGCAGGCTGCCACGGTGCAGCAGCTGGCTGGAATCGGACTTCCACGTGTATTGCTCGCGGTCGAAGCGGATCAGGCTGCCGAGGAAAAAGATCGCCAGCGCGATGTATGGATAAATGCCATACACAAATTGATGCAAGTAATTACTCATGATGTACTCTCCTCATGCGGGCGCAGGCGGCCCATTAAGCGGCGCGGCGCGGCTGCGGGTGAAAATGCACGGGATGGACGCCGCCCGGGGCTTGACGCAGCAAGGGCTCGACGCCATCCGCACCGGGACCGAAGGTTTCCAGCGCTTCATCCATGTCGCGGATCGGCGGCTCGGCCAGCATTTCGGCCGCCACGGGACTCAGACGTTCGAGCACCGTGAAGACGGGCGCATACGGACTGCCGTTGGCCGTCAGCTTGCGGCCGATATGCGCCAGCACGTGGACGGCGTCGCCCAGCAGCGGCGCCGATGCCGCCTCGTCGAGCTGTGCCAAAAACTCCAGGAACAGCGGCACGAAGTCGGGCAAGTCGTCGCCCGTCATCTGCAAGCCGTGGCGCTTGTATTCCTCCATCAGGTCGACCATGGCCTGGCCCCGGTCGCGCGATTCGCCGTGGATATGCTCGAACAGGTGCAGCGAGTGCGACGGATTGCGGTCGAACGTGGCCACGTACTGCTGCTGCAGGTCGATCAGGCTGCTGCTTTCCAGGTGCGCCAGCAAGGGCCGCAACAGCGCGTGCTGTTCCGGCATGGCGGCCAGCGCAGTGTCCAGCTCGGGCAGGTGCGCGATCAGCTCGGGCTCGGGATACAGCAGCAGGCGCGAGAGGATTTGATACTGATTCATAGCGTGTGTCATATCGGTTCCTTAAGCGCCAGGCGCCGTTTTGCGCGACTTCGGCATCTGCATGAAGATGGCCGAACCGTGTTTTTTCTTGCCGAACAAGGTCGGTTCGCTGGTGCCGTCCGAGCAGCCGTTGCCGAAGCTGAAGCCGCACGAACCCTTCTCGTTGAAGCTGTCCTCGGCCATTTCCTTGTGGCTGCTGGGGATGACGAAGCGGTCTTCGTAATTGGCGATGGCCATGATGTGGTACATGTCCTCCACCTGCGCCTTGGTCAAGCCCACCTGTTTCAGGACCGTGAGGTTTTCCACCTTCTCGACGGTCTTGCTGCGCATGTAGGCACGCATGGCCAGCATGCGGTCCAGCGCCGTGACGATAGGCGGCTGGTCACCGGCCGTCAGCAAATTGGCCAGGTATTGCACGGGAATGCGCAGGCTTTGCGTGTCCGGCAGCATGCCGTTCACACCCAGCTTGCCCGATTCGGCGGCCGCCTGGATCGGCGACAGCGGTGGCACGTACCACACCATCGGCAAGGTGCGGTATTCGGGATGCAGCGGGAACGCCACTTTCCACTCGACGGCCATCTTGTAGACGGGCGACTTGACGGCCGCTTCCAGCCAAAGATCAGGAATGCCCTGGCGGCGCGCCTCCGCGATGATGGCCGGGTCGTGCGGATCGAGGAACAGATCGAGCTGCGCCTGGTACAGGTCCTGCTCCTGCGGCACGGAGGCGGCTGCCTCGATCTTGTCGGCGTCATACAGCAGCACGCCCAGGTAGCGGATGCGGCCCACGCACGTTTCCGAGCACACGGTAGGCTGACCCGCCTCGATGCGGGGGAAGCAGAAGGTGCACTTCTCCGCCTTGCCGGACGACCAATTGTAGTAAATCTTCTTGTACGGGCAACCGGAGATGCACATGCGCCAGCCGCGGCACTTGTCCTGGTCGATCAGCACGATGCCGTCGTCTTCGCGCTTGTACACGGAGCCGGACGGGCACGACGCCACGCACGTCGGATTGAGGCAATGCTCGCACAGGCGCGGCAGATACATCATGAAGGTGTTCTCGAACGTGCCGTACATCTCCTTCTGCATGTTGTCGAACAGTTTGTCCTTGCTGCGCTGGGCAAATTCGCCGCCCAGGTCATCTTCCCAGTTCGGACCCCACTCGATTTTCTCCATCTTTTTCCCCGTCAGCACGGAGATCGGACGGGCCGTCGGCGGCGTCTGCGACAGCGGCGCGCTTTGCAGGTGCTCGTAGTCGTAGGTGAACGGCTCGTAGTACTCGTCAATCGCCGGCAGGTTCGGGTTGGCGAAGATATTGGCCAGGATTTTCAGACGGCTGCCCTGGCGCGGCTCGATCTTGCCCGCATCCGTGCGGCGCCAGCCGCCATTCCACTTGTCCTGGTTTTCCCACTGCTTCGGATAGCCGATGCCCGGTTTCGTTTCAACGTTGTTGAACCATGCGTACTCGACGCCGTCGCGGCTGGTCCACACGTTCTTGCAGGTGACGGAACAGGTGTGGCAGCCGATGCACTTGTCCAGGTTCAGCACCATGCCGATTTGCGCTCTGATTTTCATACTATGCTCCTTCTTCCTGCAACGGGCCTTCGAGCCAGTCAACCTTGTTCATCTTGCGCACCAATACGAATTCATCGCGGTTGGAGCCCACCGTGCCGTAGTAATTGAAGCCGTACGCCAGCTGGGCGTAGCCGCCGATCATGTGCGTCGGCTTGGGCACGGCGCGCGTCACGGAGTTATGGATGCCGCCCCGCTTGCCCGTCATCTCCGCGCCAGGCACGTTGATGATCTTTTCCTGGGCGTGGTACATCATCGTCATGCCGGCCGGGATGCGCTGGCTGACGACGGCGCGCGCCGTCAGGCTGCCGTTCACGTTGAACACTTCGATCCAGTCGTTGTCGACGATGCCGGCCGTCTGCGCGTCGGTTTCCGACAGCCACACGTGCGGTCCGCCGCGCGACAGGGTCAGCATGCGCAGGTTGTCCGAATACGTGGAGTGGATGCCCCACTTCTGGTGCGGTGTCAGGAAGTTCAGCGCCAGCTCCTTGTTGCCGTTCGGCCTGGTGCCCAGCAGCGCTTCCGTCGTCTTCGTGTTGATGGCCGGCTTGTACACGCACAGGCCTTCGCCGAAGTCGCGCATCCACAGGTGATCCTGGTAAAACTGCTGGCGGCCCGTCAAGGTGCGCCAAGGGATCATTTCATGCACATTCGTATAGCCGGCCGTGTAGCTGACTTCTTCGCTTTCCAGGCCCGACCAGGTGGGCGAGGAAATGATCTTGCGCGGCTGCGCCTGCACGTCGCGGAAGCGGATGCTGTCATGCTCGCGCGGCTTGGCCAGATGCGTGTGCTCGCGTCCCGTGATGGAAGACAGCGCGGCCCAGGCCTTGACGGCCACGTGGCCATTCGTTTCCGGCGCCAGCGTCAGGATCATTTCCGCCGCATCGATGGCCGTGTCCAGGCGCGGCTGGCCCTTCGACACGCCTTCTTCGAGCACCGTGCGGTTGATGCCGCGCAGGATCTCGACTTCATGCTCCGTTTTCCAGGAAATGCCCTTGCCGCCATTGCCGATGCTTTCCAGCAGCGGTCCGATCGAGGTGAACTTCTTGTACACGTCGCGGTAATTGCGCTCGACCACCGTCATGTTCGGCATGGTCTTGCCTGGAATGGCGTCGCATTCGCCGGCGCGCCAGTCCTTCGGATCGAAAGGCTGGCCCAGCTCGCCCGGCGTATCGTGCAGCAGCGGCGTGAGGATGATGTCTTGCTGGGTGCCCAGCAGTTCGCCACCGATTTCCGAGAATTTCTCGGCGATGCCCTTGTAGATTTCCCAGTCCGACTTCGATTGCCACAGCGGTTGCACGGCTTCCGACAGCGGGTGGATGAACGGGTGCATGTCCGAGGTGTTCAAGTCGTCTTTTTCATACCAGGTGGCCGTCGGCAGCACCACATCGCCATACAGGCAGGTGGTCGACATGCGGAAGTCCAGCACCACCAGCAGATCGAGCTTGCCTTCGGCGGCCGGGCGCACTTTCACCTGTTTCGGCGTGATGCAGTCGTCTTCGTCGCTGAGCAAGCCATTCTGCGTGCCCAGCAGGTATTTCAGGAAGTATTCGTGGCCCTTGCCCGAGCTGCCCAGGATATTCGAGCGCCAGACAAACATATTGCGCGGGAAGTTGGCCGGATTGTCCGGGTCGTCGCACGAGAACTGCAGCTGGCCCGCCTTGATCTGATCGAGCGCATACGCGGCCGGTGCCTGCCCCGCCGCCTTGGCGGCCTTTGCCACTTCCAGCGGATTCGTTTGCAGCTGCGGCGCCGATGGCAGCCAGCCCATGCGTTCAGCCTTGGCGTTGTAGTCGAGCAGGGTCAGGTCGCCCGTGCCGCCGGCCGCCGACGGCGAGGCGATGTCGCCCGTTTCCAGCTTTTCGTGGCGCCATTGGCTCGTATGGGCATAGAAGAACGAGGTGCCGTTCATCTGGCGCATCGGCCGCACCCAGTCCTGGGCGAAGGCCAGAGGCGTCCAGCCCGTTTGCGGACGCAGTTTTTCCTGGCCCACGTAATGCGCCCAGCCGCCGCCCGACTGGCCGATACAGCCGCACATCATCAGCATGTTGATGATGCCGCGATAGGTCATGTCCATGTGATACCAGTGATTCAGGCCCGCGCCCACGATGACCATGCTCTTGCCGCGCGTCTGGTCCGCGTTTTGCGCGAACTGGCGCGCCACGGTGATGACGTCGGCTCGTTTTACGCCCGTGTGCTTTTCCTGCCACGCGGGGGTGTACGGCACGTCGTCGTCATAGCTTTCCGCCACGTTTTCGCCGCCGAGGCCACGGTCGATGCCGTAGTTGGCCAGCGTCAGGTCGAACACGGTGGTGACCAACGCGGTGCTGCCGTCGGCCAGGCGGATGGTTTTCACCGGCACCTTGCGCAGCAGCATGTCGGACGCATCCTTGCCGCCGAAGTAGGCGAAGCCCACTTCGGTGACGGCGTCGCTGTCATTGATCATGGACAGCATCGGCACGATGGGCACGCCGCTGCCGCCGGCCTTCTGTTCCAGGTTCCACTTGCCCGACTCACCCCAGCGGAAGCCGATGGAGCCGGCCGGCGCGGTAATCGCACCCGTGGTTTCGTCGATGACCAGGGTTTTCCATTCCGGGTTATTCGTTTCGTCGAGGTTGTTGTCCAGGTGCGAAGCGCGCAGGAAGTAATCGGGCACCAGGGTGCCGTTATGCTCTTTGAGCAGCACCAGCATGGGGAAGTCCGTGTACTGGCGCGCATAGTCGCGGAAGTAGTCGGACTGGCCTTCCGAGTGGAATTCCTTCAGGATGACGTGGCCCATGGCCAGCGCCAGCGCCGCGTCCGTGCCCTGCTTCGGCGCCAGCCAGATGTCGCCGAACTTCACCATTTCGCCGTAATCGGGCGAGATAGCCACGGTTTTCGTGCCCTTGTAGCGCACTTCCGTGTAGAAGTGGGCGTCCGGCGTGCGCGTCATCGGCACGTTCGAGCCCCACACCATCAGATAGGTCGAGTTGTACCAGTCGGCCGATTCCGGCACGTCCGTCTGTTCGCCCCACACTTGCGGGCTGGCGGGCGGCAAGTCGCAGTACCAGTCATAGAAGCTCAGGGCCACGCCGCCGATCAGCGACAGGTAGCGCGTGCCGGAGGCGTAGCTGACCATGGACATGGCGGGAA
>NZ_LT607490.1:159043-247364 GCF_900095235.1 Janthinobacterium sp. UMAB-60
ATTTCTTGATCGTCAGCGCATTCGCGGCGGCGATGATTTCATTCGATTCTTCCCACGTGGCGCGCACGAAACCGCCCAGGCCGCGGATGGATTTGTATTGCTGCGAGCGCACGGGGTCCTGGCTGATCCAGTCCCAGGCGGTGACGGGGTCCATGGTCTTGCGCGCTTCGCGCCACATTTCCATCAGGCGGCCGCGCACCATCGGGTATTTCACGCGCTGCGCCGAATACACGTACCAGGAATAGCTGGCGCCGCGCGGGCAGCCGCGCGGTTCGTGGTTGGGCAGGTCGGGCCGCGTGCGCGGGTAATCGGTTTGCTGGGTTTCCCAGGTGATCAGGCCATTCTTGACGTACACCTTCCAGCTGCAAGAGCCGGTGCAGTTGACGCCATGCGTGGAGCGCACGATCTTGTCGTGCTGCCAGCGCTGGCGATAGGCGTTTTCCCAGGTACGGTCTTCGTCGACCACGGTGCCATGGCCGTTCGAGAACGGCTCGGCGGGCTTGCTAAAAAATTTAAGACGGTCCAGAAAGTGACTCATGCTACCTCCACATTGCGCCGCAGGAGCGGCGCCAGGTCATAAAAACGCTGCAAGCAGGATGGCTCAAGCGTCGATACAAACAGTCTATCGATGTGCCCTGCCCGGCGGTATTGGCAAGAAGTCGGTTTCCCGCACCAGGAATGCATAGGTGGGTAGTCACTATTGCCTATGGGCGCCGCGACCGTGCTGCGGTATACCTGTCGTCATCGTTCAACACAGAGAAAGAGCACCATGTCGATTACCGATTACGCCAGCCTGCTGCGCAGCGCCCGCGACCAGGAACAGCCGCAACGCCTGCTGTTCACCTTTACCCAGGCGCAAGCCCAGCCAGGCGGCCAGGGCAAGTCCCTTACGCCCGTGATGTGCGCCGACAAGCTGCCCGATGAACTGGGCAGCTTCGAGACATTGATGGAGGAGTCGAAACAGATGCAGACGCACTGGGACGTGGTCTTCGTGGCGGGACTGGCGGGTCGCGAGGGCCAGCCACCCGCCGCGCAGGACTGCGAAGCGCCCCTGCGCGCCATGGTGACGGCCATCGAGCAAGGCCGCATCGACAGCCTGCTGGCGTTTGACCGCAGCGGGGATTTGTTACGGTTTAGCTGAGGGAACTTGTCGGATTACGCCCTGCGGGCTAATCCGACCTACATCATTCTTCCACCAATTATGCAAGGTAGGTCGGATTAGCGTAGCGTAATCCGACACATTGTTGGCGGCACGTTTCGGATTACCTGACCGCATCCGGCCACGGGCGCTCATGCAAATGGCGCGCCCGCTCTATCGGACAGACCAGCGGCAAAAACTGCTGCTGGCGCGCCGAATACGCCATCAGGGCGCCGCTGTCGATGTCGAAATACCATCCATGCAGTTTCAGCACCCCCTGCTCCACCCGGCGCTTCAGCCATGGGTAGGTGAGCAGGTTATCCAGCGACTGCAATATGCTGGCCAGCTCGCACGCATGGTGCTGCTCTTCCGACGAGCGATGCGCCAGCTCGCGCCGCACGCGCTGCGCCACCGGTTCGGCGATGCGCATCCACTGTCCCACGAAGTCCGTTTCCTGCCCTTCCGCGCGCGGCTGCGGTTCCAGCAGCGCGCGGATGCCGCCGCAGCGCGCGTGGCCCAGCACGATGACCCTGGCCACTTCGAGCTTGCAGACGGCAAACTCGATGGCCGAGCTGACGCCGGGCGGCGCGTCGGGCGTACACGGCGGCACGAGGTTGGCGATATTGCGCACGACGAACATGTCACCCGGATCGCTGCCCGTCAGCAGCATGGGGTCGACGCGCGAATCGCAGCAGCCGATCAGCAAGGTCGTGGGCCGCTGCCCGTCGCGCAGGCTGTCGTACAGGGTTTGCGGCTCGCTGAAGTACTGCTGCTGAAACAGGCTGAAGCCGTTGACGAATTTTTCCAGTTCTTCCATGACAGACTCTCATTTCCTCAACGTCTGGCAAGAACGACTTGCCAGACATTCCAACTTTAGCAAGGCATCGGCGCATTCTTGCGCGCATAGCACCACCAGGTGATCGCGATGCAGCTGACATAAAAGCCGATGAAGCACCACAGCGCCGCGTCGGGGCTGCCCGTCAGCGAAATCGAGGTGCCATAGCTTTTCGGGATGAAGAAGGCGCCGTAGGCCGCCACGGCCGACGTGAAGCCCAGGACGGCCGCGCCTTCCTTGTTGGCGTCAAGGATGGCTTGCTCCTGCGCCGCCTTGCCCTTGCCGGCGGCCGCGCGCTGGTGCTCCGTCAAAAAGATCACGGGGATCATGCGGAAAGTCGACGCATTGCCGACGCCCGTGCCGGCGAACAGCAGCATGAACATCCAGAAGAAGCCGCTGAAACTGCCACCCACGCCCGCTTGCGGCATGAAGTACAGCACGCCCAGCACGGCGCCTATCATCAGCAGGAAGGACCACAGGGTGACTCTGGCGCCGCCCAGTTTATCGGAAATCACGCCACCTGCGACCCTCGCCAGCGCACCGACCAAAGGTCCCAGGAAGGCGTAATCGAGCGGATTCACGTCGGGGAACTGGATCTTGATCAGCAGCGGAAACGCGGCCGAATAACCGATGAAGGAGCCGAAGGTGCCCGTGTACAGCCAGCACATGAGCCAGTTGTGCTTGCGCTTGAAAATCACGGCCTGCTCGGAAAACGACGCCTTGGCAGAGGCCAGGTCATTCATGCCGAACCAGGCCAGCAAGGTCGACAGCGCGATGAACGGCACCCAGATGAAGCCCGCGTTTTGCAGCCACATGTCCTTGCTCACGCCATTCTTGACCCAGGTCAGCGAATCGCCGCCCCAGGCGCCGAAGACGGCGAACGTGATCACCAGCGGCACGACGAACTGCACCACCGACACGCCCAGGTTGCCCAGGCCCGCATTCATGCCCAGCGCGAAACCCTTGCTCGCCTTCGGATAGAAAAAGCTGATGTTGGCCATCGACGAGGCGAAATTGCCGCCGCCGAAACCGCACAGCAGGGCCAGGATCAGCATGGTCGGATAGCCGGTGTTCACATCCTGAACGGCCAGGCCGATGCCGATGGCGGGAATCAGCAGCGAGCCCGTGGAAATGGCCGTCCAGCGGCGGCCGCCGAAAATCGGCACCATGAAGGAATAAAAGATGCGCAAGGTGGCGCCGGACAGACCCGGCAAGGCCGTCAGCCAGAACAGCTGGTTGTTACTGTAGGTGAAACCGATGTTGGGCAGATTCACCACCACCACGCTCCACACCATCCACACGGCGAACGCCAGCAGCAGCGCGGGAATCGAAATCCACAGATTGCGCGCGGCCGTGGCCTTGCCCGTGCTTTGCCAGAAGCTCGGGGTTTCCGGCTCCCACGTATTGATCATATAGCGGCTCATTGGTTTGCTCACAGCGTTGCTCCTGCAGGTTGAGGGATAGTCGCCGCACGCAGCGGCTTGAACGAGAAATACATCCAGACGAGGGAAACGCAGACGGTGCCGTACAGCAGCATGAAGGCGCTCGAACGCACGCCGGTGAAGTCCACCAGGGCGCCGAACATCACGGGCAGGATGAAGCCGCCGAGACCGCCGGCCAGGCCCACCACGCCCGAGACGGCGCCGATGTTGTCGGAAAAATCATCGCCGATGAACTTGAAGACGGACGCCTTGCCCACGGCCATGGCGATGCCGACGATGAACAGCAGCGCGGTGAACCACAGCGGCGACAGGCCGATGTGGATGGCCAGCGGCCCCGTGACGGTCTCGATCACCATCTGCGTTTGCGGATACGACAGCAGGAAAAAGCACACCCAGCACACCCACATCACGGCCCAGGTGACTTTCGCCGCACCGTATTTGTCCGCGATCCAGCCGCCAAACGCGCGCAGCACGCCGCCCGGCAGCGAGAAGCAGGCAGCCAGCAGCGCCGCGTGCTTCAAATCAAAACCGTATTCGGCCACGTAATACTTCGTCATCCACAGCGCCAGCGCCACATAGCCGCCAAACACGACAGAGTAGTACTGGCAGTAGCGCCATACGCGGGGGTCCTTCAGCACCTTCATCTGCGCCGAAAAACTTTCGCCCGATGGCGCCAGGTGCGATTTGTCCGTGTACGAAAACAGCCAGAAGATGATGGCCGTGGCCAGCATGGCCACCGCATACACCTTGGGCAGCATCTGCCAGCCGAAGGCGGCGACGATGCCCGGCGCGACGAACTTGGTCAGCGCGGAACCGGAGTTACCGGCGCCGAAGATGCCCATCGCCAGGCCGCGGCGCTCCTTTTCATACCAGCGCGCCACATACGGCGTGCCGACGGAGAACGAGCCGCCCGCCAGGCCCACGAACATGCCCAGCACGAGGAAGTGCCAGTAGGCGGTGGCGTAGGAAATCAGGTAGATCGGCACCACGCTGGCCAGCATCAGCAGGAAGAAAACGCGGCGTCCGCCGTATTTATCCGTCCAGATGCCCAGCGGTACGCGCACGAGAGAGCCCGTCAGCACGGGCATGGCGGCCAGCAGGCCGAATTGTGTTTCAGTCAATCCCAGGCTGGTCTTGATGGGGATGCCCAGTACGGCAAACATCATCCATACCGCGAAGCAGATGGTAAATGCGAAGGTACTGCTTATCAGTACGGACGCCTGCTTGCGCCGCATGCCCGGTTCGACTGCCTTGTTACTACTGTTGTTCTTAGTGCCATCTAGGGTAGCCACGATGTTTCTCCATGAATGCACTGGCCGTCTGGCCAGCCGTCCCGACCAGCTTACGTGGCAGAGGCGAAAGGCACTATCGGCCACAGGGTGATTCTGGAAAGGCAATCTGGATAGCCGCATCGGCAAAAGTGACTAGATGGCGGGGTGCGGACCTAGGCTGGATGGCGGGCGTTTTACAAACGCGGGTATTTTTGGCACACTCGGCACCGACACAACAGGGAGCGGCATGGAGAACAGAACGGAAGCAGATGAAATCGTCACCCGCATGGCCGGGCATGGCGATGTGGCAGCCATGCTGGCATGCGACGCGTATGCGCAGACGCACCCGGAGCGTGGCGATGCCGTGCGCGCCGCCGTCGACAGGGATCTATGCATGGTCGCCATCCGCGCCGACCAGGTGGTCGGCTATGTGCTCACGCACGACGACTTCTTCGGCCACGGTTTTGTCTCGCTGGTGGTGGTCGCTCCCGGCCAGCAGCGGCGCGGCGTGGGCTTGCGCCTGCTGGCGGCCGCCGCAGACGCGTGCCAGACAGAGAAGCTGTTCACCTCGACGAACCAGTCCAATGGCGCCGCGCAACGGCTGTTCGCCAGCGCGGGCTTCGTGCGCAGCGGCCAGATCGAGCATCTCGACGAAGGCGATCCGGAGCTCGTGTACGTCAAATTCCTGCGCTAGGAGCGCATCATCCCGACGGCGTATGGCGCGGCGCGCCAAAGGCGGTTATGCTGGCGCCACCGTCAATCAACACCCACCACATCACGCATGGATTATCTGATCCTCAAGCACTTCCACATGGGTTGCGCCGCCGCCAGCGGCTGTCTTTTCCTCTTGCGCGGCGCCTGGATGCTGCGCGCCTCGCCCGCCTTGCAGCAGCGCTGGGTAAAAATCCTGCCGCACCTGATCGACACGGCCTTGCTGGCCAGCGCCATCGCCCTGGCCGTGTGGAGCGGCCAGTCGCCGGGCAGCCAGCCCTGGCTGGCCGCCAAGCTGTGCGCGCTGGTGGCTTACATCGTGCTGGGCACCATCGCGCTAAAACGGGGCAAGACGCCGGCCGCGCGCCGCGCCGCGTTTGCCGGCGCCGTGCTGGTATTCGCCTACATCATCGCCGTGGCCGTCACCAAACAGGCCTGGCCGCTGTGATGCATCAAAAAATGTAGCGCAGGGTGACGCTGGCATTGCGCGGCGCGCCCCAGTAACCCTGGTTGTACATGCCGAGCTGGCTGTAGTAATGCTTGTCGAACAGGTTGTTGACGTTCGCCTGCAGCGACAGCTGGCGCGACAGCGCATATTTCGCCATCAGGCTGGCCACGGCATAGCCGCCCTGCTCCACGCGCTCCGTGCCCTTCGGCCCCGTGGCATCGCGGTAGGCGCCGCTCTGCCAGTTCACGCCGCCGCCCACCGATAACGCCCGCCAGTCGCCACGCAGCTGATACGTGGAAAACACGCGCGCCAGGGTCTGCGGCACATAGCTGTTCAAGCGCGCGCCCGCGTTGTCCTCGGCCGCCGCGTGCGACACGCTGGCCGATACGTTCCAGCCCTTGGCCAGCTCGCCCGAGACGTCCAGTTCCACACCCTTGCTGGTGGTACCCGAGGCCGCGAAATACGCCTGCGTCAGCGCATTGCCGACAAAATGGCCCGTGTCTTCCTGCGCCAGGCCATCTTGCGCGATGCGGAACACGGCCAGTGCCGCATTGAGTTTGCCGCCAAAATACTCGCCCTTCACGCCCGCTTCCACATTCTTGCCCTGCACGGGGTCGAGATAGCGGCCAAACCGGTCCTGGTAGCCCTGCGGCTTGAAGATCTTGCTGTAGCTGGTGTACAGCGCATGCTGCGCATCGATATCCCATACCAGCCCCGCATACGGCGTGACGGCATGCTTGGCATAGGCGTAGCTGCCGCCCCAGTCATCGACGTGGTCCGCCTTGTAGCGGCTGTAGCGCGCGCCGACGATCAGTTTCAGGGGATCGGCCAGCGAAAAGCGCGCCGTGCCATAGATGCCGCGCTGCTGCACCGTGTCGAGCAATTGCCAGCGCGAGAAATTCGGGTTATTCCAGTCCGGCTCCGGCGTCACGCCCTGCCATTGATGGAAATTGCCGTAGTCGACGCTGCCGCCGGCCAGACCCGGATTGCTGGAAAACTGGTTGCTGCCCGAGACGCCGAACGCCAGATCATGCGTGCGGCCCAGCAGTTGCAGCGGTCCCTGTACATAGGCGTCGACGCTGTCCTGGCGCCGCGTGCCCGAGTAAAAGCCGGCGTAGCCCGTCACGCCCTGCCCCGTGGCCTTGTCCGGCCAGGTATTGGCGAAGAGCTCGGCCGCCGAATAATTGCCCCAGCCGTGATTCAGCATGGCCGTCAGGTTCCAGCCGCTGCCCAGGCTTTGCTCCAGGCGCACAAAAGCCGTCTGGCTGGTGCTGAACCAGCGGCTCCAGGTGGTGGCCGTGGTGGCGGAGCGGGAAAACGTGGCGCGCTCGCCATCCGCATACCACAGCGGCAAGCCGCCATACATGCCGCCGCGCGGGCGGTTATCCTGGTATTCATAACCGGCGATCAGCACGCTGCCGGGCACCAGGTCCGCTTCCACGGTGGCATACGCCATGGCCTTCTTGCCGTGGTACAGATCCACATACGATTCGCTGTCCTGGTAGCTGGCCACGACACGGCCACGCACCTTGCCGTCCGCAGTCAACGGCGTGGAGAGGTCGGCGCTGGCGCGCGCATTGTTCCAGGAACCCAGGCTCAGGGCCGCATTCCCGGCCAGCTGCCCCGCTGACGCGCGCTTGCGCACCAGGTTGATGGTGGCCGACGGTTCGCCCGCGCCCGTCAGCAGGCCGGTGGCGCCGCGCACGATCTCGACCCTGTCGTAGGCCGTCATGTCCAGCGTGCTGTCGCCCACGTTGTAGGCATTGTCGACCGTAGTGGGGATGCCGTCGTACTGATAGCTGGCGATGGAAAAGCCGCGCGCAAAAAACGAAGTACGGTCGCTGTCGTAGCGGTTGATGGCGATGCCGGCCGCGTTTTGCAGCACGTCTTCCACCGTTTGCAGATTCTGGTCATCCATCTGCTGGCGCGTGACCACGCTGACGGCTTGCGGCGTCTCGCGCACGGACAGGCCC
Organism: Janthinobacterium sp. UMAB-60; assembly: GCF_900095235.1. Lineage (NCBI taxonomy): Bacteria > Pseudomonadati > Pseudomonadota > Betaproteobacteria > Burkholderiales > Oxalobacteraceae > Janthinobacterium > Janthinobacterium sp. UMAB-60. The sequence continues at coordinate 166,862 of NZ_LT607490.1, forward strand.
AGGCGCGTGGCCGAGCGCATGGTCTGCGTCGTATAGGCGCCGCTGCCTTCCGTCGCGCCGTTCGCATCAAAGCTGGCACTGACCTTCATCTCGGGCATGGTCTGGCCGCCATCGGCCGCTGCCGCGTCGAGCACATAGCCGCCATTTGCCTGCGGTACGGCGCGCAAGCCCGAGCCGGCGACGATGGCGCCCAGCGCTGCAGGCACGCTGTAGCTGCCCGTCAGGCCGGCGCTGCGCTTGCCCGCCAAGGCGGCGGCCTGGTAGGAAAGCATGGTGCCCGTCTGCTGACCGAAGCGCACCAGTACCTGTTCCAGGGTGCCGGCAGGTATCGCCAGCTCGATGCGCGCCGTATTGGCTGTCTGGGCAAGGGGGGCGGCAGCCGAGGCGCCGCTGGCGGCGAGCAACCACAGGGCCTGGCTGACGGCCAGCGCCGCCACGCGGCGGCGGCATACGGTGGAAGCGGAAGAAGCGTAAATAGGAGTTGTGCTGGGCATGCGGACTGTTTTCCTGAAAGTGAATGAAGGGTTCACTTGCCATGTCACGCGAAAATCGAAAACCCCTCAGTTTTTCAGAAAATAATTATGCATGCCGCCGATGCGGCACCACGCTCACCCAGAAACGCGTGCTCTGGCGCACGTCGACGGGCAAGGTGCGCGTCAGCATGTCGAGCACCTGCCCCGTATCGGCCAGCGGGTAGATGCCCGACACGCGCAAGTGCGCGACGGCGGGATCGCAAGCGAGGCGACCATGGCGGTAGCGCGCCAGCTCGCCGATAAACTCGGCCAGCGGCATATCGTGCGCCACCAGCATGCCCGTCGTCCAGGCGTCCGCGCCGGCAGGCAAGGCCTCGATTGCCCCCATGCGGTTCGCCGTGAACATCGTTTGCTGACCGGGGTGCAGCCTTTGCACGGCGCCGGGCGCCAGCATTGGCATGATGTCGACCGCGCCCGCAAACACGCCCAGGCGCGTGACGTCGCCACCGGCGCGCACGGCAAAGCGCGTGCCCACCGGTTGCAAGCGGCCTTGCGCCGTGTGCACCAAAAACGGCCGGCCGGCCGGATCGCGCGCCGTGCTGACCATGATCTCGCCCTTTAATACTGTCACCAGGCGCTGGCCCGCGTCATAGCGCACGTCGATGCTGGACGCCGTATTGAGCGCGATGCGCGTGCCGTCGTCCAGCACGACGTGGCGCAGCTCGCCCGTACCGGTACGGTAATCGGCCAGCCAGAAGCGCGCCTGCTCATCGCCGCCCGCCAGCCAGGCGCCGCCGCCCACGGCCAGCAGCGCCAGGAATGTCAACGACTGGCGGCGCGCGGCGTTGGCCTGGGCATGCGCGGGCTTGCGCGCCAGCGTGCCGTGCGCCAGCGGCGCGGGCAAGTCACGCATGCGCGCCATGCAGACTTCGACATGCTGCCAGGCTTGCTCATGTTCCGGGTCGCTGCCGCGCCAGGCGCGCCAGGCCTGCTCCACTTCCGGCGCTACGTCGCCGGCCTGCAGGCGCACCAGCCATTCGACAGCTTGCAGGCTGGCCGCTTCCGGCGTCAGGGCGCCCATCACGGTGCCGGCTGCGCAAAGAAACATTGGTGCATGGCCTTGACCAGGTAGCGCTGCACGGTGGCCAGCGAGACATTCAGTTCCAGCGCAATGGCCGCCTGCGGCATGCCATCGAGCTGCGACAGCAGAAAGGCGCGGCGCACGGCCGGCGCCAGGCCATCGAGGCGGCGGTCGATGTCGAACAGGGCTTCGAGCAGAATCGCCTGCGCCTCGGGGTCGGGCGCACTTTGCGCCGGCAGGCTGGCCAGGGTGTCCAGATACGCCGCCTCCAGATCGCGGCGGCGATACAGATTGCCCAGCACGCCCTTGGCCACCGTCGTCAGGAAGGCACGCGGCTCGCGCGCGGCGATGCTTTCTTCGCGATTGAGCAGGCGCATGAAAGTGTCGTGCGCCACGTCGGCCGCATCAAAGGCGTTGCCCAACTTGTGCCTGAGCCAGCCTTGCAGCCACCGGTGGTGATCGTGATACAGGCTGCCCACCTCCTGGTGAACGCCGGGTTGGGCAGGCGGCACGTCGCAACCTCCTTGATTCGCGAATAATAATGATTCGCATTCTATATCCATGCGGTGCTGCGGTGCAAGCGCCCTGCAAATGCCTGTCTGACGCGATTCTTGCAAACACTGCCATGATGATCGCGTCCGTCGGCGTAGCGCGCGTTGCAAGTTCTGCAGAGCGCGCCCAGATACGCGGCAATGATAGTATTGGCAACACCTGAACAAGCAGGCCTCCCTGGCCATGTATCCACACCATTGAAAGGCAAACATGCTGCTATCTGAACTGCTGACCAAGCTGACCTGCGGTGAACTGGAAGGAGAGGAACTCGACGAAGCCGTCACCGCCATCACCGCTGCGCCCTCCGCTCCGCGCGACGAGTGGATCGACAGCGATGCGCAGGCCTACACGGTGGCGATCCTCTTGCATCTGGCCCGCCATATGGCGTCGAGCGACAAGCTCGATGAACTGCACGAACAGATACAGGACATGTTCGACGAATTCCCGGACTTCCCCTATGAAATGCTCGAGGACAGCGGCGGTAGCGCGCTGCCCTATTTCGAGTGGCTCGACACGGAACTGGCGCGGCGCGCCGTGGAAGACGGCGGCTATGAGCTGATCCAGATCGACGGCAACGGCTCCGACGAAATGGATGCGCTGGTGGTGTACCGGCGCGACACGGACGATATCATCCAGGCGGCGGCATTGATGGGAGTGACGATAGTCCGGCCGCTCACCTACTATCGCGGCATCGAAGCGACGGTGGGCAAGCGGCCGTTCTGAGTACCCACGACTATTGCATCGGCAAGGCGCTCACGTCGACGGCGGGCGCCTGGCCCGTGGCCGGGCGCGTGAAGTTCTGGCCGGTTTTCACGTACCCGGCGAAGAAACCGCCGTTATGCAGGTAGAACTTGCCGTTTTCCACGCCGCCCGCATAATCCATGCGCTGCGCGTTGGTGGCCGTGGCGTCGCCCGTGTAGCGCCCTGCCGTCACTTCCGACCAGGTGCCGGCAACGTTCCTTGCCCACTGATTGCCGAACTGGACGCGGCGCTCCGTGTGGCCCAGGGTATCGATGAAGTTCTCGAGGAAGGAATGCACGCGCGTCAAATACGTGGAAATCGCCGGCCGCTTCCAGGTGGCGATGTAGCGCCATTTTCCCGTCTCGGGCGCGAAGAACCAGGCCGAGTAATCGCTGCCGCCCTTGCCGTCGGGCCGCGCGCGCGTGATGAAGCGGTACGTGGTGCCGGCCGCCCAATGATAGGAAAGGTAGGTTTGCCCGCCAGTGCCCTCGCCGCCAAATGCGTTGTCGACCACACCGGCGCCCTTGCTGACCAGGGTGGTCTTGGCGCCATTCTCGGCGTCCCACACGGAGAACAGGATCCAGCGCTCGCTGGGAGACTTCACCTGGATGCCCATGTAACCCTGGCCAAAGCCGTTGGCCATGAAGTAGGAGCCAATGGCGTCCTGTCCCACGGGTATCGTCATCTCGTTATAAAAATACTCGGTATTGGCCGGCACCGTGTAGCCCATGTGCACGGACGGCCCGCGCCGCGACCAGTAGTAATTGGCGCGGTCATTCGCGTAATTGAGCGCGGCGCCGGCCGCCACCTTCAGCGCGGCGACCTCGCCGAACGTGGCTTTGGCGCGCGTCAATCCCTGCAAGTCCACCTTCACATAGCCGGCCGCCGGCACATTGACCGTACCGACGGCGTAGGTCTTGCGGTCCTTGCCGGCCAGCCTGACGTCGAACGGCGTGCCGTTGATCTTCACGCGGATGGTGCTGTCGCCGCCATCGGCCAGGCTGGCGTCCAGCGCCACCTGGACGGGACCCGCTTCAGCCACGCGGAAATACGTGCTGGCCACCGCTGCCGGATTGCTCCAGCCGGTCAGGCCATGTTCGCCGATGACGGCGCCCTTGTCTGCACTGGTGATGAAGGCATTGCCGGCCAGTTCCACGCTGGCGGGCGTCGCGGACGCCACGGGCGCGGCCACGCAGGCGGCCACGCAGGTGGCCAGTAAAGGCATGGCGGGAAGGACTGCGTAGAACAAGGAACTTGTGTGTTTCATCAACGTCTCCTGGAATGGAAAAACCCCGCTACGGCGGCAGGCGCGGTAGCGGGTTGTGAAACCTTAGTACTTGCCGTCGAGGGCGAAGATCGGCTTGCGCGCTTTCCACTGGCCGCCCGTGAAGTCGGGGAAGTCCAGGGTCTGGAAGTTGGCGGCGATCGACTGCTCGGACAACGGCGTGATGGCGCTCCACGTGACGGCATCGTAGATATCGATCGGCATCGGCGCGTTGGCCTTCAATGCTTCGACAAAGGCGTGGATGACGAAGAAGTCCATGCCGCCGTGGCCCGCGCCTTCGGCTTGCGCCGCGTATTTGCGCCAGACCGGGTGCTCATACTTGTCCTGGTAAGTCTTGAAGTCGTCCCACTGGTGCGGCTTGCTGACGCCTTCGATATGAATCGAATTATTCAAGTCCATCCACAGGCCGTCCGTGCCTTGCACGCGGAAGCCCAGCGAATACGGGCGCGGCAGGCTGGTATCGTGCTGCAGGATGATGGTTTCGCCGTTTTCGCACGCCAGCGTGGTGGTGACGACGTCGCCCAGCTTGAATTTCACCTTGGCGTTCGCATGCTGCGCGCCGCCCGGCTGCTTGACGATGTAGTCGTGCAAGCCGCGCGCCTTGGTCGCAAAGGCGTTGATGCGCGTAAAACGGTTGCCGCGATTGATGTTCGTGTACATGGCGCACGGGCCGATGCCGTGGCTCGGATACAGTTCGCCATTGCGCTCGACCGAGTGCTGCGTGCGCCAATGGGCTTCCGACCAGCCCTTCTCTCCGAATTCCACGCCGCCGCCATACGGCTTTGCCGGATTGCCGCTGTTGAATTTGACAGCGCGCAAATCGTGCTGGTAGCCGCCCTGCAGGTGCAGCAGTTCGCCGAACAGGCCCGCGCGCACCATCTGCAGCGCGGCCATCACGTCGCGGCGGTAGCACACATTTTCCAGCAACATGTACGGCGTGCCCGTCTTCAGCTGGGTATTCAGGACATCCCAGTGGTCTTGCAGGGTGATGCCGGCCACCACTTCGCAACCGACGGCGATTTTCGCCTGCATCGCGGCAATCGCCATCGGTGCGTGGAATTCCCACGGCGTGGCGATGATCACGCCATCGAGGCCGCCCGCGTCCAGCATGCGCTGGTAGGCTTTCTGGTCGCGATCTTCGCCATAGGTGCGCGGACGCGGCTTGCCCGCTTTGGCCACCTGGCCCAGCGCGTGTTTCAGCATGATCGGTTCGATATCGCACAGGGCAACCACTTCCACGTCGTCGCGGCGCACCAGTTCGGCCAGCAGCACCTGGCCGCGCATGCCCGTGCCGATCAGGCCCAGGCGGACCTTGTCGCGGCCGGCGGCAGGTGCGGCGCTGGCATCGCCAGGCAGCAAGGCGCTGCCGGCCATGGCGCCACCGGCCAGCGCTGCGCTGGCGGACAGGAAATTGCGTCGATTGATTTGTGTCGTCATTGGTCTCTTCTCGCTTCCGTTGGTAATGATCGTCACCGGCACGCCGCACGGCGCGCCGGTTGCAGGTTAATAAGTGTATTCAGCCGTGAAGCGCACGGAACGCGGCGCCGTGCGTCCATCGACCTGCAGGTAATTGCGGGAGATGGCGCCATGGTCTTCGCGCGTTTCGGTATAGCGGGTGACGGTCTGGCTGTTGAACACGTTGAACACGTCCACTTTCAGGCTCAGGCCTTTGACGGCGCTGGGAGTATAGGCCACATTCATATCCAGCTGGGCTTGCCACGGCAGGCGACCCTGGCTGCCGCGCGGCGCCGGCTTGCCGTTGCAATAGAAGTAGGAATCGCCGTAATTGCCCTCGAACTTCAGGTTATCGGGCAGCGCGCCGATGCAGTTGCGCGGCGCGCCCGAGATCAGCGACAGGTTGGCGCCCACCATCACGTCCGGGATGACCTGCATGAAGCCGTAGGCCTTGAAGGCGTGGCGGTGGTCGCCCGGCAGGTAGCCATACGCGTTGTACATCAGTTCCTTGTGGTCGTCGCTGACCGTCAGGCCCACGTCGCCGCCGCCGATGCTGTCCGTCTGGCCTTCCATATTGCCCTTCAGGCCGGACAAGGTGTAGGTCAGCTTGCCGTACCAGCCGTTCGTGTACGGGTGCTCGACAAACATGTTCAAGGCGCGGTAGGTGCGCGATGGCAGCGGGTTGCCCCACTCTGCCGCCGAAATATCCACGCGGCGCAGGCCCTTGCCATCGTCAAAGTCCACCATCAGGCTGTTGTCGCGACCCGGATTGATGATGGCGCACTGGAAGCCGCTCCAGTTAGCCGTATCGACGCTGTTGCGCGTGGCCCAGGCTTGCAGCGGACGCGCGTCGCAGACGTCGTCGTTGGTGTCGTTCAGCTTGCGATACAGGACGCTGGCGCCCACCACCAGTTTCTTGCTCAGGGCGCGTTCGAAGCCCAGCGAGAACTCATCCTGCGACAGCGGTTTCAGGCCAACGGCCGTCACTTCGCGCGCATCGCGGCTCTGTCCATATGCATTGTTGGCCGAATACGGCTTGCTGATCGCGTGCAGGCCCGTCGGCGCGCCCGTGACGGGATCGACGCCCGTGTAAGTGTACATCTCGCTGGTGGCCAGGAAGGGGCTGGCCATGTTGCTCGATAAATTCGATGGCACCGGCAAGTGGTAGCGGCCGCCGTTGGCGAAGAATTTCAGGCTGCCGTCGCCCAGGTAATCCCAGGTGGCGCCCACGCGCGGGGCGATCATGTTGCGCTGCGAAATGAAGGCCACGCCATCGGTGCTGTAGTTGGTGAACTGTTCCCGGCGCAGGCCCAGGTCCAGCAGCACGCGTTCCGTGACCTGATAGTGATCCTGGATGTACTGCGCCGATTGCACGCTGGTCGGACGCGCCAGATTGGCGTTCAATTCCTTGCTGACGTAATAGCCATCCTTGCCATAGCCGTTGCCTTGGGCCGGCGTCTCAAAGGCGCCGTTGATCAGGAGCGTCGGATCCTTGACCTTCTCGTACCTCCAGCGGTAGCCGCCGGCCAGGCTCAGGCCCACTTGCGATTCCACGTCGATGCGGTCGATGCCGCCACGCAGCGAGTGCTTGCCCAGCTTGTATTCCAGGTCCAGGCGCTTGGCCTTCTGGCGGTCTTCCGAGGATGGGTCGACCAGGGTCCCCGTCACCGCCTGCGGATTGGCGTACGTCAGTCCAGGTACACGGGTATCGCTATTCGAGACCGTCTGCGCCAGGCTCGGATCGTAGCCATTCGGCATGCGGCGGTGCGATGTGCGCGATTCGCCCATCATGGCCGTCACCGTCAACTGGTTCGTCAGGTAGCCCGTGTACTTGAAGATGTCGACATTCGCGCCCGGCGCGGCCGACGAACCGCAGCAGTTGATGGTGGTCTCGCTCCCGCCGCCAGGCACGTTGTTGCGTTTCAGCGTGGCATAGTCGAAGCCATAGCTCTGGCTATCCGTAGTCGTGCGGTCATACAGCTTGGTATATTCAAAGTGATGGTCGTCCGTCAGGTTGTAGTCGAGCTTGGCCATCATGCGGTCAACCTTGCTCTTGCTCTCGCGCCAGCCGTTCGGCTGCACCTTGTCCGAGTCGTCGCGCGCACCGGCGACGGCGCCGCCGTCCGTGCGCGTCTGTTCCAGCGCCACGAAGGCGAACAGCTTGTTCTGGATCAGCGGCCCGCTGCCGTACAAGCCGACGACCTTGCTGGTGCTGCCGTTATCGCGGTTCCAGTACTTCAAGGTGCCATCCGTGCCCGGATTGGCGCCCGTGTTCGGGTAGTACCGGTTTTCCGTTGTGCCCTTCAGCGAACGGGGGATGATGGAGACCTTGCCGCCGAATTCGACCTTGTTGCCGCCGCTCTTGGTGGTGATGTTGATCACGCCGCCCGTGGAGCGGCCAAACTCCGAGCCGTAGCCGCCCGACAGCACCTGCAGGTTGGAGATCGCGCCAAACGGCAGCTCCGAGGCGCCCACCTGGGTCAGGATATTCGTGATGGGGAAACCGTTGACGTAGAAGGCGTTTTCCGACTGGCCCGAGCCGCCGATCGACGGCGCATTGCCATACACGCTGTTGGTGCCGCGCGCCACGCCCGGCGTCAGCTGCACGATGGACGCCACATCGTTCCCGACCGGCAGCGCTTTGAGTTCCTTGGCGGTGAAGATCACGCCATTGTTCGTGTTCGATACGTCGATCGGGTTGCGCGACGCTTTCACCACGACGGTCTGCTCCTGGCCCACGGAAGCGGCCACGCCGGCCGGCCCGAAGTTCGCTTCCGCGCCGGCGCCGATCAGGGCTTCGACTTCCTGCGACGCTTCCACCGAACCGGCACGCAGCACGCGCACCGCATAGCGGCCTGGCGGCATGGAGTTGGCCACATAGCGACCCGACGTATCGGGCGTCAAAGTGCGCCGCACGCCCGTGGCCAGGTTTTCCAGCACCACGGTGGCGCCGGCCGGTGCGCTCACTTCGCCGAAAATGGTACTCGTGGCGTTCGACTGTGCCCAGGCCTGGCCTGGCACGCCGGCCGCCAGTGCGATCACGATCGCGGCGGCGCGGCTGATGTCGCGCAATTTGAGTCGGGTGGTATGCATGCTGTGTCTCCGTCTATATCGAGGGTTTTACGCGTCCTCCCCGCTCCGGGACGGAGTCGGGGGAAGGCCATTTTTATGGTGTTCGTCGGAAGGTAGAGCCAGACAGCCGCACCTTTCGGGAAATCAGTCCGTATCGGCTGATTTTCGTTTTCTGGGGATTACTTTAAAAAGAAAAATAAGTATCGTCAACAAAAAGAAAGTTATAACGCAAATTTATCGCTTAACCGGGTAAATAAACGCGATTTATCTTTCGATTCAATCAGTGGCGCGGCAGATAACTTTCGTTATCGTGGTATGACAGATACACGCGTAGGCAGGGAAGTGAGCGGGAACGGTGAAACGGACCAAAAATCCGGGGAGAAAAACGCGAAAACAGCCCTGATGGGCTGCTTTCACTTACGCTTATCTTTCGTATTGCATATTTCGGAATATTGTTTTTCTTTTCCATGGCAATACCCCAGCCCGCACAGGCGGGCCGGGGCAAGGTCACGTTTTAAAAGAACTTGTAGCTGGCCGAGAGCGCAAACTGGCGGCCGAACAGGTCCTGGCTATGGTTGTAGCCTTCCCAGCCGTTCGGGTCGTAGTACGGCTGCTTGTTGAACGCGTTTTTCACGTTCAGGCCCACGTCCAGGTGCTTGATGGGCTTCCAGCTGAAGGCCAGGTTCACCGTGGTGTACGACGGCGCGCCCTTGCACTGGCCGGCCGGCAGCGATACCGAGGCGGCGGTGCAGTTTTCCGGCGTGTTGTCCTTGTCCCAGGGGCCATAGGCCCAGCGCGTCTTGCCCGAGTAGTTGACGAACACGCTGCTGACGAAGTTGCGGTAGCTCCAGTCGGCATTCACGGTGGCGCGGTAGCGCGGCGAATCGTAGTAGCCGACGGTATTGCCCTTGATGTCGCTGCCGTCTTCGCTGTCGTGGGTGTCGCGCTTGCGGATGGTGGCGGCGATGCCGGTGCTCAGCTTGCCCCAGTCACCGAGCGCAAAGCGCGTGCGCGCATCGATGTCCACGCCGTCCATCAGGGTGCGGCCACGGTTCGAATACGAGTTGATCAAGCCGCCCAGGTTGCCCACCGAGTAGCGCGGCACGCCGCCCGCGCACACGCCCGCGTTGGCGGGATTGGCGCACATGGCCGCCACCGCCGCCACATTGCCACGGTCCGTATCCGTCAGGTCGTTGCGGATGGCGCTTGACGTGCCGGCCAGGGTCGGGCCGTACTTGTCCACCAGTTCCGTAAACAGCTCGTTGAAGTCCTGGCGCACGATTTCGTCGCGGCGGTTGATGAACCAGTAATCGATGGAGATGCTCACGTCCTTGGCCGGCTGCAGCACCAGGCCCACGGTGGAAATCTTGGCCTTTTCCGGACGCAGGTTCTGGTTCGGCGGCGTCAGGCCGCCCACCGTCGTGGAGCAGTTCGAATTGAGCAGGCTCTTGCCCAGGTCAGCATCCGTCGCTACTTTTGACTTCATCAGCGCGCGCGCCATGGCATTCGTTTCGTCGCAGCGCACCGTGTCGCGGATGCCGCCCACCTGCGCAAAGACGCCGCCCGAACCCGATTCAGCCAGGTTGGGCGCGCGGAAGCCTTCCGAATACGTCCCGCGCAGCATCAGGTCGGGCCGCGCGCGCCAGATCACGCCCAGCTTGGGCGCCAGATTGGCGGCGAAATGCGGATATTTGTCCAGGCGCGCGGCCGCGTTGACTTCCAGGGTGTCGCTGAGCGGCACCACCACTTCGCCAAACACGGCGGCGATGGTGCGCTTGCCATCGAACCAGGAACCGCCCTGCTGCGTGATCAGGCCATTGGCCGCATCCGCGTTGCCGGGCGTGAGAAAGCTCTCGCGCATGATGTTGGTGCCCACGGCGGCGCGCACTTCGCGTTCGCCCAGCTTGAACAGGGTGCCTTCGACCTTCGCGTCCCACGTCATCAGCTTGGTCCAGGATTCGATGGCGAAGGTCGGATAGGCGGCGCGCACCAGCGCCGCGTTGGCGTCGCTGATTTCGCCGAACTTGTAGGCGGGATTGTCCGAGATATACGTGCGGCCGCTGACGGGGTCTTTCGTGAACGGGCCAAACGCCTGCTCGAAGCCCTTGATGTTGATGTTCGCCGTCTGGAACAGGGTCGAATGGCTGCCCGCCACGCTGAGCGCCGTTTCAAAATCCCAGCCGCCGCCGATGCTGCCGCGCAGGCCGACGAGCGCGCGGTAGTTTTCATCGACATTCTTCTGGCCGAAGTGGCCCGTCGCATCCTGCAGCAGGTAATTCAAGCCGGCCGCGCCGCCCATCTTGGCCACCATATCGGCATCGAGCTTGCCTTTCAGGTAGACGTTGTTCGGGCTGAGGAAGGGCGTGGCGAAGGTGTTCAGGGTGTTGCCTGTGTTGCGCGCGAACCAGTTATTCGTGCTGCCGCTGTTGAAGCTGGACGGGCCATTCTCGCCGCGCATCTTGATGTGGGTGTAGGCGCCTTCCGCGAACGCTTCCATGTCGCCGCCCAGTTTCAGCCGGCCGCTCAGGTAGGCCGTGGCGCGCTCCGAGGTAGGCCCCGTGTCGAGCTGGTTGGGCAGCGCATTCCACACGCAGCGGCTACCCGACGCCTCGGTGATGCTGTTGTTGCAGCCGGGCGCGGCGCGCTGGGTGCGCGCATTGTTCTTCGCCTTGTCGAAGACAAAGAAGGTCCCCGGGTTCATCACGCCCGGTTCGCTGCCGACGCCCACGCGCATGTTCGGGATGAAATTCGGATTGTTCGCATAAAAATACGCGGGACGCTTTTGCCAGGTGTCGGCCAGGGCGATGCGGTCGCGCTGGTAGACGTTCACGGAACCATAGATGTTGTAGCCGTCGCTGGCCAGGTCGCCCAGACCATACAAGACACTGGCCTGGCGCTCGCCATAGGCTTTCACGCTGGGCGAAAACTCGCCGTTGGCGCGCGCTTCCAGGCCTTGATACGATTTTTTGGTGATCACGTTGATGACGCCGGCCACGGCATCGGAGCCATACACGGCCGACGCGCCATCCGTCAAAATTTCCATGCGCTCGATGGCGGCGGCCGGGATGGCGTCGATATTGACGAACATGGTCTGGAAGCCGGCCGGCGCACCGTAGAAGGACAGGCGGCGGCCATTGAGCAGCACCAGCGTGCCCTGCGCCCCCAAGCCGCGCAAGTTCGCTTGCGAGCCGCCGTCCGACCCCGTGAACATCGAGCGGAAGTCCTGCTGCGCGGGGCGCGCGGCGGGCAGGTTGTCGAGCACTTGCAGCAAGGTGAGCGCACCCATGTTTTCGATCTGCTTGGCGTTGATCACCTGTACCGGCGACGCCGTTTCCGCGTTGATGCGCTTCAGGCTGGAACCCGTCACTTCGACGCGCGCCAGCTTCTCCTCCTCCGCCGCCAGCGCCGTCGACGCCAACCCTACCGCCACCATGGCGGCCATCAGTTTTTTCAAGTGCATTCCCATCTCCCTTTTTATAAGTGATTTGTTTTCGTCAGGCTGCAAGAGCCCCTCCCCGGTCCGAAGAGGGGCTCGTTTTTAGTGAAATGATGAAGTATGTCTAGCGCGGCTTGACTGTCGCGCCCTCCGTGCCGGTCAGTACGGCGTTGGCCCAGTTACCGCAGACCTGGGCCGGGTGGGCGCCGCGCGCGCCCAGGGTGCGCAAACTGAGCTGGCTCAGGCCGCGCACGTCGATTTCGGGTTTGACCACCCCGGGAGCCGTGACCAGGCCGCTGTCATACAGCAGCCGCTCACCGCTCCAGACCTGGAATTGCAAGCCGCCCGCGCTGCGGCAGCTATCGTCCACGCCCAGGTCGGCGCGCAGCAGATTCCAGTTGCCCGCCAGTTGCAAGTCGATGCGGCTGGCCGGTCCCACGCCGAGTCCCTTGCGGAACCACAGCCCGTTCATGCGCATCTCGGCCGCCTTGCCGGCCGGCCGGTCTTTCGCGATATGCTTCGGCAGCGCCAGGTCCGACAGATAGCGCTGCACCTCTTCGCCTTCGGCCACGCGGTGCTCGAGCACGCGGAACTCGGACAGGGTCACGGGCGCCACGTCGGTGGCCAGCGCCGCGTCGAACGCCCGCGCCACCGGCCCGGCTTGCGCCGCCGTCACCATCGGGTCGGTGGACGCGGCGCCATCGCCTTCCGGATTTTGCGTGCTCATGACGCGAAAGCGCAGCAAGCGCCCTGCCGTGGCCGGGAAATTGATCGTCTGCGCACCCTCTTGCAATTTGAGGGTGCCGCGCGCAAGCGCCGCGCCCCATTCGCCGTTGTTGTCGCCGATGTAGATTTCGTAATCGCGCACCTGGCCATGCTTCCAGTGCTGGTCGTTGCGCGGCGCCAGTTCGATGCCGTCCACCAGGCGCCGCTCCGTGAAGCCGATCACCCATTCATGCGGCCCGCTTTTCACGGACGGGCTGCGCACGGTGCGGAACCAGGTCTCCGGCTTGCCGTCGAAGGCGTTTTCCAGCGGATAGCCGTTTTCTTCGGCCGGACGCGCCACCACCTGCATGGCGTCGGCCGGCAAGGCGCGGCCCGGCACGGGGGCGGCCGGGAAGTCTGCATCGATTCTCGCCACGGCCAGCGCACCATCGACGTGCAAGGCCAGGGGCTGGCGGATATCCTGCGCCGCCACTTTCACGTGCAGGGTGCCCTGGCGGTCGGCAGGATCGAAATACCAGGCATCAAGCGCCTTGTCGTAGGCGGCGCGGTCGGCGGCTGCCGCGAGCAGCCGTTCGCCAGCGCGCACGGCGGCCGGTGCCTGGCCCGCCAGCATGCGCAGCGCATAGCCGCGGCGCGCTTCCTGGCCCTGGTACTGGCCATCGACGGCGCCAATGTCGACATGCACATCGCCGCCCGTCTGGCGCATGCGGATGACTTGCTGGCTGAAGGCGCCGCCCTGGTACTGGCGCGTGTTGCCATCGTCTTCATACAGGGTGTAGTCGGAATCGCCGTGCGGGTAGATGTCCAGCGTGAGCTGGTCCTTCGGCTTCTGGCCGTCGTACAGCATTTCCGGATACATGGGCAGGATGGCGCCGGCACGCACGAACACGGGTAGCTTGTCCAGCGTGACCTGGAGATCGAGGTCGCGCCCTTTCGCGTCCGCCGTGGCCTGGCGGCCATCCCAGTAGTCGTACCACGTACCTTGCGGCAGGTGGATGCCCTTGCGCCAGCCGCCGCTGACGGCCTGGCTGCGGTAGACGGGCGCCACCAGCACGTCGCGCCCCAGCAGGAATTGGTATTTATACGCTTCCGTGTAGGCGGCCGGGTCTTGCGGGTAATCCCACATCAGGCCGCGCACCAGCGGCGCGCCCGATTGCTCCGCTTCGCGCACCAGGGTATACATATACGGCGTCAAACGCATCTTGAGCTTCAGATAGCGGCGGTTGATGTCGCGGTACGGCTCGTCGAACCACCACGGATGCTTGCGCTCGGCTGCGGCCCAGCCGGACATGCCCATCAGGACGGGCGTAAAGCTTTTCCACTGCAAGTCGCGCAGATAGGTTTCCGGACTGCCGCCGAAGATGGCGTCCACGTCGCCCGATGCATATGCCTGGCCGGACAGGCCCGAGCCGATCAGGGTCGGGATGTGCCAGCGGATGTAATCCCAGCTGGCGCTCTGGTCGCCCGTCCACGCCACGGCGTAGCGCTGGATGCCGGCCCAGCCCATCACCGTCCACAGGAAGGGGCGGCTGTCGGAGTTGTTCAGGATGCCGTCGTAGGCCGACTTGTTCGCATCCATGGCGAACTGGTAGCCCTTGCCCGTCCACGCCACGTCCAGCTTTTGCACGCGGCTGCCCGCCTGACCCACTTCCCAGGCGATCTTGTCGACGCCGTTTTCCGTCCACAGGCCCGTGCGAAAGCCATAGCCGGCCAAGCCCTTCACGGTTTCCGGCAAGTTCGTGTAGCCGCAGCCATAGCCGTCGTTGGGCAGTATCCAGCCGCCCGGCATGTCGTGTTCGCGGTACTGGCGCGCTACGCTTTCCACCACGTCCGGCGTTTTGCCGGTGGGGCCGTCGGTCCAGCCCTTCGGCACGGAACCGGGCTTTTTCACATTGTCGCCATCGTTGTAGCAATCGGCGTCGCCGTATTCCAGCGCCCAGCGGGGCAGCATGCGCGCGCGGCCGGTCAAGTCCGTGTAGCGGGCGACGACGTCGCGCAAGTCCTTGCCGACGAAGAAATACGCGTCGAAACGGCCTTCTGCGTGCTGCAGCGAGATCTGCTCCTTGTCACGCAGGTCGTAGTTCCCGTCGGACCAGGTATTGCGCAGCACGCCCCAGCCCCTTGAACTCATGAGGAATGGCGCGGGATTCGGCCGGTCGCCCTCTTCCCAGCCGCCCGAATACGACACGGGCACCTGCTTGCCCTTGAATTCGAAGCGGCCATTCTGCTGGCCGCCGCCGAAGTAACGCTCGCCCGGCAGGCTCGATAGCACCTGCACGCCCTGCTTGTCGTCGAGCGACAGCGGCTGCACTTCGCGCCACAGCGGCACCAGGTCGCCCTTGCGGAACAAGGTAAAGCGCAAGGGTTTGCGGTCGATGCGCAGGCTCAGGGCCTCGGTGCTGATCAGGATATGGTCGGGCTGTTCATTGATCTGGTACGCCACCTGCGCGGCAGGCTGGCCCACGACGATGGGCGCGGCCTTGTCGCCGGGCCCCGTCAAGCCCCCTTTGCCGCCCGCCTGGATGCGCAGCACGTCCGCCTGCGGCAGGCTGATACGCAGTTGCACGCCCGTGTCGCTGCGCAGATCCCAGCCCAGCGCCTCGCCCTTGGCCACGTCGGCCGCATGCACGGCACTCAGGCTTGTCAGGTTGCCGATAGGCACGGCCTGCACGCCCGGCGCGGCCAGGGTGGCGAGGGCGGCGAGGACACAGGCGGCAAGGGCGCGGCGGGGAAGCGGGAGAGGTTTCATCTGGCGGCTTTCAGAAAATCGAAGTGATGGAAATACTTTAAGAAGAAAAATAAATATCGTCAACAAAAAGAAAGTTAAAGCGGCAATTTATTAATAAAATACCCAAAAATAGCGCATTAATCTTACGTTTCACCAAAATGTCACAAAAGATACTTTCGTTATCGTCGCATTTCAGCGACAGGCGGCAGCACGACTGGGTTTTATGCGGCACTGCAACACGATTGAAAGCAGATAAAACGACATTATTTCGCAAGCCATGCAACTATTTACTTTCGTTTTACTTTCGTATTTGACTTTTCGAAATTTAGTATTTATGCTTTCTCCAACAAACACTTTACTGACACTCCATGACTACCCTTCTTCAGCGTGACATTCAAACCTGGCGCGACATCGGCGGCCTGCACACGGCCGAGGAAATCGCCCACCAGCCGGCCATCTGGCGCGCGCTGGCCGGCATTTTGCGCAACGAGCAAGCCAGCCTGGCCGCCTTCCTGGGCGACGCGCTGTCCAATCCGCAGCAGCGCGTCATCCTGACGGGCGCCGGCAGCTCGGCCTATGTGGGCGAAATCGTCGTCGACACCCTGAATGCGGCCTGGCCCGCGCAGATCCGCGCCATCGCCACCACGACTTTGCTGACGCACCACGAGCTGTACCTGGAAGCGGATGCGCCTACCCTGCTCGTCTCGTTTGCCCGCAGCGGCGACAGCCCGGAAAGCCTGGCGGCCGTGGAACTGCTGCGCCAGGTCGTGCCCGGCGCGCGCTTCCTGAACATCACCTGCAACGCGGATGGCAAGCTGGCGCGCCAGGGCGCCAATGACAGCAATACGTATAATCTGCTGATGCCGGAAGGCAGCTGCGACCGCGGCTTCGCCATGACCAGCAGCTTTAGCAGCATGCTGCTGGCGGCCCTGTCGGTACTGGGCCAGGATACGGATCTGTCTCGCCTGGACACGCTGGCGCAGCTGGGCGAACAAGCCTTGCGCGACTGGTCGGCGCCCGTGGCGGAGCTGGGTTCAACACCCGTGCAACGCGTGGTCTACCTGGGCAGCGGCCCGCTGGAAGCGCTGGCCAAGGAAGCGGCCCTGAAAATCCTGGAATTGACGGGTGGCCGCGTGATGGCGATGGCGAATACCGCGCTGGGCTTCCGCCACGGCCCGAAATCGGCCGTCACCACGGAGTCGCTGGTGATCCTGCTGCGCAGCAGCAAGCCGCTGGCGCGCCAGTACGAAGACGATTTATTGAAAGAACTCCAGCGCGACAGCGTGGCGCAGCGCTGCCTGACCGTGGGCATCGGCGGCGACCTGTCAGCCGACGCGCCGGCCTGGCCCGACGCCTGGCTGGCCCCGCTGTGGCTGCTGATGGCGCAGCAATATGCGCTGCACCAGTCCGCGCTGCTGCAACTGCGCCCCGATAATCCATTCGCCGGCGGCATCGTCAACCGTGTCGTGCAGGGCGTCACCATCTATGGCCATGACCAATTCTAATTCCATCCAGGGCTTTCACGGCATCGACATCGGCGGCAGCAAGATGGAGCTGGTCGCCTTTGCCGACCGCGACGGGGCATTGACGGAAGTTTTCCGCGAACGGGTGGCGACGCCCGGTGACGATTTTGCCGCCTTCGTGCAAGCGATCGTCGACCTGGTGGCGCGCGGCGACGCCGCCCTGGGCACGACGGCGCCCGTCGGCATCGGCTTGCCCGGCGTGATCGACAGCGCCAGCGGCCGGCAACTGAGTTCCAACGTGCCGGCCCTGAACGGCCGCCTGGTGGCGCAAACCCTGCAGCAAGCCTTGCAGCGCCCTGTCGCCATCGGCAACGATTGCCAGTGTTTCGCCCTATCCGAAGCGCAAGGCGGCGCGGCCGGGAATGCCGCCAGCATGTTCGGCGCCATCCTCGGCACGGGCGCCGGCGGCGGCTACTGCGTGGGCGGCCAGCTGCTGCGCGGCTTCAACGGCGTGGCCGGCGAATGGGGCCACTGGAGCCTGCCCGCCACCCTGCTGGCGCAGCACGGCCTGGCCGAATACCCGTGCCCGTGCGGCAAGGCGGGCTGCCTGGAACGTTATGTCTCCGGCCCCGCCATGCGCAAACTCCACGCGCACTTTGGCGGCGACGGCGCCGAGCCGCTGGCCATCGTCGCCCGTGCCAACATGGGCGACGCCGTGGCCGAACGCACGGTGGCCGTGCACCTCGATGTGCTGGGCCACGCGCTGGCCGGCCTGGTGCTGGCCTACGACCCGCACGTCATCGTGCTCGGTGGCGGCCTGTCCAAACTGCCGCACCTGTACGACAAGCTGCCGGCCGCCGTCAAGCGCCATCTGTTCCCCGGCGTGCACGTGCCGCCCATTTTGCCACCCCGCTTTGGCGACGCCGGCGGCGCGCGCGGCGCGGCCCTTTTGATACGACAACATACCAAGGCGTCAACATGATGAAGCAAGTGGAAAACCCGACTTTTACCTTGTCTCCGATCCAGCAAGTGATCAAGGCGCACCGCCGCGGCGAACGCGTGGGCCTGTACGCCGTCTGCTGCAGCCACCCGAGCGTGCTACGCGCCGCCATGCGCGTGGCCAGCGAATACGACACCGTGCTGCTGGTCGAAGCGACCTCGAACCAGGTCGACCAGTTCGGCGGCTACACGGGCATGACGCCGGTCGTTTTCCGCGACACCATGCTGGCACTGGCGCGGGAACAGGGTTTCCCGACCGAGCGCCTGGTGCTGGGCGGCGACCATCTTGGCCCGAACGCCTGGCAGCACCTCGATGCGGCCACCGCGATGGCCCACGCCGAGACCCTGATCGCCGCGTATGCGGCGGCCGGCTTTCATAAAATCCATCTCGATTGCAGCATGCGCTGCGTTGATGACCCTTTGCAGCTCGACGATGAAACCGTGGCCGCCCGCTCGGCGCGCCTGTGCCTCGTCGCCGAAGCGGCCGCCGCCGCCGCCGGCTTCGCGCCGCCCGTCTACGTGATCGGCACGGAAGTGCCGATTCCCGGCGGCGAAGCGTCCTTGGCGCAGGCCGGCGCCGTCACCAGCCCGCAGGCCGCGCACCGCACGCTGGACGTGCACCGCCGCGCCTTCATGGAAAACGATCTGCATGGCGCCTGGCGCCGCGTCATCGCCATGGTGGTGCAGCCGGGCGTCGATTTCGACCAGAGCAGCATCGAGCATTACGATGCGGATGCCGCCGCCGAACTGTCGGCCTTCGTCGCCGAGCAGCCCGGCCTCGTGTTCGAAGCCCATTCCACCGACTACCAGCGCGAATCGGCGCTGCACGCCATGGTGCGCGACCATTTCGCCATCCTGAAAGTGGGGCCGGCCGCCACCTTCGCCCTGCGCGAGGCGCTGTACGCGCTGTGCCAGATCGAGCAGGAACTGCTGCCGGCGCACGCCACGTCGCAGCTGATGCAGGTGCTCGACGATGTGATGCTGGCCAAGCCGAAGCACTGGATCAAGCATTACCTGGGCACGCCGCAAGAACAGCGATTGATGCGCCGCTACGGTTTGAGCGACCGTTGCCGCTATTACTGGGGCGAGCCGGAAGTGGCTGCCGCCGTCGCCAAGCTGCTGGCCAACCTCGACGCCCTGACGATTCCGCTGCCGCTGCTGAGCCAGCATTTGCCGGAACAGTACCTGGCCGTGCTGCAGGGCAGCCTGGCAGCCGAGGCGCCGGCCCTGATCGAGCACAAGATCGGCAGCTTGCTGGCGCAATATGCGCGCGCCTGCAACCGCAATACGGCCGTCGCCGTCGTTGCCGAAGCGGCAATCTGTTAAGCTCGATATTTTCATTTTTACTGAGCCCGCCACCATGCGAAATACCAGCCAACGCCGTGAATCCATCCTCCAAATGCTTACCCAGCAGGGCTCGGTGCAAGTGACCGATCTGGTGGAAAAGCTCGGCGTGTCCGCGGTCACCATCCGCAGCGACTTGAATGCGCTGGAAGCGCAAGGCATGGCCACGCGCAGCCACGGTGGCGCGACCCTGACGCGCACGCCGCCGCCCGAGCATACGATACGCCAGAAGGATGCCATCAACCACGAGCAAAAGGAGCGCATCGGCGCCTATGCGGCGCGGCTGGTGGAACCGGGCGACAACATCATCATCGACTCGGGCACCACCACCATCTCGCTGGCGCGCCATTTGCGCGATGCGACGGGCGTGACGGTGGCCACGAATGGCCTCAACATCGCATGGGAACTGGCCGACGCGCCCGGCGTGGACCTGATCCTGACGGGCGGCCTGCTGCGCAAGCAGTCGCTGTCGATCCAGGGCAGCCAGGCGGAAACCTGCTTGCAGGCCTACAGCTTCGACAAGCTGTTCCTGGGCGTGGACGGCTTCGACCTGCAGTTCGGCGTCACCACCCACCACGAAGCGGAAGCGAGCCTGAACCACAAGATGGTGGAACGGGCCAAGAAAATCATCGTCCTCACGGACGCCTCGAAGTTCGGCCGCGTCAGCCTGCACCGCATCGTGCAGCTGGACCGCGTCGATACCGTCATCACCGATGCCAGCATCAGCCAGGAGTACCGCGAAGGGCTGCAAAAGCTGGGCATCGAACTTTTTATAGCGGAATAACACATGCTGAGCGGCAGAATCCTTACCCCATCTGGCTGGATCACGGGCACCATCACCTTTGACCAGCGCATCGTCCAGATACAAGAAGACCCTGCCGCCGACAGCGCGCTGACCATTTTGCCCGGTTTTATCGACCTGCACGTGCACGGCGCGGCCGGCGTCGACATCATGGAAGGCGGCGATGCGGGCGCCACCGTGGCGCGGGTGCATGCGCGCCACGGCACCACGGCCCTCTTGGGCACCACCCTGACGGCCAAGGAACCGTCGATTTTGCGCGCCCTGCAAGGCCTGGCCGGCGTCATCGCCGAGCGCCCGGCCAACGGCGCGCGCATGCTGGGCGTGCACCTGGAAGGCCCGTTTTTGAACCTGCACCGCCTGGGCGCGCAGCCGCCCGACGTGGTGCAAGCGAGCCTGGCGCTGGTGCAGCGTTTCCACGCCATCGCGCCCATCAAGGTACTCACCATGGCGCCGGAAATCCCCGGCCACCTGGAGCTGATCCCGCAACTGGCGGCGATGGGCATCCGCGTGCAGATCGGCCACAGCGCCGGCACGTATGACGAAGGCGTGGCGGCGCTCAACGCCGGCGTCTCCGGTTTTACCCACCTGTACAACGGCATGACGGGCATGACGCATTACGACCCCGGCATGGTTGGCGCGGCGCTGGCGCATGCCGAATACGCGGAAATCATCCCCGACCTGCAGCACGTGGCCAAGGGCGCCCTGCGCGCGGCCCTGCGCGCCATCCCCCGCCTGTATGGCGTGACGGACGCCACCTCGGCCACCGGCATGCCCGATGGCGAATACGGCCTGGGCACGCAGCGCGTGTACAAATGCCTGGGCTGCGTGCGCCTGGCCACGGGCTCGCTGGCCGGCAGCGTGCTGACCATGGACCAGGCCCTGCGCAATTTCGTCGAGCTGGGCCTGGACCTGGCCGACGCCTCGAATCGCCTCTCGCTGTATCCCGCCGACTACCTGGGTGAATCCGAACGGGGCCGCCTGGCACCGGGCGCCTGGGCCGATATCGTCGTCCTCGATTCCCAATTACAGCCAGTGTCCGTCTTCGTCGAAGGCGCGGCCATCGATCTTTCCACCCGCTAAGTAGGTCGTGGGAAATTATTGTGAAGTTATGACGAACAGAATCGGATGCTCTGCAAGGCGCCAGCTGCGACGCAGTGCGAGCACTGCTAGCAGCGGGCAACACCGCAGAGCGCCGGTTATGGAAGTCAGAAATCACAATAATTTATTGCGACCTACTTAGACCACCTCAACTTACCTCAACCCCGTCCCGGAGTTACCATGCACGACACGTCACACAAGGCCCCCGTGTGGGCCATGCGCTACCTGCTATTTATTGCCGGCATGGGAGGATTGCTGTACGGCATAGACATCGGCATCATCGCCGGCGCCCTGCCCTACCTGGAATCGACGGCCTCCGTGGCCTGGAAACTGACGGCGCAGCAGTTGAGCTTTATCGTCGCCGCCGTGCTATTGGGTTCAGTCCTGTCTTCGCTGTTCGCCGGCGCCCTGGCCGACCTGCTGGGCCGGCGCTGGGTGATGTTCCTGGCCGGCGCCCTGTTCAGCGCCAGCATCCCGCTGATCGCCCTGGCCGACGGCTACACGCCGCTGCTGCTGGGCCGTCTGCTGCAAGGCATCAGCGGCGGCTTGATCGGCGTCGTCGTGCCCCTGTACCTGGCCGAATGCCTGCCCGCGCAGCAGCGCGGACGGGGCGCCGCCCTGTTCCAGCTGCTGCTGACCATCGGCCTGGTGGCCGCCGCCCTGATCGGCCTGCAGCAAGCGCAGACGGTGGAAACGGCCACGCAGGCGGCGCAAGCGTTGCCGGAAGCGGGCCGCATCGCCGCCATCTTCACGGCCAAGGACCACGCCTGGCGCAGCATCTTCTGGGTCTGTTTGACGCCGGGCCTGGTGTTTACCATCGGCGCCCTGCTGCTGGCCGAGTCGCCGCGCTGGCTGGCGCAACGGGGCCGCATCGAACAGGCGCGCCAGTCGCTGCTGCGCACGCGCCTGCCCGCCGCCGCCGACATCGAACTGCGCGAGATGCTCGACACGCCCGAGAATGCGGCCAAGGCCAGCGGCAAGGCGAAAGACCCGCTGCTGAGCCGCCGCTATGTGCTGCCCTTCCTGCTCGCATGCCTGATCCTCGCCTGCACGCAGGCGACGGGCATCAATTCCATCCTCGCCTATGTCGTCAATATCCTCAACCAGGCGGGCCTGTCGGGCGCCTCGGCCAACATGGCGGACGTGCTGCTGAAAGTACTGAATGCCGTGATGACGGTGGTGGCCGTGCTGCTGGTGGACCGCAAGGGCCGCAAGTTCCTGCTGATGCTGGGCACGGGCGGCATCGTCGTCTCGCTGCTGGCGGCCGGGCTGCTGTTCCGCGGCGCCGAAGCGCACCTGGCCGACGTGCGCCCCGCCATCGCCGCCCAGGTACAAGCCGATGGCCTGACCCTGCATCTGGATGCGGCCACCTTGACGGCGCTGGGCGCGGCGGCCGACGGCACCCCGCAGCAGCTGACCATCGCCTACGCCTACGGCCCGTTCACCAACGTGAAAAGCCTGCGCAGCGACGACCCCGTGCTGCGCCAGGTCAGCATTGCCCGCGACGACGCCGTGCAGGCCGACAGCGTGATCGGCGTGTTCTTCCGCAAGCTGCACCTGAACCCGTTCGCCGACCCGGCCGCCGGACGCGAGGCGCCGCTGCGCATCGAGAAGGCCAGCCTGGGTCCCGTGCCCTCGTCCTCGCACGGCTGGCTGGTGGCGATCGCCATCTGCGTGTTCGTTTCCAGCTTTGCCGTGGGGCCGGGCGTATGCGTGTGGCTGGCCCTGTCCGAACTGATGCCGACGCGTATCCGCTCGAACGGCATGAGCATCGCGCTGCTGGTGAACCAGTTCGTCTCGACGGTGATCGCCGCCATCTTCCTGCCCACCGTGGGCTTGCACGGCTATTCGACGCTGTTCTTCTTCGGCGCCGGCTGCACGGTGCTGTATTTCCTGGCCGCCGCCTTCCTGCTGCCGGAAACGAAAGGCAAGACTTTGGAAGAAATTGAAGCGCACTTTTCCAGGTAACCATTAGTAGCAGTCTCCTTTCCAGCCCCGGACCACCATCCGGGGCTGTTTTTTTGCCTGCCGAACATGTTTACGGGGCTGGCGCGCACGGCACGGCACAGTTTTCCTTCTGGAATCACGGGCGCGTGGGCTAGAATCTGGCTGCGTCGTGCTACTCACGAGGCGGCAATGGCGCCATGACAAAAACCACCAGGAGACACAGTGAGCTTATTTAGAACCAAGAATTTGGATGACATGATCGCCCACAGCAAGAAGCCGGGAGGACTGGCCAAGGTGCTGGGACCGTTCGACCTTGTCCTCATGGGCATAGGCGCCATCGTCGGCACTGGCATTTTCGTGCTCACCGGCACGGGCGCGCTGACGGCCGGCCCCGCCCTGTCGCTGTCGTTCGTCGTGGCCGCCGTTGCCTGCTGCTTCGCCGCCCTGTGCTATGCGGAATTCGCCTCCACCGTGCCCGTGGCCGGCTCCATCTATACCTACAGCTATGCCACCCTGGGCGAGCTGGCCGCCTGGATGATAGGCTGGGACTTGCTGCTCGAGTACGGCCTGGCCGCGGCGGCCGTCTCCGTCGGCTGGTCCGGCTACTTCCAGTCGCTGCTGGCCGGCTTTGGCATCACCCTGCCCGCGGCCCTGTCGGCCGCGCCGGGCGCCCTGCCCGGGGTGACGACCTTCATCAACCTGCCGGCCCTGGTCATCATGCTGCTGCTGACGGCCATGCTGGGCTGGGGCGTGCGCGAATCGGCGCGCCTGAACAACATCATGGTGGCCATCAAGGTGGGCGTGGTGCTGCTGTTCATCATCTTCGGTGCGCGCCACGTGCAGCCGGCCAACTGGCAGCCCTACATGCCGTTCGGCTACCACGGCATGCTGAGCGCCGCCGCCCTCGTCTTCTTCGCCTTCATCGGCTTTGACGCCGTCACCTCGGCCGCCGAGGAAGTCAAGAAGCCGTCGCGCGACCTGCCCATCGGGATCATCGGCTCGCTGGCCGTGTGCGCCGTGCTGTACGTGGTGGTCTCGGCCATCATGACGGGCATCGTGCCGTATCAAAAATTCCTCGGCGTCGATCACCCCGTCTCGCTGGCCCTGCAGTATGCGGGTGAAAACTGGATCGCCGGCTTCGTCGACCTGGGCGCCATCCTCGGCATGAGCACCGTGATCCTGGTGATGGCCTTCGGCCAGACGCGCATCATCTTCGCCATGTCGCGCGACGGCCTGCTGCCCAAGCGCCTGTCGACCGTGCACCCGCGCTTCCACACGCCGTTCTTCGCCACCTGGCTGGTCGGCATCGTCTTCGGCCTGATCGCCGCCACGATCCCGCTCAACATCCTCGCCGAGCTGATCAACATTGGCACCCTGGCCGCCTTCACCATGGTGTCGATTGCCGTGGTGGTGCTGCGCAAGAAGCGCCCGGACCTGCCGCGCGCCTTCCGCTGCCCCGGCGTGCCATACGTGCCGGCGCTGGCCGTGATCCTGTGCGTGGGCTTGATGACTTTCCTCAGCTGGGTCACCTGGATGGCCTTTACCATCTGGCTGGTGATCGGCCTGGTCATCTACTTCGGCTACGCGCGCCGCCGTTCGCTGCTGCATCCGCAACAGTAATCCCGTCACTGCGCCCAGCGCAGTAAGATGGCGGTCTCGCAACCCTGCAGGCCGCCATCCATGCAACCTTCCCCCGACCTCATCGCGCAGCTGGACCAGAGCACGGACCAGCTCAAGCGCGCGCGCCTGCGCCACATGCAGCGGCTGGCCGTCGGCTTGCTGCTGCTGGCCGCGCTGGTCTTCGCCGTGGCCCGCGCGCAGCGCGGCGGCCACTCCGCCTGGGGCTATGTGGAAGCATTCGCCGAAGCGGCCATGGTGGGCGCGATCGCCGACTGGTTCGCCGTCGTCGCCCTGTTCCGCCACCCGCTGGGCATCCCCTTGTGGCATACGGCCATCATCCCGAACAGCAAGGCGGACATCGGCCGCAGCCTGGGTGCCTTCGTGGAAAACCATTTCATTACCGAACAAGGCATCGCCGAGCGCATCGTGCAAGCCGACCCCGCCGCGCGCTTGGGCACCTGGCTCAGTGACGAGGTCCACGCGCGGCAACTGGGCATGGCCAGCGCCGGCGTGCTGAAACAGCTGCTGGCGATGGCCGATCACGACACACTGGGCCGGCTGCTGCGCGAACAGGCCAGCAGCTACCTGGGCCAATTGAATCTGTCGGAGGTGGCGGCCGACTGCCTCGACGCGCTGATCGCCGACGGCAAGCCGCAGGAACTGCTGGACTTCCTGCTCGACCGCGGCGCCGCCTACCTGGACGACGAGGCACACCACGCCGCCATCGGCGACTTCGTGCTGGGCGCCTTCCAGATCGAGAACGCGCTGGTGAAAAAGGCCGTGAAAGCGTATGAGCCGCGCATGATCGCCTCGCTGCAAAAGTTTGCCGTCGCCGTGCGCGTCGATGCGCAGCACCCGCTGCGCCAGCGCATCGCCGGCTGGATTGCCGACAGCGCCCTGCACCTGAAGGCCGACCCGCAGTGGCAGGACACCGTGCGCCGCTACCAGCTGCAGCTGATCGCCAGCGACACGGTGCAAGCCATGCTGGGCGAGCTGTGGAACAACATCCGCACACGCCTGCTGGCCGACCTGCACGCGGACGCGCCCGTGCTGGCGCAAGCGATCGCCAGCCTGGCGCGCAACACGGGCAAGGTGCTGGACCAGGACAGGCACGCGCGTGCGTGGCTGAACGACGCCATCGTCGCCGGCAGCGGGTCGCTGGTGCGGCGCTACCGGGGCGAAGTGGGCGCCTTCATCGCCGGACGGCTGGACCTGTGGAGCAAGGACGAAATGAGCGAGCGCATCGAACTGGCCATCGGGCGCGACCTGCAATTCATCCGCATCAACGGCACCATCGTCGGCGGCCTGGCCGGCTTGCTGATTTATTCAGTCAGCCAGGCGTTTTAAGCACTGTTTACCATCCTCGTCACGGATAACTGCTGGCGCGCTGCGGCGGCCCTGGCTGGCTGCCGTGCCACCACGCGGGCAGGAGCACTGCGCACCAGCTGGAAGGCATCAACCAGGGTCGCCAGTTGCACGGCCTGCTGCTGCATGTCGGTGGCCGCGGCGGAAGCCTGTTCGACCAGGGCCGCATTTTGCTGCGTCACGTCATCCATCTGCGTGATGGCCTGGTTGATTTGCTCGATGCCCTCGCTCTGTTCCTGGCTGGCGGCCGTGATGTCGGCCATGTAGCCGGCCACCTGGCGCACCGATTGCTCGATATCCCCCATGGTCTTGCCGGCATCCTGCACCAGCCGGCTGCCCACGCCCACCTTGTCCACCGAGTCGCCGATCAGGACCTTGATTTCCTTGGCCGCCTGGGCCGAGCGGTGCGCCAGGTTGCGCACTTCGGACGCCACCACGGCGAAGCCACGTCCCTGCTCACCAGCGCGCGCCGCCTCCACGGCCGCATTCAGGGCCAGGATATTCGTCTGGAAGGCGATGCCATCGATCACGCCGATGATGTCGACGATCTTGCGCGAGCTTTCCTGGATCGCCCCCATGGTGGCAATCACCTGCGACATGGCTTGCTCGCCCTTGTGCGCCGTCTCCGAGGCAGCGCTGACGAGGCGGTTCGCCTCGCGCGCATTATCGGCATTCTGCTTGACCGTTCCCGTCAGCTCTTCCATGGACGATGCCGTCTCTTCCAGTGCACTGGCCTGCGACTCCGTGCGCTGCGACAGGTTCGCATTGCCGGCGGCGATTTCCTGCGCACCACGGCCGACCACGCCCGTCGATTCCTTGATTTGTCCGACCAGCAGCTTGACATTCGTCTGCAGCACGCGCAGCGCCTGTGCCACCGCTGTCAATTCATCATTGCCGCTGGCGCTGATGCTGGCCGACAAATCTCCCGCGCTCATGCGCTCGATATCGCTGCGCATGCGCTGCAGCGGCGTCACGGCCGAGCGCTGCAAGGTATACCCGCCGGCAGCGCATGACACCACGCCGCACAGGGCGGTAAACAACATCGGCATGCCGGCATGCCCGGCGGCCACGTAAGAGATGGCCGGCGCGGCAACGAACAGCAGCGCCAGCGTGCCAAACACCAGGCCCAGCCTGGCACGCAGCGACAACTGCGCCATCGGGTTCAGGTGCCGCAAGACCGAGCGCTGCACGGCCACGCCCTCGCGCACTTCGAGCGTGCCGCTGCCTTGCTTGATGGCCCGGTAAGCTTGTTCGGCGGCGGCAACCTGTTCCCGGCTGGGTTTGACGCGGATCGAGGTGTAGCCCACCATCTTGCCCTGCTCCAGCATCGGCGCGGCATTCGCTTCCACCCAATAGTAATCGCCATTCTTGCAGCGGTTCTTGACCATGCCCGTCCATGCCTTGCCACTCTTGATGGTGCGCCAGAAATCGGCGAACGCTTCGACCGGCATGTCCGGATGGCGCACGATGTTTTGCGGCGCGCCGATCAGCTCCTCGGCCGAAAAGCCGCTGATGTCGATGAAATCCTGGTTGACATAGGTGATGTTGCCCTGCAGGTCAGTCTTCGAGACCACCGTCTGGCCATCCTGAAGCACATATTCCCTATTCGTTACCGGCATATTTGTACGCATGTTCGTCTCCCCAATCCAGCACAACCGAATGACGGCGCCATCCGGAAACCAGCCAGCTGACGCCCTGGCCTCAGCAGCGTTCGCCTCTTCCTTCCCTGATGATGAACAAGTGCAAAGGCACCACGCCCTCTGCATTTCTTGCCCTTATTCGCCATCTTTTTGATGTAGATCAAATTTATTTTGCTACATAAATTTACCAAATACAACATTTAATTAAAAAATTAACCGAATTTGTTACTTTTTACAATATTGAAAATGAGAGATTTTTCCGCTCAACAGAGGAAAACTGCTTGTTTTTTGGTAAATTCAGGGCTGTGATGGCAGTTGCGCCAGAAATACAAATCATTAAAATCATGAAATTCATTGCATTCAATTTTATTTGAGGTATGATGATTCCTAAGGGAAAACAAAAATGCGGCAGCAATAGCGTGGCCTTCGCCTTCCCAAGTAATCCGCATTCATGCAGGGGACAAGCACATGAACAAAATCCTGGCCTTGCGTCTGCTCGACGCCGCCGACGACGCCGCCGTCATCATCGATGCGGGTTCACGCATCCGCTATGCGAACGACGCCATGTATGCGCTGAGCGGTTATGCCCCGGGCAGCCTGTCGGGCCAGCAGATCGAAGCGCTGCTGCCCGACTCCGTGCGCAAGCAGCATGGCGCACGGATCGGCGCCTATCTGGCCGGCGAAAAGAAGTCCACGGTACTCGGCCACAAGCGCCATTTCGCCATACGCCACCACGATGGCACGATGCTGCCCATCGTGCTCAAGGCCATGGACCTGGGCAAGCTGGACGACGAAAACTACCTGGGCGCCTTTTTCATCGACCAGCGCCACGCACGCGCCATCGAACAGCAGAATGCGGCCCGCTGGCAGCATTTGCAGCGCATCGCCCTGAGCGATCCCCTGACCCACCTGCCGAACCGCCGCGCCTTCGAGATCGAAGCCGTACGTACGGCCGCGCGGGCCAGTCGCGCGGGCAGTGCGATGACCATCGGCATCGCCGACATCGATTTCTTCAAGAAGGTCAATGACCGGCATGGCCACGCCGCCGGCGACGCCGTACTGCAAGCCATCGCGGCCGCGCTGCAGTCCCAGGCACGGGCATCCGATGTCGTCGCCCGCGTGGGCGGCGAGGAATTCGGCTTGCTGTTCCCGCATACGGACATGACGATGGCGTACAAGGTGGCCGAACGCATCCGCCTTGCCGTGGCCGCAACGTGCGTCGACTTCGAGCACGCATCCATCACGGCGACGGTCAGCATCGGCCTGGCGCCGCTGCCCAACAACGGCGACTGGAAAGCCTGTTTCATGCAAGCCGACGCCGCGCTGTACCAGGCCAAGAGCAATGGCCGCAACCGCACCGAGCAGGTTTGAGCACCACCCGGTACCCCTCGCAGTTTCATGCATCACGCATCACCTGACAGGAGCAAACACATGGAAACCACCACGACACATGCCGCAGCAGCGAGCCAGCTGGCGCAAGCGGGCGCCCGGGAATTGCTGGTCTTTGGCCTGGGCAATGAGGAATACGCCATCGACATCGGCCTGGTGCAGGAAATCCGCGGCTACGGCGCCGTGACCCGTATGGCCAATGCGCCCGCCTTCCTCAAGGGCTTCATCCACCTGCGCGGCAGCATCGTGCCGCTGATCGACCTGCGCATCGCGCTGGGCCAGGCCGAGCCCGCATACGACGCCTCGACCGTGGTGATCATCCTCATCTTCGCGCACGGCGCCACCGGCATCGTGGTCGACCGCGTGGCCGATGTGGTGCCGCTGGCCCCGGCACAGATCAAGCCCCCGCCGCAGCTGCACGGCTCGGCGATGGCCGGCCATGTCACGGCCATCGGCAGCCTGGACGAACGCATGCTGATCGTGCTCGACATGGACAGCCTGCTGTCAGGCCTGGGCGTGCAAGCCACGGGCAAACTGGCTGCCTGAGACGCCATCGCCATCGCGTCCGCCACCTGACCGCCATCCGCCGGAGACACCATGAGCATCCTGATCGTCGATGACAACGACACCAACCTGAACCTGCTATCGACGCTGGCGCGCAAGGCCAGCAGCATCGAGCCCGTCTGCATGAGCGACCCCATCGATGCGTTGACCTGGTGCGAGTCGCATGTGCCGGACCTGGTCCTGCTCGACTACCGGATGCCCAGCCTGTCGGGCAATGAATTTCTCAGCATCTTCCGCAAGATGCAGGGCATGGCCGACATCCCCATCATCATGGTCACCACCGAGAACGACCGCGCCGTGCGCAAGCAGGCCTTTTCGCTCGGTGTCACGGAGTTTCTCACCAAGCCCGTCGACACCATCGAGTTCAGCCTGCGCGTGCGCAATCTGCTGTCCCTGCGCATGGCGCAAACCATGCTGGCCGACCGCGCCAAGCTGCTTGAGCATGAAGTGCGCCAGGCCATCGCCAACGTCACGGCGCGCGAGATGGAACTGGTCACGCGCCTGGCGCGGGCGGCCGAATTCCGCGACCCCGAAACGGGCGCTCACATCATGCGCATGGCGCGCTATTCGGCGCTGATCGCCAGGGACCTGGGCATGGATGCGCAATGGCAGGAACTGCTGCTCAAGGCCGCTCCCATGCACGACGTGGGCAAGCTGGCCACGCCCGACCATATCCTGCTCAAGCCGGGCCGGCTGGACCCCGAGGAAATGGCCATCATGCGCCAGCATGCGGAAATCGGCGGCAAGATCCTCGCCGGCAGCGATTCGCCGCTGATCCAGCTGGCCGAGGAAATCGCCTGCGGCCACCACGAAAAATACGACGGCAGCGGCTATCCGCGCGGCCTGGCGGGCGAACAGATACCGCTGTCGGCGCGCATCGTCGCCGTGGCCGATGTCTTCGACGCGCTCACCTCGGAACGCCCGTACAAGCGGGCCTGGCCCGTGGAGCAGGCGCGCCTGTTCCTGCAACAGAACAAAGGCAGCCATTTCTGCCCGCACTGCATCGACGCCTTCCTGGGCGCCTGGGACGAGGTGCTCGACATCCGCAACAGCCTGCCCGACCCCGACCAGCACCACGCCCACCCACTGTAAGCGAGGACCCTGCCATGCGCGTGCAACAACTGATCCTGAAAAACCGTGCCGACATCGATGCCGCACTGGCGCCCCTGGCCGCCATGCAGCCGCAGCTGGTGCTGGTCTTTGGCGCCTGCGCCTATTTTTCCACCCCCGAACTGACGGCGGCGCTGCGCCGCCAGATGCCCGGCGCCGTGATCGCCGGCTGTTCCACGGCCGGCGAGATCGCCGGCAAGCGCGTCTACGACGACAGCTGCGTCATCACCGCCATCGGCTTCGCGCACACCACGGTGGCGATTGCCGACGCCATCATCTGCGACATGGCGGACTCGCACGAGGCGGGCGAGCGCCTGGCACAGGCGCTGCCGCGGGACGGCCTGGCGGCGGTCTTCATGCTGGGCACGGGCGTGGCCATCAACGGCAGTGCCCTGATCGCCGGCCTGCAGGAAAATCTGCCGCCGGGCGTCACCATATCGGGCGGACTGGCCGCCGACGGCGGCGCCTTCCGCCAGACCTGGACCCTGGGTCCGCGCGGCGCGGCCGACAATACCATCGTGGCCGTCGGCCTGTACGGCGAGCATATCCGCCTCGGCTACGGCAGCCATGCGGGCTGGGAAGCGTTCGGTCCCGCGCGCAAGGTGACGCGCTGCGTCGGCAACGTGCTGTATGGCCTCGATGGCGCGCGGGCGCTGGACATCTACAAGCTGTACCTGGGCGACTATGCGTGCGACCTGCCCGGCTCGGGGCTGCTGTTTCCGTTTGAAATGCTCACGGCGGCGCATGAAAAAAGCAATGTGTTTCGCACCATCCTCGCCGTCGACGAAGAACAGGGCTCGCTGACACTGGCCGGCGACATCCTCGCCGACGGCTACCTGAAATTGATGCATTCCAGTACCAACCGGCTGATCGACGGGGCCGAAATGGCCGCGCGCGGCGTCCAGCGCCACGCCGAAACGGTGGGCGACCAGCTGGCCCTGCTGGTCAGCTGCGTGGGGCGCAAGCTGGTCATGGGCGACCGGGTCGAGGAAGAGGTCGAAGCGGTGGCCGACGTGCTGGGCAGCGGCGCCACCTGTATCGCCGGTTTTTACTCCAACGGCGAAATCGGCATCACGCAGCCGCATGGCGCATGCCAGCTGCATAACCAGACGATGACCGTGACTGTGCTGAGCGAAACATGAACCGCACCCTGGCACGCCAATTGAGCCGCGTCTGCGACATCGACTCGGAAAGCGCCTGCATCGCCTTGCTGGAACAGGCCCAGGCATTCGGAGCGCAAGCGGGCACGCCGCCCGAACTGGCCGCTTTCCTGGCCGGCCTGCCGGCCCTGCTGCTGCGCATCGACGGCAGCTACGAACAGGCCGAACGCGACCTGGACTTGCGCTCGCGCAGCCTGGAGCTGAGTTCGACAGAGCTGAGCATGACGAATGACCTGCTGCGCACGGAACTGGCCAGCCGCAACCGCGTCCTGCAATCGCTGCGCGTGGCGGCCGTGCGCCTGCTCGACAACGACGATTCCGGCCTGCACCTGCCGCAGGAAGGCGACATCGAGGGCCTCTCGGTGCTGCTGGCCAAGCTGGTATCGCAGCAGGAACTGCGCCGCATCGAACTGCAGAACCAGCGCTTTGCGATGGACCAGCATGCCATTGTCAGCATCACCGACACGGCCGGCGTCATCATTTACGTCAACGACAAGTTCTGCGCCATCAGCGGCTTCGCGCGCGAAGAGCTGGTCGGCCAGACGCACCGCCTGATCAATTCGCATACGCATCCTGACGCCTACTTTGCGCAGATGTGGCAAACCATCACCACGGGCCAGGTCTGGCATGGCGAAATCTGCAACCACGCCAAGGATGGCGGACAATACTGGGTCGACGCCACCATCGTGCCCTTCCTCGACGCCGCCGGCGAACCCTATCAGTACATCGCCATCCGCACGGAAATCAGCGACAGCAAACGCATGGCCGAGAC
Organism: Janthinobacterium sp. UMAB-60; assembly: GCF_900095235.1. Classification (NCBI taxonomy): domain Bacteria; kingdom Pseudomonadati; phylum Pseudomonadota; class Betaproteobacteria; order Burkholderiales; family Oxalobacteraceae; genus Janthinobacterium; species Janthinobacterium sp. UMAB-60. The sequence goes on from NZ_LT607490.1 coordinate 199,684, forward strand.
CATCGCGAAAAGCGAGCGCGAATACCGCAACGTCGTCAACAGCCTCAATGAAGTGGTCTTCCGCACCGACTTGAACGGCGCCTGGACCTTCCTGAACCCCGCCTGGCACACCATCACCGGCTTCGGCACCGCCGACAGCCTGGGCAAGAATGTGCTGCAATTCGTCGATGCGCGCGACCGCGAGCGCGCCGCCGCCGGCCTGTCACAACTGCTCGGTGGCCATGTGGACAGCATGCGTCATGAAGCGCGCTACGTCACCCGCGACGGCGACGTGCGCTGGATCGATGTCTGCGCGCGCGCCGAGCGCGATGGCCTGGGGCGGCTGGCCGGCATCACCGGCAGCCTGACCGACATCACGGAACGGCGTCTGGCGGCGCACGAGCTGCGGCACAACCTCAACTTTGTCGACGCGCTGATCGAGACCATTCCTATCCCTTTGTACCTGAAGGATGTGCAAGGCCGTTACCTGCGCGCCAACCGCGCCTATTGCGCCTTCTTCCAACGCGCGCAAGCGGACATCCTGGGCAAGACGGTGGCCGACATCCTGCCAAAGCAGCAGGCGCAGCAAGTGCTGCAGCGCGACCTGGAGCTGCTGCAGGACCGGGGCAACCAGACGTATGAGGACCGGCTGAGCGTCGGCGCGCGCCAGGTCGATGTCCTGTACAGCAAGGCGGCCCTGCTGAAGTCCGATGGCAGCCTGCACGGCCTGGTCGGCACCATCGTCGACATTTCCAGCCAAAAGGCGGCCGAGCGAGCGCTGCTGCTGGCCAAGGAAGTGGCCGAATCGGCCAGCCGCTCGAAGAGCGAATTCCTGGCCAACATGAGCCACGAGATCCGCACGCCGATGAACGGCATCCTGGGCATGACGGACCTGGTGCTCGATTCCGAACTCGACGTCCACCAGCGCAAATACCTGGAAATCGTCAAGGCTTCGGCCGACGCCCTGCTGTGCATTATCAACGACATCCTCGATTTCTCGAAGATCGAGGCGGGCATGCTGACGCTGGAAAGCATCCCTTTCAAGCTGCGCCAGCTGATGCAGGAAACCATGCGCGCACTCGCCATGCGGGCCCAGGCCGGCGGCCTGGAACTGGTGCTCGACATCGATCCCGCGCTGCCGCACACCTTGCTCGGCGACCCTGGCCGGCTGCGCCAGATACTCACCAACCTGGCGGGCAACGCCATCAAGTTCACGCCGCGCGGCGAGGTCACTGTGAGTGCCCGGCTGCGCGCCAGCGGCGATGGCATGGCCCAGCTGCAGCTGGGCGTGCGCGACACCGGCATCGGCATCGCCGCCGACATGCAGGAGGCCGTCTTCGACGCCTTCCAGCAGGAAGACGGTTCGACCACGCGGCGCTTCGGCGGCACGGGACTGGGCCTGTCGATCACGCGCCGCCTGGTCACGATGATGGGTGGCAGCATCGGCCTGTCGAGCGAACTGGGCAAGGGCAGCAGCTTCAGCGTGGACCTGGCCCTGCCCATCGGCGAGCATCAGCCTTGCCTGCCGCCGCCCGGCGCCTCGCTGGCGGCGCGGGCGATCCTGCTGGTCGATGACAATTCCAGCAGCCTGACCATTTTGCGCAAGATCTTCGAGCACAGCGGTGCCATGGTCACCGCCTGCGAGTCGGGCGAGGCGGCGCTGGAACACTGCCGCACCGCCCTGCCGGCCGACTGCATCATCATGGACTTTGCCATGCCGGGCATGAATGGCTTCGACACGGCATCGGCGCTGGCCGCCCTGCCCCACTGGAGCCAGGTGCCCATCGTCATGCTCTCGTCCAGCGGCAGCCTGGGCGACGCGGCGCGCTGCCGCGAACTGGGCATCGACGGCTACCTGCTCAAGCCGGCCAGCCCCGAGGAATTGCTGGCCATCACCATGAGCGTGCTGGGCACCTGCCGCGGCATGCCCGGCGCAACACCGGTGATGACGCGCCATAGCGTGCGCGAAGGTTCGCCCAGCCTGGACATCCTGCTGGTCGAGGACAATGCCATGAACCGCGAACTGGCCACCGTGCTGCTGTCGAATGCGGGCCACCGGGTCACGCATGCGGCGAATGGCCGCGAAGCGCTCGACCGCCAGGCCGCCAGCCATTTCGACCTGATCCTGATGGACCTGCAGATGCCGGAAATGGGCGGTTTCGAAGCCACCGCGCAGATCCGCCAGCGCGAGGCGCAAGGCATGCCGAAGAGCGTCATCATCGCCATGACGGCCAGCGCCTTCGAAGGCGACCGCGAACGCTGCATCGCCGGCGGCATGGACGATTACCTGTCCAAGCCTTTCCGCACCGCCGCCTTCCAGAGCCTGATCGAGCAGCATGTATTGCAAATAAGCAAGCCAACGCTGCCGCCCGACATGGCGCCGCAAGTGGCAGTGCTGGCCACCGGCAGCGCGCCACGCTTCGACTACGGCGCCGCGCTGGCGAACGCCGACGCCGACGTGATCGCCATCATCGGCGCCTCCTTCCTGGCCGGCTTGCCGGAGCAGCTGGCCGCCTTGCGCGCAGCCCTGCAGGCGGACGACCGGCCCACCGCGAGCCGGCAGGCACATACCCTGGCCGGCTTGCTGGCCAACTTCCATGCCATCCCCGCCGTCGCCATCGCCGCCGCCATCGAGCGCGAAGCGGCACAGGCCCCGCAGGCGGCATTGCTGGCGCGGCTCGCTGCGCTGGAGGAACAGTTGCGCCTGTTCCTTCAGGAAACGGGCGCGGCCATCCAGGCGACAGGCGGGACGCTGCACGCATCCGGGCAAACTTGATGTAGATCATAATTTTTTGAACAAGCTCTTGCTATCCTGTAAAAAAATGACAGGAGTGCTGAATGAGCAAGACGCAGCCGAGCAATGCGGAACAAACCGTTGAACATGAGCGCCTGGGCAGCGCCTGGCAAGGCGTGCCGGCGCCCGACTATCCGGAGAGCGCGCCGGAAGGCGCCACCCTGGACCTGCTGCTGAATGCCTGGCTGGGCAAGTTCACGGGCGGCATTTCGCCGGCCGCGCTGGGCAACGCCTATGCCGACTGGCTCAGCCACCTGGCGCTGGCGCCATCGAAGCAGTTGACCCTGCTGCAGGAAGCGTGGAAGAAGATCGGCCGCTGGCAGCAGTACGCGCTGCAATCGGCGCAGAGCGGCAGCGCCGGTGCGCCGCCGTGCATCGCCCCGCTGCCGCAGGACCGGCGCTTCGCCGACCCGGCCTGGCAGCGCTGGCCGTACAACCTGGCCTACCAGGGCTTCTTGCTGCAGCAGCAGTGGTGGCACCGCGCCACCACGGGCGTGCGCGGCGTCTCGCCGCACCACGAAGATGTCGTCACGTTCACCGTGCGCCAGTGGCTCGACATGCTGGCGCCGTCGAACTTTCTGCTGACCAATCCCGTGGTGCAGCAAACAACCCTGGCGAGCGGTGGCGCCAACCTGGCGAACGGCGCGCAGCACCTGGCCGACGACTTGCGCCGCGCCGCCATGGGCGCGCATGCGCCCGACCAGCGCAGCTACAAGGCAGGCGAGAACGTGGCCGTCACGCCCGGCAAGGTGGTTTACCGCAATGACCTGATCGAGCTGCTGCAGTACGCGCCGGCGACGGCCAGCGTGCATGCCACGCCCCTGCTGTTCGTGCCGGCCTGGATCATGAAATACTACATCCTCGACCTGTCGCCGTCCAATTCGCTGGTGCGCTACCTGGTGCAGCAGGGCCACACGGTGTTCATGATTTCCTGGAAAAATCCCCTCGAAGAAGACCGCGAGCTGTCGCTGGAAGACTACCGCCAGTTGGGCGTGATGGACGCGCTCGACGCCGTTGCCCGCCTCACGGGCGCGCCGCAGGTGCACGCGGCCGGCTACTGCCTGGGTGGCACCCTGCTGGCGATTGCCGCCGCCAGCATGGCGCGCGACGGCGATACCCGCCTGGCCAGCCTCACCATGCTGGCCTCGCAGGTCGACTTCAAGGAACCGGGCGAACTGTCGCTGTTCATCGACGACAGCCAGGTCAGCTTCCTGGAAGCGGCCATGTGGAAGCAGGGCTATCTCGACACGAAGCAGATGGCGGGCGCCTTCCAGCTGCTGCGTTCGAACGACCTGATCTGGTCGCGCCGGCTGCGCCACTACCTGCTCGGACTCGACGAGCAGGACAGCGACCTGATGGCCTGGAATGCGGATGCCACGCGCATGCCCTGCCGCATGCATTCGGAATACCTGCGCCGTCTGTTCCTGCACAACGACCTGGCCGAAGGGCGCTACCGCACGGCAGGCCGGCACATCGCCCTGCCCGACATCGATGCCCCCATCTTTGCCGTCGGCACCCTGACGGACCACGTGGCGCCATGGCGCTCCGTGTATAAACTGCAGCTGCTGACCGACACCGACGTCACCTTCCTGCTCACCTCGGGCGGCCACAATGCGGGCGTGGTCTCGCCGCCGGGCCAGGCGCGCCGCAGCTACCAGCTGGCCACGCACCCGCACGATGCGCCCTACATCGACGCGGACAGCTGGCAGCGCGACGTGCCGCACCACGACGGTTCCTGGTGGCCCACCTGGCAAGCCTGGCTGGCGGAACGCTCGGGCGCGCAGGTGGCGCCGCCGGCCATGGGACCCGACCTGGGCGACGCGCCGGGCAACTACGTGCTGCAGACTTGACAACCGACTTCCGACAACCGAGGAAAACGCCATGCCTTACACTACCCTGCTGGTCCACGTCGACAACTCCCGCCACTGCGCCCAGCGCATCCGCCTGGCCGTGCGCCTGGCCGTCGCCGAAGGCGCGCACCTGATCGGTTCGGCCATGAGCGGCATCTCGCGCTATGCGTATGGCGGCGGCGTCAACGCGCTGCAGTTTGCGCCGGCGCAGATGCAGGCGCTGCGCAGCCAGGCCAGCGAGGCCTTGCACGACTTCGAGCGCATCGCCCGCGAAGAAGGCCTGGGCACCTACGAAACGCGCTTCGTCGACGACGATGCGCAAGGCGCGCTGCTGCTGCAGGCGCGCTATTGCGACTTGCTGATCCTCGGCCAGACGGACGCGCAGGATACGCCCTCGCGCGTCATCGCCGGCACGCCCGAATACCTGATGCTCCATTGCGGCCGGCCCGTGCTGATGGTGCCGCACGCGCCGTCCGCCGCGCTATCGGGCTCCGCGCAGCATCCGCTGCTGGCCTGGAACGGCAGCGCCGAAGCGCTGCGCGCCATCACCGATGCGCTGCCGCTGCTGCAACGCGCGCGGCAGGTGACCCTGGCCGTCGTCAATTCGCACGCCCAGCCGGCTGCGCACGGCGAGCAGCCGGGTGCCGACCTGGCCCTGTACCTGGCGCGCCACCGCGTCAACGTCGAGGTGCTGCAGCACGACACGCCGCCGGGCCAGGACGTGGGCGCGGCCCTGCTGGCCATGGCCGCGCAGCGCCAGTGCGACCTGATCGTGATGGGCTGCTACGGCCACATGCGCCTGCGCGAAGCGCTGCTGGGCGGCGTCACGCGCACGGTGCTGCAGGACATGACCTTGCCGGTGCTGGTGTCGCACTAGCGCGGCCGGCCGGCGGGCGGGCGCGGACCCGCCTGGAACTTACAGGTCGCGCACGGCCAGGATGCGCACCTGGCCGGCGCCCTGCACGTTCTCGCCATTATTCCAGAGCAGGCTGCCCTGCACTGCGCCCAGCGTGGTATTGACCTGGCCCGCGACGGCCGTCAGCACCGTGCCGACGACGGCCGCGCCGCTGCTGGCCGCCACCAGGCAGTTGCCGGCAGGTGCGGGCACGCCATTGGCGCCGTTCCACAGTTGCGTATGGCTGCCCGCGCCGCCGTTCAGATTACCCAGGCCATCGCAATTGAAGGCATATGAACGGGGCGTCGGCGCGCCAGCCGGCTGCAGGCGAATGGAATCGGGCTGCAGCCGCATGCCGCCCGACGGCACCAGCTGGATCTTGACGGACTGTCCCGCCGTGCGGATGCGGCCATAACGGTTGGCCGAATTGGCGCTGAGCGCATGATCGAGGCAGATTTCGATGCCGAAATCGATAGGCTTGCCCAGGCTGTCGTTGATGCCGGGGATGCGGAACAAGGCGCCGCCTTCATTGACGCCCATGACATCGGCAGGCACGACGGCACGAGGGTCGAGCGGCAGCACCGTACCCGGCGTGTGCTGCGCCACGGCGCCATTCCACTGCAGGAAATCGATGGGGGAAATGTAATGCTTGCGCGAGACATAATTGTCCGTGCCATGCAAGGCGCCACCCCGCTGGATCAGCGCGCAATTGTAGATTTCGCCGGGCTGGCGCACGTCGATGACGAACTTGCCGTCGCGCTGGCGGGCGGACGGGAACGACGCGCTCAGGGCGGTGCCGAAGACGAAGATCCAGTCCTCGTATTTCGGCTGGGCCACCAGCGCCCGCAAGGCGCCGAAGAGACCGCGCCAGCGGCCGTTGTAGGGCGCGGGCAGGTTGAACTCGGCCGGCGCCTGGCCATCCCAACCATCGATCAGGTCGTGCAGATACGCGCCGCCCGCGCCCCGGTACAGGAATTCGGGCGCCATGAAGACCTTCAGCGTGCCCGCGCTGCGGTCGCTCGACAGTTCCGCCTTGGTGATGGCGTCGGCCGTGAATGCCAAACGCGCCTCAATGTCCCAGCACTGCCCCAGCACGTCCGTGCGGTTGTCCGGCGTCGGATCCAGCAGACCGCTGTACAAGCCCGTCTTGACCGGTGGACGTGTGACGACGAACGGTCCCGTATGGACTTCCCAGGAAATGAATTGTACTTTGCTGTAATTGCTCATGTGATTGCCTCTTCAAGTAAAAAATAAACAGGATGGCCATGGCGCGTTGGCGCCAGCCCTTGCACTCAGATTTTTCCGCTGATGGCGCCGCCGACGCCGAGGATCTTGCAGGCCCGTTCCCAGTACAGGCGGCGCTGCGCCAGGCCATTCAGGCCGCCGTTGATGCGCCGCGTGATTTCGCTGAAATGCGCGTCGCCGCCCGCTTGCACGGTGCCGTCGGCCAGCTCGTTCAAGCCGTGCGTACGCCAGAACCAGGCGGCCGACAGCGCCGCGCCCGTCGGCTCCTGCAGCAAGTCGGGATGCGTCAGGGCGTCGCAGCCCATGGCGGCCGAAAAATGCGCATAGTTGTCGCGCCCCGTCAGCTGGATCAAGCCCCGGCCCCGGTAGGCCCAGCCGTCACCGCTGGCTTCGTCGCCATTGCCCATGCGCTGCGCGTACACCTTGTTCGCCAGCTTTTGCGGGTTGTGCGCATACTGTTCGGCGACCTGGTCCGTGGGAAAGCGCTGCGGCCACACCTGGCGCAGGCGCTGCGGGCTATAGCTGAGAAACTCCTGCAACTGGCGCAGTTCCGACGATTCCAGCAGGACTTGCGCCAGGAATGCCGCCTGCCGCGTGACGCTGTCGATGGAACAGGCGCGCATGCTGTCGTTGAGCGGCGCCGTCCACAGCTGCGCGCGCGTGTCGGCATCGGATGTGGTGAGCATCGCGGCCAGCTCGGTTGTGCTTAGTTCATGCATACTTCTCCCTCCCTCATGAGATTGGGTTAATGGACTGCTTCAATGGGCTGCTGCGCGAATGTGCTTGCAACGCCGCATGGCGCCAGGTAACGGGCCATGCGGCTCGCAAACTACGCGGTCACTGCGGCATCAATGCACCGCTGGTGCTTGCGGGGTCACGCGCGGCTGGATCGACGTTTGCAGGATGTCGAGCACGCGCGCCAGGCCTTCGGGCATGCCGCCGTCTTCGGCCAGCACCTGCACGTGGTACTTCGCCGAATTGTCCGAGCTGCGGGTGTTTTCCTTGTGCGTGGCGACCGAACCTTCCAGATGCACCTTGACGCTGACAGGACCCCAGCCGGCCTTGATGTCGGCCGAGAATTTGCCCGACTTGTCTTCCGTCTCTTTCGAGCTGAACGACGATTTCACTTCCATGTCGAAGGTGATGTCGACCTTGGTGATCGACAGGCTCGGGATCTTCACGATCGCCAGCAGCGGCACGTCCAGCGAGACGGACTCTTCAACTGTCTTGCTGGGGTCGGCCGGATCAGCCACAGGACGGGTGAACGCAAAGTGCGCCAGGCGGGTGGCGCCCACGCCGTCCTTGTCGCTGTCGGACGGCGGCATGAAGCCGATGTACTTGATGAAATCGGCGGTGGCATGCGCCAGTTTCACTTGCGCATCACAGGCGGCGGTCAGTGGGCCACCGATCAGGTCGCCCATCGGCAAGCCTTTGAATTGCGATGCCATGTCAATAATTTCAGCCATTATCTACTCCTTTAAGATTAAACCCTTGCGGGTAAGAGGATTCCACGTCGTGGATTAATGTCGAGCACCGTTACTATTAACTTTCACGATGCCGACATTATTAGATTACGCTTTAAAATTAATGATTTAATGGCAGTTTCTGACCATCTTGAAAATAACTCAGCGACGCATGAATAATAAATAGTCGAGTATTTTCTTTTTAATCGAAACAGCAATGGTCTGGGCCTCGTGCAGCTGTTTCAATTGCTGTTGCAATGCCGGTTCCAGGCGCACGATGCAATTGATACTGCCGCGGTAACCGGGCCGCTGCGCCGCGGCCAGGCTGATGGCGGCGCCCGCCTGGCGCGCATCGACGGTCAGGGCCAGCAACGGCGCCGGACGCAGCAGGCGCCGCCACCAGGCGGGCCGGCGCAGCAGCAAGGCGGGCTCCGTCTTGCGTTCCCAGCCGAACTGGCGTTCGATGCAATAGCCGTACACCGTCACGCCGAGCGACTCCAGGCACCACGCGTACTGGCGCTCGAACTGCCGGGCGGGAATGTCCTGGCCGGCGCTGGCGCCAGCGGGCGCATCGGGCAACACATAGTGGAAAGGCGCGGCGGCGGGAGCGTAGCGGGCGCCGGCCAGGCTGGCCACGCGCAGCGCCGCGTTCGCCGCCGCATGGCTGCGCGCGACCGCGCCGCACAGCGATGGTGCCTGCCACTGCGCGGGGCGGCGCTCAGGCTTGGCCATGATCGTCCAGGAACATCGGCTTGCGGTCGAAGCCGATGTTATAAACGGCATATTGCAGCACCACCTGGTGCTCGCCGATATTATATAAACCAAAACTCTTTTCCACGTTCAGCACATAACCGCGCGGCGTCGATGCCAGGCACAGATTGACCAGATCCATGGCTTGCTGCACTTCGGTTTCTGTTTTCATGCTTTGTGGATTATCATTGCCGACAACAATGCGCTTGATAAATCGGATATTAGCAAGATGAAAATTATTCGTGGCCAAGGTATGCTCCTTAAGTAGGCGAATGAATATGCAGGACTATCAAAGGCGCCATTTAGGCCTTCTCGCCGCCGCGCCGCATGGCAACGGGACCCTGCGCCTTGACGACATCGTTGACCAGCCGCGCAAGGCCTTCCGACTTGTCGGTGGCGACCAGCTTGAGCTTGATGTGGACGGCATTGCCGTTCTTGCTGGCCAGTCCGCCATTGCCGGCATTGACCATCAGTCCCGCCTTCTTGTCGGCCGGCGCCGCGCGGCCCAGCTGGTCCATGATGCCTTCGTGTACGCCGCCTCGCTCATGGTCTTCGAACGCGCCCAGTTCCACGTCCAGCTCGATCTCGGCCTCGCCGATGATCAGCGAACTGTGCGGCACGAGCGAGATCACGGGCACGCGGTACTGATAGAACGCTTCCGCCTCCGCGCCGCTGTGAATCGCGGGCAATTCCATATCGATCACGGTGGGCTGGTGCCGGTCGTCGAAAAATGACGCGATGTTGGCCAACTGCGCCTTTTCCACCATGTGCTGTGCATTCATCACCGAGCCGGCAATTGCCCGCACCATGTCCTCAAGACTCGTCAGGACAGCCATAGATTTCTCCCTATCTGGTTGATGTAACAGTTAAAAAAAGTAGCGACACAGCGAGGATAGACCGCGCTCAGGGCCCCTTGCCTGACCGATTCTGACGCCGGCCGCGCAGGCCAGAGATGGTCAGGGCGCGCCTGCGCGCGCGTCCTAGCATGGGATGGCGCGCGCCGCCAGCCGCGGCCAGCGGCGCACCTCATCGACCACCGGAAAAGGGAGTTAGGCATGAACATGTACGAGGTATCAGGGGCGCTGCTGCTGGCATCGGCGCTGACATTGGCATCGGCACCGGCGTCCGCTGCCAGCGAGGCAGGCCAGGACATCTGCTCGGCGCGCTTTCGCGGCACGCCGCAGCAGCAGGTCGAGGCAATGCGCCTGCCGGTGCAGGAAGCCATCGAGACGCTGGACAACGCCAGGATCGACCTGCCGTCGCCAAGCCTACCGAGCGGCAACATCAACTACCTGAGCATCAATCCCAGCTTCGCCGAACAGACGGACAAGGTGTGCGTGCTCGGCTACTTCGAGCTATGGCGCAACAACAGCTACAGCACCCTGCCCTTGCTGGTCGACCATGTCGCCGTCGTCGACAGCCCCAATCCACACGATGCGGCGCGTCCGATTGCCACCACACGCATTTACTTCCGCACGCCTAAAATCGAGGAATTCAGCAATGCCGGCGACTTGAAGGGCAGCTGGGTTTTCTGGAACCGCCACCAGCCGCTGCGCCTGAAAATCGCCGCGTTCGACTATGAGGATGGCCAGCGCGGCCATGTGTACTTCGGCCGCGAAATGAAGCTGACGGTGTCGGGCAAGACCTCCAGCATGGCGGCGGCGCTGCTGTTCACGGCCGGCTGCTACCTGCTGGCCGCGGCGGCCATTCCTGCGCTGGGCAGCAACGGCGCGCAGCCGCCCCCGGGCTGGCGCCAGCGGTGGCACCGCTTGCTGCCCTGGTACATCACCGGTTCGGGTGGCCATGCCAGCCTGTCGCAAATGCAGATGCTGCTGTTTACGCTGATCGTCGCCACGCTGCTGTTCTACCAGTGGCTGCGCACGGGCCTGCTGCAGGAGCTGTCGACAGACCTGCTGTACCTGATCGGCATTTCCACGGCCGGCACGGCGGGCAGCCAGATCACCAGCTCGATCAAGAAGGAACTGGAACCGCAGTTGTATGCATATGTGCAGCAGCTGGGCTGGTTCACCGCGCCGCTGACGGGTGCGCACGCGCGGGCGAGCGCTGCTGAACTGCTGCAAACGGACAAGCGCTTCGACATCTACAAGTTCCAGATGCTGGTGTTTACGGTGGTGATCGCGGCCTATGTGATCGCCAGCGGCGCCGATGCCCTGGGCAATATCCAGATCTCCGCCACCCTGCTGACCTTGATGGGCATGAGCCAGGGCGCGTACGTGGGCGGCCATGCGGCGTCGGACCAGCTCAGCCCCCTGGAAGACCAGCTGACGGGCATGCGCGACTTGCAGCAACGCTACCAGGCCAGCACGGATATGCGCGTGAGCGAAGAACTGCGGCGCCGCTTCCAGCTGGCGGCGGCGCAGGCCGGCATGATGTTCAGCCGCATCTTTCCCCGCACCTTGCCTGACTACATGCTGGACATGCCGCTCGATGCGGCGCCCCCGGCGCCCCCTGCACAGGAATCTGCCTGATTGCCGGAACGCTGGCCGTAAAAAAGGAGAGGCAAGCCTCTCCTTTTTCATTGCCGCTCAAGCCCCTCAATCAAGCGGCGCGTGCCTGCCCTGCGCCATGTCATCGAGCGCCTTGTGCGTGAGAATGCCGGAGGCCGCCTGCGCCGCGTTCAGCAGCGACGCCGTCTCTTCCGCACCAGTGCGCAGCACGCCGCCCACGTCGGTCAGGAAGCCCGCCACCACCATGGCGGCATCGTCGCGCGTCTGTGCCGCCTGCAGGTCATGCACACAGGCGTGTGCGCGCTGCGCGAAACCCTTGATGGTGCCATTGCTTTGCGCCGACAGATCGTTCGACAGCCTGGCGTGCAGATCCATCAAGGTGAGCACGGTATCGGACGTCAGGCGCGCATCGAAGGAAGCGAGCTGCGTGCGAAACAGCGCGGCATACGCATCGGACTGCGCCTCGCTCCATTCCTTGCTCATTTCCAGGGTTGACTTGAGCAGTTGCGCCATCTGCGCGGGACCGGCTTGCGCACCGGCATCGCGCAGGCCGGCATCGCCGGCGGACGTGAACTGCTTGTATATTTCCAGCGATGACTTGCCAAAAGACAGCCATTGGGTAAGTGGATTAAATGCCATGATCGTTTGCCGTTTCAGGAAAAAGTTAAGGTGCAGGAGCGGAGGCGGAAGCTGTGGCGCGCGGCTGGCCAAGGCGGCGCAGCATGGCGACAACGGCCGCCATCTGCGGCGCGCTGCGGGTCTGGAAGTCGGGCCGCCGCTGATCTTCGCTGGAATAGCCCCAGAAGTCCCAGCAGCCCTTGGGGTTGGGCGGAATACCGTTGGACGGGCGCACCTGCGGATACAGGACAATCATGCGGTTCACATCGGCATATTCGTTGTAACCGGTGCCCATGTAAAAACGCTCGCCCAGCAGCGCGGCGCCCTGCTGGCAGCCGTGGAATGCCACGTGCACGACGCAGGCATTGGCCTGGCAATCGCGCGGTACATAGGCATACCCGGTGTCGTCCATGCTGGCACGGCTGCCCTTGACGAATTCGCGCTGATTGAACCTGACGATGCTCCCCGTCAGCGCGGCGGTGCTGGCCGGCTGGCTGCGCGCGCCATACAAATGCGCCAGCAATTCGGCGGACTGGGAAAAACCGCAATTGTTGATGTACGGCGCGCGCGTCTCGGCGCACGCCACGTCTTCCTGACGCGCGGTGATGATCGCATGGCCGGCCTCATTCCTGCGATAGCGGATGGCATCGTGCGGCGTGCCGGCAAGCCGGTAGTATTTTTCCACCTGGTCAACCACCATCGTCCTGACCGTCCTGTCGCTCGCGCCACTGAACGCGTAGACGCGCTGGCGCGCCAGATTGGCTACCGGATCGATAGTCCCTTCCTGCGCACGGCGCTGCGCGCTCCCCCAGGAGACGGCCGCATCCGCCCCAGCGGCGGCGACCAGCGGCGACATGCACGCCGTGACCGCGTTCTGCAGCGGCGACTGGTCGGGATAGGTGGAGGCGCAGTCGTATGGTCCGCCGGCGATCACGCCGACCCCCGTGAACAGAGAGGAATACGCGGTTGCCAGCTGGGCCGCCATGAAGCCGCCCGAAGAAATGCCGGACACCGTGGTCTGGCTCAGGTCGGCGGCGTAGCCTGGCAATGCCGGTTCGGCGGCGGACGCCACCAGCGGCATGGCCGCCAGTAACAGGCCGCATGGAACGGCCATCATCAATTTCATTTTCATACTCACCTTTCAATAAACGTTATATTCAATCACAGGGCTTGCACGTTTATTTTAAGGAGCTGTACCACGGCCAGCATGACACTTTATGACATATCCTTTTTCTTGTTCATGGATCAATAATTAATACCTCGCCGAAAGAGAATCCACGCACCCTCTCGGTATTCAGCGGCAATTTGACGCCGGCGCCTGATTCCACTTTCTTGCGCAGTCTTCTTAACATGGTGTCGATGCGGTTCTGGTCGTAGGATAAATAATCCTCGCCAAATGCCTGCACTATCTGCTTGCGCGAAACAGCCTCGTTCATTTCCACCAAGGCGAAATTCTTGATGAACTTGAATTCCAGGCTGGTTAATTCCACGATGCGGCGATTTGGTGCTTCAAGGCAACGATTTCCCATGCTGAGGCGCCATCCGGGCATCAGTTGGCGGGCCAGGTTCAGGATGCAAGTGAGCAGGCGTGGCCGCAATTGAATCGCCCCGCCGCTTTCGCCCGATGCATTGGCGTTAAATATGCGGATATCGCGCGACCCGCTGGCGCACGCAAGATTCAACGCGCCGCCACTTGAGACAAATTCATGTGACGGCATTAACTCACCCAATGGCCGACTCAAATAGGACGCCAGATCCCGCACTTCGACGACCTGATAACCTGCGCTCTGAAAAAGCCTGGCCAGTTCGTGACTGCGTTCGGTATCGGCCCCTAACAAAAGTAGATCTATCATTCCGTTTATCTCTGTTCTTGTTTTTGAAGAGTAAACAGTAAGGCAAAAGTAAACGGCGCAACCTGACATAATCTGACGCGATTATTCCGGCGATAGACGCGGGATCAGGAAAACATTTTTTGTGCGCACTATCGGCCAGCCATGGCAGGCATGGCCGGCATGGCCGGCAGCGGCGATGGGAGCGGTGGCGTGTTTTCCCATGCAAACAAATTCACCATTTAGGGAAGTTTTGTCCCAGTCTTTTCTTCAGGCGACCTTCAGGCTAGCCTCAGCGGCGCTTCATGCGCGCTGCCGATACTGGCACCCGCCCCCAACACGCAAGGGACACCCCATGAACCAATCCAACGAGGACGAGCAGCATTTCGAGACCCGCAGGCAGGTCCTGCTGGGCATCACGGCCCGGGCCGCCCTTTCCGCCTGTGGCGGAGGATCGCCCGCCGCCAGTGTCAGGGACCGGCAAATTGGCGTGGCCCCCGGCGTCAGCCTGCATGTGCGCGACTGGCCGGCCGCATCAGGCGGCTATGGCGCATCAAGCAAGCCGCTGCCCGTGAACGACGCCAACGATATGACGTATGCCCCCGCCACCCTGGTGGCCGACCTGCAGGCCGTGCTCGACGCCTTGCAAGTCAAACGCGCCATCGTTGCCGGCCACTCGATCGCCGGCAACGAGCTGACCCTGTTCGCCGGCGACCACCCGCAGCGCGTGCGTGGACTCGTCTATCTGGACACGACCTTCGATTACCTGGCCAGCGGCGGCGATGAGGACTCCGAACCCACGCCCTTCGACGAACCGCCGCCTGGCCAGGCCGACCTGGCATCGGTGGCCGCCTCGATCACCTATGCCAGACGCATCAACAAGCAATGGTGGCCCGCGCTGGAAGCGAACTGGCGCGACGCCCTGGAAGTGCTGCCCGGCGGTGCCGTGCGGCCGAGTACCCCACCCGCCGTCGCCAGGGCCATGGACAGGGCCGCGCACGAAGCGTCAGGCTGCCGTGGCGCCGAACAGCGCCCCGATGCCCGATGCCGCCGCCATCGACAGCGCGCTCCAGAACACCACGCGCAGCACGCCACGGCCCACGCGCGCGCCGCCGGCCCTGGCGGCCAGGCCGCCCAGCAAGGCCAGCGATAGCAGCGACGCCACGACGATGGCTGGCGCCAGCATGGACAACGGCGCCAGCAACACCACCAGCAGCGGCAACGCCGCGCCGACGGCAAAACTGAGCGCCGAGGCGAGCGCCGCCTGCAGCGGACGCGCGCGCATGCTCTCGGTGATGCCCAGTTCATCGCGCGCATGCGCGCCGAGCGCATCGTGCGCCGTCAACGCCCTGGCCACTTGCGCAGCCAGCGCCGGCTCCAGGCCGCGCGCCACATAAATGTGCGTCAGCTCGTGCAGCTCCCCCTTCGGATCGCCGAGCAGCTCACCGCCCTCGCGCTCCAGCGCCGCCTGTTCCGTATCGGCCTGTGACTGCACCGAGACATATTCGCCCGTGGCCATCGACATGGCGCCCGCCACCAGGCCGGCCACGCCGGCCACCAGAATGCTGTCGTGCGTGGCGTGCGCCGCCACCACGCCCAGCACCAGGCTGGCCGTCGAGACGATGCCGTCATTGGCGCCCAGTACGGCGGCGCGCAGCCAGCCCACGTTGTCCATCCGGTGAAACTCGCGGTGTCGCAATGGCATATTTTCTCCTTTAGGTATGCATGGGCGCGTCGGCGGGCGCGGGAAAGCGCACCGTCACCACCAGGCCCGCGCCATCGGGCCCGGCGGCCAGCTGCACGCTGGCGCCATGCGTTTCGGCGATGCGCCGCACGATCGACAAGCCCAGGCCGCTGCCCGGCTGCTGCGCGCCGGCGGCGCGGAAAAAACGTTCGAACACGCGCTCGCGCAACTGCTCGGCGATGCCGGGCCCCGTGTCGCTCACGCGCAGCAGCACGCCGCCGGCCTCGGTGCGGCAATCCAGCGCCAGCGTGCCGCCGGCCGGGGTGTAGCGCATGGCATTGTCCATCAGGTTGCGCGCCAGGATCAGGACATGGTCCGGCTGCAAACGGCACGGCGCCGTGGCCAGGTCGGCCCGCAGCAGCAGATCCTGGCGCTGCGCCTGCGCCATCCAGGCGGGCAGCTGGTCGGCCAGCACGGCGGCCAGGTCCAGCACGGGCAGGTCGGGCGGCGGCTGCGACTGCGGGTCGAGCCGGGACAAGGTCAGCAACTGCGCCACCAGGCGCGTGGCGCGGTCCACGCTCAGGCCCAGGCCCATCACCGATTCCTTGCGCTCGGCATCGCTGCGCGCGCGCTGCAGCACCTGCAGGTTGGTCTTGATGGCCGCCAGCGGCGTGCGCAGTTCATGCGCGGCATCGGCCGTGAAGCGCTGCTCCTGCTCGCGCGTCTGGCGCACGCGCACGAACAGGCGGTTGATGGCCTGCAGCAGCGGCTGCACTTCCAGCGGCGCGCCCGTCACGCTGACACTGGCGAGATCGTCGGGCGTGCGCAGCGCCACTTCATCGGCGCTACGGCGCAAGGCGCGAAACACGCGGTTGATGCTCCACCAGATGGCCAGCGCCGCCAGGGCCGCCATCGGCAAGCCGATGACCAGCAGCTTCAGGGCGAAGCGGCTGCTGATTTCCTGGCGGTGGCTGGCCGGTTCCGCCACCTGGATCTGCAGCTGCGCGTTGTGATTCCAGCTCGTGTAGATGCGCCACAGGCGGCCGTCGTTGTCGTGCCAGCTGTAGCCCACATCGGCCGGCGCGGCGAACGCCCGGTCCGGCGCGCCGGCGTTCTTGTACAGCAGGCGCTGCTGCGCATCCCACACCTGGAACAGCAGATACTGGCGGTGGTTGCGGTTCTGCGCCACCGGCATCACCAGCGACGCGCTCGCGCCATGCTCCTGCACCTCGTGCTCGGCCAACGCGAGCAGCAAATGGCCCGTCTCGGCCAGCGACTGGTCGAACAGTTCCTGGCTTTCGCGCCCCGCTTCCAGATACACGATGGCGGCGCTGAAGCCCCATAAGGTGAACGTCAGTCCCAGCAGCACGGCCAGCAGCGTGCGCCGCAGCGACCATGCGCCCGCGCTACCCGGGATGGCGGGCATCACGGACACGCCTGCATCTCGGGCATATCGGGCGTAGCGGGCTTGTCGATGCTGTAGCCGATGGCATGCACGGTGCGGATCAGCGCCTTGCCCAGTTTGCGCCGCAAATGGTGGATATGCACCTGCAGCGCGTTGCTGTCGACTTCCTCGCCCCAGCTGTAGACGCCCTCTTCCAGCTGCACGCGGCTCAGGATGCGCCCGCGCTGCTCGACGAGCATCAGCAGGATGCTGAACTCCTTGCCCGTCACGGGCACCTCCACGCCGCCCTGGCGCACCTGGCGCGCGGCGACGTCGATGACGATATCGCCATGCACGAGTTCTTCGTGCGTGCGCCCGGCCGCGCGGCGGCAGGCGCTGCGCATGCGTGCCGCCAGTTCATCGAGGTCGAAGGGCTTGACGATGAAGTCATCCGCGCCCGCATCCAGGCCCGTCACCCGGTCGACGATCTGATCGCGCGCCGTGACGATCAGGATCGCCCCGTCATAGCCGCCACGGCGCAAGGTCGCCAGCGCCTGCATGCCATCCTCGCCCGGCAGGGCCAGGTCGAGCAACAGACAGCCATAGCGGTGCAGGCGCACGGCCATGTGCGCGCTTTCGGCCGACTGCACCCAGTCGACCGCATAGCCGGCCTGCTCCAGCCCCATCTGCGTGGCGCGCCCCAGCTGGGGGTCGTCTTCTGTCAGCAATATGCGCATCGTGGCCTGTCCTGTCTGGCTGTCGTGTCCGGGATTTCATGCTGGCAGCGTAGGCGCCGGACATTAAGAACTTCTTAACATCTGCGGGCGACCATCGATCCATCGTCCACTTCCGGCTGCTTCCCATGCCAGCCCCCTATCTTAACCGCTGGCGGCCAGACGCATCATCCACGCAACACAACGACAAGGAAACACCATGCACACCCACACTTTGAAGACGCAAGGCTGGCGCTATGCCGCCCCGGCGCGCCTGCTGCACTGGCTGATGGCCGTGCTGATCCCCGCCATGCTGGCCCTGGGCTGGTATATGATGGAGGTCGAGGACGATCCCGGCAGCGAGGTGTACTTCAATCTGCATAAATCGCTGGGCTTGCTGCTCCTGCTGCTGCTCGCCGCGCGCGCCGCCTGGCGCCTGGGCCACAGGCCGGCCAGCCTGCCGCCGTCCGTGGCGCCGTGGCAAGCGCGCCTGTCGCGCCTGGGCCACGGCTTGCTGTACGCGGGCATGCTGCTGGTGCCGGCCACGGGCCTGGCCGGTGCGCTGCTGAGCAAGAGCGGCGTGGCCTTCTTCGGCCTGGCCCTGCCGCGCTGGTTCGCGCCCGACCACGCCCTGGCCGAGCAGTGCTTCGGACTGCATGAACTGGGCGCCTGGACCCTGGCCGCCCTGATCGTGCTGCACGCCCTTGCCGGCCTCAAGCATCTGCTGCTGGACAAGGACGGCGTCTTCCAGCGCATGCTGTAGACGGCTGGCGTGCCATGATGCTTATGAGGCAACAGCAAACGATGGCGGTCCCGGCTGGAAACCAGCCCGCGCCGTGCGCAAAGCCCGGCGCGCCGTACCGATGCCGCCAATGACGGTCTGCCCCGTCTGCGCGGCGCAGTGGTCGAGCGCCTGCCGCAGCAGGGTGTCGACGCTGCGCAGCGAGATGCCGTGGCGCGCGGCCACCTCGTCGCGCGTGGCGTCCTCCAGGCGCAGGCCGAACAGCACCTGGCGGTGGCGCCGCGGCAGGCACGCCACCGCCCGGTCGACGGCGGCCAGCTCGGAGCGCACTTCGGCCAGGGTGGCCGGTCCCGCCGCGCCATCTGCCAACTGTTCCAGCACCGCTTCGGCACCGTCCGCGTAGTGCCATGGCCGCGCCTGGCGCAGCCGGTCCACGGCCAGGTTGCACGCCACGCGGCAGACGTAGGCATCCATGCTGCTGGCGGGCGGTGCGGGCTTGCCCGCCAGGCGCAGCCAGGCGTCGTGCAGGCTGTCGCTGGCCAGCTCCGCGCAGCCTAGGTAGCGCGTCAGGCGCCGGTGCAGGCGCGCGTAGTGCGTGGCCAGGTGCGCCTGCAGGCACGGCGACAACGCTTCCACGCTGGCCATCACAGGTCCAGCTCCTGCTGCTCCTGGCGCGTCAGGTGGGCGCGCTGAGTGGCACCCGTGCCGCCGAGGCCCAGGATGGCGACGGGGCTGTCCGGCCGGTAGCTGGCCGCCTTGCCGCGCTTGTCGCCGTCCTCGACCGGCTCGTCGCCAAAGCCCAGCACGCGCACGGAAAAGATCGATGGCAAGCTGCCGCGCGCCGCCGCCCGCTCGCGCTGCAGCGCTTCCTGCGCCGCGCCCGTCGCCTGCGACGCCGCCGCACTGGCATTGCTCAGGGCGGCCACGTTCACGGCGGCCAGCACCGGCATGCCGCTCGATTTCCCCTGCACCTGGATGTTCGCCGCGTTCACCACCTGCAGTGCCGCCAGGTTGACGTTGCCCGAGACGCGGATGCCCGCCTCGCCCGCGTCGATGGTGCCCAGCGGAGCGATCAGGTCGATATCGCCGGCCGGCACTTCCGGTATTGGCGCCAGCGTGGCGATGCCGGCGCCCGTGCTCGGTACGTCGGACGCCAGCGTCACATTGCCCCATTGGTCATACACGCGCTTGGGCGGCGTGTAGACGATGGTCGACTTCGAACCGCGCCCCGCATTGATGTCGCCCAGCGCCGACCAGCCCAGGATGGCGCCGCCGAAGGTGGTCATGATGCGGTTTTGGCCCAGCAGCATGCTGTCCCGGGCGTACAGCCCGATATCGCCCGCACCCTGCGTGAGCACGCCGGGCACCAGGCCGGGCACCGCGAGCGGCGCCTGGCCCTCCGTGCCGAAGACCTGCTTGCCGCCCGGCGCGAGCATGCTGATATCGCCGCCAAACAGGGTATTCACGCCGGACGGGCCATACAGGCTGATATCGCCCTGATAGCCGATACGCGCGCCGTGCGCATCCTGCGCGGGGAACAGCGCCGCGATGGCGTTGCGACCGCGCAGGTAGCTGCCGAAACGCGGACCTTGCGCATCGTTGTATTCGCGCCCGCCCGCCTTCAATTCATCGAAGAAGACCTGGCGCGCGAAGATCCGCTGCTGCTCGGGCGGCAAGGCGGCAAAACGCGTGCGCGCCTGTTGCGGCGTGCCGGTGAAACCCTCGCGCGCCGCCAGCCAGGCGGCCAGCTCCGGCGCATAGGTCCTGGCGACCTTGCCCGCCTGTTGCACCAATGGCACGCCAGCCTGGGCCAGGTTGGCCGGGTCCAGGTAGCGCTGCGCGAAGGCGGCGAAATCGACGCCATTCACGCCGGCTTCGCCCAGCCCCGCCTGCAGCACGATGCCGGCGCCGGGACGTTTATCGCCAGCCACCACGGCGCCCAGGCTGACCAGCGCACCCTGCTCTTCCATGCGGATATGCCGCCCCGCCGTCAGTTCCAGCGTGCCGGGACCGGCCACGTTGAAGCTGCTATGCAGGATGTCGCGCCCGGCCGCGACGATGGACACGTCCGTGGCGCGCGCATGCACGAACAGGTTGCCCGTGCTGACGCCATTGCCATACGCGTTCTCGCGGGTATTGGCGATGGCATTCGGCAACGCCGTCGGCTGGCCCGGCTGCGTGCCGGAGTTGACAATGTCGCGCCCGGCCCTCATCCACACGGGCGCGCCACCCTCGTACCATGTCTGTCCGGCCCGCTGGCCGTTGGCAAACGCCAGGAACTCGCCGCTGCGCAAGCCGACGATATCGCCCTTGCCCGCGTACAGGCGCGACGGCGTGCCGGCGGCGTCGGCGAGCGGCGCGGCGCTGGGGCTGCCAAACGCGAACAGGGGAAAGCGCACCAGGCTCGACACGATCCCGTCCGCGCCGCCATTGCCCGCCACGTAGGTGGCCGGCTGCGCATAGCCGGCGAAGGCGGGATGAACGGGCGTGGGCAGGCTCGACGCGGCGGCGCCCGAGCGGCTCACGGCATAGCCGCTGGCATACAGCGAATCGCCCGCCAGCAAGTCGAGCCGGCCGCTGGCCGATGGCGCCAGCAGCATGGAATAGCCGGGCGCATAATAGTCGCGTCCGCCCAGCGCCGACTTGCCCAGGAAGATGCTGCCATTCGCGGCCACCGCCCCCAGCTGCGAAGGAAACAGGAAACGCCCGTCCGAATCGGCATGGTTGCCCTGGCTCGCCGGTGTCCTGCCAAAATCGACATCGCCCAGTTGCACGCTCGGCGCCAGGCTGCCGCCGGCGGAGAACAGGTCGATCGCCGTGCCATCCGTCCACAGCGAAAACCAGCCGTAGCCGCCCTGCGCATAGGCCTTGCCATTGGCCGTGAACGCGGACGAATGAGGCGTTTTCACGCGGCCCGGGTCGCCCGTGCCGGCCAGCACCAGGTCGCCCCGCGTGGACACGCGCGCGGCCGCATCGCCCAGCATCAGCGTCGCGCCGCCGGTGGCCGTGCCCAGCGTGGCGCCGTAGGGATCGTAGGCGCGCTGCTCCTTGCTGTCGTGCTGCTGCGGCATGCCGCCATAATTGAAGGCGACGCCGCCCAGGCTGCCCGTTTGCAGGGCCAGCGCACCGCGCAGATTGCTCAGCGCCCCGTTCAGGTTCAGATTCTGGTTCTGGTAATCCGTCGCCGCGTCCGACTGAATGCCAAAACCGTTGTTGGCGGCCGCCCTGGCCTGCAGGCCGGGATTGAGGTCGCCGCCAATGCGCACGTCCATGTCGCCGCCGCCCGTCAGCAGCATGCCGCCGTCGGCGCCGACCCGGCCCGTGCCGGCCACGGCCAGCACCAGTCCTTCGCTGCGCGGCGACTGCTCGCCATCGGCCGAGCCGCGCCGCGCCTGCATGCCCGCATGGCCGCCCACATCGACGCTCAGGTTGCCGCCACCCAGCGTGCCCATGCCCGTGAAGCCCACCAGCATCGGCAGCTTGTCGATGATCGGCTGGTCGGGCTGCAAGACGCTCGCGCCACCGGCTTCCTTGATATACGTGCCAAAATTGATCCACCAGCTGGCGGGTATCGGGTCGACGCCGGCCGTGCCGCCCGTGCCCTGGCGCCACAGCCAGTTACCCACGTTGGCGCTGCCCGCCTGCCTGCGCAAGTCTTCCTGGCGCGCAACGCCGAACGCACTGACGATGTCACCCGTCAGGTTGCCGCCCGCGCGCAGCAGCAGATTGCCACCATGGTCAGGGTACCAGGCCGCATAGGCGCTGGCCGCGCCGCCATCGACCAGGGATTCATACGCCGCGCCGCCGCTGCCCAGCACCGTCGCGCCGTCGCCGGCGCGCCCGCGCGCCTGATTGTAGGCGGCATTGCCCTGGCTGGCGGTGGAGGTGCCCGCCGTATAGATGCCATATGGCGACAGGGTACTGACGTTGCCGGCCGCGATCAGGTCCAGGTCGCCCGTCCCCGTGCGCAGCACGCTGAAATGCTGGGTTGCTGGCGTCACGCTTTTCAGCGCGCCGATTTCCACCCGGTCCGGCGTGCCGGGAATCGCCTTGCCCAGCGGGATGCAGAGCTCCGCATCGCACAGTCCTTCCACATCCAGCGGCACCGGCTTGCCGGCCAGCCAGGCGGGATCATACAGGCTGGCGCTGTCGCTCCAGGCATAGTTGTGGCGGTCGCAGGCGCCTTCGTCGCACATGCCTTCAAGATCGGGCGCCACCGGCGTGCCTGGCTCGTACCCCAGCTCGCCCCCGAACGCATTCCAGAACCAGGCACCGCCCGGCCGCGCCGGCGTGCCCGGGATGATTTTCCGGTCATATGTTTCATACAGCGCGTAATGGCTGTCGGCCAGCCGCAAGTCGCCCGCCAGCACGGGCCGGATGCTGCGCGTGTCGGCCGCGCCGGTATCGGCGCCGGACACGAGCCGCATCGACCACGACAGCGAGCCTTCGGGCAGCATGGGCGCCACCGCCCAGTTACGGCCCTGCACGCCGCCCGTGATGGCGCGCAGCGGCACGCTGAGGGCGCCGCCCGGCAGCTTGACGCGGGTATCTGCGGGGATCAGCGCACCGACGCGCAAGGCCAGCGCACTGGCCAGCATGACCCCGTTCGGCTTGAGGTAGTTATCGAACTGCGCCAGACTCGGCAGTGGCACGCCGGCCGGCCAGGTCAGGCCTTCCAGCGCGGCCGACCCGGGCAACTGCGAACCGGCGCCCAGCTGCGTGCCTTTCGGCAGCAGCAACGGCTGGCCCGCAACCAGCGTGCCGGCCGCATGCAGCAGGCGGCCGGCGCTGTCGCGCACGTCCGCGCGCAGCACCGCATCGACTGGCACTTCCAGCGCCGCCGCCAGGCTGGCCGTCACCGGCAGCACGGTGCCCACGGCCAGCGTCGCCGGCTGGATGGGCAGGGCATAATTCAAGACCTTACCGGCGGGAAACAACGTTCCCTCGGCCAGCACCACGCCATGGCCCGGCACCACCACGTCGCCGCCGTAGGCCTGGCGGCCCGGCGTCAGCACCCAGCCCTTGTCGTCCGGCGTGGCGGGCGGCGGCGCAAAACCGTCATTGATGCTGCCAAAGATGTCGAGATTGCCGCCCGCGCGCAACACCAGACTGCCCGGTTCGCCCGAGCCGGTCACGGCGGTTTTTGGCGTCTTCGCGTTCAGGCCCGCATAGCGGTGCGCGGACAGGTCGATGTCGCCGCTGACCACCAGGTCGCCCTGCGTGACGATTTCCACGCCGGGCCGCACATGCAGCGTCTCGGCAAATGCGGCCGTGCGCAAGCCGGCCAGCTTATTTTCCAGCAAATTGGCGTTGCCCAGCGCCCCCGCCATGAAGGCCGTGCTGTCGTCATGCTTGCTATCGAGGTAAGCCTGGTCGATGAACTGGTACGGCCGTCCACCCGCCGCCAGGTCCGCCTGCGGCAAGCCGTCCGGGCCCGGCACGACCTGGCCATTAGCATCCTTGAGCACGCCTTGTGGCGCATCGCCGTAGCGCGCCGTGCCGTGCACGGCGATCTCGCGCGCGCCTTCGATGCGCAGGCCTGCGCCGGCCGCAATGGCAATGTCGCCGTGCGTGGCCGCGTCGGCGTCGCTGGCGCCACCGGCGCTGCCCAGGCGCGCCGCGTGCAAGTCCACCGTGCCGCGCGCCTTGCCGTCATGCCGGCCCTTGCCCGCGCCGCTGCCGGCGGCCGTGCCGTGGCGCACATCGAGCCGTGCGCCGCTGTCCAGGGCCAGCACGCCATCGCCCGCATTGATTTCGATCAACGCACGGTTCGGCGCATCGATGATCTTGCCGTAGCTATCGACGCGCAGCACGCTGCCATGCGCGTCGAGCACGGCCGTGCCGGCCAGCGTCACGCCATGCTTGCCCGCCAGGCGGATGGCGCCCACGCGCTCGCCGCTGGCGTCGATGACGCCGGCCACCGTCAGGCGGCCATTGTCGAGCGAAACATTGACGCTGCCCGCCCTGATCTCGTCGCCGATGGTCAGATCGCCCCGCTTGATCTGGAAACTGCGTTCGCCATCCACCTTGCCGTCGTTCAGGCGCCGGTTCAGGGCCGCGAAGTCGCCCACGTCCTGCGCGCGGATATCCACGGCGCCGCCCTTGTAGGGCAAGACGGTGCCACCGGCGTCATAGCGGCCGCTGGCGCCGCCCAGCAGCCGGCCCTGCAGGTCAACCTTGCCTGCGGACGCATCGAGGGCGATGGCTTGCACCTTGCCGCCCTGGTTGTTGCGGGCCGACACATCGATGCCGGCGGCGGCGGCCTGCGCGATATTGCCGCTGCGGCTGGTCAGTATCACCTCGCCGCCCCAGCTGTACTTGTCCGCATCGTGGATGCTGACCTTGCGTCCCGCCAGGTCCAGCTGCGCGCCGTCCAGCAGGCGCACGTCGCCAGTGCCGGCCAGGGTCAGTTTGCCGCTAGGCAACACCACGACCGTATCGAGCGTCACGCTATTGCCCGCCAACAGCAGTTCCGCGCCCAGCGCGTCGCTGCCGGCAAGCGCCGCTGGCCTGGCGCCGCCCGCTCCCGCGATATTGAGCGCCCCGCCTGCCGTGATGCGGTTGACGGAACCGGCTTGTCCCGTCAGCAGCGGCGTGTTCAGGTACAGGTCGCCGCCGGCGTAGGCGTAGCCCTTGCCCGTCGCATAGGCGCCCTGCGACTGGTGCACGGCCAGGCTGCCCTTGTGGTTGGCCGTGATGCGCTCGCTGGCATTGAGCCTGACGTCGGCGAAGCCCAGTACCAGGCGCTGCGCGTCGGCCAGCGTGTCCGGGCGGGTGTCGGGCCCATAGCCAAACTCGATGCGTCGCGCGTTCACGTCCAGCGTGCCGCTGCCCGTGCCGGCGCCGCCGGCCAGCACGGCGCCGGGCAGCGCTGCCGGGCCGGCCGTGCCGCCATTCCAGACGAGGGTATCGGTGACGATGCGCGCCGCCTCGCCCGCCTTGCCGCCGCCATACATGGCCGGCGTCGTCAGCGACAACTTGTCCAGCAGCGACTTGCCGCTGGTATCCATGGTGCTCAGGGTCGTGTCGCCGTAGAAATTGAGCGACTGGGCGGCCGTCAGCGACAAGGTCTGCAAGGCCGGCGCGCCAGTGCCGGCATCGCCGCGCAGCAAGCGGTCCAGGACCTCCTGGTTCAAGGTCAGCCCCGGCGGCAGGGCGCCGCGGTCGGCGGCCGCATCGAGCGCCTGCGCACTGCCCACGTTGATGCCGCCGACCGCCAGGGTCAGGTGGCGCGTGCCGTAGCGCACGGCGTCGCCGAGCTCGAAGGCACTGCTGGTGGCAAAGGCGATCGAGCCTTCCGAATACAGCGAGGCAGCGCCAGCGCAGGCGGCTTGCGCGCAAGTGCCGATGCGGATGCTGGCCGGCGTGCCCGCGCTATCGTATTGCGGCGCCAGCATCTGCAGGCGGCCATTGGACACGGCCAGCACGCCACGGTAGCCGGGCTGGTAGACGAAACCGTCGTCGGCATCGAAGGCGGACTTGCCGCGCCCCAGCGTGCTGATGGCAGCCCCCTGCTCGACCTTGATGCCGGCGCCCTGGTTTGCCACTGTTGAGTTGGCGGTGAGCAATACTTCGGCGGCCGACAGCGACGCCCCGTCACGCACGGTGATGGCGCCGGCGGCCCCGCCAGTGGAGAAGTCGAGCAGGTTGCCACCCTGGCCATAGCGCACCACGGGCAAGTTGCCCAGCGACAGGCGCGCCGCACCCACGGCGTTGACGTCAGCGCCGCGCAGCGATACGGTGCCGATGTCGGCGCTGGCCTGGCCAGCGGCCGCCAGCACTTCCAGATGCCCGCCGTCCATCGGGAAGGCCAGCGTGCCGCCATATCCCTTGTCGGCGGGCTGAAAGCGGGCCTGGCCCTGGAAATGGAAATCGATGGCGTCGCCATTGCCTGGCATCAACTGGACCAGCATGGTCCGCGCATCCGCTTCCAGCATGGCGCGTGGCACACCCAGCCTGGCCGCGTCGGCGCGCACGAAATCGGCATAGCTGGTTTCCCGGTACTGCGAATAACTGCGCGACACGCTGGCCGGCGTCACGATCAGCTGTCGCGACAGGGCGTCGCCGATGCCCGTGCCTGCCACGGACAGGCGGCCGCTGGCGGCCCAGGAACCGTTGCGCATGGCATTCGGCGCGGCCGGCGCGATGCCGGCCTGGCCATTGATTTCGACGCGGAAGGCGCCCGGCAGCAAGGCGTAGGTCGACGGCAGCAAGGTGTAGCTGCCGGCCGGCAAACCGGGTACGCCGGCGCCTATCGTCACCTGCTGGCCCGGTGCGGGCACACTGGCGCCGCGCTCGCCATCGGCGGGGGCCACCGGCGCCTGCGCGCCCGGCACAATCGCGTACACGGGATTGCTGGCCAGTTCAGGCAGGATGAAACCGCCGTTCGCCCGCGTCTGCACCAGCGGATGGTAGCGCGCATCGGTGGAGCCGCCACGGCCGGCCACGAAGGCGGCGCCCAGCAACTGGCCGCCGCCCGACAGATCGAGCACGGCGCCCGGCTGCACGTCGACCGCGCGGCTCTTCATCGCCAGTCCCACCTTCAGATTGGCCGTCGTGCCATAGGTGCCGCCCGCGCCCAGCAAGCTGACATCCTGGCCATCGTAGCGCCAGCTGACGCCATCGGCCGTGCCGCCATATGGCAGCATCAGGCCGGCGCCGCTGACCGACGTCACGCTGCCCGGCAGGAAGCGCAAGGAACGCGTGTCCGACATGCTGGCGCCCGTACTGGCGCCCAGCACGAGGCTGCCCAGCGGGGCCAGCAACACGCCGCCCTGCTCGATCGCGGCCGCGCCCAGGGTCAGCGCGCCAAAGGCGGAAGATGGCGGCAGCGGCGGCGCTGCGCCATCCGTGCCGGCGCGGCCTATGCGCAGCAGGCGCTGCTGCGCATAATCGCTGCCCCCGCCCAGGTAACCGGCCCGCACGATGGCATTGGCCCCCGTTGCAGGATAAATGCGCGCCGCCGTCAGCGCCAGGTCGGCCGGCGTGTTGAGGGCGGTATTCTGGCCGCTGACGGTGGCGCCCAGGAAGCGCAAGTCGCCCTGGCTGGCCAGTTCCACGCTGTCGAAGGCACGCCGGTCGAGCGCCATCGGCAGTCCTTGCGCGCGCTCCTTGCCGCCATGCGCACCCGTCGTCAGCACGTCGCGCACGTCGAGCAGCTGCGTGGCTGCCAGGCGCAAGGTGCCGGCGGCCGGCCGCGTCGATACGCCGCCCGTCACTGTGGGACGTATCTGGCCGTCGCCCGTGCCGACGGCGCCGATGCCGGCCAGGCGCATGTACGGCGCCGCCAGCAGCACGCGCGTGGCCGCCGCCGCGCCGTCGGCCAGTACCAGGGTCGGTGCGTACAGATGCAGGCTCTGGCCCAGCGACAGGGACAGGTCGCCATCGAAGCCGAGCATGCCGTTGCTGAGAATGGACAGGTTGCCGAAACCGCCAGCGGCCACCTGCGAAGCGGCCAGCGCCGCGTGGCCATACACGAACTGCGCGGCCGCCTGTTCCGGCTGGGTGGCGGCCAGCGTGCCGCCGGCCGGCTGCTGGCGCAGCATGAACTCGCGCGCCTGGCGCACGCGCTCGCCCGCGGTATCGCGGTACTGCGGCGTTTCCAGCGCGAGTGCGAGCGTGCCGCCGGCCGCGCCGGCGCCGCCCGCGCCGGCCTTCATCTGGCCGTCAAGATACAGGCCGTTGTTCGACGCCAGCGCGATGCTGCCGCCACGGCTGGCCACTTGCGTGGCGCCCAGGCCAGCCACGTCGAGCTGCGCCTGCGTGCCCGAAGCGTCGAGCAGCGCGCCTTCGCGCACGGCCACGAACAGGTGCGCCGCATCGGCCTTGCCCGTGGCCTGGTCGAGCGTGCCGCCCACCACGATGCTGCCGCCGTCGCGCACCAGGCCATAGCGCTGGCCGCGCGCATCGACGGCCGTGGCGGCGCGCGCCGCCGCGTCCAGCACTGCCCCGTCGCCGATCCAGATCGAGCGGCCGTGCCCGGCGCCGTTGGCCGTCTCGGCCGCCTGCACATCACCCGCCATGCCTTCCAGCACGATCTTGCCGCCCCAGGCATTCAGGCGGCCATCGAGCGTCAGCTGGCCGATGCCCGCTACCGTAATCGACTGGCCAGGATCGACTTCCAGCGTGGCGCCGTGGCCGATGCGCGCCTGGACGCTGGCCATGTCCGCGCCGCCGGAGACATCCGCCACACCGGCCTGCAGCCGCAAGCTGGCGCCGAGGCGCTGCGTCAGCACGCCCTTCCTCGCGTCTTCGCGGTATACGGGCGACAGCCACGCTTCCACCTCCTGCCCGGCCAGGCGCAGCAGCGGCATCGTCACCGCGACCTGCGCGCCGTCGGCCACCGTCAAGCCGCCGTTGCCGCCGATATCGTAGCGGGAAAATCCCTTGTCAAAAAAACCGCTGTCGAGCTGCAGCGTGTCGGCCGCCGCCTGCGCCGCTCCGCCGATCAGCACCTTCGCCGCGCGCACCTGCAGCGTGCCACCGCCCTCCACGCCCTGCCCCAGCAGCGCGCCATCGAAACCCAGGCTGGCTGCACGGTCGCTGCCCTGCATGCGCGTTTCCAGCGTCACGTTGCCGCCCTTGCCGCCGCGTAGCGCACCGCCAGCCAGCTCTGCCGCACCCGAGCGCACGTCGATGCGGCTGTCCTGGCGCAGCAGCACGTCGCCGCTGCTGCGCAGGGAAACACTGCCGCCGTGCCGGTATGCCAGCTTGGCGCCAGGCAATGATTCTTCCTCCTGCAGGGACTGGCTCCACAAGCCGCTCGCATCCAGCGTCACGCCGCCGGCCACCTGCACGCCGGCCTTGCCGCCGGTGGGCGCCTTCAGCACGCTGTCCTCGATGCGGTCGTTGACAGCCTGCCGCAGGATATTGCCGATCTGGATGCCGCCCGCATGCGCCGTCACGTCGGCATTGACCGCCACAGCGCTGCCGTACAGGGTCACGTTGCCGCCGTCGGCCACCCGCACGGCGCCATTGACGGCGATCGTATCCGTGGCGGCAATGCGCAGGGCGCCCAGTTCGAAGCCATTCAGGCGTGCCGTATCGAGCACCAGGCGACCCTGGCGCGAGGTTGGCAGCAGCGCGCCCAGGTCCAGGCCTGCGGCGATATCGTCCGCGCCGCCGGCCAGTTGCACGTCGCGCATGACGGCGCCCAGGCTGTCGTGCGTCAGGCCCGTGCTCTTTTCGAACATGGGCACGGAGCGGCCGACGATCAGCTGGCCGCGCGTGGCGGCGGCCTTGTGCGACTGATGGTAGCCATCGACACCGGCTTGCGCCGCCTGCTGCTGACCCGGACCCTGGACGGCGCTGGCGTCGATCAGCCCTTCCAGCACGGCCGCCTGCGTGCCAATCACCAGCTTGCCGGCATCGCGCCCCACCGTATAGCCGTTTTCCAGCCGCTGCAGCGGCGCGATCAGCGGACTGCGGTAGGAAGCCGTGGCGGACTCGCCCCAGCGCGCGTGCAGCTCTTCAAAGCCCCGGTACAGGCCCGTGTACAGCAGGTCGCCGGGCGCGCGCGATGCTTCGTACTGGCGGCCGTCGGTCCCATTCACCCACGTCTGGCGGATCGAGCCGCCTTCCACCCGCAAGGTGCCGCCCGACAGGTTGATGCTGGAGCCGGCCTGCGTGACCACGTCCTTGCCGTCAAAACTGAGCGTGCCGCCCTGCGCCATCCATTCTCCCACCGTGTGTCCCTGCATGCCCAGGTAGCCGCCCACCTCCAGCAAGCCGCCCGCCGTGTACCAGCGGTCGCTGTCATAGCCGTTCGTTCCCTTGGGAACAAACACCAGGCTGCGCCTGTCCAGCCAGATATCGCTGCTATTGAGCCCCTTGCCATCGCGGTTGCCCGGTGCGTCGCGCTGTTCGTTGCCCTGCACGTTGACCTTGACGTTGTTGCTTTCCATGGCCAGCCGCACGCCGGCCGCGCCCGCCACGTCGATCTGTGCGCCATCGCGCACCAGACTGCGGCCGGCTGCATTGACGCTGATCTGCCCACCCGTGGCCAGCGTCAGCGACGCGCCCTGGAAATCCACCGTGCCGGCGCTGTCGATGGCAATGCGCGACTGGTCGCGCCGGTCCGCCAGCGGCGGCATGGACGCGGCGCCGGTCACGGCCGGGGCGCGCAAGCCGTCGCGCTGGCTGTCGAGCGCCGTATTGCTCGCCTCTTCCTCGATCAGGATGGCTGTCGTGGCGCCCTGTCCCAGCACCACGGCGGCCTGTTCACCCAGCGCCTGCAGGTGCAGCGTGCCGCGCGCATTGACGCTGGTGCTGGCCAGCAGCACGCCATCCTGACGCACCTCGCGCCCGGCCAGGGTCGCATCGCCTTCGCGCGCCTGGATCAGCCCCGAATTGGCGACCTTGCCTGTCGCCCCCGCCACGCCGGACCGTGGCACGACCTCGTTGCCACGCGTGGTGGACAGCGCATTGCCATCCGTGCCCACGCCCTTGCGGATGACGAAGCTGTCACCAGCGGCCAGCAGCGCCTGCCCCTTCGGCGCCAGGATCTCGCCGCCGTTATGCACCTCGGCGCCTGCCAGCAGCACATAGCCGCCCCCCTCGGTGGAATTGGCGGGCGCGCGCGTGGCGACGCGTGCGCCGCGCAGCACCTCGACCTTGCCCAGTGCATCGCTGATCGATGGCGCGCTGCCATTGCTGTAAATGCCGCGCTCGCGGAACTGCGCGTCGCCGATGCCGGCGGCGGCAGCCACCAGGTTGCGCGTATCGACCTGGCTGGCGCCATGGAAGACGATGCCGTTGCGGTTGACCAGCAGCACCGTGCCGTCGCCCTCGATGCGGCCCTGGATCTGGCTGGGACGCGCCAGCGGATCATTGACCCGGTTTAGCACGGCCCAGTCCTTCTGTTGCTGGAAGGACAAGATCGTATCCTTGCCGACATTCAACGTTTCCCAGTTCAGGATGGCCTTGTCGGCCGTCTGCCGCACCAGCACCGTCGTCTTGCCTCCCTGCACCGTCTGCACGGGCGCCTGGGCGTTGAGCCAGCCAGCCGTCAGGCTGTTGGCATCGATCTTCAGGCCGCCATTCACCAGGCCGTCGGGCACGCCGGGCGCAGCGGCCGCTGCCTGGCGCGCCTGTGCCTGCGCCGCCTGCTGCGCAGCGATGGCGCGCGCGGCCAGATTCAGGTTGTTGAGCGAACGCTGCAACTGCTCGCCAGTCTGCGCGCCGGGCGCCACCGGCCGTCCCGCCAGCGGCACGCCGCCAGGCTGCCGCCCCGTTTGCACCGCTGTCGCCTGCGTCGCGCCCTTGCCGGCAAACCAGGCGCCGCTGAACGCCTGCTGCGCCTGCGCCTGCTGCACCGTGCCGCCCGCCGCCAGCAGCACGGCCACGGCATACGCGAGTGGCGTAAGCCGCATGGCCGCTTGCGGGGCGGGCACGCGCAGCGTCTGTGTCATGGTCTTGCGCCGGGCAGTGTGAAACATGGTCATGGCAATGATTTCCTGGAAAAATGAACGTGCTGGTTGGTCAGGGAAGGCGCGCTGAAAATGCGCTGCTCATGACTGGGACGCATGCTGCCCGCCTAACCCGCATTTATTTTTTCCAGAAACACTATCGAAGGCAACGCCGGGAGCGTTCCCATAGTGAAGGCGAGATACTGTGGGTCCACGCCCGGCTTGATGTGCGCGCGTGTGACAGAGCAAGCAGGAACAGCGACGCTAGCTAAGCAAGACCAGATTGCCAGGCAAGTAAGTGAGCCGCGCGCCGTACAGGTCGCGGATCAGCGCCAGGGCGACATCGAGCTTATCGATGGAAAACTGCGCCTGCACGCGGCGCATGCCCAGCTCTTCGCTTTGCAGGAAGATCCTGCCGGGCCGGTATCGGTTGAACTCCTCGACCACCTGCTCCAGCGGCGTGTCATTGAACAGCAGCAGGCCGCGGCGCCAGGCCAGCACGGCATTGGAATCGGCCGGCGCGGCCAGGCGCAGCGCGGCCGGGCCGTAGCGCAACTGCTGCGACGCGGACAAGATGATGCGCCGCTGCGGGTGATCGACCTCAACCCGGCCTTCCAGGCAGCTCAATTCCACGTCACCATCCGGAAGGCAGCGCACGTTGAAACTGGCGGCGCGCGCCTGCAGCCGCGCGCCGCCGGCCAGCACGGTACACGCGTCACGGCCACCGGTGACGATCTGCGCTTCACCGGCCAGCAATTCGATGAACGCGGCGTCATCCGCGCCGCGCAGGTTCAGGCGTGTCTGCGTATTCATGCGCACTTGTGCGCCGCCGGCCAGCGCCAGTTGGCGCTGCTCGCCCGTGCCCGTGCGATAGTCGGCGGCCAGTTCGCCCACGGACGGCCACAGGGCCAGCGGCGGACGCAAGGCCAGCAGCGCCACGCCCGTGGCCAGCGCGCCGCCCAGGAAGGCGCGCCGGCCGCGCGACGGTGCGCGCATGGCTTGCTCGCGCGCCACCGCGGGCGCCGCCATGCGCAGGCCGCGCCACAGCTGCCCCAGTTCCCGCGCCGCCCGGGCGTGGCCGGGACTTTGCGCGCGCCAGCGGGCGAATGCCTGCGCATCGGCCTCGCTCGCCCGGCCCGAGCGCAGGCGCACCAGCCATCGCCTCGCCTGTTCCTCGATATCGCCGTCGCTGTCGTTGCTGTGTTGGGTCATGATGAAGAATCGTATCAGAAGCGGCGCGGGCCGCCGCGGGCGGCCATGTCGGCCGGCGCGCCCACGTATTGCTGGCAATGTCGCAGGGCGTGCCGCAACTCTTTTTCCACCAGGCTCAGCGAAATATCCAGGCGCGCGGCGATCTCGCGATTGAGCTGACCATCGATATGCGCCGCCAGCAGGATCTCGCGCTGGCGCGGCGTAAGCTGGCGCAGCGCCGCTTCCAGGGCGATGATCTCGCTGCGCGCCGCGACGATGCGCTCGGGATCGGCCAGTTCATCTTCCACGTCGAACAGGGCGTCGATATCGGCATCGTTCAATTTCCGGTGTTCGCGGCGGTACTGGTCGGTGGCGACGTTGACCGCCATCTGCAGCAGGTAGGCGTCGGGATTGCGCACGGCGGTATTGCCGGGCATCGACTCCAGGCGCAGCCAGGTCTCCTGCAGAGCATCGCTCGCGCGCTCCCCGGTGCCGACGATGTATTCAAGCTTGCGGCGCAGCTGGCCGTAGCGCGTCACCAGTACGCCGCGCAGGCGCGCGCGCAAGCTATCGGGCATCTGCCTGGCCCTCCACGGGCGCCGGCTGGCAAGCGCCGCCCGCGTCATCCGGGCGCAGCAGAATGGTGATCGGCTGCGGCATGGCCGGCGGCGGCGGCTCGAATACCTGCGCACGCAAGCTGCGCGAGATCACGGCATCGCGCAGCGGGCGTCCCGTACTGCCCGCCTGTTTCAGCGTCGCCACGCTGCCCGACGCGGCGATGCGCAAGCGTAGCGCCAGACGGTAGCTGCCGGGGCGCGTCAGGGCCGAGCGGCACAGGACGCGCAGCAATTGCGCCTGCACGCCGCTGACATAAGCGCCATAATCAGCGCCGTCCGCATGCACGGCATCGATGGCGTCCAGGGCGATGGCGCCGCTTTCCGGTGGGAGTGGCGGCGTGGCCGGGGTATCGCCGGCAGGCAGCTGGATGATGGCGGCATTCGCCGCTGGAAAATGGGCCTGCAGGCCGGTGCCCGACAGCAGGCGCTGCAGCGCCTCCGGCGCCGGCAGGCTGCCTTGCACGGCACTGCTGTAGCGCTGGCGCAAGGCGCCGCTGGGCGCCAGCACGGAAATCCCCGTGATCAGGCCATACGCCCTGAGCGCGTCGGCCAGCGGCTGGGCAGGAATCTGGAACGCATACAGCGGCGGCGCGGCGTGCGCCGTTCCTGTCGCGGCGAAGCCGGCCAGCAGCAGGCATCCGGCCAGCGCCAGCACACTGAGCGACGCCGGGCTCGCTGTCATCACGCTATCGTCCTGTTCTCGAAATGGGGCTGTTGCCGATGGATGGCCCATCGACAGCAGCAGGCTACACGGCAAAAGTGACACCATCGTGACACGCCGTGACCAGCCGCCTTCAGCCATGCCTCACCCCATGCGCAGGCCCGCTGCATGCACGCCATCGCTACTGGTCATGCCTTTCACCCGAGGAGCAAGACAGCATGGCCGGTACAGACTAGGCCTCGCCTTTCCACGTCCGCCGGCGCCTGCTGCTCTACAGTCGGGAGAAAATCTAGGTGTAGGACGCGGCCATCTGCTGCGCGATGGCCGCCATTTCGCTGCGCAGCGCTGCCGGCTCCAGCGTCTGTTCGGCGCGCAGCGCCAGGGGCGCGCCACTGACAATGCCGAGATGGCCGGCGGCGATGCAGGCATCGAAATTGAAGTCCGGGCATTTGCGCGCCGGCTCATAGCGCCGCTGCGCATGTTCGATGCGGTGCAGCGCCAGCATGCGGATATCGGTATAGTCAGCAAACATGCAGATCAAATAGACCACGCCGGCACGCTGGGCGATGGCCAGCGGATGCACAACGGGATAGTCCGTGGCCGCCGCCGCGTCGCGCCGGCGGTAACTCAGCCCGAGATTTAAAATCATTCATGGCAATATTTCCTGCAATAACTATCTTTGCCCTTGCTTTGAACGCTACAGCCAGCCCTCGCGCTTCAGGCGCCGGTGCAGCCAGTAGCAGCCGGCGATGATGACGACGATGACGGCCGGATAGCTGCCGCGCCACTTCAGTTCCGGCATGAATTCGAAGTTCATGCCGTACAGGCTGAAGACCATGGTGGGCACGGCCAGGATGGCGGCCCAGGCGGCCAGACGCTTGACCACCTCGTTCTGGCGGATCGAGATTTGTCCCAGCGCCACCTGCATGGCCGAATTGACCAGCTCGCGCATCTGCCCCGCCGTGTGCGTGACGCGTTTGACGTGGTCGAGGATGTCGCGGTAATAGATGCGGTTTTCCTTGGGCACGATGTCGCCATGGAAACGAATCAGCTGGGTGCAGATGTCGTGCAGGGGATTGACGGCCGCGTCGAGCTTGAGCAGTTCCGTCTTGAGCTGGTAGAAATCCTGCAGCTTGTCTTCGGAGAGACTGGGCTGGAACAGCTGCAGCTCGTAGTGCTGGAAGCGCGACTGCAAATGGTCGATGCAGGGCTGGTATTGGTCGACGATGAAGTCGATGATGGAATACAGCACGTAGCCAGGGCCCCTGGCCAGTTTCTCGGGCACGCTTTCCTTGCGCTCACGCAACTTTGCATAACCGGCCGAGGCGCCATGGCGCACCGTGATGATAAAGCGGGGGCCGAGAAAGACGTGGGTTTCGCCGTACACGATGGCGCCGCCGTCCAGGGTAGCCGTGTGCATCACCATGAACAGCGTGTCGCCGTACTCTTCCAGCTTGGGACGCTCGTGCGCGCCCTGCGCATCCTCGACGGCCAGTTCGTGCAAGCCAAAAGCGGACTCCAGCGCCTGCATGGCGATGCCATCGGGACCGGCCAGGCCTATCCACACGAAACAATCGGGGTCGCCGAGGAAGTCGCCCACCTTGTCGATGTCGAAATGGGCGATCTTCCTGCCATCGCGATACGCTTCGCAATTGACGACGGCGGCGTGGGTACTCAAGTCCATGATAATTTTCGGGCTACGATGTCGGGCCGTCAGTATAGCGGAACGAAACTATCATTCTGTTAAGTTAAGTAATCCTCAGGAAATTATTGTGAATTTATGACGAACAGAACCGGATGCTCTGCAAGGCGCCCGCTGCGACGCAGTGCGAGCACTGCTAGCAGCGGGCAACACCGCAGAGCGCCGGTTATGGAAGTCAGAAGTCACAATAATTTATTGGGGGTTACTTAGCCAGCGTCGCCCGCAACGAAGCTTAAAACAGGCCGAACAGCGATTTTTTCGGCGCCGTGCAGGCCGCGGTAACGGGCGCCTCGATTTCCTGCTTGGCCGCCGGATCCGTCACATCGAACAGCACCTGCTTGCACTTGTTTTCACCCAGGAAGTGGAATTCCACCTGATATTTCTTGCCCGCTTCCGGCGTCAACTGCAAGGTAAGCGGGCCGCAGGAACCGGCACGCAAGCCGTGTTCGGCCGGCCAGTCGGCGTAAGCCTGCACCCAGACCGGTGCGCCCGCCGTCAGCGTCTTCTCCACTTCCGGCAGCACGCCCGTCATGCGCCGCGAACGCTCGACCATCTTCGAGATAAACGGCAACAATTTTTCGCGCAAGGTCGTGGCGTCATACACCTTGCCCGCCGGCGTGAAGTCCTTGCACTCTTGCGCGCTGCCACTGGTGCTGTAGTCCACCACCATCTGCTCGCCCGACGATATCAGGCTCAGTTTCGCAACCGTGGGCACGGCGGCCGCTTCCGCGACGACAGGCTGCGCCACCGGGGTTTCCACCGCCTGCTTCGCCACGACTTCGTCACCGGCCCCGGCCGCCCAGGCACTCACGCTGGCGGCAGCCAGCAAGACACTCAATACACCACGCACACTATCTTTACGCACAAGAAATCCAGATTCAAAGTAGGTTTCATCGAAACATTAGTTAATTCAACATAACCAATATTGCCATAAAAGATAATATATTAAATATTTCCATATGGCAATTTTATCTCGTGCGGTTTGCCAGCGCGCGCCGTCGATGGCGCGGCAGGCATCCATGTCCGTCATCTTGTTGACGGCATCGACAGACTCGGCAAAGTTATCCTGGCAGCCCGGATATCGCTGGCGCCCAGGCATCATGGGACGAAGACCGGACCTTGAGAAATAGCGGTATTATCCAGTCAATATCACCCCAATTTGACATCCGCCATCACATGCATTCATCCTCTGTCCCGGGCACCGAAGGGTATGCCGAAGATGCCGAGCAGCTTATTGCCCGGTATGAAAACGTAATCGCTGGGGATAAATACCAGGTCGTGCGCCATTTGCTGCCTGGACGGGCAGGCGCCGTGCTCGACATCGGGGCCGGGACAGGCACCGACTCGGCGTGGCTTGCCAGCCTGGGGCACCAGGTGGTGGCAGTTGAGCCCGTCGCCGCGTTCCGCGAGGCGGGCATGAAGACCCACGCGTCGTCCGATATCGAGTGGCTGAACGATAGCCTGCCCGCGCTTGCCGCGACAGGCGCACGTGAGGCCAGGTTCGACCTGGTTGTACTCGCCGCCGTCTGGATGCATCTTGCAGCGGAAGAAAGAAGCGAGGCGATGGGAAATATCAGCAAGCTGCTCAAACCGGGCGCGTTGCTCGTCATGTCACTCAGGCATGGTCCCGCCCAGGCGAACCGGCGCATCTTTGAGGTCTCGGCCCATGAAACGATCGCCCTTGCGGCACGCCACCATCTCAAGGTCGTTTTGAG
The DNA here is from genome assembly GCF_900095235.1 of Janthinobacterium sp. UMAB-60. NCBI lineage: Bacteria > Pseudomonadati > Pseudomonadota > Betaproteobacteria > Burkholderiales > Oxalobacteraceae > Janthinobacterium > Janthinobacterium sp. UMAB-60. The sequence goes on from NZ_LT607490.1 coordinate 237,390, forward strand.
TGCGCAGGCGCCGTCCGTTCAGCAGCAGAATCGCCAGGCGGGAGTCAGCTGGTCCTGGCTGGTTTTTTCATCGATGAAAGATGCCGCGGCAGGCTAGGCCGTCGACATGACCGCATTCAAGGCGCGCCGCAATTCCTTCAGCCGGGGCGGCTTGCCCAGCACGCAGTCGACGTGTTCGGGATAGTCGCTGTCGGCCGCCAGGCGCTGGCCCCAGCCCGTGAGCATGATGATGGGCGTGGCCGGCGAGCACTGGCGCACCGCGCTGGCCACCTTGCGCCCGTCCACGTGGGGCATGCCCAGGTCCGTGATGACCACCGCAAAGTGTTCGTGCCGCTCGTATGCGGCCTGGAAGCTATCGATGCCGGCCTGGCCCCCATCGGCCGACACCACCTCGTGGCCATCGATTTCCAGGATGTCGCGCAGCGACTTGAGCACCATCGGGTCGTCGTCCACCACCAGGATGCGCAGGCGCGGCGGCACCACGTGGGCCGTGTCGGGCGCATCCTCCCTTTCGTCCGCGGCGCAGGCGGGGAAATCCAGGCGCACCGCCGTGCCCTGCCCCGGCGCCGTGACGATGTCGATGCTGGCGCCGTGGCGCTCCATCATGCCGTACACCATGGCCAGGCCCAGGCCCGTGCCACGCTCGCCCTTGGTGGTGAAAAACGGCTCCAGGCAGCGGCGGCGGGTATTCTCGTCCATGCCGACGCCCGTGTCGCCCACCTCGATGCGCACCTGCCGCGCCTCTCCCGCTGCGCCGGCGCAGCTGGTGCGCACGCTCAGGGTGCCGCCTTCCGGCATGGCGTCGACGGCGTTGAAGACCAGGTTGGTCAGCGCTTCGCGGATTTCGCCCACGCTGCCGGGCAGCATGGGCAAGCCGTCCGCCAGCTCCGTGCGCAGGGCGATGACGATGCCGCGCTGCTGCGGCATGTCGCTCCAGCGCGCGCGCGTCAGGTCCAGCACCTGCTGCACAACCAGGTTGGCGTCGATGGGCGACAGCGCCAGCTGCGGTTCGCGCTGGCGGTAGAATTCACGCATGCGCGCCACGGTGGCGGCCACGTCGTCGATGGCGCGCTCGATCACCTCCAGGCAATGCCGGCCCTGCGGACTGAGATTGGTTTCCGTCTCCAGCAAGGACTCGGTGTACAGGGCCACGGGCGAAATGGCGTTATTGATGTCGTGCGCAATGCCGCTGGCCATCTGTCCCAGCGCGCGCAGGCGCTCCTGCTGCATCACCGACTGCTGCGTCTGGCGTAAGTCGTCATACGCGCGCTGCAGCGCGCCGTAGAGCTGCGCCTGGTTGGCGGCCAGCGCCACGTGCTCGCTCAGCTGGCTGAGGAATTCGCATTCGCCGCTGGTAAAGCTGTGCGCGGCATGGCGCGCCACGATCAGGATGCCGAACACCGTATTCTCGGCCAGCAGGGGCGCCATGACGAGGGCGCGCAGCCCCCCTTGCGCCAGCCGCTGCGGAAACGGAAACGCCACTTCGGCGATGTCGGCTTCATACACGAGCTTGCCGCGCACGCAGCTCGACAGGCCATTCTCGTCGATGGGGATGTGCGCCTGCTCGCCCATCATGAACGACTGCGCCAGCGCCTCGCTGCGCACGCCCACGCACGTCACCTGCAGCGCGTGCTGCGACGGTTCGTACAGGCAGATGCAGCTGAAATCGATGGGCAACTGGTCTTCCAGGCTGCGCACCACCACCTGGAAGATGCTGCGCAAGTCCTGCCGCTCGCCGATCGAGCGCGTGATCTGCTGCAGCAGGTTCAGGCGCTCGAGCTGCTCATGCACCTTGCGCTCGGCCAGCTGGCGCTCGGCGATCTGCGTTTCCAGGGCGGCATTCGTGTGCGCCAGTTCATCGCGCGAGACGGTGGTGCGGCGCAGCTTTTCCGTCATGCCGTCGAAGGCGCGCGCCAGGTCGCCGATTTCATTTTTCGTGTGCACGCCGAGCGCAAAATCGAGCTTGCCGGCGCCGACGATCAGGGTGCCCTGGCGCAGCTTTTCCAGCGGTCCCGTGACGCTGGTCATGGTGAAATAGATCAGGCCGGCCACCAGGGCGATGATCATGCCACCAAACAGCATCACGGCGACATTGGCCCGCTGCTGCGCATCGAGCACGCCTTGCCTGCTCAATTCCGACAGCCGCATCGCATCCGAGATCATGCCCTGCACCTTGCCCATGATCTGGCCGGACAGGCGCGACTCCAGTTCGCCCAGCACCTCGCGCCGCTGCGGGTCCTGCCCCAGTTCCCGGTGATTCGCCACAAACAGCTCGAACAGGGTCCCCACGCCGGCCAGGTCGCCCTGCAATTCGCGCAGCAGCGCGCGCTCCTCGCCGGTGCTGAAGGCAGGGTTGGCCAGCAAGCCCGTGGCCAGCGATTCGCTGCGCAGCTGCCACTGGGCGCGCGTGCGCGCGCCATGGTGCAGCGCATATTCGATCGACAGGTAGCGCAGCGACGTGACGGCTTGCAGGATATCGCCTGCGGCCTTGTTCTTCGCCAGTTCGCGCTGCATCGCCATGGTGGTGGAGAACAGCACGGCGACGATGATGGCCACCAGCAGCACGCAAAACAGTTCGGCCAGCTTGAAGCGCGTTACGATTTTCACGGTGGCTTTCTCAATGAATGACCGTCATGGCCGATGGCTCCACGGCTTCCAGGCCGTCCAGGTAGACGGCATCGAGGAAGTTCGGCATGTCGCCGCTGCCGGCCAGGCGGTTCTTGATGGCCCAGCGCGCCTCGTCTTCCAGCGCCAGCAGCAAACCCTGGTCGAGCACGATGCCGAACTGATAACCGTGCCAGGCCGCCTGCAGGCGCGCCGCCTCGCTGGCCGACGCCGTGGAAAACAGGGCGCGCGCGGCGTCGGGCTCGTCGCGGCAAAAGCGCGCGCCGGCCAGCAGCGCGCGCAGCACCTTGCGCATCGTCGCCGGGTGGCTGCGCACAAAGTCGCCCATGCCGGCCACGTTGAACAGGCCCGCATACACGTCCTCGCCATAGAAGATGGCCGCCTTGCCAGCGATGGCATGCGTCATGCCCGTCAAAAAAGGTTCCCAGCCGGCCGCCGCGTCGACCTCGCCGCGCGCCAGCGCACCGGCCAGCTGGTCCGGCGCGTAGTTGCGCAAGGTGACCTCAGCGGGCAGCAGCTTCTGGCGGTTCAGGAAAGCGTCCAGCGTGAAATGGCCGGAGGTGCCCAGGGTCACGCCGATGCGCTTGCCTTTCAGGCTGGCGGGCGTGGACACGCCGCGGTCCAGGCGTCCCACGATGCCGTGGTCGCGCTCGGCCTCGAAGATGCTGGCGATGATGACGACGGACTGGTTTTTGAGGCTGGCCAGCACCACGGGGATGTCGGACACGGTGCCCAGGTCGGCCCTGCCCTGCAGCACGGCTTCCAGCGACGCCTTGCCCGACGAATATGGTTGCAGCCGCGCATCGATGCCCTCGCGCGCGAAATAACCGCGTGCGCGCGCGGCCAGTACGGGGCAGCTGCCCACGTATTCCGCATTCACGGCCAGGCGCAGCACTTCCACCGGGACGGGCGGCGCGGCGGGACGGGCATTGAGCCGCCAGATGGCTGCCGCGGCCAGCGCCAGCAACAGCGCGATGGCCGTCAGCCAGATCGCCCGTCGCACCGGCGCCGCGCCGTTCATGCGCTGCGCTGCGCCGTGGCCGACTCCAGCGCGCTGTTGACGGCCTCGGAAAACGCCAGCACGTCGAGCGGCTTGGTGAGGTAGCGGTAAAAGCCCGCCGCCAGTCCCTGGCGGATATCGCCCGGCCCGGCCACGGCCGTCAGCGCGATGACGGGAATATGCGCGGTGAGGGCATCGGCGCGCAGCAGCTGCATGACTTGCGTGCCGCTGATGTCGGGCAGGTCGCTGTCCATCAGTATCAGCTGCGGCAGGTGGCGGCGCGCCAGGTCCAGGCCCGTCTGGCCGTCGCCGGCCGACAGCAGGTCGAGGTCGGGGCGAAAATGGATCAGGCCCGCCACCAGGGCCAGATTCAGGGGATTGTCTTCCACATACAGCAGCGTCTTGCGGTCCGGCAGCCGTACCGGTTCCGCGGGCCGGGCAATGGCGGACAGGGGTGCACTTTCCTGCAGCGGCTGGCGCGCCGGGCAACTGGCGATATCGAGCCAGAAGGTGCTGCCGCGTCCGGGCGTGCTGGCCACGCCCAGCCTGGCCTGCATGGCTTCGGCCAGGCGCTTGCTGACCACCAGCCCCAGGCCCGTGCCTTCCTCGTCGCGCGCATCGCGTCCCAGGCGGTTGAAGGGCTGGAACAGCGCTTCGAGCTGCGCGGCGCTCAACCCGCCGCCCGTGTCGCGCACGGACAGGCGCAACTGCCGTGCATCGACGGGCTGGCAATCGACGTGGATTTCGCCCTGTTCCCGGTTGTACTTGACGGCGTTCGACAGCAAGTTGAGCAGTACCTGCTTGAGGCGCGTGCGGTCGGCCAGCACATGCAAGCCGACCGCCTCGACGAACGTCAAGGTGATGCCGCGCTTGCGCGCCAGCGGTTCCATCATTTGCCAGCATTCGTGGTAGATGCCGGCCAGGTCCACGGGCTCCATCGACAGCGACATATTACCCGATTCGATTTTGGCGATATCGAGGATGTCGTTTATCAAAGTCAACAGGTGCCGGCCGGCGCCGAAGATGTGCGAGGCAAAGATTTTCTTTTCCTGCGCCGTCGAGGGGATGGAATCGGACATCAGCATCTGCGAAAAGCCCAGGATGGCGTTGAGCGGCGTGCGCAGCTCGTGACTCATGCTGGACAGGAAATTGGTCTTTTCCTGGTTCGCCCGCTCGGCCACTTCGCGCGCCAGCTGCAAATCCTGGTTCATCGCGTCGAGTTCCTCCGTGTGCTGGCGCAGCAGCAATTCCAGGCGCGCATTGGCGATGCGCAGCTGGCGCGTCTCCAGCGCGCGCGCCAGTATCAGCAAAATGCCCGACACCTTGAACGGCTTGACGACATAATCGAGCGCACCCGCCTGCATGGCCTGCACGGCCGAGGCGATCGTGCCTTCGCCCGTCATGATGATGCAGGCCAGGTCCGCATCGATCTGCCGCGCCGCTTCCACCACGGCAATGCCGTTCATGCCCGGCATCATCAGGTCGACCAGCAGCAGGTCGAACGATTCGACGGCCAGCAGGGACAGCGCCGCCTCGCCCGAAACGAGCCCCGTCGTGTCGTAGGCCTGTCCCCGCAAGGTGTCGCACAGCGCGCGCATGTGCGCCAGCTCGTCATCGACGATGAGGATACGCGGCGGCATTGATGATCTGTTCATGCATTCTCCTGGCGCATGACCTTGCGGGTCGGGAACTTGCCCCGCAACATGCGTTCCGAGCATAGCACTTGAAAATTACCAAAAATACACGCATTGTCACGCGCAAGGTGGCTAGGCGAGCTCGGGAAGCCCCCGCAGCAGCTTGTCCAGGGTCAGCGGATAGTCGCGCACGCGTACCCCCGTCGCGTTGTAGACGGCATTGGCGATCGCGGCCGCCACGCCGCAAATGCCCAGCTCGCCCACGCCCTTGGCTTTCATGGGCGAGGACATGGGGTCCGTTTCATCGAGAAAAATGACGTCCTGGTGCGGAATGTCCGCATGCACGGGCACTTCGTAGCCGGCCAGGTCGTGGTTGACGAAGAAGCCACGGCGCCGGTCGACCACCAGTTCTTCCATCAGGGCCGCGCCCACGCCCATGGTCATGGCGCCGATCACCTGGCTGCGCGCCGCCTTCGGGTTCAGGATGCGACCGGCCGCGCAGACGGCCAGCATGCGGCGCACGCGCACTTCGCCCGTGTCGACGTCCACGCCGACCTCGACAAAATGCGCGCCGAACGTCGATTGCTGGAATTTCTTGTCGAGGTCGCCGTATTCCATATGGTCTTCCGCGACGACGTCGCCATGCGCGGCGGCCGCCGCCAGCGGCACGCTGCGTTCGCCCTGGCTGACTTGCCCATCGGAAAAAAGCGCCTCTTTCTCGTCGAAGCCCAGCTTGCCGGCGATGGCCTGGCGCAGGCGCACGCAGGCAGCGTACACGCCGGCCGTCGAGCTGTTGCCACCCCACTGCCCGCCCGAACCGGCCGAAACGGGGAAATCCGAGTCGCCCAGGCGCACGACGACACGCTTCAAGGTCACGCCCAGCATTTCCGCCGCCGTCTGCGCGATGATCGTGTAGCTGCCCGTGCCGATATCCGTCATGTCCGTTTCCACGGTGACGATGCCGTCACCGTCCAGGCGCACCCTGGCGGCGGACTGCATGACGAGGTTGTTGCGCAAGGCGGCCGCCACGCCCATGCCCACCAGCCAGCGGCCGTCGCGCCGCGTACCGGGCCGCGCTTGGCGCTCTTTCCAGCCGAATTCCACGGCGCCCGTGCGCAGGCAATCAATCAGGCGGCGCTGGGAAAACGGTCTGCCCGGTTTTTCCGGGTCCACTTTCGTGTCGTTCAGGATGCGCAAGACGATGGGGTCCATGTTCAATTTCTCCGCCAGCTCGTCCATGGCGATTTCCAGCGCCATCAGCCCCGGCGCCTCGCCCGGCGCGCGCATGGCGTTGCCTTCCGGCAAGTCGAGCACGGCCAGGCGCATGGCCGTCATGCGGTTTGCTCCCGCGTACAGCAGGCGCGTCTGCATCACGGCCGTTTCCGGCTGCCCCCCTTTCAGGTCGCCCGACCACGATTCATGGCCGATGGCCGTGATCTTGCCGTCGCGCGTGGCGCCGAGGCGCAGGCGCTGGATGGTGGCGGGCCGGTGCGTCGTGTTGTTGAACATCAGGGGCCGCGTCAGGGCCACCTTGACGGGACGCTGCGCCGCGCGCGCGCCCAGCGCCGCCAGCAGGGCTTCCGCGCGCACGAACAGCTTGCCGCCGAAACCGCCGCCGATGTAGGGCGAGACGATGCGCACCTGCTCTTTCGGCAGTCCCAAAGTGCGGGCCAGATCGCCCCGGCCCCAGTCCACCATCTGGTTCGCCGTCCACAGCGTCAATGTATCGCCCTCCCAGGCGGCAATCGAGGCGTGCGGCTCCATCATGGCGTGCGACTGGTCAGGCGTCGTGTAGCTGGCGTCCAGGCGCACGGGGGCATTCGCATACGCGCTGGCGAAATTGCCCGTCTTGCTGTCGGGCTTGCCATCCTTCGGCTTGCTCGCCGAGTTTTTTGCCTTGGCCAGGTCGAAGGCGCCCGGCTGCTCGACATACTTGACGTCAAGCAACTGCGCGGCCGAGCGCGCCTGCTCGAACGTTTCCGCCACCACCAGCGCGATGGCCTGGTGGTAATGTTGAATGTCCGGGCCACCGAGCAGATGCGCCGTGTTCATCTTGCCTTTTCCCAGCTTGCCTGCCGATTGCGCCGTCACCACGGCCAGCACCCCCGGCGCGCGGCGCGCCGCGCTGGTATCAAGCGAGGCGATGCGGCCCCTGGCAATCGCCGCGCCGACGACGTAACCGTAGGCGGCGTGCGGCGCGGCGGTGTGTTGTTCATACGCATACGGTGCCGTGCCCGTGGTTTTCAGGGGGCCGTCGATGCGGTCCGTGGGGCGGCCCACGACTTTCAGCTGGTCGATGGGGTTCGTCGTGGCGGGTGTCGTGAATTTCATGGCCCTAGCCTTTCTGGTCGTGTGCTGGCGCCAGCACGGCGGCTATCGTGCGCTGCGCCAGGATCAGCTTGAAGCCGTTGTCGGCAGTGGGATGGGCGCCGGCCAGCAGGCGCTCGCTGACGGCGGCGGCGCCATTCGGCATCGCCTGCTCGGCGCTAGAAATTCGCCACGGCTGCGGCGCGACGCCGCCCAGGGCCAGTCGGCCCGTGCCGTTGGGCAAGATGATGGCCGCCACCGACACCAGCGCGAACGCATACGAGGCGCGATCGCGCACCTTGCGATAGACGTGCGTGCCGCCGATAGGCCGGGGCAAGGTCACGCTGGTGATCAGTTCGCCGGGCTGCAGCACGGTTTCCAGCTGCGGCGTGTTGCCCGGCAGGCGGTAAAAATCGGCGATGGGGATGCTGCGCGTGCTGCCGTCGGCCCGCACCGTGTCGATGCCGGCGTCGAGCACGCGCATGGCCACGGCCATGTCGCTCGGGTGCGTGGCGATGCAGGCCTCGCTGCCGCCCAGGATGGCCAGCGGCCGGCTGAAGCCGCCGATGGCCGAGCAGCCGCTGCCCGGCACGCGCTTGTTGCACGCCTGGTTCGTGTCATAAAAGTAGGGGCAGCGCGTGCGCTGCAGCAAGTTGCCGGCCGTCGTCGCCTTGTTGCGCAGTTGCGCGGAAGCCCCCGCCAGCAAGGCGCGCGACAGCACCGCGTAGTCGCGGCGCACTGTGGCGTGCGCGGCCAGCGCCGTGTTGCGCACCAGGGCGCCGATGCGCAAGCCGCCATCCTTTGTGGCTTCCACCGTATCGAGCGCGAGGCCATTCACGTCGATCAAATGCGCGGGCGTTTCGATTTCCAGTTTCATCAGATCGAGCAGATTCGTGCCGCCCGCGATGAAGCGCGCCCCCGGCGTGTGCAAGGCGGCGGCCGCCGCCTCGGCCGGCGTGGCCGCCTTTTGGTAGCTGAATACTCTCATGCGGGCCTCCCCGCCACTTCGGTGATGGCTTCGATGATGTTGGAATACGCGCCGCAGCGGCACAGGTTGCCGCTCATGCGTTCGCGCAATTCTTCCGGCGTCACCGAGGGGGCCGCGTTCAAGTCCGCGCTGACGTGGCTGGGGATGCCCTGGCGGATCTCTGCCAGCGCGGCGACGGCCGAGCAGATCTGCCCCGGCGTGCAATAGCCGCATTGAAAGCCGTCATGCGCGATGAAGGCGGCCTGCATCGGGTGCAGCTTGTCGGGCGTGCCCAGCCCCTCGATGGTGGTGATGCGAGCGCCGTCATGCATCACGGCAAGAGTGAGGCAGGCATTGATGCGCTGGCCGTCGAGGATCACCGTGCAGGCGCCGCACTGGCCGTGGTCGCAACCCTTTTTGGTACCCGTCAGCTGCAGGTGTTCGCGCAAGGCGTCGAGCAGGCTGGTGCGCGTGTCGAGTTCCAGGCTGCGGCGCTGGCCGTTGATGTCCAGGTTGACTTTCATCAACACCGGCGGCGGAGAAACACTGGCCGTGTTGACCGCTTCCGCCGCTCCCGCCACGCCGGGAACCGCCACGGCCGTGGCTGACAACGCGCCGGCGATCAGCACGCCGCGCCTGCCGGCGTTGATTGGATTGATCTCTGTCATGTCGCGCTTCCTCCTGGCTGTAAACTGGCTGGGTGGGCGCATGCAGGCCCGAAGCACCAGTCTGACGGCCGGATTCCTACGCGTCTGTACGCGAACGTACCTTCAGCCTCAGACTGCGCCGGGTCGTGCCGGCGCCGCCCAGCGCCGCATGGCCCGTGTGGCGCGCGCAGTGGTCGAGCGCCTGGCGCAAGGCCGTATCGACATTGCGCAGCGACATGTCATGCCGCTCGGCCACCTGCTGGCGGGTCAGCTCATCCACGCGCAGCGCTTCCAGCACTTGCTGGTGGCGCCGCGGCAGCAACGCGACGGCCTGCGCCAGCCGGCGCACATCGGCCTGCAATTCGGCCAGGCGTTCCGGCCCCGCCGCCGTATCGGCGAGGATATCGACGAGGACGGCGGCGCCGTCCCCATCGCCCTCGTCCGCATACAGCCAGGCACGGTTGCGGCGCAGGCTGTCCATGGCCGCATTGCAGGCCACGCGAAACACATAGGTGACGGGGCTGTGTGCCAGCGCCGCGCCGTCCCCGGCCGCCAGCGTGCCCAGGCGCAGCCAGGCGTCGTGCAGGCTGTCGCTGGCCAGTTCGGCGCAACCGAGGTGGCGCGTCAGGCGCCGGTGCAGGCTCCGGTAATTGCTTTCCAACACCGCCTGCAGCTGGGCGCCCTGCCCTGGCGCCGACGTTGGCAGGAGCGCCACGTCGTTGGCCGCCCGCAAACGGGGCCGGATGGCGGGCCGGTACCGGGCCATGCCTGCAGGCCCCATGGCACCGGCCATGC